>JAKQOG010000006.1 GCA_029565395.1 Candidatus Hydrogenedentota bacterium | reverse complement strand
TGTCTCGTTTGCCGCGGATAGCCGGGAACTCGACCGGATTCCGGCCTATCCGTCAACCCCCTATCAGATGAATGCTTCGAGTATTTCTTCTTTAGGCGATGCCAAGAACATGCTGTATTTACTCAATGCGGAACCGTTTGGCGGACGCACGGCCTATCTTAATGCAATTGACGCCACAAATTATGATGTATTCATTATTGATCTTTTTTATGATGAGACCGCATTGTCCACACCGGAAGTCACCCAGTTAAAGAGCAAAGCAAACGGCGGACAGAGGTTATTATTGGCATACATGAGCATCGGCGAGGCGGAAGATTACCGGTATTATTGGCAATCGAGCTGGCATCCTGGAACACCAGGGTGGCTTGAAGAAGAGAATCCCGATTGGGAGGGCAATTATAAGGTGCGATACTGGGATCCAGGCTGGCAGGCGATCATTTTTGGCAGCGCAAATGCATATCTGGACCGTATTCTTGCCGCGGGCTTCGATGGAGTGTATCTAGATATCATTGATGCCTATGAATATTTTGAAGAATACTATGGAGAGGGTGAAGAAGAAGGCCAGGAGGAGGGCGAGGGTTTGATTGAGGGCGAAAATGAAGGAGAGGGAGAAGGGATACTATTTTTTGTAGACACCAACGCGCCCATGGCGAGCGATTTGAATCCTGGAACAGAAAACGAGCCCTGGAAAACGATTCAGAAAGCGGCAGATGCACTAGAACCCGGCGAAACGGTCTATATCAAGGCCGGTGTCTATCATGAGCGAATCGAACCGCAGAATTCCGGCACGCTGAATAATTTTATATCATATAGCGCCTATCCCGGCGATGAAGTCACCATTGACGGAACAGGGGTTGCAATTCCTGAATGGGCGGGCTTATTTGATATCCTCGGACAAGACTATATTCGCGTTTCCGGTCTGAGAATAATCAATGCCATATCCGATCCGCACAATCCCGGCATTCAGGCGGACAGTTCCAGCCACATCATTATTGAGAATAATTATGTTAATAACACAAATGACTCCGGCATCGGCGTTTGGAGTTGTAATGACGTATGTATTGACCATAATGAAGTGGAAGGATGCTGTCAGGCCCTGTTTAATGAATGCATCTCCGTGGGGGGCACGGACACGTTTGAAACCAGGAATAACCACGTTCACCACAGTCCCAAGGAAGGCATAGACAGCAAGGATGGATCCTGCAACGGAAAAGTATATGGAAATTACGTTCATCACACGGAAGGTGTGGGCATCTATACAGAAGCATGGGACAAACACACACACACCATCGAGGTATTTGCAAATATCGTGCACGATGTCGAGGGCGATGGAATCACGCTGGCGTCCGAGCAAGGCGGACTTCTTGAAAACATCCGGGTTTACAACAACATTGCCTATCACAATGCCTGGACCGGCTTGGACGTGTCGCAATGTTGCAGTGACACCCATCCATTGCAAAATCTATACATCGTGAACAACACTTTTTACAATAATGGCATTGGGGAATGGGGCGGGGGCATTTTCCTCGATAATCCGCAAGCGTCCGGTGTTGTTATTCGCAACAATATTTGCAGTCAGAATTTGTCGTTTCAGATTGCGGTCGTTGAGGATGCACCCATCAGCAACTATGTTATCGACCATAACCTAATCGACGGGTTTCGGGGTGAAGAGCCAGGGGAAACCCGGGGCACTGAGTATCAGGAAGGATCGGCTGGCTTTGTGAACGTGGCCGCAAGTGACTTCCACCTGACCGGGACATCCCCCGCAATCGATCATGGGGCCGCTGCGAACGCGCCCGGCACAGACCTTGACGGCACGGTACGGCCTCACGGATCAGGATACGATATTGGCGCGTTTGAGTATTGACAAATAATAATGGTATAGATGCCATACTTGCAGATAACGCATGAAAAGGAACCCGCATGAGACGTTTAATCCAATGGACGTGTTTGGCATTACTTGCTGGTGCAGTTATCGGACTCTCCGGCTGTCCAAAACCTGCTGCACTAAGTGTTTCCAACACCGTGCCCGCAAACGGGGCCGCGGGCGTGGATATTTCGGCACACATCAGCATCACCTTTAATGCCGCTATCCAAGGCTCACTCATTCTGCAGACGCTGCCAGCATTTGCATACAGTGCTGTATGGTCCAATGAAAACCGTACCGTGACGCTGATACCGTCGGCTTTACTGGCGTATACCACCACCTACTCCATCACTGTACAAGATGCAGAATCGGCAAATGGCTCCCACCTTGATTCCCCATTTACATTCTCATTTACGACGGAGGTTTCCGGAGGGGAAGGCGAGGAGGAAGGAGAAGAAGAAGGAGAGGGTCAGGCCGAGGGCGAAGGGGAAGAAGAAGGAATGCCAGAAGGCGAAATAGAAGGCGAAGTAGAAGGTGAAACGATACGTTCACAGGTGACATTCACCACGACGGAACAGGTAATGGTGAATGGGTATATGGTTGATTCAGACACTTTATGGCGGGTGGAAGCCTTGGAAGGCGCTGTTCCGGAAAATATTTCGGCGGCATTGCAGCCGCTGGCCGTGAATCCGAATGGGTTGGATGAAGGCCCGATCCGTGTTTCCTGGGATGGTTCGTGGTATGCATTTTCGAGTGAGCGGTTTGATGCCGAAGCCTCCGGCTGGGCGGCGCTGGCAATCGCCACCGGCGATTTAAGCGGCGTGGTGTCCATCCGCACTGCCAGCGGGGTCATTCACGGGAATCAACCCTCCGTCACCAACGATGGGACGACCGTGGTGTATGTTGGATCGGATGGTCCGCATGACACGGATATTTTTGTCACCCATCTTCAGGGTTCGACATGGAGCGATCCCATTGTGCTCAGCACGGATTCTCCGTTTGCAACGCATGAGCGTCCGGTCTTTTCTCAAGATGGGGAAACCGTACTTTTCAATGCCGGCGACGATTTTGACCATTTGGTTGTTTGTGAAGTAAACATGGATGGCAGTGGATTTCGACAGGCAATAACTGAAGCCAATGCACCCGCGGGCAGTCAGGCCAGCCAAGTATTCAGTCCTGCATACGCCCCGGATGGCAGCATTGTGTTTGAAACCGCGTGGACCAGCGGCGAACAGATATGGCGCTTGCCCTCTGGGTCTGGCGCGGAACCGGTCCTGGTGGCTGGAAGTTTTACGAACGACAATTCGCCGGTGGTATTGCCGGATGGCCGTATTGCCAGTCTGTGGATGGGACATCCTGATGGAAACGATGGGCATCATTTGAAGGTTATGGATGCAAATGGACAGAACGATTTTATGCTTACGCTGCCCAGTATTCCGCCCAATATCCAGGATGTTTCTGACTTTGGGCTAGGCGCCGGCGCGTGGTAAGGCAAATCCACTGACGACTAATGAAGGATCAATTTCCAGCAGATCTTTGCATATGAAAGCTAATTAGAAAGATTAGCGTCCCATATGTGCCAGAAAATCTTCAAGTCTGTTTTTCTGGCTGGCCACCGTGATGCCCATTTCCTGGATGGTGGCGGGCGGCTGTGGCATTGCAGTTTTTCGGAGGACCATTTTCACAGCCTGATTCTGGCATGTGGTCACACAGAGGCCGCAGCCAATGCATCGTTCCGAATCGATACGCGCAGTACTGTCAATTACCTTTGCGGCACCCACGGGACAACGCTCCTGCTCACATATTCCGCATCCAGTGCATTCATCGGGATCGACTTCTGCTTGCCATCGGCTTTTCGCAAATGCGTTGGGATTGTGCAACTGAACCATTCCCCGCAGGATGGTACAACAACAGGGACAGCAGTTGCAGACGAAATTCAGCCGATCCTGGCTGTTGTTTGTGGTATGCACAAGGCCAGCCTCTTCTGCTTTCCGCAATGCCTCCATCGCCTGTTCCCTGGTAATGCGTTGTGCGAATCCGCGTTGGATTAGAAATTCAGCCGTCGTGTCGAACAGGAGGCATACGTCTTTGGGCTTATGACATGCACCGACACTCACACGGCAGGCACATTGGGCCAATGCAAAGGTTTTGACATTGTCCATCATTTTAGAGAGTTCTTCGTATGTGAAGATCTCGACCGTGGTGTCAATGGTTTGCTGAATGGGAATCACCCTCGTTAGCGGCGTTTGGCTTCCTGCGAATTCATTTCCCATGGCCTCGTGGTGGTATTCTTCCCAGAGTTTCCCCAGGCGCTCGTGCATTGCGGTTCCCCCGCCTTTCATGAAGGGGAATTCAAATATGCCAGGGATAGTAGGGAGCAGTGCATAGCCCATCTCGCCATTCTTTTCCCGGCTGAAGACTATGCCCTTATTCGCCATGGTCTCGCATCGCAACGCAACTTCGTCTTCCGGCACCCCAGCAGATTCTGCAATTTTCTGAATACTTCGCGGAGCGAAACCCATTCCCAGGGCGACTTTTACTTCTTCCGGAGTAAACAGGATTTGTAGGATTTCTGTAAAGGCGTTCGATTTAGGCGCACCCGTAGGATGTTTATGCAGAAGTTGCTGTAATTGTTCGTATCGATCCATTGTATTGACCTCCAATCGGCTAGATGGATACATGATTATATCAAAAAGGCGGCATTAGTCGTTTTTGATGGAAAAACCATAAAGACGCGCGTTTTTCATGCGAAATTGCAGACAAACAGAGTGATCGACAGGCATTTTGTCATGCTTTTTCCAGGTAACAGTGTGGTGAATGGAATCACCGGACAATACATTACAGTCACTATGATCAAATTCCGGGATTGAAGTGCCGGATTTATTCAAAATGGCAATGCTCATCGTTTCTTTGATGTCTGCATTGACGATCAGGCTCCCTCCAGCGCAGCTCATATGAACCGTTTCAACGACCCCCTCGTCATTTCCGGCATCCAGCGAAACAAACCCATCTTTTCGCCATTTAGCCAGGGCGATGGATATTTTTTTACCGGGCAAAGCGCCTCCGTGGGTGGTGGTGATGGCGGTATAGTAGAGCCAGAGTTCGTCATTAACAACTACCGGGCTATTTGCCACGCCAAGAATACAACCAGCATCGTAGGGATAGGGGCCGTTCGGAATGACCGGGGAACGATCTTCGCAGCGTGTCCACGAACGGCCATTGCGGCTAGTGACCAACTGTACGTCAATAGGACCGTCATGACGGCTTTGCTGTGTTTCGTGGTTTTGTGAACTTCCAGTGAATCGAAAGTGTGTGATCATCCCCAGAAACTGCCCGCCATAGGGAAAAGCGGACATATTATAAAACTGCGAGTATTGCCCTCCTTCTTTGACCACTGCGGCGTCATCAATTTCATCAGGCGCCATAGCAAGGACTGGTTCTGACCACGTTTTGAGATCGCGGCTCGTGGATAGATAGACGAGGCGGCGTGGATGGCCGCGATAGTCGTGGGAACGTTTGTGAAAGGCGAGATATTCACCCGTCTTTGCATCATACGAGAGGGTGCACGTATCGCCTCCGGTGAATGCGGGAGTATCGGCACAAGGGGTCCAGTGTACTCCATCCCTGGAGTGAAAAAAACGATATCCTTTTGACGAACCCATCATCACATAGCAAAAATCGGGGTCTTTTGCTTCCGGATTGTACAGTACACTGGGGCTATGAAGGCCCGAATATACAATGTTGTTAGCGGTTGAACCCTGCCAGTCGTTTAGGCCAAGCGTTGGTCTTGTCCAGTGGATACCATCTTCGGATTCGGCAAATAGTACGAGATTAAGCCGGTTATACCACATGCGGAAATGGCCTGTTTCAGGGTCACGTAAGACTGTCCCATAGATATACACCCGAAGATCTTGTTCATCGCGCTCCCATGGCATGTCGGCGGTTACTACGGGCTGATCCAACTTTGTACAGGGATGAATGTGACGAACGACATTTGCCTTTTTTGCAACCAAGGTATCGTCCACGAAAAGCTGAGAAGAAGGGCTGATTGGAATGCTTTTGTCCTGAGCGGTTGACAGGGATTGCATAGAAGCGATAGTCAGGAAAAACAGCACTTTGCAATAGAGTGTAGCGTGTTTCATTTAGAGTTTTACTATTTCCAGCGTTCGTGCGTTGATTGTCCATTGTTTTGTGGGAGGATTGTCTGGGGTTGAAACAGAAACGCCAGGACTATTCGTGGTGATGGTTACTGGGGTTTGGCTGTAGTTGGCCAATACAAGATGGATTTGCCTATTCGCAAAGAAGGAAGCAACCACATTGGATGGCAATGGAGCTTCAAATAAATCAGAGTCTTTGATATCGAGCCAGGCCCATGTGCCTTCTTCCGATAGCGGAAGATACTGCTTAAGCCATTGGCGGTGGGTGGGGCGTGTTTCGGCGCGCCCAGGGATGGCATCCCAAGCGCCATAGGCATGAGGACCTTCGGGATGGGCGTTGTAGTGTTCCCATGCTTCGCGGCAGATGCGCATCCAGAAGTCCTTGGGATCTTGATTGTAGGCAATGCCGGGGATCATGGCGCGCGCGCCGGTGAAGGGCCGGCCGGCCTGGAGCACCGGGAATTGCATATAGGGTATGGCGTGAAGGAAGGGTTCATTGGGGTCGTTGGTTTTTGCGAAGGTCATGTCAGGACACGGGACGACATACGGCGGGTAGTCTTTAACGGTTTCGCGCATGGCATCCAGATTGCCTACCCCCTCCCCTACCCAGAGATAATCGTAGACGCGCAGGCCGTGGGTCATGGGTTGTTCGGCGGCATTCACGTGGAGCTTGTAGATCCCGCCACGGCGTTTTACCTCAGCATATATAAGGGCCAACAGGTCCGTAAACGCTCCATCATAGTCGTCGGCTTCGGGAAATGCATCCACTTCGTCGTTGGTAGGGGCTTTTCTTCCGTGATGCTTGTTGGCGAGATAACCACAATCGTTGTAGATACCGTCCGCGCCATACTCCTCCATCACGTTTAGGAGTTTGGGTAAGAAATAGGCGCGCCATCCAGGGCTTGAGGGAGAACATCGGGCCATATTCCAATAGCCCAAAACCAGGAAATCCCCTTCACGGGACCATTCCTGGCGGAAGTCGGGGTCGGTCCGTTGGAGAAAACCACAGGAGACATACAGGATGATTTTCATGCGCCGGCGGTGAACCATCTCCACAAACCGGCGGAATCCTTCGGGATTGACCGCGCTGAGCTTGTCACCGCCAAAGAGCCGGAGGGAATCATTCCAATCATCAAAGACTTGGATGATTTGAATGCCGTGGTCTTTGAGCCGGTCCAGTTCCTGTTCATCGTAGTCGTTGGGGGCCCAGCGTTCTTTTGAGGGGTATTCGCCGAGATTGTAGGTGGCCTGGGCGGGGAGGTAGCTGGTAATCAGATGCTTCCGCATACAGGAGCGGTTGGCGCGCTCACAGAAGCGGATATTTTCGAGGCGGCGGCGATGGTCTTCTGATGTGTAGGATTTCAAGATGGCGGGAGCGTTGTAATCATGCAGCATGCCGTCACTGTTATCTTTAGCAAGACATTCTTGCCCTGGCATTATCCAGCCTGCAGATCCTCCCGCCATGGTCGCTTTTAGGAAGTCGCGCCGTTTCATTTGTAGTTTTCTCCAAAATTGTAATGTGGTCAGTGATTTATACTATTACATCGCACGTAATGGCAAGATGCGCATGTGCATCAGTTCTATCATTTTTATAAACAACCATCTGAAGAAAAAACTCTGAATCCTGGATTCCCGCCTTCCTCCTTCGCGCTGAGTGCTTCGGAGGACAGGTCGCGGGAATGACGGTATTATGCGCATGAGGTGTTGATATAATGTTGTATCCTGTATCTCACGAGGTTTTGGGATGGCTTCGAGTTTATGAAAAGTGATGCGAAAAATGGCAAGGAGAACGTGGCTTCATCCCCCTGCCCTACTATAAAACAAGATTTCACTGTATTTGAACAAACCTACGGCGTATGGCCTCGTACTGAAACTCCGGGAAAATTGTTGAAGAAGATACGCAAAGTATTCACGGATGCCATGAAGCGGCATCGGGTGTAACACACCATAGTATTCAAAATTATTCCAAGAATTCTGAAAGAATCGTCTATTACTTCGAAAGCACAACCGAACGCTTACACGCTGATTGCCAGATTTTAGCTGCGGGAGAATCGGAACTTGAGAGTTTTTGAATGCGTTTTTGACGCTCTTCTTCTGGAGTCAGTCCTTCGCATTCCGTTAAAAGATCTTCTTGTATGCGGTTTTTCATTTCAACACAATCGAATGATTTTTGATTTTTCATAGTTAAACAATCTCCCTAGGAGAACGAATCTCAATTAAAGGATATCCCTGTTGAAGATTAACTGCATTGAAGCCTCGTATTTTATCGAGATGAACAATATGTTTAAAATTCCAACTTACTATCATATCCACACGTTCAACCGACGCTATGGCGACATGGTGAGCATCATTTCGGGAAGCACTTCCCACAATTTCGGCATCTAGATAAATGTCCCGTAATGTTTCGGACTCATAGGAACTCTCAACTATCTCGTATGCATGCTTCGGTAAATTAGAAAATAGCACTTGAACATCGACTGGCGCTCTATCCAGCTCTTCCAAAACGACATCTGAAATAACGAATAGAATGTCTCCCTTTCGTGCTAATTCAAATAATGAAGTACTTTCAGACGAAAACTCTTCGTCCAAACATCCGCCGATAACAGAAGTGTCAATATAAATCTTTTGTTTTCGCATGTAGAATAAACCTGACAGAATTGTAGCAGATTTCCATTATTTCTGAAACTACAGGAAAATTAACAATCAATCTGTCATTTTGGCATTATTATTTCTACTCATCAATTGATCCATATACAATGAAGGCGGCTTTAGAAATTTTCCGAGTTCTTCGCCTTGGGTGATGTCTTCGGGGGCGGTTCCTTTATTGAGGTCATTGGCTACGGCGTCGCTGACGGTGGTCATAATGGAGAGGCCTGTAGTGCCCAGGACGTAGCCGGTTCCGTATTGCCAGGAGTAAATAGTCCCTTTACCGGAGCAGTTCCAGAAGACGCAGCCGGTGGAGGTGTGGCCGGCCCCTTTGCTCCATTGTCCGCGATTTCCGGCGAGCCAACCGTCGTCCAGCACGCAGGAATCCACCAGGCAGACCATGGCAAGGGAGTGATGGAATTCTGAACAGGCCGCCCATCCCTTATGATCGGGTTCCGTATTTTGATCGGGAAAGGTCCGGCTGCCAGTACTGTGGCATCGGAGAAAGACGCACCCAGACGTTCCAAAGCCCCAATTTTGGATGAAGTTGTGGCGGCCATTTGTACCTGTGCAGTCTTTTACAAGAACCTCAGAACTGGCCACTATTTCAAACAGATAGCCGCCTCCCACCGGGCCGCGATTCTGCGGATTGGCGAGAGAACAGTTTTCGATGGTGACCCGTTTGCAGTTTTCAATCCGGAAACCATTATTTTGCAGGTGGCACTCTCCATCCGCGCCAGAGGCAAACGAGTTAACATTGCGCATCCAGCAGTCCTTTGCACGATACATCCCGACAATAGAAAAACGCACATCGCTCCATTGCTTGCCTTCGGGATGGGCATCGGATATGGAAAGATCCTGCAGGCCACATCCCTCCAGATAATTCGGGATCACGATGAGACTTGCACTATCGCGTTGTTTCGCAGGATAGCGCATCGGAACATCGATGGTACTCCGCGCCGGCGAGGCATTCTTGTCTATTGAGACCACCGTGCGCTGAAAGAAAGGCTGCCATTTCCCGTTGAATTCTTGCCAGACACCCTGCATGCCGTGCTCATTCACAAAATCGTCCGTAATTTTCCAACCAATCGCTACATCGCCGCCTGGTTTTAAGGAACCGGGATCTTCCACAGAAATGGTGGTGGAATATTCTGGAACATCCGCGGCCAGGGGAATCCCGGAATCTGGCCACTCCCCCCCACAAAATAATACTTGCTGATGAATTTCGCGCTGGAATAGGTCCGCATCGCGGCTGGTGAAGATGATCCGGGTTTTTTCCGGTCCTGCGCCGGAGATTACGGTATTCGATGTTTTAATAAACAAGGGACCATTACAGCGGTATGTGCCTTTAGGAAGAAAGACATTTCCGCCATTCACTGCTGCGGCAGCATCAATCGCTTTTTGTATGGCATCCGTTGAATCGTTTTTGCCGTTGGGATCCGCTTTGAATGCATCCACTACATTGAATTGTTTTAACTGTAGGAAGGTGTTTGGCGGTTCAATGCCATTCTTATATCCCGCATAGGAAAAATCATGCAACGCGTTTTCTATAGTGCCAGGCGCTGGGGGCGTCCAGGATTCCGGGTATAATGAACTGCGCCATGGGATACACGGTTCAAGGGAAACTGCATCCACAAGCAAAGGCCCCTCTTTGGCGTTGCGGGCGGAAATGCTGATCAAAACCCTCCCCGGCACAGCGGATTTGGGCACCGTGAAAGGCAAGCGCATCCGTTGCCAGATCGCGTTTGAGATACTTTGCACTTGAAGAGGTTGCACATCCGGCTGCTCAGGGAATTTAACACTGAGCGTGGTCCCCCCCTGGGTGGTGCTTTTAATTGCACATTGCAGGATCAATTGTTGATCTGGTTTGAGGAAATCCGATCTGATTTCCTGTTCGAGGGTAATGGATTCCTTGCCATCCACCAGCACCTCACATGCAAAAGCGCCCCGGTAGCCAGTTTCTGCCCGGTTCACGCGGCCAGCAGGCGTGACGGTCCAGTTATCGGGGCTGTCCGAACTCCATTTTTCGAAATCCCCATTTACTATTAAATCTTTTTGGGGGGTAGAATCGGCAAACGCCATTTCTGGTGAAAGACAGGCGATTGCCAGGAATGTAAAGTAAGCACGGGAAAAATATCTGCACATAAACAAAAATGCAGTATACCTTTTGTTTTGGATTTTTCCACACTCCATTACTAAGTGTTTCCTCACCACGTTGACTCGCATTCCATTCCTTTAAAAATTTTTGGTTAACTTCATGTTTATTTTTTAATGAAATTACCTGTTTGCAGGAAGTGTACACATTGTTCTGCGGTATCGCCACTATTCATCATGAAGGTATGGGTATGATGAAGGAGTATCCAATCTTTCATACCACAAAGTTTCGTACTTTCAACTGTGACAATACCATCGTTTGGTTCTTCGAAAGTGAGTTTTTGTCCACGATCTCCAGCGATAACGCCAAACTCGACCGTTGGTACTGGCAATGTTGCGTAAAATTCAGGGGAGGAAAGTTTTTGCCCGCTATCACCCGAGAACCACCTATACAAGCGGTTTTCTTTCAAGAGTCCTGCTAAATATGCTGGATTGTTTGGGGGGGCTAACATCACAATCCTGCCAAGACCAGGCTTTAGGCTGTGTTTGAATGCATTACGGATAATAATATTCCCTAGTGAATGGCCAATAAGGTGATATTGTTTTGTTTGCACATTATCTTGGACGAATTTTTGCAAGTTATCAGTGATTGTATCAAGCGACTCATTATGCGGCGAATACGGGAAATTTACAACAGTATATCTTGCCTTTTCGAGGCGTGTTTTAAGGAGCGACATTGAAACTCTTGTGCGTCCCATTCCATGCACAAGAACAACGGTCTCATTTAATCGATCAGGTGATTTTTCACATGCAACTGTCATGACGAGAAATAGAAATCCAAGTATCCGTGTTTTGCGTATCATGTTATACCCTGAAATTAATCGTATGTTTCCTGCGAGTAACGAAATCCTGGATCGAATATTTCATACGCCATTCTTTTGACGTTGGTTGGTCCATACTACAAGTACAATGGCAGCGATAATAATGGCAATGATGCCAGCGGCAGTAATTATCGCCGAGGAAGAAACCACCGCGCCGGCTTCCAATTCCGGGCTTGCATGCAGAAGCCTCAGCAGGAATAGGACAAGGCTGCCAATCAAAAGAAACGACGAGGCGAGAATGCCGAGAATATGCAGAACCACTTTCCCAAAAAACGGTTTCGTAAACACCAGTTGACATTTGGCATTCCTCGGATCTGCTTCTCCGAGCCGGTCTACATACAGCAAGTATTTTCCCGGTTGTGGAATGTGGAACAGCCGCATGGTTCTTTTCACCCGCGTAAAACCCGAACTTTTAACCGGCAGGGTGATCCGTCCGGGTACGGATGCTCCCGTCCTATCCGTCAGTCTATATTTTAGCCAGGCAAACCGCGTGGTCAGTTGCGGGCCTTCCCCCCACAGGACGACCGTGCCGGCTTCGTTGAATTCCACTTCCTGCTGTTCAACCAGCGGGAGGCGTACAAGCTCCGCTTTTTTCATCATTCTTACAAGACTGAAAATAACCAGAGGAAGCAAAACGATCGCAAGAAAAAAAACCGGCGGCGCTAACCACAGTCCGTTCTTATACAGCATAGTAAAAAATGTCATGGCGTCTCCCTTTTTAATCCAGCATGTTATCAAAATATTCACAATGCGTTTTGCAGCGGCATTTTTTGTTCCAGGATTCTTCACACTGGCGGATCAATTCAATTTTTCGGAGTCCCTCCTCTTTTGAAATGGGGCCGCGCGTGGACGATGTTTCCTCTCCCAAGAAGCAATCCCAGAAGATAACGACCGTATACAGACCGCATTGCGCACAAAAATAATAGGATTCGGTGCATTCATCGCCGGAAATACTGCCGGAAATCGATGCCACGGAGCTTTCGCCCGCCAACTTGTTCCCGCATTGTGTGCATTCAACCATAACCCGGTCCCTTTCGTGTTTCAATTCAATACATCCAATTGCCGATTCTGTGCGCGCCGTATTCGCTATTCTTGGACAGGGGAATTTTCCCCCTGGTGTTCTCCCTCTTCAACGGTTTCATTGTAGGTATCGCGGATTTTCAGGATCTTCGGCAGAGCCTGTTTGAAAAGGTCAACCAACTGGGGATCGAAGTGAATGCCTCTCCCCCGCTCAATCTCTGCGATGGCTTCTTCGACGGACCACGCCTTCTTGTAGGGGCGCTGTGAAGTAAGGGCGTCAAACACGTCGCAGAGGGTTGCGATACGGCCTATCAGCGGTATCTCCTCCCCTTTCAATCCTGCAGGATATCCAGTGCCATCCCATTTTTCATGGTGTGCGCGCGTGATGACTTCGGCCCACTGGACGAGTTCAGAGGCGCTCTGGGCAAGAATTTCGCCGCCCATTTCGACATGACGCTTGATAACCTTTGCTTCGTCCGGCTCAAAGCGTCCATGTTTAAGCAGAATGCGGTCGGGAATTCCGATCTTTCCGATATCGTGCAATGCGCTGGAATTCAGCAGGAGATCACATTCCATCTCGTTTAGGCCGGCGGCGCGTCCCAATGCTTCGCAATACAGGCTCATGCGGGTGATGTGCAGGCCGGTGTCGGTATCGCGGAATTCAGCGGCGCGTGCGAGACGGCGCACAATCTCCAGGCGTGAATCGTGGAGTTCCTTGGTGCGTTCGCGTACGCGCTCTTCAAGGAGGCGGTTGTGTTCTTCGAGCAGGTCCTTGGCTTCTTCGAGTTGTTGGTTAACGACACGAAGCTGGGCTTCGGATTCGCGTACCTGATCTTCCGCTTTTTTTTTGTGTCGAATCTGCGCGCGCAATCGTATTGCGCCGGCCAGTATGCCGATCATACCGGCCAGCCAAATCACGGTGTGTCCCCCGGCGAGTCTTATTTTCCGCGCCTTTTCCAGGGTCCACAGGGGTTCCATGGGGACGGCGACGCTAATGCCTCCGCGGACATCGCCGATCTTGTATCCCTGGCTGGCATGGCATTTCAAACAACTATCTTCGACCATGAGCGGACGCATAAGGCGCATGTACTGGGCGTTTCCCATGGTTTCGACCGCACTGACTTCCTTCTGTCCCTTTTCAAAGGCCCTTAGGGCGTTGGTCTCCCATGGATCCGGGGCATTTTCCTTTCGGATGGGGTTCAGGCTGGTAATATGGCCATGGATGCCATAGGCGCTTTCGGCGAGTTCATGGGCCTGTCGGGTCATATAGGCGGGATTCACAAGCGTCAAGGGTCTGCCGGTCTGGTCGGTAATATCGCGGTTGGGTATTTTCAGATAGGGATTGGGGGTGATTTTTTGAGAGACGGGGGCGTATATGCCGCCGGATTCCGCGTTCCATCGCCGATAGATGACGTCGCGTTGGTGCGCCACCTGCGCCTGTATCCGTGCCATGGAGAGGATTTCCTGTTTTCCTTGATAGACGTTCCATAGAAACGAGCCGCCGAGAATGCCACTCCATCCCAATACGGCGGCGATCACATAGAATCGTATGCGCACATAATCCCTATTGCGGTTGGTTTCCTGGTCCATGGAGACGTGCTCCCTTTCCCGAAGGTTATGTAACCGGTTCAGTATAGCACTCCTTTGAAGTTTTGTGCTGATTTCATTAAGAATAGCGAAACATCCCGGGTGACACACCACTTGATTGAAAGGATTTATTCAGCATGGAGGTTTTGCTTTTCGGGCGCAGGATGGTTTTGCGGTATTGTCTGCATAGTTGTTTTGTTGTTTTGCTTGCGGCGGCGTCCAGGTGCGGCGCGGCGGAAACGGTTTCACTTGATCATGCCGCGATTGTAACCGACGCCAGTCAGCCTTCATATGTGGAATATGGGGTGGAAGATTTGGCGGGTTATCTCAAGGATTTGACGGGCAAAGAGATCGCTGTGGTTACCACGCCGGGCATTTCGACGCCCGTACGGATTCTAGTGGGCACAAAAGCCGCCGGTGAAATCCTTCCTGAAACCCTCTCCAGTGAAAAGCTTGGTGAAACGGGGTATTGGGTAAAGGCCGTATCGAGAAACGAGGTGAAGTATGTTGTAGCGGCGGGCTCCGCGCCCAGCGGCACGAAAGCGGCGCTGGGGGTTTTGATGAAGGCCATCCAGACCGATGGCCAGACCGCGTTTGTGCCAGGGGATCTGGATTTGTCGGGCAAGCCCGCACTTTCCAAGCGCGGGCTTCATTTCAATGGGTGGGCGTTTAATTATCCGTATTCGTTCCGCAGTTGGCGGGAAGACGATTGGCACCGTTACCTGGATATTCTGGCCTATCAGGGCATCAACCTGTTCTATCTCTGGCCTTTCATCGAGATTATGCCGGTTCCGCTTTCGCCGGAGGATCAAGCGTATCTTGAGGAATGCCGCCGGGTGGTGGACTATGCGCAGCAGAAGCATGGGATGGAAGTGTGGATCATGCAATGCACCAACCGCGTGGCGAAAGATCGATGTGGCGTGGCGGACCCAAGGCTGCGCCCTTACTGGCGGCCGTCGCAGGAGGATTTGAATCCGGGGAATCCAGAACATTTTCAGGCGATTATGACGTCGCGGGAAGCCATGTACCGCGTCATCAATAATGCGGATGGCGTGTGTAATATTGATTCCGATCCGGGGTTCTGTCCAGGGAGTCCGCTAAGCGACTATATCAAGGTTTTACAGGGCTTCCGTGACTTGCTCGATCAGTACAATATCCATGGAAAAGACGCGAAACTGATTAACTGGATGCTTTGGGGGTGGGGCCGCAAGGACATGAGCGTTGAGGGTCTTGCGGAACATCAACGGACCACGGTGCAAAGCATTAAGCAAGGGCTGAGGGAGCCGTGGGAATTGATTTGTTCGCAGTTTGGGTTCATTCCGGCTGATCAGCACATGTTTTTGCCGATCTGCCAGGAAGAAGGTGTTCTTGGAAAGGCCGTTTTCCTCCCCTACGGTATTATCGAGTTCGAGCCTTCCTATCCCAAAACGAATCTGGAGATTGACGGCATTCGTGACACGTTTGAACAACAAGTCTACAAGTTCCCCCAACTGGGGGGCGCGATGGGAAATGTTCAAACGCCGCTGCTCCAGTTTCCTGATGTGTATTTCTTTACCTCGGTTATGTTTGATGCGGAGTGCCGCAATCGGACGGAGGCGGAAGTGCTGCTGGATCTGGCGGGGTATATTTATCCGGCGCAAAAGCGACTTCTGGCCGAGTGTTACCTGGCCATGAAAGAACCAGACCCTTCCAAGGTGGCGGTATGGGCCGACCGGCTTGCGGATGCGCTGCAAAAAGACCAATTGGGCCGGGGCGGGCTTTTTGGGCGCAAGCTTTTCCCCGATTCCCGCATCGTGGCCCAGAGTCTGGTGCTGCAATTGCGGCTTCGCGCGGCACAGGAGGCGTTGGTGCTGGGTGTTTCGCCAACAACGCCCCAAGCGGCATGTGAACAGTTGCTGTATGCCTACTTCGATGCCTACCTTGCATGGGACACGGCGCACGGCTGGCATAATCTTTGGGGCTGGCAAAAGTGGGCGCCGTCGGATGCGCGGTTTGATTCCGTGGCTGAAAAACTGCGCGCAACCCTTGGCGGAAAATCGGCGGTGGATGCCAGCCTGGATCATGTGGCGCAAAAGTTGTCCGCAAAGTATGATGCAAGCATTGTTCAGGAAGGCTGCATCGCGCATTGGAAGAAAAAATAGCTGGAGTTATCTATTATTTTCAGGAGGAAAAAGAAAATGAATGCCGTTAAGAGCTTGTTGTTGTGTGTGGGGTTGACAATGGCCTTGGCTTGCGCGGGATGGTCGGTGGAAGATGCACAAACGCCCCTTGCCGTCGATTTTGGCAAATCGGCGGGAAAGATCAAGGCATTTCATGGCGTGAACAATGGCCCGGTGAATTGGGGAATCGGTCCGGATCTTACCAATTATCATAAAGAGGCGGGATTTCCTTCATCGCGGCTGCACGATTGTCACTGCGCGGGACTGAACGAGGTGGACATTCATTTTATCGTTCCGATTTTTGAAGCGGATGCCGATGACCCGATGTACTACCGGTTTGCCGAAACGGACGCCTATATCGCGGGCATGGTGAATATCGGGGTGAAAATTACGTACCGGCTTGGCGAAAGTATCGAGTGCCGGAGCACCCCGCGATTTCGTTTGAAATGAGCGGGAACGCGGTATATCTGGTTCGGCTTGACACGCGTCCGGGAAGTAGTTCTTCCGTATGGGACACTCAGAACTGAAGTTCCCAGTGGGCGGGGCCTGACTCGTTCCGTTGCAGCTTCATGTTGATTAGGCCATTTTCTTGTGCAATGTTGCTTTTGACGCCTTCGCCGGTATGCGCGGCGTTAAACCAAAAACCGTTCGGCACAGCGATGACCAGTTCGGTGGGATCCTTGCCGACGAGGTGCGCGATGCCTGACAAGGTTTTCGCGTCAGCACTCCATTGAATTTGTTCAATGCCGATCCCGCCTTGGGCAAGGTGGCGGTCTGAATACACCAGTTGAGGATGTCCGGCATCGGGATACACCGCCAACAGGGCGTTGCCATGCGCGGGTACTGTTGCAGCCAGTTGGTCCCGCACCTCAGGCTGTAATGCCCGATTCCAACAGTCGTAGACGAGATACGACTGAGAGGGGTCCAGGCCCAGTTCATCGAACCGCACTTGCAGGTTTTTCTCTTTGCTGTCCCAATTGAATAGAGAAACCACATCCCATGTTCCGAAGGCACGCTGAATCTTCAGATCCCATACCGGCAGCATGTCAAAAATTGGAAACAAGTCCAGTGGGCGAATATCGCACACCGGCAGGCATTGCTGAAGAAGCCGCATGCGGTCCGGCGGTAGTTCGCCAAGCTTGTCGCCGGCGAACATGGCTTGCCCGGTAAGCGCCACCACCGTTGCGGCGAGGCGGACAGTTTCCAGGGGATTTTCCGGGCCTACCAGCAAGGTGTCGGGGTCTCCATACCAGATGATGTTGTTCACGAATAGTTGATTCAGCGTGGTGCGCGCCTGATTGCTGTAATTATTCCAGTCCGGCGGGCGGCGATGCGCGACAATATCGGCGCCGATGCGTCCGGCATCCGCAAAACCGATTTCCGGCCCTGTATAATGCCCTTGGCACGCGAGCCAGAGCCGGTCCGGACCAATTCCGCGGCGCAATGCCTCGACACAGAGCCGAAATGGGTCTTCACAGGGTTGCTTGAAGGCCGCGCGAACGTTTGAACGCTCATAAAAGTGGGCGGAATAGCCGGCATTACGGCCCGACATTCCATCTATCTTGAAGTACTCATACCCCCACTCCTGCGACATGATCCGGTGTGTTTCCTCCATGTGCTTCCGCACCGCCTCTTGCGAGGGGTCCAGCACATACAAACCGCACCAGTTCTGCATGGGCTTCCCGTCGGGTTCATGTAAGAACCACTCCTTATGGGCTTCGTAGAATGTTTGATCGCCGGTGCCAAAGGGAACGGTCCAGATGCCAGGTTTGAACCCTAGTTTCCGAATCTCATCGGCCAGCCATTTCATTCCGCTGGGGAATTTATTCGGATCTTGGCGTAAGGTGAGGTTATGAAATTTGGAAACAGGCAATTCCGGGGAATTATCCTGCCATGACTCGATAGAGAAAATGTCCATGCCGTAGGGTTGTAAAAATTTTGCCGCCACACGCGCCTCTTCAATATTTTCCTTCTCGCCTGCGGTATCAAAATATACGTTCCAGGACATCCAGCCTGTGGGGGCAACAGGACACCGCTTTTTGTCGATCGGGCGGTAATAGGGGACATAGTGATCCCGATAGTAATGTTGCGTGATTTTCAGTTCGATGGAAGAATGCGCCGGGTCATGAATGGACGCCGTGCACATGGCCTTGAACTCAATTTGGCCATCCTCTTTCGGGTGCGACATGATACTAACGGTATTTCCCCGGAACCGGAGGGCGGTATCCGTTGTCAAATCGAACAAGGAATCATTCAGACGGCTATCCGCGTTTCCGGACGCCATTTGCACGACACGTCCGCCCTGCAACGGTTGTGTACGGCAGGCAAAGGTCTGATCGCCAAGGCGTGCGGAGGCATCAAATTTCAGCGTACCACGATAATTTTGCGCACACCGGTGAATAGCCTGAATTGTCAGCGAATCCCCAAAACCGCCAAAGGTTACATACCCTTGAATATTGCCGCTGCGATCCAGCAATGCGAGCCGATCCGTGATTGAATCGCGCGGCAGCACCACCTGCCAGGATTCTTCATTCCCCGCTTCATTCGTCATCTGGAACGACAGACTCCCCGAGACTTCAGCACCGCAGGCCGTGTGTTTACAAGCGAGTGTTGCCGTATCAGAATGAAATCCCACGAACCAGCCCCCCACCGTTTTCGTCCAACCGGCACTGGAAATCGTTTCCGCGGATGCATTTAGGGAAGACATAAGGATAAAAACTCCACTGCATAGTATGAAACGTATTCCACATTTCATGGTATTGATCTCTCCATGCGGATATATGTCATTATACGTCAACGGGCGTTGTGAAAGAGTACCATACGAATGCGGTTTAGCGGTATACTCCAAAGAGGAATGCCGCGTGATAGGCGCATTATGAGACAAACCGAGGAGAAGGTGCGATGAGTTCGGGATCTGAACGTACAGCAATTTCTTCAAACAAAACAATTCCTCTCAGCGCAAGTGCGGTTGCCGCCGGATTGGCTGCCTCGTTATTTGGCGCAATACTCCTTTTGGGCAATACCCAGTTTTCCGGTATCTTCTTCCTATGGGCTGTTGCCGCAGGACTCAGTGGAATAGTGATGGCGCTCCTCGAACGCGACACACACGGGGTATGGGTTTGTTTTGGGTTGGCATTGCTTCTATTCGCAGGCATGCTATTTTTGGTTCTCTTTAAATCCGGCATTCACAGAACAGGCCTCATGTTTTCAACCCCTTTTTTATTGATGGCTGCAGCGATTCCGTTCATGGCACGGCGGTTACAACGCTCTGATATCGCAGCGATCAAGTACTTCCTGGGGATTTGGCTGGCTCCGGTCATTGTCGCAGCACCGTGTTTGGTGATTGCAACGATACACATCCCGCAGTTTTTGCCATTGCGCAGTTGCTCGGCGTTTGTCGTATCCCTCCCCTTTGGACCGTGGGCCACGCAGGTTGCACGTCTATTTTCTTTTCCAAATGCGGGGGAATTCTTCTCGCTGACGTTAGCGCTGATTTTTTCCGTGTTGCTCGCCCTACTCCTGTTTCTTGCCGTAACCCGGCGCAAGCTGGCCGCCTATCTGTTTATTCCCTTCGGATGGTTAATTATTGGTTGGACGGCAATAGGATTTGGTCAACTCATCAATTGCCTGGAGTGAGCGCCTATCGACAAACCGAAAGGGTTCGTATGATTTGGCATAAAAGGCAAAGCAACGTTTTTGGCGTGTGTTTCCTTATCCTCAGTTTCTTTCATTTCCAGAAGGGGGCAACTGCGGACGACGATGCGTTATTTCAGCTATGGGCCCCTTCCCATCCGGCGCCAAGCGCTTCGGAAGCACCCCTGCTTAAGGACGTCCGCTTTTCCGTGATCAAAAAACGTGAGATGGAGGTGGATGGCTTCAATTGGCTGCATGGCCTCGCCCTGGTTTGGCATAAAAACATGTTGTTTTCTTTTTGGGGACACAACAAAAAGGACGAGAATACCCCCACGGAAGTGGCGCAGGGGCGGCATAGCCTGGACGGCGGCGTCACTTGGAGTCCGGTATGGATGTTGGCGGATCATACCGAGACCGAAGGGCGCAGTCATGGCGTTTTCCTTTCTCATGACGGAAAATTGTGGGCATTTCTTGGCCGGTTCGGCGCGGGCTATGCCGATTTGCGCACTGAAGCTTTTCTGCTGATGACAGAACCAATATCGCAAGAAGATGTCTCTCTTGCATGGGAATCGACGGGTATCGCGGCGCAAGGTTTCTGGCCGTGCGACCGTCCGATCCGAATGAATGACGGAAATTGGATTATGGCCGGGGCGCGAATCCCGGATGGTCCCAAGCACGCGTACCCTGCCGTGGCCATCAGCCGCGGGAATGATTTTAGCCATTGGGACACGGTCGCGCTTCCTGTGCCGGACCGGTTTCGCGAGATTTGGGGAGAAACCACTATTTTAGTGGAATCTGAGGAGATTGTGGCCATTGTTCGCGGGGGTTGGGATCACGATACTGCGCTGGTGTCCACCAGCCGCGATTTTGGGCGAAGGTGGACTGAACTTCAACGCTCTAATCTGCCTATGCCCTGCACTAAAGCATTCGCAGGTCATCTCAGCACGGGCCAGCGGTATGTGGTGGGAACCTTTGTGCGGGATCATGGACGGGCGCGTCATCCACTCACCCTTGCCGTCAGCAAACCAGGGGAGAATCTCTTTTCGCAACTCTATCGAATCCGCGATGATATTTTCCCGCAAGGCCCCGGCGAATCGATTGTGGGGACAGCCCTTTCCTATCCGTATGCGGTGGAACACGAAGGGCATCTCTATGTGGCGTATTCCAACGATGGCGGGCGCGGGCGCAATCTGAACAGCGCCGAAATGGCCGTAATTCCAATAGCTTCGCTCGTTGGAAACCACAAGTAACGGATCGAAATAAGTATCACACACTTGCCTTGGAAACTTGTGTTTTTGTTTCCGCACCTGGGGAAGGTGAAACCACCGCTTTGCCAAGACACGCCGCCGGTAATTTCTTTGGGGCTACCCATGCTTTGTCCGAAACCCCTGATCCGAGATTGTACTTGATCTCCCGCTGCAGCTCCCGTTTTCTGCGGAAAATAACCTTTGAGGGGACTTTGTTGGTCATGGCGGCCGACTCCGTTCCATACATATCCTCATAGTCATAGAGAACGACCGTGTTGATATTCAGGCTTTTTACAAGGTTTTTGGATTGTTCGAAGTCTTCTTCGGTCTCGCCAGGGAATCCAATCATAATGTGTGTTTCGATGACCAAGTTTGGGACCAATGCGCGCAGGCCCTTAATGCATGCGGCGGCTTCCTCCGCGGTATATTTCCGGTTCATCTTTTCCAGGACTCTGTCGCTTCCTGATTGAAACGGGATGACAATTCGAGAGACTTTATGCCCATATTTCTGAAAAATCGCGGTAAATTGATCATAATATTTAATCAGCCATCGAGGATTGACATCGGGCAATTCCACCAGATAATCCCCTTCGATGGCAAACAATTTTTCCAATAATTCGATGACGTCGGTTTTCAGGTCAAATCCATAGCAGCCGAGATCGTGTGGAATAAGCACAAACTCCTTAAACCCTTGCTCCAGACCATTTCGGAATTCTTGTAAAATGGCTTCCACGGGCTTGCTCCGCAAGGGCCCGCCCGCCTTCCGAATCACGCAATAGCTGCATTTGTTCATGCACCCCTCAGAGACTTTGATCAGCCATGCATTTGCATATCGATCCGAATAAAAATAATTCCTGTACAGGACCTGAAAGCCCCGCAGGATTGCATACAAATTAAACTGCCAGTGGTCGCGGATCTGCTTTTTCAAGGGAATTGGGAGGAGGTTATTTACGTTTACCACCCGGTTGGCGGCCGGTGTATCGGCAAAGGGGATCTTGGCTCCAATGATCTCATCCAGTGCCGTTAATTCTTCCGGTTTCAGCACGGTGTAATCTCCACACAGTGCTTCAGGATGAATTTTTGTGAGGCAGCCAGTTACGATGAAACGCGCCCCATCCGATTTTTCCCGTTTTAATTTGGCAACCGTGCGCATTGTCATGTCTTCCGCTTTAGCGAAACAGCCGCACGTATAAATGAGGATGATATCGGCCATTTTCGCCTCCGGAACGGGAGTCAATCCGTTACGAAGGAAATAGTCCGCGATTCGGCTGGTGTCCACACTGCGCCGCGCACATGCCCGCTGACAACATACGTAAAACGTCCCTTCCATAGAAACACCTCCTATTTATTCCTGCCCTTGATATTTGACCCATGGCGGTTTCCCTCATACGCGAAGACACGTCTTCCCCGCATTCCGGAAACTGCTCTTTCTCTCTCCCTTATCATATTCAACGCAAGTACCGTTTCCAATTCAGGCGGTCAAACCTGGCCGCCACCCTTCGTCCATCACACCCTGTGAACATGGAATCTATTGTACGGCCATAGCATGGGAAATACAACCTCTAAAAAGACAACGATCCTTGCATCTTTCAGCCTTTTTGTGGCACACTGACCATGCCGAGGGAAATTGACAGTGATCAACGATATCCCGTTCGCCCCGATGGGGAACAGAGAATTGTTCTGCGGGACGGCCGGGATCTACAAAGCAGGTACATGAAAGTATGCTTAGATGGGGATGGAGTATAAGCATTTTGTGTTTATGTGCGGCCAACCTTTCTATGCACGCCACGCGGAGAATGATGATGTATACTAGTGTTTCTATATTGAGGATTATCAACATACTACTGGTGGGGGGCATCATGCTGCTTCTGGCGTCTCCAGCAGCAACCGCCGGATACGCAAGCCCTGCCCAGGTCACACTCTCCACCATACCTTTCGACAGGGATGCTTTGGCAAACGAAGTCTTCACGGCGTTAAAAACGAATCCCCAGACCGAAATCATCGTGACCCTTTCACAACCCGATATTCCCCCGCGGGATAAAGACAAAAGCACAGCCCAATACCTGCGCGAAGTCCGTGAAAAAAATAATGCCATGGAAGAGGGTGTGCTGTCCCAATTGACTCCTTCTGAGTTTAACGAGCGCTATCGTTTTGAGAATTTTGCCGGGTTTACCGGGATGGTAAATGAAGCGGGGCTTCGAAAACTTCTTGCCCATCCTTCCGTAAAATTTGTGGAACCTGTTCGCATGTTACAGGCCCATTTGGCGCAAGGGATTGCATTAATGAACGCGGCAACCGTTCGAACTTCTTATAATGGCTCCGGCATGGCCATTGCCGTGTGTGATACCGGAATCGATTATACGCATGTTCGACTTGGCGGCGGCGGGTTTCCCAATAGCAAGGTTCTTGGCGGCTACGATTTTGGCGACGGCGATTCGAATCCCATTCCAAATGCACAAGCCCACGGGACCTGTTGTGCCGGAATTGCGGCAGGCGACCTTGGCACCGTAAGTGATTACATAGGCGGTGTGGCCTATAACGCGAAACTGTACGCAGTGAAAATTTCTCAAGGCACAACAGGCTCTGCCTCAAGCGCAGCAATGGTTTCTGCCTGGGACTGGTGCGTAACGCACCAAAATGACAATGCATCGTATCCGATCATGGTGATCAGCACGAGCTTTGGCGGAGGCCGGTACTACAGCAACGCCGCAGGCGATGCCGCATCGCCCGGTATGACCACAGCCGCCAATAATGCGGTAGCCGCCGGGATCACGGTACTCGCTTCATCCGGGAACGATGGATTTTGCGATTCCATGGGCTGGCCGGCCGCCATATCAAGTGTAATTTCCGTTGGTGCGGTGTACGACGCGAGTTTTGGCACCTACTTACCCTGCGTGGATGCGGGATCTTGCGCTCCCAAAACGTATGATACCGGATGTTCCACCAATTATTATGCCACGGACGCGACTGCTCCCGACCGCGTCACATCCTACTCTAATACCGCGTCTTTCCTTACGCTTCTTGCCCCCTCGAATCGGTGTTATACGACGGATATCACCGGTTCAACCGGCTATAGCACCGGGGACTATTATGCCTCGTTTGGCGGCACTTCAGCGGCCTGCCCGTATGCCGCGGGGGCGGTTGCCTGTCTTCAATCCGCGGCCCTTTCTTTAATTGGCAGATATCTCACCGTAACCGAGGTCCGTAACACCTTGACCTCGACTGGCGTGAATATCACGGACCCGAAAGTGGCTATCACGAAACCACGGATCAACTTGGACGCGGCGGTAGCGTCTCTTCCCCCACCCGCACTTCAAACCTTCGGTTGGTCTACCGTGTCTTCGCCTCAGTATCTCGATATGCCTTTTGGGGTTACCGTGACAGCGCTGAATTCGATTGGTCAGCCGTATACGGGCTTCACCGGAACGGTGAATCTCAGCGGGCTGATTCCCAGCAATTCCGAGATCACGATTGGCACGGGAACCGCCACGGGGGTTTTCCCGATGGGCACGTATTATCACGATGAACGGACCCAGGTGATTTATTTGGCGAGCGAAATCGGCGGAGCGAGAAAAATCACGTCGTTATCCCTGTATGTTTCCACGACTCCGGGTCAAACGATGAATTTCTGGACCATTCGCATGAAGCATACAGCCCTGAGCGCCTACGCCACTGCAAGTTGGGAGGGATCCGGATGGACGAAGGTTTACCAAGCCAATCAAACCGTTTCCACCACCGGCTGGGTAACATTCACATTCACAACGCCGTTTTATTACGATGGCACGAACAATCTTATGGTCGACTTCAGCTTCAACAATGCCTCCTATACAACCAATGGCCGATGCAGGTATTCGACGCCTGGCGGGAATCGTACAATCTACCTGCAAACCGACAGTGGTTATGGAGATCCGTTGACATGGTCCGGCACAACGCCATCCGTCACACTGCGCACGTATGTGCCCAATATACGGCTCGGTGGTACAACCTATACGCCGGTACCCATCACTCCTACCGTATCCGGAAGTTTTGTTAGCGGGGTATGGACCGGGAACATTACCGTTTTAGCGACAGCGACGGGAATGTTGCTCCGCGCGGATGACGGCAGCGGCCACATTGGTGACAGTAATATTTTCAATGTAGTGAACAATCCGCCGACTGTTACGGGAGTGAATCCCGCGGCAGGCGCCACCCTATCGAGCACGAGCGTGAATGTCGACGTTACTTTCTCCGAAACGGTAGTGGGGGTTGACGCAACGGACATGGTGCTGAGCGGCACGGCCGCTGGAAGCGCCATTGTATCCGCTCCAACAAATCCAAGTGGCACCACCTGGCGATTCCCCCTGTCAGGGCTGATGAGCGGGGTATTGAATATCAGTCTGGCCCCCGATGTGGGCGACATTCAGGATGTTCACGGCGCTGACCTGAGCCCCCGGCCAACGATCTGGAGTTATACGATTGCGATTCCCACCGACTACGGTGATGCGCCCGCTCCTTATGCAACGCTGCTCGCCAGCAATGGCGCGCGCCACATAACCGGCTCTTTATATTTGGGCTCGTCAATCGATGCGGAGAGTGACGGACAGCCTCAAACAGATGCGTTGGGCGATGACAACACTGGAATCGATGACGAGGACGGTGTTGTCTTTACATCGCCTCTGCGGGTCGGCCAGACCGCCGGAATCCAGGTTACGGCATCCGCCTCCGGCATGCTCGATGCCTGGATCGATTTCAATGGGGACGGCGATTGGATTGATTCCGGGGAACAGGTATTTAACAGTCAAAGTGTTGTTGCCGGGTCCAATGCGTTGTCGATTAGCGTGCCCGCAACCGCACAGGCCACATCAAAGACATTTGCCCGTTTCCGTCTGAGTGCGGCAGGAGGATTGACACCCACGGGATTGACCGTAAATGGCGAAGTCGAAGATTATGCTGTAGTGATCGGCCTCACCGCGCCTGTCCTTGCTGCCGAACCGGCGTATACGCCCGGAACCTCCAATACGCTGAGTTGGTCAAGTGTCCCCGGCGCGAGTGCCTATTACATAGAATATGACACAGACAATACCTTGGTTTCCCCGGATGGCAATAGCGGATGGATTGCGGGGCTTTCCCATACCTTCAATGGATTGTCGGATGGCGAGACCTATTATTATCACGTCAGGGCGCGCAATGTAACCGCATCCGTAACCAGCGCATGGTCCAACATCGTATTTTCCTCTCAAGATGCTACGTTACCAGGCGTTACGATGACATCAAGCAGGCCCGATCCAACGAACCTCTCCCCCATTCCCGTAACCGTGACGTTTACGGAAAATGTGAGCGGTTTTGAGGCACTCGACATCGTACCGGGCAATGGCGCGGTGAATAACTTCCAGGTGGTTGATGCCGCCCACTACACATTTGACTTGACGCCTGCCGGTCAAGGGGCAGTAACGGCCAATATTGCCGCAGGGGTTGCGCAAGACATTGCCGGCAATTCTAACACGGCCTGCACACAGTTCGGAAGAGTGTATGATACTGTTTCGCCCAATGTCACAATGACCTCCACGGAACCCGATCCGACCAATTCCTCCCCAATTCCGGTTACCGTGACGTTTACAGAAAATGTGACAGGTTTTGATGCATTGGATATCGTGCCGGGCAATGCCACCGTAGATAATTTCCAAACCGTGGACGGCGCGCATTATACCTTTGAACTCACCCCTGCCGATCAAGGCGTTGTAACCGCTAATTTGGCGGCTGGGATCGCTCATGATGCGGCAGGCAATGGGAACACCAGCGCGGCATTCAGCCGGTTATTCAACTCCATACGGCCAAATGTGACGATGACATCGACTATACCTGAATATACTCAGACGACACCGATTCCGGTCAGCGTCACATTTGATGCGGACGTAACCGGTTTCATTGCCACGGATATCGCGCCGGGGAATGCCACCGTGGATAATTTCCAAGCCGTGGACGGCGCGCATTATACCTTTGATCTTACGCCCGCCGGGCAGGGACTGGTCACGGCGGATATTCCCGAAGGTGTGGCCAAGGACAGCGCGAATAATCTCAACTGGGCCGCCGCGCAATTCAGCCGGACGTATGACACGGTTAGGCCGGACGTGACGATGACATCGGGTGCGCCCAATCCAACCAATACCTCGCCGATTCCCGTAACCGTAACATTTACGGAAAATGTGAGTGGATTTGACGCCTTGGATATCGTGCCGGGCAATGCCACCGTGGACAACTTCCAGACCGTGGACGATGCACACTATACCTTTGATCTGCTTCCCTCCGGCCAAGGCTCGGTCACCGCGGATATTGCCGCAGATGCAGCGCTGGATACTGCTGGAAATCTGAACACCCAATGCGCACAATTTGTCCGAACGTTTGATAGCGTATCCCCGGATGTTGCCATGGCATCTACCGCCTCCGACCCAACGAACCTTTCAACGATTCCCATAACGGTCACTTTCACCGAAGATGTGTCGGGATTTGATGCTCTGGATATAGAGCCGGGCAATGCCACCGTGGACAACTTCCAGACGGTGGATGCAGCCCACTACACCTTTGATCTGTTGCCTACAGGCGGAACTACGGTAACGGCGGATATCGCGGCAGGCGTTGCACACGATGCCGCAGGTAATCCAAATACAGAGTGTGTACAATTCCGTGTCGCTTATGATAACGCACCCCCTGACGTTACAATGACATCCACCGTGCCGGACCCAACAAACATCTCACCGATCTTGATATCGGTAACCTTCACGGAAGACGTGTCAGGATTTGACGCTCTGGATATTGTCCCCGGCAATGCGTCCGTTGATAATTTCCAGACCGTAGACGCCGCGCAGTACACGTTTGAGTTGACGCCTACGGGACAAGGTTCCGTAACTGCTGATATCGCGGCAGGTGTTGCACACGATGCTGCCGGGAATCCAAACACGGTATGTCTTCAATTCAGCCGCGTGTTTGACAGCGCTTCGCCAGATGTGGCCATGTCTTCCACCATTCCAGACCCAACAAACCAACCGGGTATCCCCGTTACGGTGACGTTTACAGAAGATGTATCGGGATTTGACGCGTCGGATATCGTGCCCGGCAATGGCACTGTGGATAATTTTCAAACCGTGGATGCCGCGCACTATACCTTTGATCTGATACCCGCGGATCAAGGTGTTGTTACCGCCGATATCGCCGCCGAAGTGGCACACGACCTTGTTGGCAACCTGAATACGGCATGTGCACAGTTCATCCGGACGTATGACAGTATCTCTCCGAACGTTACCATGACCTCCAGCGCACCAGACCCAACAAACCTTTCCATTATCCCAGTTACCGTGCAATTTACAGAAAACGTGTCCGGGTTTGATGCGCCAGATATCGTGCCAGTCAATGCATCGATAGAGAACTTCCAAAGTGTGGATGCCTCTACCTATACATTTGATCTATCCCCCACTGGTCAAGGACTTGTAACCGCGGATATCGCCGCCGATGTCGCACACGATGCGGCCGGCAACCCCAATACGCTTTGCGAAGCGTTAAGCCGAAGCTACGATAGTGTGGCGCCGGACGTTGCCATGAGTTCCACCGCGCCCGATCCGGCCACCGTTGCTCCGATCCACGTTGCAGTAGCCTTTACCGAAAATGTGACTGGGTTTACATCCGCAGATATTGTGCCCGGCAACGCTTTGGTGAATAACTTCCAATTGGTGGACGCTTCGCACTATGTTTTCGATTTGGTGCCCATCGAGGAAGGGTTGGTGACCGCCGACATTGCCGCCGAAGTGGCACTAGACCCCGCGGGCAACCTGAATACCGCATGCACACAGTTCCATCGAATGTTTTACAGTGACGCCCCATTGGCGGCGCTTGAGGTGGTCTCACCTTCACCTACGGGAGCGAACGATATTGTGTTTTCCGTCGTATTTACCGAAGCGGTAACCCCCACCTTTGATGCAAGTGACGTGACTCCCCGCTTTTTCATGGGAAGTCTGATACTGATGGGGGCCGAGGCAGGCGCCGTGGAAGTTACCGGTGTGGACCCGGTATACACGGTGACGATTGCACTGACCCAACCGGATGCCGATGGGATGCTGGACATTCTGATCGGCACGGACGTCACGGATCTTGGGGGCAATCATTATTCGGGCGGCGCCTCTCCTGCCTGCAGCATCTTTAACTGGCACGTCCCCTACTTCACGCCGCAGCCCGCCGACGCTCAGAAGTATACCCTCGACCATCTTTTACTTCTCGCATCCCCCAACTGCGGCGCAAATACAATTACCTATCAATGGAGATGGGAGGACGGTTCAAAGGCGGTGCAACCTGGGCCTGCCACCCAAACCTGGGACGTACCTGGTCTTGTACCGGGAAATGAGGGTGTATACTGGTGCGAAGCGTCGTATGATGGCGAAACCCATGAAACCGACCATGTGTCCATCCAAGTCCGGGACCACCTGGTGATTACACAGGCCCCCGAGGGCGGCTCCAAACCTGCAGGCAGCAGCCATACCTTCACGGTAGAAACCACAGGCGGGTATGAACCGCTGCTTTACTCCTGGAAAAGAATCCCCCTCGAAGGCATTGAAGAAATTATTTTCGACGCCAACGATGCCTCGTATACGAAGTCTAATCTTGCACAGGCCGATTCAGGCGCCTACACCGTCGAAGTAAGCGATGCCAACACCGATGCACAAAGCGCATCCACGGAACTGACCGTCACCAAGAGCGTTCCAGTTGCAGGCCTTTCCGGTCTATGTGTAATAGCTGGTTTGATTACACTAATCGGAGTATGGACAGTGCTCAGAAAGAAGATATGCGCAACGTGATACTTGCTGGGTAACCTGCTTATTTGCCGGCCGGATATAAATTCCCAGTAAAAGTAATTTCATACTGTGAAGCATCGCGAGGGTGATCAATTCCACCGTAGGTATGATATTGGATAGGGCATGCTGCGCTCTTTTCTGCATTATCGCCAGACCAATCAATTTCCGCCCCACCGGGCAAATTCAGACTTAGATGCAAATTTCCTTCAGGGGTAGTAATTTCTGCGTGTGTCCCGCCGGAAAATGCAAGTACATTTCGACTTCTCAATAGCGATACTGGTCCATCGCTGTCCAAGATCACAGAGTCTGGGAAAGATACTTTTCCTGTTCCGAATTTGATGCAGTAAGTGTTGGTGTGTGTTTTTAGTACTAAGGCATTCTGTCCCGGAACCGGGGTCACCGATTGAAGATTGGGAGTGTCAGAGTAAGCATCCCATACGGCCAGAAAACATCCATCGGCATTTCGCCGCACGCATAAGGTCTGGCAGGGTGGATGGTCTTTTGTAATCACTGCGTTATCAATAGGGAAAGTTTCAAGCCCATAAACCTCTGTACCGGGAGCACCAATCATCGTCAAACGTGATGTCACTTCCCCCACTCTCCATTTAACGCTCCAATCGTGCTCTCCTGAACCTTGGCGCACCTGTGGATTTCCGTGGTAGAGCCAATCCGCGGGGTCAAAGGCGCCAGTAGTCATTTCCATCGAGAATTCAGGCGAAGCACCTGCATGCTGCACCAGCCAGTCCTTGCATTCACCTCCCCGCACTTCAAAACAGTCAATTGCAATATCTTCCACTACCACGACAGAGCGCCGGTACACGTTTGTCTGAGGATAGAGGCGATCAACACGCAATTCAGCGAATTTCATCAGCTCTCCGCTAAAGAAGTTTTCAACAATTGGTATTTCGTCCCCTTTCAATGCCTCACCTTGTTTTTGCGATTGTTTATCGATCACCACGGTACTGTGCGACTGGGTGAAGGTTCCCAGTTCCCGCGTGACGTTCTCGTTGTAAGGAGTGCCCTTCTCCAGGGCTAATAACTGCCCGTGGTTGTACAGGGTTAATCCCAGCCGGTCGGCATGTTGATGGCCCCCGCCGGGTTTCGTGGCATTTAACCCCACCCAAAGCCGGTTGTCCTTCCATTCATTGCGCAAGGAAACCCAGCCGCACGACAAATAAGAACTCGTAAATTGTGTTTTTTCTTTCTTTATCTCAGGTGCGCCATACAGCAGGCCGGTCCACGAACGCTTTGTCCGCATGGAATCGTAATCGCCCACGGCCAATACATTAAAATAGCGGTATCCGATTTCCGAGGTGTTGACGTATTCTTCCATGCCTGAACGCGGCCACATGGAGTCTCCGATCACGGGCATCGTCCGGTCGGGCATGGCCATGGACACAAACCATTCCAAGGCATTTTTGATGGTTTTTCCTGCAAAATTCTCACGGTTTGTACAATCATATTCCAAGGGTGGAAAACGTTGCGGGTCCATTTGGGAGATATTCCGGGTCAGGACGGCTAATTCACAAAACGCAAACATCGGGTACAGATGATACCCGGAGCATAGTTCCCAATAGGCCCCGTCCGGCAGGAAATTCTTTTCCGCGATACGGCGAAGACTTCGATGATCGGGAGATTTCTCCGGCGTGAACTCGCCATACCCCATACACCAATCGACGCGATCATCGCGTTCGAGACACACCGCCACCTGGATGATCGTCCGGTACCATTGGTAGACATTGTTGTGATCGTATTTATAAATGGGTTCCAGCATACCGTCGTCAAGCATGCGTTTTAGCGCATCCGTCTCCACCCGATTTCTTGACTCCAGAGACATCCCGCCGCGCACCAATTCATATGCCACTGCCAAGTCCGAAAGGATTTTATTGTCTCCTTCGCGCTTGTAGGTAAGAATCCGGACACTGTCCCCATCATTGGCATGATCGGTTGGTAATGTCTTAATCGTTTCCGCAAACAGTTCCAGCAGTTCACGGCTCCGTGAGAGGTAAGCTTCATTCTTATCCACATTCCCTAAAATACCGAGATCGGCGGCTATTTCCGCCGCCTGCTGATAAAACAGGCATATCCAGCCATCATACATCGTACCGTTATAAATATTTCCCGCCGGATAAATGCCCGCATCGGTTTCTGGGGTAAACGTCTTTCCGCACGTGCCACATTCGAACCCAGTGGGGTTAAATGGGTCGAATTTCAACCGCAACCGGCAGTCCGGACAGGAAAAATTATGGTATACATTCCCCCGTTTCTTCGGGAAGACCTTTCGTAACTCCGCCATGGGCACTGTGACCCATTTCTCAACGGATGCTTTCTGATTCTCCCATACCGTTTTTGCCCAAGTTTGCGTCTCTAATTTCTGGCGAACTTCCTGCAGCGTCTGGCTTGTCACCAGTCCACCTGGATGCTGCCAGGCCGTGGCGCTTAATAGCATGGAGATAACGAATGATGTCATAACCAACATTGAAAGACAAATGGTTCGCTGAAATCAACTGAAACGGTCTCTCGTTTTATTATGCTCTGCGGCGCAAATAGGGGTATTGACCTGATGCCATAATTTGTTGTTGTAGTTTTTGGGGGTGTTTCAATATGTGCCAAATTCGGTATACGCGTCGAACAATGCTTTGATGTTATCCAAGGGCGTGTCGGCTTGAATATTGTGGGCGGTGCACAGGATATATCCCCCGCCTGCCGCCAGGCGGGCAATACGATCCTTCACTTCTTTGCGTATGTCATCAGCGTTTCCGTAAGGGAGTGTTTTTTGAATGGACATGCCGCCATGAAAGGAAATGTCACGGCCATACTCCTTTTTCAGCCATGCATAATCCATTCCTTGCACATCGGGCTGCAACGGATTGAGGATGTCCAGTCCGCACTCAATGAAGTCCGGAATAAGGCGTGCGATGCTTCCGCAGGTGTGATGGGCAACCTTACACCCAAACGCGTGACCGATCTCGATGAATCGCCGGAAGCCTTCTCTCAGCATGTCGCGCCACATTTCGTTGGACATGAAGGTATTTTGCTGGGTGCCAAAATCATCCCCCGTAAACACGAGGTCGATGTTGCCTTCTCCAGCTTCGAGAGTGCGGCGCAGGTATTCGCAATAGAATTCTGTAATATGCCGGAATATCGCCCGTGCGATGTCCGGATTCACGTACAAATCCACGAGAATCTGTTCAACACCCCGGAGGTACATTGCGGGTTTAAGCTGGGCGCAACGATTCAAGCGATCGCCCATGAAAACCACGCACTTTCCAAGATCGCGCGCGTGGCGTGCCTGCTCGCGCACCGGTTCGTAGTCGAACCACTCAGCCCGCGGCCATTTTGGATATCGCTCGATTTCGTCTACCGAGGCTGCATGTTCCAAGGGAAAAGCGGCTACTTCACTGTATGCGCCGGCATGGTCTCCTTCGCCATATGACACACGGGTGCGGGGAACGCCGAAATGGTCCTCTTTTGCGCCATCGGGTCGCACCAGGAGTTCCGGACCAATGTACACGGGGCCGTCTATGTAACGAAGATCCACATTAAAGCGTTGGAGCAAGTCCTCTTTTTCGGAGAACGCATATTGTTTCAAAAGCCTCCCGGTAACCTCCGCAGCAGCCCAAAAGTCGATGGGCACCCGGTCGGGCTCTGTGTGTTCCAGGGTTTTTGCCACGCGCATTCGCGAATCCATATCTTACCTTTCACCGGTTGTCAAATTGTCTGGTATTGTTCAATGTTCCTTATGCCTTTTATACGTTCGTTTCCGTGCGTTGTATCTGCGCGGCATTCATTTCCGGACGTTTTTTCCATAGAACACAAATCAACAGTGCCCCAATGATTGCAGCAAAGCCGAAAATAACGAAGTTCACTTCATATCCAAACGCTTTTATGATCGCGCCAGCGCCGTAACCGGCAAGACTTGCCCCGATGTAGCCCATGCCGTCGATAAAACCGGCTGCGCCTGCGGCCCCTGATTTTTTTCCAAAATCCTGCGCTGCGTGTCCAACCATCAATATATGCGGACCATACGTGCAGAATCCGACAAGGGCAAGAACCAAAATCAACAACCATGTATGCGTGTAGGGCAGATATGGGAAAATGATCGAAAAACCGCCCAATAGCGCCAGTAAAATTGCAATCACCGGCGCGCGGCGCCCGCTGAAAAAGCGGTCTGTGGCCCAACCGGCCACAATCGCGCCCAAAGCGCCCGCCAGCGGATGAATGAGCCGGGATATAACGTCTGAAATCCCAAAACCACTCACCCCCATGGAAACTTGCCGCGCATCCAAGTAGGCGGGCAGCCAATTTACAAAGCCATACCTATTTACGTCGAGGAGGAAAAATGCGCCTGCCACAATCCACAGATAAGGATTTGTTAATGTTCGCAGGATGTTCCGGCTGAGTGTTTTCTTTGCCGCGGCGCGGTCCGTTAACGAGGCGTCCTCTTCGGAATCCACCGGCGGCAATCCCACATCCTCCGGGGCGTTTCGCACACAATAGAAGAACAGCAACCCTATGCCGGCGAATAACACCGCCGGCACTAGAAACACAATACGCCACACTCCCCCCCATGAGCCTGCATACCCCCGAATAATGAATAGCGCGAGAAACCACGAGAAGGCCGCACCCAACTGGTAGCAGGTTCCCAAGAAGCCCATGACTTTTCCCCGGGTTTCTGTGGGAAACCAATGGGCCATGATGCGTACCATCGAAGGCCACCCCATCGCTTGGAAAAAACCGTTCGCCCCCCAGAGGACAACAAGCACCCACAGGACTGATTCAGAAATGGTGTTCTTCGACATAGAGGCAAGGAGCACGCCGAAAATAAGGAGATTCATAGCAACCGACCCGGCCACGCCCATGCTTGCCATTAACCTCGCCCCGAAACGATCCGCCAGTTGTCCACTCACGAATTGTCCTACGGCATATGCCACGGTCAGTGCGGATAGAATCATGCCAAATTGTGCCGTGTCCCACTGAAACGTTTCACATAACCGCGTTTTTGCCATCGGCATGTTGTAACGGCACAGGTAGTAGGCGAAATAGGTGATCCAGACCGTCCAAAAAATCCTTTTCTGCCATTGCTTCATATAGCATACAACTCCTTCTGCGCAGCCATTCACCCAGTTCCCGAATACACTTTCACCCGAAGGGCGCAACCAACGGTTTATTGAGTATGAACTCGCCCTTGCACTGGTTTCAAGAGCGGGCCGGAAGAAATCCTGTTGTCAACGGCCATTGGACCGGCGCCACGGCGAATGCATTTCACGGGTATCGAACGACATAGTTGAAGGCATTTGTGAAATAAGCCATTTTCTCCTCTGTACAAATGAAAAAGCAACGATTCGGCCAAGAAAATCCAGTAATATACCAGTATATGTTGGTTTTTGAGAAAAGCGCTATTTCGCAGTTGATTCTCTCATTGCAGAAGCCCGTGGTATCCTAGAGTACGCCGCTTGGCATTGATTCTTTTTCTGTAAAAGCGATATCATGGATTCATGATAAATAATGTGGCTGAACGCGAAGTTATAGAGAGCATCAAACGATATATGCAGGCTGTGGAAAACGCCGGCATACCAGTATCGTTTGTCATTCTATTCGGTTCACAAGCGCTAGGCAATACACACCCATGGAGTGATATTGATCTCATTGTAGTTTCCCCGCATTTTGATGATCAAAAACAGCGTGAAGATATCAATTTATTGTGGCGCATTGCCGCACGAGTTGACAGCCGCATCGAGCCAGTCGCTTGCGGCCTTCAACAATGGAAAGATGACACTTCCAGCGCTATCATTGAAATTGCCCGCCGCGAAGGGCAACAAATACAAGCAGCATAAACAAACGAATGGCAAACTCAGTGTGTAGAACGCCGTTATTCAATCATGGTAATTCCAGACGTATTTTCTTGGGTAAGAAGGGGATACTCATGTGCGGATTAGGCTTCTTGATTCTCCTAATGGCTGTATCTAATGCCTCCGCTGCCGCTAATGAAATCACCGCACAGCAGGCCGAACTGAAACTCCGCGAGTATTTCGAATATCCCCGAAAGCCGTTGAAAGAATGCGGTTATTCAGGGCTTTACCCTTCCTACGATGCGCTCAAAGCCACATCGAATTCCCCGGCACTAATTTTTACATCGCGCGAGGATGCGGGAAGAGATCATCCATGTAAAAACTATCCCGTTATATTGACATCATCCGGCAAAGAATGGTGGAGTGTAGAAACCAAACTCTATAGTTGGAACTGGGACGATGTCTGGACTACGCCGGATCGTTCCAAAATTTGGGCCATCCTATCTTTTAATTGTGGAGATCCTGGCGGTAATGCATTAATTCTGTATAGCGCTGATGGCGGCTGGACTTGGATAACATTATCCAAGGTGGATTTTTATAACCGTTTGGATGCTTATGGTACTTTTCGTATGGCCCCTGATGGGCATGGGGTAATGGTGGTAGGCTGGGATGATGAGAATGATGGACGGTGCCGTATATGCAATCCCGAGGAATGTTGTGACAACTGCCGTGGACTTGATCTTTTCAGAACGCATGATTGGGGCGCCACATGGGATAAACCGATAAGCATTCACGGGCGTATGAATATACTCAAAGAGCGCAAAGATGCTGACACCATACTTCTCACTGAGTCCATTCAGGAATTCACATCGTTAAGTTTTAAAAAACTTCAGGAGCATTTCCAAACAATTCCGGCTAAACCTAACTCAAACCAACTACCAGGTGCGGTTAGCTTGGCCTTTGATGGAGATCTACTGCGCAAAGCCAAGGTTCCAACCAAGAGTCAGAAGACTTTCCTGGAGATCTCGGAAGGTACGACAAAAGGTGAACCACAATTTCCCTATATCTTAGAATGGGGATGCAAAGATGAAAGGAAACCTCCTCTACTCATCAAGCTTCCCTACGCTGGGTATCAATGGCAGGCTTGGAATTGGAGCAGTTTTGGAATCCTTCAACAAGCAAATCAGAAAGAGGGCACAACGTGGATTATTGCACACCTGAATAAGGAACAGGTTTGGATCGCGGGAAGTCTTCCCAGCCTTCCGAGTGAGCCATACTCTTTTAATTACATCTATGATTATCAAAATGGTGAACTTGAACTGCATGTCCGACGGTTGCTTAAAGCGGATGATAATACAGAGCCGGGCCGGTATGTGTATCGCAGTGTGGATGGCGGCCTATCATGGATGAAACCAAAATTCGAGGCGGACGTGCTGCAGCCAGCCATCTCGTATATGTTACGGATCGCGGTTGCCCTGGACAATGAATCCGACATTACACTCCGCAAAATCATGGACAGCGCACTTTCAGACATACAACAAAGCAATGTAGAACGGCAATCACCTCCGATTAAATCACCTACCGTTTTGGAATTAGTGGAATTGTTCCGTAAAACACATTGGTATATGCCTGCATTTGGTGATGAGTACATTGACTCTTTGGGCTGCCCGATCGGAGAACCTGCCTTACACTTCGCTGTCATGTATCATAACGGCTCGCTGGACTTGCTTAAAGCACTTGTACATGCCGGGGCTGATCTGCACATCCGATCACAGTATTATAAAGAAAGCGTGCTGGATTATGCCGTGCGCAAAAACGCCCAGGAAGCAATCGAATATCTTCGCGCTCAGCCGTTTAATTGGGGAGAATCTGACAAAGAAGGTCAAACATCGTTGCATTGGCTTGCCTCATATCTCTCTCATGGCAATTGGGTGGGCAGTCCAGAGGAAATCACGGAGAGAATGATTGTACATGCTGGGTTCTTGCTAGAACAAGGTGCGGATGTCAACGCAAAAGATCAGAATGGACAAACCGTTCTCGATGTGGCCCTTGCCCAAAAAGCGCCTGCCGAACTTATACAAGTGTTTATTAAACACGGTGCAATTCAGGAAAAGAAGCTGGAAAACGGCAGATAATTTTTTTATTTCTTACACCATGCCTAATAAACAACAGATACAATTGTCCTATATTGCGTCCATCTCCCTGAAAAATACATGTGCAATATTACGAAACTGCGGTCACAAGGCAAAAAAGCCGCTTGACATTTGGAAAGTGGTTTGACATAATCAACTAATACTATCGGAAAATGAATTAGTCCCTCTGTTGTCAAGAGTGGGAATGAAGTAACAACTGGATTATTTTTCACTTGTAGTTAACACATATGAGGTGTGATGCTAAGAAAGGAGGCGTGATGAGGCATTGTGTATGCGAAGAGTGTGGGCAGTCGGTCCCGATGAACAAATCATTCTCCGTTGAGGGCCGTAATCTGTGCGGAGAGTGTGCAGACGCATCTTTTGCGGGAATACCAAACAATAACATCGATACTACGATTTGCTTCAAGTGTGGGGCCGACGCAGGGGATCAGGACTTGCCGTTGATGGCCTCGCTTCCCGTATGCGGGGTGTGTGAGGAATTTTTCCGCAACCGTCCCTTTCCCCTCTGGGTGAAAGCAGCATCTTTTGCCCTAGCGGTCATCGTGGTATTCGCCTTGGTTTGGAATTCCCGCTTTATCCTGGCCTATACCGAGTTGCGGCAAATGGAAACAGCCATAGCTGATGCTGATCTGAAAAAAGTTGAATCGCTTATTACATCTGTAGCCAACCGTATACCGGAAAAGCTTGTTTTCAAGACTATGATGAACTATTGGCATGGCATCGCACTACTAAGAGACGACAGGTGCCAGGAAGCGCTTTCATGTTTCAAGATGTGTAAGAATTCTCCAGATCTCCCCCCCAAAGAGATAGACTCCCTGATCAAAAATGCAGCATTAGGCGTGGCCTTCAACGATGGCAATTATGATGAATTCCTCAGGTTGTCTTTGGATATGGCCAAGGCCTCTCCACGGGATGCCTTTGCACTGGGAAGCGTGGCCTCCGCGTATGCATGCAAGTATGCGAAAGAGGACAACGAAGAGTATCGGCAGAAATCTCTCGAATTCCTTGAAAAGGCGAATGCCTTGAATCCAGGTCCTGAGTTCGACGAATTCAAAATGCGTGTTCACCATCGTTTGTTCACCCATGAGATCGTTACAGCGAATGAATTCTGGAAAAAATTCCCGAACGGCTGGTATCCCGAAAAGGAGAGGCAACCATGATTATACCTGGGTTTCTTGTTTCGATCGCCACATTTCCTGGGGTGATCACGCATGAAGTCGCTCATATGCTGTTCTGTAAGTGGCGTAAAATTGCCGTGCTTGATGTATGCTTCTTCCGGTTTGGCAATCCGGCCGGTTATGTGGTCCATGAACAGACAGATGATTTTATGACTTCATTCCTAATTTCCATAGGGCCTTTCATTGTGAACTCGCTCCTGTGCATCATTATCTGTTTTCCGGCTTATCTTCCGGTGCGCTTCTTCGGCGTCGAAGATCCCCTGTCGTATTTTCTGCTATGGCTTGGCCTTTCCATTGGTATGCATGCATTCCCCTCAAATCAGGATGCCTCCAACCTATACAAGCAAGCGAAAATAGCGGTACGAACTGGGAATCCCCTTGCCCTGGTGAGTTTCCCCTTGGTGTTGCTCATCTATATTGCAAACATTTCGTCTATCGTCTGGGCCGATTTGGCCTATGGCATCGCACTCGGCATCGGACTGCCCGCGTTGTTATTCTAAAGGGGAAAAATGGCGTCCCCAACGAGATTTGAACCCGTGCCGCAGCCTTGAAAGGGCTGTGTCCTAAATAATAGGAATCTACACCTTATATGGGACATAAATCCCACCCCATTCAGGTTTAAAGTCTTTCGTATTGCGTGAGACCAGTACCGCATTGTTCGTTTGCGCAGTGGCAAAAATGATGGCATCTGGCAGCCTCATGTGATATGACAATGTTAGTGTCAAAAACGGCCGTCATGAGCGGTCATCCCATTCTGTGCGAAGCGAGTACTGATAGTTGAGAGCGTCTATATGCCTTCCGCTCCAGGAACCAAAGGCGGAATGCTGGCGCAAAGAGGTTTTTTTAGGGTGTTGCTCTGCACTCCGCAATTGTTGTTGTAAGAACGAGATAAAATCCAGCACCTCAGTCTGTTTGTCAGGCGGCAACCGGAGTAGTTGTTCTTGGATCTGCTCTACCGGGCTCATTACCTCCTCCTTTTATGCACTCACGAAACCTCGTCTTTTCGTTTTAATTATACACTTCTTTCAAGAAAGCACAAACTAAAACCCTAGCCTTGCCAGGGCAACCGTATACAAACGTGTGTCTGCGGTGTTGGTGAGGATGACCAATGAGAGAAAAAAATGGCGTCCCCAACGAGATTTGAACTCGTGCCGCAGCCTTGAAAGGGCTGTGTCCTAACCAGGCTAGACGATGGGGACGCAGAGCATTAGCACATTAAAATGTTAGTGAGTATTGCGGGCGGATGTCCCGCGCGCGGATTCATACCCGAAATGCACGTATACTATACCAAATGAAGCGGGGGCATGTCAAAAAAACAGATTGACGCATCACTCGCTATGCTCATTTCTTCGTAGAAACACAAGACAACAGGGGATGTAAACCAGTGGGAAGACTGGGAGGTCTGGGAAGACTAGGAAAACTGGGAGAATAGGACCAAGAGGACCGAAAGGATCGAAAGGACTAAGAGGATAGGGCAAAAGAAGTGGAAGCAGCGATAAAAGAGGACACGATGGTAATAGACGTATGGACGCATTGGGTGTGTCTTCTCAGTTCACCCAGGCGCTGACTATATTATTTTGTTGATTATTCCGGGGTTTGGGCCAGGAGTTTGGCGAGGCGGATTTCGGATTGGATGGCGGCTCGCACGGTATGATAATTAATTTTCCAAGCATGGGCCATATGGGTCCAGAGCAGGGTGTTGTTTTCGTCGAACAGGGGCCACCACTCCCCCACCTTGTGGTTGATTACGACGTCCATTACGAAGCGGTGAATGTTCGCGTAGGCGTCGAGATATTTATCACAACCAAACATGAGGCAAGCATCCAGAAATCCCGTCAGTGCTTCGGATTGCTGCCAGAACTCCTTGTTTTTCTCGCGGGCGGGGCCATCATGCGGGCCTTCGCAATACACGCCACCCTTTTCCCAGTCAACGCCATATTTGATCGCATGGTCGAAAATTTTCCGCATACCGTCTTTATACGGTTCCAACTCCATGCCAAGAATATGGAGGGAATGTTTGAGCAGCCAGTTGAACTCAATGTTATGGCCGAAACTGGTGTTATTCAATGGACGTCCTTCATCATCCTCCACATCGCGGTCCGCGCCCCAGACATTTTTAAAGAGGATGGCGCGCAAGGGTGTCCAATCGAAGCTGAACTGGGCAAGGCCCGTGCCAAATTTGGGATGAATGATGTGTTTGAAGATCAAATTAATGATATTTTGAGTTTCCCATTTATGTTGGGGATTGCCAGTGGCTTCATAGAGGTTGGTGAAGGCCTCCATGAGGTGCATGTGCACGTCGAAGGATTTGCGGTCACCGCCATAGACGCCGGGCTTCTTAAAACTCCAGTCTTCCTCGAAAAATTCTCCCACGCCGCCATAGGCAAGGTCAGCAGCGCGTGTTTTGAGGACGGAAAGGGTTTCTTCGGCATATTCCAGGGCCCGCTGATCACCCGAGGCCATGGCATACTCACTCAGAGCATAAATGGCAAAGGAATGGCCGTACATGATTTTGCTGCGGTCGTGCGGCGTGCCATCCTGCTCGGTAATCCAGAACCAGCCGCTGTTTCGTTCATCCCAGAAATGCTTGATGAGGAAATCGACGCCCTGTTTGGCGATATCGAGGAAATCCTTGCCCGCCACCCCTGCGCGATATGCGGAGGAATAGGTATAAATCATCCGGTTCTGGCAGATAATGGTTTTCAAGGTCTCGCCGGTGGGATTGCCGTCCTTGTCAAGATAGGTTAAAAATCCACCGTATTGTTTGTCCACGCCGCGCACGGCCCAAAAGGGCAACAATTCCTTGTAGAGATGGTGGCGCATTTCTTCCAGCATATGACGGATGCGTTCATGGGTAGTCATGTCATATCCTCCTGCAATAATTCACGAAAAAACACGTTACTTCGATTATTTAAAAAGCAACCCTACGGATTACTGCGCACTGTTTCCGGTTGAATCAGGGGATTGTACAGACGCATTCTGTTGTTCGCTATTGGATGCGCCGTTTTCGGAATCTTTTTTGTTTCGTCCGGCAATCTGATCCCAATAGGCAAAAATTATCCACAACAGGAACGGCAGCGTCAGGAAAAACTGGATAACCGCCGTGGGGAGCTCGCTGGCACTGCGAAGCGCGTCTTGGAATCGTATCACAATGGCGATATACAGAATATGACCGGTAATGAGAATTCCGCATCCATATAGCAGCACCTTCAGGCGGCGCAGCCAGCCCAATTTTGCCGTGGCAAGCACTAATGCGATGTATGGCGGGATGTTGGTAACCAGCAACGCGATGCTCATGGCGGGTTCGCGTTGGCCAATTCGGAAAATAAGTTTTGTGCCGGTGTTAAACAGGCCTTGCGCCGAAATGTATCCGAAGTCGATGGGCACGCCGAAGATATGCTTTGCGATGGCGCCAGAGGTTTGCAGAAGGAAATACCCGTAATAGGGGATGACGGTCCACCAGGCCAACACCAACACGGAAACCGCGATCAGAAACTTAGCGGAGAATAACAGGATATTCCGGGTGCGCGTGCCTTCAAGCAACAGCATTTTTACATAGGACTCCACCCATGTCTGACGGTTGACCAAAAATTCGATCCAGGCCAGCCACACCGCGACAACAAAGACAATATAAATCGCCTGCCACACGTATTGATGCGAAAAATCGAACCACGGTCCCCCGCCATTCAACGCACCGATGACGGCGAGGCAGGTCAGCCGGAAAATATTCACGCAATACATGATGGGAATTCCCAGGAGAACACCTATCAGTTTGCGCCACCACCGTGTGGGAAACGCCATAACCGCCGCGAAAAAAATCGCCATCACTTCGATGGCGCCGCATTCCGACACGACAATGAAGGGAAATGAGTATCCACGGCCCGCCTCAGCGCCCTTTTTCGCTTTCAAGGCCTCGATCTCGCTTTGAATTTCCTGCTTTTTCCGGGCGCGTTCCGATGCGGATATGCCGTGTGCATTTTCCAACTCCGCCAGCCGGTCCTCGTCCATTTTTATCCGCTGGACCGGACTTGCCTTCAGAATGAAATGCACACTGGGGCCGTAAGTTCGTCCCAGTCCTTCCCGGCGATCTTCCAGTGATTTATAGGACCACCGTTCCCAGGCGGTAAGCGGGGCATCGGACATTTGCGCCACTTCCTCCGGGGTGGCCTCTTTTTGCCCCCGTTCCCAAGCGGCTATGGTGGCGCGTATCAGCGCTGGATTCGGCAAGTTCTTCCGGACAGGCTCCAGTTCGGAGGAATCGCCGATTTTACTGAGCGCCCAAGAGGTGTGCCGCGCCACCTGAAACAAATACCAATCATTGGCGCGGGTTGGAATGATAAACCGGTATCCGGCCAGGAAAGTCAATACGCATACCACAAACACCGCAATGAAACGATATGAACGGCGCCTCGTTTTCTTTTTTTCCTCGTGCGATATGTCTTTCTTGTCTGTCATTTACACTTTTTCACCATTCTCTAAAGCAATTCACCCCTCTGTGTTAGGCAATCATCACCTGGGGCGGCATGCATATTTTTCCCAATTATAAGAGGTTGAAGCATATCAAGAACAATCCATTTCACGCAAACCCCATCCAGAATGACTCCATCCAGAATGAAAACGTAGGAATTTGTGCTATTTGATGTAAATTTACGAATACTATAAAATACCCAAAGCGTGTGAAGTGCTTAGTGCATGGGTGAAAAATAACAAATGAATTCATTCAAAAAAAGGAGATCCGTCATGAAAAAGCCCGGTTTTACATTGATTGAACTTCTTGTAGTAATTGCCATTATTGGCATTTTGGCCGCGATATTGTTACCGGCGCTGGCGCGTGCACGGGAATCTGCGCGCCGATCCAGTTGTCAAAATAATCTTAAAGAATGGGGATTGGTATATAAAATGTATGCAAATGAATCCAAGGGGGAACGCTGGCCGGTGATACAGATTGGCTATTTTCCGAATCCGGGCGGTGGGCTTACTGAGGATCCCATAGCCGATGCCGGTCCGAACATGTTTTCACTTTATCCGGAGTATATCGCCGATCCGATGATAACGTTCTGCCCTTCGGATGCGAGCTTCTCGGAATCGGTGAAACGCGCACACAATGATGAAGGGGACTGGTGTTTTAACGTTCCCGCGCGTCATGGGGACGATTGTGCACGGGCCATTGATGCGAGTTATCTATACACGGGTTGGGTGTTGGATCGCATCGGCTGCGAGTATCCTCCGTTGGAAATTGACGAGTTGTTGACCCTTCTAACAAGCTTCCTTGATGCCGAAGAGATGCCTCCCAGCGGCAGTACGGCCCCGGCGCAATTTATCTATGGATTGCTCTCTCTCGCCAATGACTTGGTGAGTGCATACGCCAGCGGGGACAAGGGCGCCTTCAATGCGGCGATTGACACGGATATGACGAGTGATGATTTGATCGGCTACGGCAATGGAGGGGGGAACACCGTATACCGTCTCCGTGAGGGCATTGAACGTTTCCTGATAACGGATATTAATAATCCGGCGGCCAGCGCCCAGGCTCAAAGCACCGTATTTGTCATGATGGATCAGGTATCGCTGAAGGCGGAGAGCTACAATCATGTGCCGGGGGGCTGCAATGTATTGTATTTAGACGGACACGTGCAATTTATTCGTTATCAGCCCTGTCCCGGGGGTGAGGCGCCGGTAACCGAAGACATGGCCACCTTGAATGCGCTCTTGAACGGTTGACCGCAAACGGATTTGAGATCAAAACTCCCCAGTTTCCTTGGGAAGCCGGGGAGTTATCGTTGATCGTTCACCATTTCCGGTCTACTTGTTCAATTCCCCTAACTTGGTCTCAATCATGGAGCGAATCTCCTTTACCCGTTCGGTGGTCTCGGCTTCGACGCGCACAACAAGTTTGGGAGCGGTGTTGGACGCGCGGAGCAATCCCCATCCATCGGGAAACTCGATCCGTGCACCGTCAATCGTAAGAACATTCAATCCTTGCGATTGGAAATACGCCGTAGCGCGTTTTATCACTTCAAATTTCGTTTCATCCGTGCTGGGCACTTCAATCTCCGGCGTTACCGGGCGCTTGGGGATCGTAGCCAAATGGGCGCTGAGCGGTTTCTTTCCTGCGGCCAGCAATTCCAACAGCCGCGCCGCACTGTATATGGCGTCATCAAACCCGTACCAGCGATGCTTGAAAAAAATATGCCCGCTCATTTCACCGGCGATTTGGGCTTTTTTCTCAATCATCCCCGCCTTGATATGGGAATGCCCGGTACGCCACATTTCAGGCTTGCCGCCATGCCGTTTAATGTCCTCATAGAGTCCCCGGGAGCACTTCACCTCGCCCATAATCACCGCGCCCGGTTTTTCCTTGAGAATGCTCCGTGCAAACAGCGCCAACAACCGATCCCCCCAAAGAATGTTTCCCTTTTCATCACAGCCGCCCAGGCGATCCACGTCGCCGTCAAAGGCAATGCCCACATCCGCCTTATATTTTTTAACGGTGTTGATGAGCTTTTTCAGGTTATCCGGCTTTGTCGGATCCGGATGATGATTGGGAAAACTGCCATCCACACCGCAATACAGGGGAATAACCTCGCATCCGAGCGCTTCATACAAGGGAACGGCTACCACGCCCCCCACGCCGTTGCCCGCATCCACCACAACGCGCAATTTGCGCTTGAGCTTGATATCACGGAGAATGCGTTTCTGATAGGCCGGAACCATATTCATGCGGGTAATGGTCACAGGACCTTTCGCAACAGGAAATCTGCCTTCCTTCGCCACTTTATAGAGATCTTGAATCTTTTTCCCATAAATGGTGGTTTTGCCAACAGCCACTTTCGTCCCGTTATATTCTTTGGGATTATGGCTCGCGGTGAGCATCAACCCTCCATCCACCTTCAGCGTGTTCAGCGCAAAATAACATACCGGCGTGGGAACCTGACCGATATCGATGACATTGACACCGCAGGAGGTTATGCCGTCAATGGCGGCCTGGGCATACATTTTCCCGGTAAGGCGTCCATCCCGCCCCACCACGAGTGTTTTATGGGGCAGTTTCCCCTTCATGTATGCGACAAGGGCTTTCCCTATGCACTCAAAGACCGACTCGTCTAAGTCTTTATCCACAATGCCCCGAATGTCGTACTCCCGGAAAATGGTTGGATTCAGTTCCATATTTTCCCTTCCTCCCATGGTATTCCACGTTGCACACTTCAAATTCATGAACATTTATACAGTCTATCAGGTTCATGTTTCTTGGATCATCTGTTTTGCAGCCTCTTACACCATCAGGAAGCTATTTGTTCAAAAGTTCCGCCTGCAAGTGCCGCAAGGTTGCTTCTGCAAACAAGGAGGCCCGCTCAATCATGGGCTCCTCCACAGCAGTGACGAGGTCTGCCACACAATTCCAATTGACCGGAAAACGGTTCTTGTCAAGCCCCATAATGGACATTGCCCTATAACCATGGGCCAGCGGGATATGCATGGCGGAGGGCACATGACGCAACACGGCGGGGGTTACATTGAATTCCCCGGCCACTTTTTCCGCGGCGGACACCATGTCTTTAGACGCGGGCATCAAATTAAGCATCCCTTCGCCGGTAAGATAATGAAGCGTCCCTGCGCCCACAGCCTCCAGATTCAGTATGTACGTCTGCTCTTCGTCCAGACGGTTGGATTTGAGCAGGCGGTGAATTCCACTCATCCAGGCCTCCTGACTACCGGCGGCCACCAGCCATACGTCCGCCGTTTCAATGGGTTGCCGGGCAAGACGTTCACATAGATTCAAGAGGGCGGCTACCCCGGATGCGTTATTGTTGGCGCCGCGGATATCGTCTGTCTGGGAGGAGGAAATGAAAAGGAACGCCGCTACACTCAGCAAACACAACACACTGGCCCAGCGCACATACAAGGCATAGGGCTGCGCCGTGTCCGTAAACACGCCCAACGCTTCGGTAAAACACGACGCCGTCACAATCACCATGCAAAAGACAACCAAGTGATGAATGGGCCGTATCCAGCGTATTCGCCCGGGCTGGGTCATCGGTCCCGCATAGCCGCTGTCATAATATGCGGTGATGATAAAGAGATGCTCGGGCCTGGGTGCCAGGAAGCGCGCCATTACGTTTTGTGTTTCATAATGTGGCATAAACCGGGAAAAAACCGTAAAGCCTAAAAACTCGGCTAAATAGGCGATAAGGATTCCTGTTCCATAGAGTCCGGCCATAAGCGGCCACCAAAAGGCAAACAGGGCAACCACCAGGAATTCGCCGTAATAGGAGGCAAACAAATAACTGAAATTGTCAATGCTGTAGAAATCATCGATTTCGGCATTCAGGGTGTGTTCCTTAAATCGTCCCAAAATATATTCGGCGGCACGGCGTTCCTCTTGCGTTTGGGCACTGCGATGCATCAATTGCCCCGCCAGAAACATCATGTCATGCCGTATGCGCTCAAGACTCAAAGAATCACCTCGTGATACTTCATGCCCAAACTCTCCGCCACTGCCCGGCAGGTCAGACGCCCCTGCCAGACATTCAACCCTTTCAATAATGGGGTGATGGCTACACGGTTTTCATCAGGCTCAATTTCCCTTGGGATTCCAATAATCACAGCTTCTTCTCCTTATTGCAGGTGGATATTCATCGTTCAGCGCCCACTAGCATATCATGAAGTTCTTTTATGGCGATAACATGCTATACTTTTCCTATCAATATGAAAAAGGAGCCGCAAACGTGAGGGCCGTGGTACAACGTGTATCGGAAGCGTCCGTCGCCGTGGATGGGAAAGTGATTGGAGCCATCGGGCCGGGCTTGCTGGCCCTGGTGAGCGTAGATGCCGAAGATACGGAACTGGATGCCGGTTACATTTCGGAAAAAATAGCAGGGTTGCGCATTTTCAATGACGATCAGGGGAAATTCAATCTGTCGGTTGAAGACGTGGGACGTGCTGTCCTAGTGGTTTCCCAATTCACCCTGCACGGGGATTGCCGCAAGGGGCGGCGGCCTTCTTTCACCGAGGCGGCGCGTCCGGAGAAAGCCATACCGCTATACGAATCGGTGGCCATGCATTTGCGGGAACGCGGCTTAACGGTGGCGACGGGCGAATTTGGGGCGCATATGACGGTGCATCTCATCAATGACGGCCCGGTCACCCTCTTGCTGGACTCAAGAAAGGTATTTTAATGCGAATCGCCTTGGCGGGCAGTGGACAACTTGCGGCAAGCATGTTATTCCCGCTATTGGATTCGAACCATGAAGTAGCCGCCGTACTATTGGATGGACGCAATATAAAAGGGTTCAAACGTTCATTCTCGCCGTTCTCCGATGCCCTCCTCGGCAATACAGGAGGATTAACCTTTCACGCGCTACGCCATGGTTTGCCGATTGTCTGGCTCGATACCATGGACGACGACGATCTGGCGCCTTTGCGCGCCCTTCAGCCGGATATAGTG
>JAKQOG010000282.1 GCA_029565395.1 Candidatus Hydrogenedentota bacterium | reverse complement strand
ATCTTGCAATATGGGACGTTGAACCGGTGGATGTATTCCCAGATGTCCTCCTCCAGCCAGAACGAGAGCGGCATGGAAACAGGCTTTTTATTGTCAAAGGCGTTGCAGCCGTGGAGCAGCCACTTTTGAAGCCGGAGGGCGCTTTCGCAGGCCATCGTGCCGAGGATGGGAACACGCTCGGTTTCTTTGGCATAGCGGTCTAACGGCTTCTTTTTCATTTCCGCACAGCAGCCTGCGCCGATCTGAAAGGGCGCATCCAGCAGATACCGCCACTTTTCCGAAATGTGAAAGCGCGTCTCTCTGCCGTCCGGCCTGATCCCGAGGACGTTCTTCTGGTACACCTGCGGATTACCGCAGCGAACACGATATATCCAATCGCTCTGTTCTTTGCTGATCACCGGATACCCGTGCTTTTCAATAACCTGCCGAAACGTCATGTCCGGTTTGACCCACGTCACATCGGGAACGGTTTTAACAAATTCTCTGATCTCGGGAAACTCCAAGCCGGTATCTGAAAAGACAGCGGGCACGCCCGGATACTCCGAACGCACCAAGTCGAGCAGTACCGTCGAGTCCTTGCCGCCTGAAAAGCTGACGTACACATCGCCACCAAAATGATCCATCCACTCACGGATGCGCAGCTTGCTCTTTGCAATCTTGGCTTCTAGCGGCAGGCTTTGAAACTGATGCAATTGCCAAAGTTCCATCAGCCACCCCTCCGCGCCGTGAGCAGGCGTTCCATCGCATCGTCGTGGGGCGTCGCGCCTTTATAATCCGCCGCGTTGTTTTCCTTCACGACCTGATAAATCTGAAACCATAAGCCGTTGGCTTGCTTCATAAACGACTGCGACATGGCCACATAGGGCGACGGAATCGCGTTGCCGGTGGTCGGATGCTTGGCGAGGAACCCGAACTCGGTGACGCATTCCTCACACTGGATCCACCGCGATACGCTCATGGCGTATTGCTCCAGAAGCTGCGCGGGGATTAAATGGGCACACCGGCGTTCATACAGCCATTGCCATGTCTTTTCATATATCTCCACCGCCAGCGTGGTTTTTCCGCTTTTCTGTTTCGCGCCAAGATATTCGCGGGGCGGCGGCATAGTCTGGCCTTCCAAATCCGCCGTGTCCTTGAACTCAATGACCGTCAACGGACGTCTGCCCGGATTGCCCTCCAGAATTTTATCCGCCAGCGGCTTTTTCTTTTGCCCAGAACCGATGCGCGCCCCGCCCCGGTTGGTACCGTCCTTGGCCATGCACATCACCTCACTTTCCCGAAAGCAGGGTTTATTCCAAGCACTTCAGTCGGCCAAAATTAGTCCACCCATCCGCGCCAATTGGCGTGCGGACAACTCCATAATCGCGGCCTTTTGCCTGCACCACCGTCCCGTCACCCATATAAATCCCGACATGATGAAGATGCAGAGGCCCCTTTTTATCTTTGATAAAGACCAGATCGCCTGCCCGCAGGCTTTGACGATCAATGAGGGCACAGAGGTCGAAGTATATCCCGTTCGCGGTTTTATCGGTAGCGACAAGATGCTGCTCGTTTTGGAGATATTCCATTACCAGACCACTGCAATCATAAATTGTAAGAGGCAAACCCTTTTGAACATGGAGATTATATTGAGCCATCGCCCGTTTATAATTTCCATCGTCTTTTTCGAGTTTTCTGATAAGTTCGGGCGTTCCTTGCTGCCCCTGACCTCCCGAAACATAAAGGCATCCGACCTTCGAAGCAGCATGGGCGCAAAAATCAGCTTTC
>JAKQOG010000267.1 GCA_029565395.1 Candidatus Hydrogenedentota bacterium | reverse complement strand
GATAACTTTATGAAAAACTCCTACCTGGAGATAGGAGCTACTATAGGAGCTACTATCGGCGAAGAGGGTTTCTTTGTTGAATAAACTATCAGCTATCAGCGGCCGGACAACTCGCGCAAAGTTGGGAGGGCGAGGCTCCTGCCGAGCCGTAAGACAAAACATCCAAATGCTGTATTGTATAGCGATTATCCCGATCTTGTTTCACGGCTCGGCGGGAGCCTCGCCCTCCCATGGCGATCTATACACGTGGGGATCTTGTTTCACGGCTCGGCGGGAGCCTCGCCCTCCCATGGCGATCCATACACGTGGGGGCAAGCAGATCCGAAATCGGTTCGGAGTAAGATTGGCAATGTTGTACGGCGTGCGTATTCGGTATAACGATGTCCGAATCGGAGTTCGGACCTACTTTTTAAATATGTTGTGGAACGCTTTCAGCGTAGTCTTATTGGGGTGGTTTCTACCCCAGGGTGGCGCTTCGCTGACCCTGGGCTGGGTTGTTGAATTCCTTCGGAATTTTGGGAGGGGTGATTATGCAGGGTGGCGCTTCGCTGACCCTGGGCTGAGTTGTTGAATTCTTTCGGAATAGAGGGTGGGTGAATTGTGTGTGTGGGGGGGGATGCTGCATGCCATGGAGGCATATATCATAGAAACGGCGAAAGAAAACTACTTTTCAACTATGTTGTGCGTGCTAGGCGCTCTATGTGGTTAATCCTCTTTGATACCCGCTCCATTCTTTTACGCACTGAACCCCACGCATCAAATCTTGTTTTCTCAATCCGCATTCCGCCGTTTTTCGCTGTTTGGTTGCTGCTCCGTAACGTCGTGGTTCTCATTCATTGATTTCAGTGGCGGTTTCCGGGCACAATCCCTTAAAGAATGCAGTGTATTGGAGTGAATATGCCTTCCGAAGTTTCATCCGCGGATCAACGTCCGGCGCCGGCGCATTTGCGTGCGGTCACTTTTGCATCTGAAGCCTATCCCACCCGCGAACACTACCCCTTTGACCGGCCGGTAATTCAACAACTTCATGAAATGGAATTCCGTTCCTCCATAACATTTTTTATTGGTGAGAATGGCACGGGGAAGTCCACGGTCTTGGAAGCATTGGCGCGGGCGGCGGGTATTCATATCTGGGGCGCTTCGGAACGGGGCCGTTTTAAATGGAACCCTTACGAAGGTCTGCTACACCGGTATATGACGCTTCATTGGGTGAACGGTCTTGTGCCCGGCTCTTTTTTCGGCGCGGATCTTTTCCGAAATTTCGCGGAAAGCCTGGATGAATGGGCCGCGGCCGATCCGGGCCTTCTGAAGTATTTTGGCGGGGCGTCCCTGGTCACCCAATCACATGGGCAATCGCTTATGTCTTTTTTCTGCGCCCGTTATACGCTTCGTGGGCTTTATTTGCTGGATGAGCCGGAAACGGCGCTTTCCCCCAAAACACAGGTCGAATTGTTGCGCCTGCTTGCTCAGTACAGCCAGCAGGGATGTGCCCAGTTTATCATCGCCACGCATTCCCCGATTCTGCTGGCCTGCCCCGGTGCGGCTATTCTCTCGTTTGACGCACTCCCCGTGCGCCCCATGCTGTATGAAAATACCGAGCACTACCAGGTGTACAAAGCCTTTTTAAATGATCCCGATTCTTTTATATTTGCGTAATCGGAGCCGGATTTCGCCAAACTAGCCGTCCAATTCGCCATCCGTGAGCATGGCCACCCGCCCTAGAGACGGAGTGACAGATAACATTTTCCGGGCAGGTTTTTTAGGGGGGCCAGCGGCTTCCGCCTTTTTCATTTTCCGCCCCCTGTCAACTGGGCGTGCAGAAGCAACTGATCTTGCGCCATTGCCTCCAATGATGCCCTCCAGCGCGCCGACCAGTGACCGAAGCTCCTCCGCTTGACCTGACAGTTCTTCACTGGCGGAGGCGGCTTCTTCCGAATTGGCCGCGGTAGATTGCGTCATGTGGTCCATTTGCGTAATGGCCTGGTTAATCTGATCGATTCCGCGTGATTGCTCGTTGGTGGCGGTTGACACTTCCGTTGCAAGATGCGCCACATGCTCTATTTTCTGAACAATCGTTCCCAGCACCGCCGACACTTCCTCGGAAACCTCCACGCCATGCTCCGCGTTCTTCTGGGATTCCTCAATCAAGACAGCCGTATTTTTCGCTGCCTGCGCGCTTCGTTGCGCCAGGCTCCGCACCTCTTCCGCCACCACCGCGAATCCCTTGCCCGCATCGCCCGCGCGCGCTGCTTCCACGGCGGCATTCAAGGCCAGCAGGTTGGTTTGGAATGCAATGCCGTCTATTGTTTTCACTATCTTGGCCGTTTCGTCCGAGGACCCTTTAATGCGTATGATCGCTTCTGTCATGCGCTGCATGGCTCCCTGCCCTGTGAGCGCCGCCTGGCGGGTATCACTCGCTTGAAGATTCGTCTGCCCGGCATTTTCCGTGTTTTGCGCCGTCATTGCGCTCATTTCCTCCAATGACGCCGAAGTTTCTTCCAGATTCGCGGCCTGCTCACTGGCCGCTTCCGCTAACCCCTGACTGGACTGGGCCACTTGCGCGGAGGCTTCGGTCACCTGATTGGCCGCCAACAGCAATTGCTCCACGATGTTCGATATTCGATGTACGAGACCATTCGCAATGACGAACCATACCCCTATCGTGACCAAGATAACCACGAGCGCGGCAATGAACAAAATCAATGTGCTTGTATTGCTGATCGCCTGGACGTGCTGTTCGCCGCGTTTTAATTCCTCCTCATAGAACCCCACGCCGATGACCCAATCCCAAGGCTGAAAATACATGAGCCGGACCACCTTCATCCGGGGAGCGGGATCCCCGGCATTCTTCCATGGATACCGATCTTCCGTTATCTCATTTGGTCCAAGGGTAAGCGCCTTTTCGATAATTCGTTGAATAAACAGGGCGTCATTTGCATCTTTCGCTTCCCAGATGTCTTCCCCGTCCCGTTTCCCATTCTGTGAAATGACATAGTGACCCCGCGTCGGCCCCGAGCCGTTCAATACATATACATAGCCTGTTTCTCCCACCTTCGTGTCCATGATGGCCTGGCGTATGCTGCTTGTGCTTTCCTGCGGCAGGCCCACAAAAAGCATCCCAACCACTTTCCCCGCACCATCATACATCGGATCATACGCCGTGGTATACCAACCATCCACGACATAGGCCCGCCCTCGATACGTGGCGCCCCCCAAGACGGTCTTAATTGTCGCGTTTTCTTTTCCATCCGGCTCTATTGCCGGAATAAACGTGCCTACTGCCCGCGTCCCCTCTTTTGCCACAATATTCGTGCACACGCGCAACATATCCCCCTCAGGATTCATCCGCTGGAAAATAGTGCACGAGCCGCCCACCAGTTTTTTCACCTGGTCCACCACCGGCGAAGCAACCTTAACATCCTGATTTTGACCCAGCCATTCCGTTCCCGCAAGGTACTGAGGCAATGATACATGGTGCACTTCTTCATTAAATTGATTCTTTGCGTTCCAGGAAACCATTTCGGAACCCAAACTGACCGTGCCCGCATCCTGCAGAATTTTTTTTGCAACCTGGAGATTATTATTCACCGCCGCCTGAATCACTTCTTCCTGGGTTTGACATAATCCATATACCCCTTTCGCCACGTGATCCAGGTCAACATTGACCAAGGCGCGGCATTCTTCCATCAATGCTATTTTCATTTGACGATTCTGATAAAGCACTACACAGCATACAACCAGGATTACTGCTACTGTTAACGTAATCCCCGTACCAATAAGCTTTCCACGCAACGTAAGAGTATGCTTGCGATCCATAGGGCCTCCTTTCATTTTTTTGTTGGACACCTCAACTGACAACGCACGCACATTACTTGAAACACACGCATCACCGGCACGAATATTACGTATTATAGTCCAAATTTAATCGAAATTCAAGATATTATTATATTACTTGACAAAAAGATGCCATATTATGCGCATTCTCACAAATTCAATGATTAAAGCCTAGCCTCACCCCGCATTTTCCGGAAAGGATCAAGATAGGGAATACTAGAGAAGAGAGTTTATTGAAAGTTCTTGGTTGTCATAGGAGGCTGTGGATATCCCATGGAAAGATGCGCCACATCAACCCTGTAAATAGGATCTTGCATAAGGCATATGCGTCGATTCTGTGCAGGCGAGGTGCTGAGGTAAATGCGCAATTCTCCTGGAACGCTCGTAATGATTTCTTCCCGCCAATCGCCTCCGAGATCGGCCCAGGCAACATCGGCGCCCTCTACCTGATTCGTCAAGATGTTGCCGGTTTCAAAATCGGAGATGCACCCGCCTTTTAGGATTTCCCGTTGAGGGTCTGCATCCCAAAACACCGCGCGTGGGGATAACCCCATATCGCAGGTTTGTTCTGTTGCCAGCAACGTGCCGTTTGCCGCATGAAGCCACCGCTTAGGCTTTTCCTTTGGCGTTTCTTTTTCTCCACTGTAGCATTCCATCCCCGGATGGCGGCCATCAAAATCAGAACATAATCCGGAGGAATGCACGTGAATGGTTGGCTCTTGAATACCCCATAGGATCTTCCCGGTCATGGCATCCACCAGACATACACTATTCTTCACATGAGAACGTTCAATCCCATAGTAAATTTCAAGACCGGGATGCGCCGGGTCAATATCGCCCACATAACAATGATCCGGATGGCCCAATCCGGTGGTCCACAATTGTGCGCCGGTATCGTCAATCACGCATGATCCGAGAATTATTTCATCCCGCCCATCCGCATCCACATCCGCACAATGCATAAAATGTGCGCCCTGGCCCCGGGATTCCTTGCCTTCATGAATATTTGACCAGTTCCACAACACCTTGAGTTCGCCCTTGTGATACTGATACGCGGTCAGATACATTTCGGAATAGGTTCCCCTGGCCATCATCAGACACGGCGTCTTTCCGTCAAGAAATGCCACGCCAAGCTGATTTCGGGAGGAAAAGTTATACCGCGGCAGCCGGTCAAGCCACGGCGTCCTGGCTTTTTCTTCCCCCGTCATGCCGTCCCATATCGACAGATATTCCGGGCCGCTTTGAACCCTTCCGTCCGGGTCGCGCGGATCACCTTCACCGGTTTTCACCGCTACTTCCGCCTTGCCGTCCCCGTCAAAATCAAATACCAAATACGGCGAATACCAGATTCCCCGTTCGATGGACCAGCCCAAATCCTTGTGCCACAAGAAGGTTCCGTCGTGAAGATATGCTTCCAGCGTGTAAGTGTTCGGGCTGGGTTTCCAATACTTCTCATAGGGATCGATGTTTTCATTGGGCTGCTTCACCACAAAATCATACTGTCCATCGCCATTAAGGTCGGCAATTCCGGCCTTTTGAAACGTATAGTTTCCTTGGAGGGGAAAAGAGAAGTATGGACGAACCGGCGTGCCCGCCTTTACCTCAACGCGTCCTGAAGACCCCGAAGAGATTCGTTTGCCAGAAGGGTGTACCCAATACGCCAGATTACCGTCCGCGGGTGCGGAAGAATCTACAAAATCCGTGGTTGTTACGATTGGCGCCTTGTTCAGTTTTACAGGTGATTCTGCATCCCGGGCGCGAAATACATCAAAAGCGATATCGTCAGGGTCGTTTTTTAATAAGCGCCAGCTCACGTAGACTTTTCCGGGCTCTATGGGCATCGCTATCAGTCCACGATCCAGTTTTTCCACAACCCGTTTCTTTGCGTATCCGTGTACAGCCTTTTTTTCAGTATTTCCCGTGGAATTCTGCTGATGAGAAAGTGGCGCACAACCAGCGAGTGCCACAATCAGCAGTATGGTTATCTTTTTCATGGCATTTCTTCCTTCATCGATCGGATGTATTCGACGATCTGGCAGGCCAGACCGCTGGTGAAATCAGCGGCGCGTATAACTCCGGCCGCCGATCCTCCAGATGATTATCCTCTTTGGATTGCAACAAATCTATATCGCACACGAGCAGCCCAGGACGTTCCGATTCACGTTTTGCGGCAATACCGCCTTTCGGATTCACCACCAGACCCACTTCGGGATGCGTAAAAGCAATAAAGCATTGATTTTCATACCCCCGTGTCCGCATCCACATCTCATTATTTTCGCCATGCATGCCATACGATGGATTCAAGATTAGCCGGGCGCCTTGAAGCCGCAACGTGCGCGCAGTTTCCGGCCAGCGCCGGTCCGCACAGATCATGATCCCGACAGGCCCCCATGGAGTTGGCCATACCGGCAACGCCTCCCCCGGGCTAAACTGCAGATCGTGGGTTTGCAAATGGGTCTTATGATAAATCCCAATAAGTGAGCCGTCCGCATTCCAAAGGCCGGCGGCGTTGTAGAGGACGCCCTGTTCCAAAGAGGTAAACCCAAAGCAGATGAACATACTCCGGCGCTTCGCTTCCTCCGCCACGCGGGCAATATAGACACTTGATGCCGGATCTTGTGCCACTGTCCGCAATCGCTCCGGGGTGGAAGCTTTATCCGGCGCGGCATACCCGTCCAGCCAGCATTCCGGCGTCACCAGCATATCGGCCTTCTCCTTGCTGGCGGCTTCCACCTGCTCCAGGAAAACCGCGAAGTTTTCTTCCAGCGCCCACTTGCGGGGCGCCCCCTGCATTAAGGCAAGACGCAAGGTGTTTCGCGTCGGCGCCGGCATGGAGGAACGCTTGTTCATTTCGAGCAAATTCAATCCCGCCCGCCACCACGGAGTGAGAAATGCGCTGTCCATCGTTTCCAAGGCATTGCCGCGCGTGGCGGTGTTCACATCAATGTTTTCCACGAGCAGGTGTTCTTTAAGCGCAGGCGCTTCCTGCAATACTACACCTTGAGGATTCACAATCCGGCTGTTGCCAAGGCTGACATGGGTTGATGAGGATAAAGGCCCCACGCCATTGCTCTGAATCACCCAAACGTTGTTCTCCACGGCCCGAGCAATCAATTGCGCCCGGTAACCTTCCTTTTTAAGCATGGCGTTTTTCACGCTGTTGATCTCAAAGCTGATGTAAAAACAAAGCTTTGCGCCGCCCAGTGCCGGAATTCGCGTCAATTCCGGGAATCGTTCATCGTGGCAAATCATCAGCGTACAGGGGATCCCGTCAATTGCAAACAACGCAAGCCGATCCCCGGGTGTGAACCATGATTCCGGAAACATTTTGTGATAGCGGAAGAGCTCTTTTCCATCGGGCCCTATCACCAGCGCGCTGTTGAACGGCTTATTCGTTGAGGATTGCGTTGCGCAGCCGTAAATCACATACATTTCCGCTTTCCGTGCCGCGTCCGCAACGGACGCCATCGCACTTTCCACGTCCTTCCAGGAAAGCTTCTCAATTGTTTCCTGGGTAAAGCCCGATAAGGCCGTTTCCGGAAATACAGCCACCCGCGCGCCGGCCTTTGACGCTTCCGCAATCCCCTGGGAAATGCGTTTCAGATTCGAATGTATGGTTCCGGTAATTTCCATCTGGATTGCGGCGATGCGAAGCCGTGGGGAGGTTGCTTGTTCTGGCTCTGCCCATGCAAGAAGGGAAGATGTCATTAGGGTCAGCACGCCTATAAGTGCGCATGCCATCCGTTTCACGGCCTGCCCGAGCAACGCCGTGTGTTTTCTTCTTTCATGTAAATGCATCCGCGATTCTCCATATCCTGGCAAAGCCGGCCCCTCCCTAATATCCTGGAAGGTACCATAAATATACAGAATATGATAAAATCTATCTATTAGGAATAATAATGTTTAGCAGGTTGTAACGTACAGGCCAGGTTTTAATACGGGCTGTTAGAATTGAAGTTCACGCGGATATGGGACCATTTATTCATGGAACTAAGGAACTGCGCGAAAATATGGTAGAGCAGCACGTTATCGTTTAGACATCCGGGAGGTCTAACAATGCGAAGTCTGGGGACGCGGTTCTTGTGGCCTTTTTGCATCGTGGCCATTGTGTTCGCGCTTTTCATGGTGTATCGCGCCTATAGTGCGAGCCAAGAGCATGCCAAGGCGCTGATAGATCAACAAGCGCATCTGGCCATGCAGTTTAATCTGGCTATTCGCGGCTATGCCGGGAGGGAAATCCGTCCGGTGATGGAAGGGTTCATGGGGAAAGACGGTTTTAAGCCGGAAACCATGTCCACTTCCTATATTTCCCGCAGCATTTTTGAAGAAGTGTGTAAGCACTTTCCCGGGTATATTATTCGTTTCGCCTCGGATAACCCGCGCAATCCTGTGAATGCGGCCACACCCGATGAGCTTCGCATAATCGATTTTTTCCGGAAAAACAAGTTTGTGCCGCAACAGACGGGCATGGTGGATATTAACGGGCGGCGATATTGGGCGCAGTATGTTCCACGGTGGATCAAGGAAGAGTGTCTGCGCTGCCATGGCGATCCGAAAGACGCCCCGGCAGATCTGCTGAAACAGTATGGATCGAAGGCAAGTTTTCATCGGACTGTGGGGGATTTGGCCGGATTGGACACGATAGCCATCCCGATGGATGCCACCGATGCCATGTTGTCGGTGGAGATGAAAAAACAGTCGTTTATCTCTATTGCAGGCATTGTCTTGGTATGCATGGCCATCTTGGGGTTATTCCGCCTCATGGTAACCAAACGGCTTGCCGTCATGGCCGCTCATTTCCAGGATCTTACCGAGCAACCGGAAAGTCAAAGTCTCACGCCAATCACCGTGCGCGGGAAAGACGAGATCAGCGTGTTGGGACATGCATTCAACCGCTTGCTGGAACAGATTCGAGGGTCGCAGCAATCCCTTGAGAAACGCGTTCAGGAACGCACCGCGGATCTGGAACATGCGAACGAGACATTGCAAAATGAAATTGAAAACCGCCGTCAAGCCGAGGAAGCCGCGATCGCCAGTGAAAAAAAATACCGCGAACTGGTGGAACACGCCAGGAGCATCATCCTTCGACTGGATATCCATGGAAATATTCTTTTTATCAACGAATTTGCACAGGAATTCTTTCAATTCACCGAAGAAGAAATCCTGGGCCGGAATGTTGTGGGAACGATTGTGCCGGAAAAGGAGTTGTCGGGACGGGATTTGAGAGTGTTGCTTGCCGATATCTGCCAGCATCCTGAACGATACGGCACGAACGAAAATGAAAACATCCGCAAGAATGGCGAACGGGTTTGGATCGCATGGACCAATAAAGGGATCCCCGGCGCCTCTGGGCAGAATAATGAAGTCCTGTGCATTGGCAATGACATTACAGAACTCAAGCGTGCCGAAGAGGCCTTGCGCGCCAGTGAAACGCGATTGTTAAATCTGTTTCAGGCCGCGCCGATCGGCTTAAGCATTGTCGAAGGCCGGAAAAATGGCATGGCGAATAACCGGCTATTCGAACTCGTCGGTTATTCCGCCGAAGAGGCTGAAGGTCAGACCCCCCGGATGTTTTATGAATCGGATGAAGAATATGAGCGGGTCGGGCATATCTTGTATGACAATCTCGCGGAGCATGGTCAGGCTTTTGTGGAAACGAAACTGCGGCATAAAAACGGAACGATCCGCAATGTTTTGATAAGTGCGTCGTTTTTGGAGCCTAATGTCCCCACCTCGCCTGTTATCATCGCCATCCAGGACATCACTGAAAAAAAGAGGGCGGAAGCCACTCTGCAAACCCTGCTCCAGGCCGCACCAATCGGAATCACCATTGTCGAAAACCGCGTTTTCCAGTATGTCAACGAACAATATTGCCGCATGACGGGATACACAGTAAACGAATTGATTGGTCACACTACCCGAATGCTCTATGATTCAGAGGAGGAATATGAACGGGCCGGGAATGCGCTCTATAGTCAGCTTTCCAATCAAGAACTGTCGTCTGCTGAAACCTATCATATTCGAAAAGACGGGTCGCGGCTGGACATTCTTCTGAGTGCCTCATTCCTCCGGCCCGACACTGACACGACAGTGGTTACCGTGCTCGACCTGACACAACACCGCCGTGCGGAAGAAGAACGTCAGCGGCTGGAAACTCAGTTTCATCAGGCGCAGAAGATGGAAGCCGTGGGACAGCTCGCCGGTGGCGTGGCCCACGACTTCAATAATATCCTTCAGGTAATAAATGGCTATACAGACATCGCGCTTATGGATCTGGAACCGGATTCTGCCCCCGCCCAAGCGCTGCAGGAAATTGCCACGGCCGGTGAACGCGCCGCGCGCCTGGTGGGACAATTGCTGGCCTTCAGCCGCCGTCAGATCATGCGGATGGAATACATGAGTTTAAATATTGTCATTGAAGAGTTCCTGAAAATGATGAAACGCATGATTGGCGAGGATATTCAAGTAGAGTTTATTCCTGGACATGCCTTGGGCGTCGTTCACGTGGATCGCGGACAAATGGAGCAGGTTCTCATGAACCTCTGCGTCAATGCCCGCGACGCCATGCCCCAAGGGGGAACGCTTACCATCGAAACAAAAAATGTAGAGTTGGATAGAGACTATTGTTTCACCCATGCCGGCGCCAAACCGGGCCATTATGTCATGCTCAGTATAACGGATACCGGGATCGGAATGGACGAGGAAACGGTAAAGCACATCTTTGAACCGTTCTTCACCACCAAAGGTTCAGGTAAAGGCACGGGACTGGGGTTGGCAACGGTCTACGGAATTGTGAATCAACACGATGGCATGATCCAAGTCTACAGTGAACCTGGAATGGGCACTATCTTTAAAATCTACTTGCCCAAACTGGAACCTTCCGAGCACACGATAACCCTTGCCTCCGAAGAACCCGTTCTGGGAGGCGCCGAAACCATTCTAATGGCCGAAGACGATGAAATGGTCCGCAATCTCGCGAAGAAAGTGCTTGAAAACGCGGGTTACACAGTGCTGATCGCCCGTGACGGGCAGGAAGCCCTCCAGCAATTCCGAGATAACGCCGCGCGCGTGGATCTTGTGTTGCTGGATGTTGTCATGCCCAATCTGGGAGGGAAAGCGGTATATGACGAACTGCGTAAAGACTATCCGGATGTGCGTTTCTTGTTTTCCAGCGGTTACAGCGAAAATGCCATTCATACCGGATTTATTCTGGACGAAGGCATTGATCTAATCCAAAAACCGTATGCCCCAAAAGAGCTGCTCCGGCGTTTACGCGTGATCTTGGATAAACCTTTGGAAAACGAGGACGTATGATGAAAATAGTTGTAATTCGGCCATGGCTGACACTTGCCCTCGTAGTGGCGTGGGGGGAGGTGCTCTCGGCTGATGAAAGCTCCACTCCGAATGTGTTTGCTTATCGTGAAATGGACATGCATCTTCATGCAGGACTCGAACGGGAAGTTCCCCTTGATGCATGGATTGATCTCGCTGTTGCCGATGGCCGAAAAGCATTTCTCCTGCTCGACCACTTGGAGTTATACCGCATGAAACCCAAGAAATATGCGCGCTGGGCCAGGGAAAACCATGTGCAACAATGGTATCCCATGGGCGCGGAAGGGCATCGCGCACTCATGGCGGACTTCGACAATGCTGCCCGGACGCACAAGGAGTTAACCATCTTTAACGGGTGGGAAATTGCGGAATTTGAACTCGACGAAGGACTTGAAACCGCGCCTATGACATTGCCCGACGTCATTGGCTGGCATATCTCACCCAACCATGACGAAGGCCCTCCCAACGGTCAACTCCTCTTAAAACGGATCAGGCAGATAAAGGAAGTACAGAAAAAATTCCCAATCCCCATGATCCTTTTTCATCCGTTCCCCATGCGCCTGGAACGTTTGGCGAGAGATGCAAAAAAATTAGGGAAAATGCTGAATGACTTAACCTGTAACGAGTGCAGATTCTTTCAACCCGGCGAGCAGGAAGAAGTGATTCGCTTGCTGAAGGATACGTCCATCTACATAGAAATGGGGCGGGATACAGAAGTATTCTGGGATATCCCCGCACTACGTGAAGCCATCATCGCCGATATCAAGCCCCTTGCCGAGGCCGGTGTGAAATTCACTATTTCCACGGACAATCATACCGTGATAAATGCCCGGAAATCCTTCCATCCTGAACTCTATTGCGAACCCTGCGGCATTTCTCTTGAAAACGCCAACGCGTTGATTCGTGAATTAACCGAACGGAAAACTAATAAGAACTAGCGGTGATTGCGCAATTTGGAATGGGGGAGAAGGGTCGCCCCAATCGCTCCCAGCAAGGCCACACCACCTGCCAGCAATTGTGCAGGCAATAATGAATGCGCGGCATCCGCCACCGCCCCGCCCACGCTCGGCCCCAGTGCTTGCCCCAATCCAAAGAATAGCGTAACGAAGCCCAGTCCCGCGGGAGCAAGCCGGGGCCCGAGCAAATCCCCGCTGGCCGCCGCCATGATCGCAGGAATGCTCCAAGCCGACAACCCGAATAATATGGCGGATACGGTAAATCCGAAGGGTGTGGGCCATAGTGCAAAAAGGCTGAAGGCCACGGTGTGAAGAAGATACACCATCACCAACGCCCATTTGCGCCCCACTACATCTGAAATCGTGCCCCAAATCAACCCGCACACCAGGCTGAACCAGCCCATGATCATAAATAGCCTGCCCGCTTCGGCCTGGGTATACCCGCCATCCGCGATCAGGCTCTTTACAAAGAAGGTCATATAAATAATGTAAGAGAACCCGAAGGCCACGTACACCAAGCCCAAATGCCACACTATCCAAGAACGATACACCCTGCTCCAATGAAGCTTCTCGGAAGGAGGAGTGGGGGTAGTCTCTTCCGCCGAAGCGCCCAACGGCGCCAACCCCTTTTCTGAAGGATGGTTTCGCAACAAAATGTATCCCAGCGCCGCCAACGCCAGGGTTACTCCGCAGAAAATAAACCAGCTTACCCGCCAGCCCGCTTCGCCAAATGCATTCAAAACAGGGGGAATCAGCGGCCCCGTGGTGATTAGGGCCAGAGAAGATCCCGCCACTGCTATGCCCGTGGCCGTGCCCCGCCTCCGCTGCGCGAACCACCCCGCCACCAATCCCATCACCGGCACATTGCTTGCGCCGCTCCCTATGCCGGTGATCGTTCGCCAGATCGCCGCTTGTGTGAAATTGTCCGCCAGCCCCGTTAACAGCATTCCCAGCCCCGCCACCGACAATCCCACGGTAATCACTATTCGCGGCCCAAACCGTGATGCCAGCGCGCCCCCGATCAGCGACAAGGCAAGATATCCAATGAGATTTGCCGTGGCCAGCACCCCCGCCTGCGTGGTGCTGATATGAAGGCCCGCCTGCATCGAAGGCAATACAATCGAATAACCAAATCGCGCGAGCCCCAGCGCACCAAACACCACCAGCGTCCCCATGGCGAGGATCACCCATCCATAATGAAAACGAGAGGTTGTGGAACTCATGTGCTAATGCTCCTTGCCGCACGCCTATTGTCCACTTTTTCGCCCTGTTAAATCCAATGGAAACAGGCGGCACGCACCGGCTAAAATGCCTATGACGAAGAAAGTCTGCCAGGCAAGCGAATGGATCCTGATAAACGCATAGAACAACTCGAAGATCAAGTGCGGCACTTGACGGAACAACTGCAGCAGTTGCTCGCGCAGCGGAAGCATGATCAGACTGCGCTTGATTCTGAATCGGATAGGGAATCCTCCGAATCCCCGGATTCTTCCCTTGTCTCCGATATGCGCCAACGGGTGGATCGTGCATTAAAAGTCAAAGCTGACGAGACCATTGAGTCGCGCATTGGCGCCGTATGGCTCAGCCGGGTCGCTGTCGTGGTCACCATGACCGCCTTTGCCCTCGCCGCCCGCGCCACCTTCTGGTCGGAAGCCATCGGCCCCCTGGAAAAGGTCCTTTTTTGTTATGCACTTTCCGGCGGTTTCATGATCTACGGCTTTTTTGCACAGAAAGGCAGGGATATCTTCACCCACCCTATCCTTGGATGCGGCCTTGCCGGCATGTACTTCACCACCTATGCCGCCTTTTTCATTGATCAGATGAAAATACTGGACACCCCCTGGCTCGCTATTCCGTCGCTTTTCCTCTGCTTGCTTTTTCTCGCCGGGATCGCCCACTGGAAACAGAGCCAGGCGGTGGCCGGCATTTCCCTTTTTCTCGCTTATTACACCGTCGTGGTAAGCTGCACGCAACAGCCCACGAGCCTTGATAGCATCATCTACGCCTTGCTGACCTGCACGGTTCTGGCCGTGGTCACGCTGATTTTTCATGCTGTCCACCGCTGGATGCTCTTCACCTGGGTCGCCCTCATCACCACCCACGCCACGTATATTTTCTTCTTCCTCAAGCAACCCGTTGGACTCGATCTTCCAGGTAATGTGTATTTCTGGATCTCCAATGGGTTTCTTACGATTTGCTTTGTCCTCTTTTCCCTGACCTGCATCGTCGATGCGCGGAAAACCGGTGAATACCGGCGCATGGTCGCGCCCATGTCCGGTGTCAATTCCGCAATTTTCCTCGTGCTCACCTATTGGGCTGTTCGGGATAATTATCCGGCGGAGCAATGGATGTTCCGGCTGGCCGTGGCGGGGCTCATGCTCCTCTTTGCCGTGTTCGCGGAAACTACCGGCCCCCGCCGAAATTATCTTTTCCAAATTTTCATTGCCAAAACCGTTATCATGCTTACCTTGGCGCTTCAGGCGTATCTTTCCGATTCCGGCGAAAAACTCCTTGTCGCCATGTCCGTGGAATGCCTTGCACTCGGCATCTCCTATAAGCGCAGCGGCATTGTGGTGTTCAAGGTGTTGGGGTTGCTGCTGATGGCCATCACTTTTATCGGGTGCCTCGCCTCCGTAAAAATGCACGGCGTCATCGTTCTCTGGGGATATGAAGTCCCCGCAAATTGGTTCTGTGCCGTTGGCGTGGCGTTCTTTTTCCAGATTACCGCATGGTTCTACGAAAAATTCGTCCGGAGATTGCGTCCGGAAATGCGTTTCACCAGTGGTCAGTGGTTTCTCGCGGACACCATAATGGATTTACACAATGCCTCCATGGCGGTCATTCACGCCGCCGCCGGGGCCTTGATCCTCCTCACTGTCACCATCATGGATCGCGGGGGGGATGTGGCTTTACCCTATTGGCTCGGAGGCGAAGCTCTGGTTATGGCGGGGCTTGGCATGATCCTCTTCACGCCCCAAACGGAAATCGCCAGCGTTCTCCTGCTTGCGGCGGCCCACGTCTGCTACTATGTGTTGCTGTTAATCCCCCCCGAAGGTTTGGAAGGTTTTGAAAAACAAAATCATTATGTCCTGTATACATTGCTGCTTGCTCTCTTCACCTACATTGGCGCTTACGCCTGGGAACGTTATCTGAAACGGTTCCATTATGATGAAGAAGACTGGGAGCATCATGTGATTGCTTCCGTGCCGTATCTGGCTTCCACCTTGATGCTGACCATCCTCATCAGCCGTCAGGTCAACCCCATTTATGTCTCGCCTCTCCATGGGGCATTAGGGGTAACCTTGCTCATCATTGGCCTCCTTTCCGGCTATAACGGTGTCAAGGCATCGGGTGTACTGGCCCTCGGCATGGGAACCATCAGCTTCTATTTTGAACTCTACAACCCTCAAGCGCCTTTGTTTAAACATCCTGATTTTTTATGGTCACTTGTGCTATTTATTACTTCCTTTGCAGGGTCTGAACGTCTTTTTGCCCTGCTGCAACGCAGCGAACGAACCCCCTCCAAACTGGAAGACGGCCTCCGAACCGCCCTCGTCATTTGCAGCGCATTAATCGGTCTGCTTGGACTCTATGCATGGGCGTCCGGAAATGTGGTTGTGTTTTATCTTCTTGCCCTCGCTGTTGTACTCATCAGCTTGGGCGCGATCTTTCGCGAAAGCCGGTATCGATGGGCCGCTCTCGTGCTGCTGGTTGTATGCTTGATTCAGGCTTTTACCCACTTCCAGCATCTCTCTCAAGGCTACCAGGTGCTCACCTTTAGCGCGGCGGCCGTTGTGTTGCTCGCTGTATCCTGGGCCTATTCGCGCATCCATGTAAAACCGCCCTCAAAACAGGGGAAAACCGATGCCGGGGAGCCGCCTTCTTCTCATGAATGAACGCGAACAAGCCGCCCGGAATATCTGCGTTGCGCTGCAAAACGCCGGTCACCGGGCGCTGCTCGCCGGGGGATGTGTGCGTGATTGCATCCTGGGCCGGATTCCCAAGGATTACGATATCGCCACCAGTGCCTCCGCCAGTGAAGTCATAGATCTTTTTCCAAAGACCATCACCGTGGGTGCGGAATTCGGCGTCGTGATCGTTATCCAGCCGGAAGGACATTTTGAAGTGGCCACCTTCCGCCGGGACGGGCCTTATCTGGATGGGCGTCATCCCTCTTGGGTGCGTTTTGAGGATGAGCAAAATGACGCGCAGCGCCGTGATTTTACGATCAACGCAATGTTTTTCGATCCCGCCACGGATACCCTGCTGGATTATGTCGGCGGACAGGAAGACCTGAAAAACCATATCCTGCGCACCGTCGGGAATCCCCGCGAACGCTTTGAAGAGGACCACCTGCGGCTGTTGCGCGCCATCCGCTTCGCGGCCCGCCTGAACTACACCCTGCATCCGGATACCGGCGCCGCCATCACGGAAATGGCGCCGCTGATCACGCGCACCAGCGCCGAACGCATCCGCGACGAACTCACCAAAATCCTCACGGAAGGGGGGGCGCGGCGCGCTTTCCAGTTAATGGACGAAACCGGCCTGCTCCCGCACATCCTCCCCGAAATCGCCGCCATGAAACATGTGAACCAACCGCCCGACTTCCATCCGGAGGGCGATGTGTTCGAGCATACCCTCCTCATGCTTGATCGCCTCGAAAATCCTTCACCTGTGTTTGCGTGGGCTGTCCTCTTGCACGATGTGGGCAAGCCCCCTACCCAGACATTTGAGGACCGTATCCGATTCAATTACCACGACAAAGTCGGCGCGCGCATGGCCGCCAAGATTTGTCAGCGCCTCCGCATGTCCAACGATCAAACCGAACGCATCGTGTGGCTCATCGAACAGCATATGCGCCTGGCTTTCATCCCGGAAATGCGCGAAAGCAAGCGCAAACGTTTTGTCCGCGAAGAAGGCTTCGACGATCTTGTGCGGCTGTGTCATATTGATTGCCTTGTCAGCGGACGCGACCCCTGGGAAATTAAATGGATTAACGACTATAAAAATCAGCTTGAACCAGAAGCCGTTCGCCCCAAACCTCTCCTTACCGGCTATGACCTAATCCAAATGGGCTATACCCCTGGTCCCTTATTCGCCGAGATCCTCCATGCCCTCGAAGATGCCCAACTCGAAGGAACCCTCACCTCCCCTGAATCCGCCCGCGAATTCATCCAATCCCGATGGCCCCTTCCCTGACTACGCCACTGTTCTTCCTGACAATCATGTAGTCCTTTTGGCCGTTTATGTCCTTTTTGTCTTATTTCTTGTCCTATTTCCCCTTATTCCGCCATGGTCCGCCCGTCATCACTTTCCACCTTCTGCGTATGCTGGGTGGAAATTTTTGCTTCCGCCGAATTCGGCAGCACTACGGTAAACACCGCCCCGCTCCCTGGTTCATTTCTGGCCTCTATCGTGCCCCCATGTTCCTGTACAATCTTCTGGCTGCACGCGAGCCCTAGGCCAGTTCCTTTGGAGCCCTTGCTGCTGGAGAATACCTTAAACAGTTGCGGGAGCATTTCGGGGGGAATTCCAGGGCCTGTGTCGCTCACACATAGACGGCAGTCACCCTCTTCCTGCACGCATTCAATGGTTACTTTTCCGCCTTTTATCTCACATACATCCACCGCGTTCGTCACCAGATTCAAGATCACCCGGAAGATCTCCGGACCATCCACCATGGCGCGCACTGGATCGCCGGGCGTAAACTCCAGTTCCACGTTATGACGTTCCGCCCGGCTGCCCACCACCTCCAACACTTCCTGCACCAGTGCATTCAAATCGTTCGGCTGCCGGTTCGGCGTGCGCGGTTTGGAAAAACTCATCATGTTCATGACCAGCAAATCAATCCGATCAATGGACTGTTTCAGGATGGGCCATCCCTTTTCCACGTAGCGCAGTTCCTTGGATTGCAGGGCCATGCTCATGAATTCGCCTCCGCCCCGGATGCCTGTCAGGATGTTCTTGATGCAATGTCCAAGCCCCGCCGTGGCCTGCCCTATCGCCGCCAGACGTTCCTTTTCCACGTTTTCCCGGTACAGCCGCGCATTCTCCACCGCCACCCCCACAACCCGCGCAATCGACGTCAGCATTTCCAGGTCGTCCATGCTGAATGTTTGTGATGAACTGCCGGAATCCACATACACCGCCCCGACCACGATTTGTTGGTGGCCCAGCAGCGGCACGCACATCGCCGCGTGGATGGAGTGCCCCATGATGCTCTCGGTTGCCGTGAAGCGGCTGTCATCCTGCGCATCCAGCGTCAGCATGGATTCACGATGCTCAAATACGTGCTGAATCAGCGTCCGGCTCAATGGCGGTCCTTCTTCATCCTTTTCTTTCGATAAAATCGCATGAATTTCCGGTTCATTTGTGCCGGTGTTCAAAATTAACATGAATCCGCGCCGCACCGGAAGCGCCTCAAAAATCAATGCCAGGATCTTGCGCAGCAGTTCATCCAGATCAAACACCGTCCCCAACAATTGCGCCGCGCGGTACAATACCGGCAGCCGCACGCCGCTCGCCTCGCCCAGGATGGAATCATGCAGCGCCGCCGCCTTTTCCTGGCTGATTACTGCATGCCCGATGGACGACCCTGTGCACGCATGAACCTCCAGCACTGCCTGCCCCAGCGTAATCCGGTCTCCTGATTGCAGACTGGCACGTCGCACGGTTTCACCATTCACCAGAATTCCATTGCGCGACCCCAGATCCTCCACCTGTGGCAGACCCTTTTCCAGCCATACCCGTGCATGACGCCGCGACACCAGGCTGTCGTGAATAATAATATGGTTTTCCGAACCACGGCCCAGCAGCAGTCCTTCCGCGGTTATTGGATACTGCTCACTGACGCCGTTGTCCTTCGTATAAATCAAATCATACTCGGCCATTGTGCCCTTTACCTTCCACATCTCTTCCCCATTCAAAGTATACCATACGTTTGTACCACTATTATTTGCAATTTCCCTCTAATTACTGTTCTTTACCCGGCATACTGTTCACCATTGCCCCGCCCCGCTCCTCGATGCTATATTCTTGCCAGGAAAGGTTTCAATGGACACATTCACTGTGCATAACGGGAGGGCGAGGCTCCTGCCGAGCCGTAAAAACAAGAACGTCCCAGAATGAACGCCGCTCAAGTCATAGATCGCCTGAAATCCGATCCGCTCTTCAGAAGCAATCTGACCGCTTGGCATACCCTCCCTGCGCGTCCCGCACGGTTTTCCGGTTTCCCCGAAGCCTTGAATCCAAAACTTGTGGAAACCTTTCAAAAACGGGGCATACACTCCCTTTACACCCATCAGGCCGATGCCATTGAATCCGTTTTGCAGGGAGAAAACGTCTGCGTTGTCACGCCGACCGCCTCCGGAAAAACCCTGTGTTACAATTTGCCCGTTTTGAACCGGCTTATGGCGAATCCCCAAGCGCGCGCGCTTTACCTGTTCCCCACCAAGGCGCTGTCTCAGGACCAGGTCCACGAACTCACTTCCACCATCGACGACATGGAAGTTAAAATCGGCACCTACACCTTTGATGGAGATACGCCCGCTTCCGCGCGTAAAGCTGTGCGAAGCGCCGGACACATTGTCGTTACCAATCCCGATATGCTCCACGCCGGCATCCTTCCGCACCATACCATCTGGATTAAGCTGTTTGAGAACCTGGAATTCGTGGTTATTGATGAAATTCATCACTATCGCGGCGTGTTTGGAAGCCATCTGGCCAACGTGCTCCGCCGCTTGAAACGCATCTGCGCGTTTTATCGTTCTAATCCACAATTCATCTGTTGCAGCGCCACCATTGCCAATCCCAAGGAGATGGCCGAGCGCATCATCGAAAAACCCGTCCGATTGGTCGACAATAACGGCGCGCCCACCGGTGAAAAACATTTCCTGTTCTACAATCCGCCCGTGGTGAACGCGGAACTCGGCATTCGCAAATCGTCCGTCATGGAGGCCAGCCGTCTCGCCGCCAATTTCCTCTCGCGGGATATCCAGTCCATTGTCTTCGCCCGCAGCCGGCTCCGCGTGGAGATCCTCACCACATACCTCAGAGACGCCGTCAAACGCTTGGGGAAAGACCAAAACCTCGTGCGCGGATATCGCGGCGGTTACCTGCCCACCGAGCGCCGTGAAATCGAGCGAGGCCTGCGCGAAGGCAAAATCATGGCCGTCGTCAGCACCAATGCCCTCGAACTCGGCATCGATATCGGCGCACTCGACGTCTGCATCATGACCGGCTACGCCGGGAGCATCGCCAGCACCTGGCAGCAGGCGGGACGCGCCGGCCGCCGCAGCAGCGTCGCGCTCATTGTGCTCATTGCTACCAGCGCCCCGCTCGACCAATACATCATCGGCCATCCCGAATATTTCTTCGAGCAATCCCCGGAGAGCGGCACCGTAGACCCCAACAACCTCATTATCCTCACCAGTCACATGAAATGCGCGGCATTCGAACTTCCCTTCACCGAAGGCGAAGCCTTTGGCCTGGACCCCGCCTCCACCGCGGAAATCCTGAATTACCTGGCCGAGAACCGCATCCTCCGGAAAGTCCGCGACAAGTGGCACTGGAGCGCCGACGCCTATCCCGCCGAAGATATCAGCCTGCGCACCGCCGCCCCCGGCAATGTGGTCATTCTCGACACCTCCGACAACGGGCGTGTCATCGGAGAGATCGATTTCTTCTCTGCTCCCATGATGGTCCATGAAAACGCCATCTACCTCCATCAAAGCGCGCAATACACCATCGACAAACTCGATCTGGACGACCGCAAGGCCTATGCCCGCCCCGTCGAAGTCGATTACTACACCGATGCGGAAACAAAAGTGGATTTGAAAGTACTCGACCGATTCCAGGAAGAACCGGTGGGCGGCGCGATCAAATGCTGCGGCGAACTCAGCGTTACCTGGCTCCCCACCATCTACAAAAAGATCAAATTTGGCACCCACGAAAACGTCGGATGGGGCGAAATCCACCTCCCCGAACAAACCATGCACACCACCGGCTATTGGATTGAATTTCCCGAAGACGTGGCCGGGCAAGATAAAAAAAGCCAGAGCGAACTCGGTGAAGCTTTACACGCACTGGCGTATACCCTGCGCCAGGTCGCGCCCGTCCAGGTTCTTTGCGATCCCACCGATATCCGCGCCCAGGGTATGCTCCGCGCACCCGCCTCCGAAAAACCCACGGTGTTCCTCTACGAAAGCCTCCCCGGCGGCGTCGGATTCAGCGAAAAGCTCTACACCCACCATCCCCGCCTTCTGCAAGCCGCCATATCCCTCCTCTCCGAATGCCCCTGCAAAGAAGGATGCCCCAGTTGCGTCGGACCCTCCCTCGAAGCCGGCCCTCACGGAAAATCCGCCGCTCTCCGCCTCGCCCGACTGGCCCTCAACACCTGACCCTCACCGGCTGATTGTTTTTTGCGTCCATCTTGTCCATGAAGTCCATAATGTCCATTCTGCCACCCTTCCCAACATTGTTCCCATTATGTCTCCTATGTTAGATTAAGAGTGTCTAACTGAGTATTTTTCCTTGATGGGATAAAATTTGATAAAAAATTTTTGTGGCGGAGAACTTGAATATATCGTTCAATGATTATTTGATTATTTATGAACTGGGAGATAGGCAACACGGGAGGGTCCGACCATGAAAAAAATTAGGAAAGCAATTATATCTGCAGGTTTGTTGGTTGTACTAGTGGTCATCGCCGGTTGTCCAGAACCACGCACAACGGTCATCGTGCCGAACGTTGTTGGGATGACACAATCGGCTGCACAAAACGCCATTACTGGTGCCCAACTCACGGTTGGCACGGTCACCGAACAATACAGCGAGGCAGTTGTTTTAGGACAAGTTATCAGCCAAAATCCAGAAGCAGGTATCGAGGTGTTTATTGGCACGTCGATCAACCTCGTCATATCCCTCGGGCCAATTAGTGGTGAAGGTGAGGGTGAGGGCGAGGGTGAACCTGGGTTAGAGGACATTGAAGTTCTATACCCCGGCTTGGGTACTCAAGCGTCGCCTTATCTTGTTAGTACGGCTGCGCATCTCCGTTATATGAGCAGTCACAGAGAACATTGGGATAAGGTTTTTCAACTGCAGAACGACATTGATATGAGTGATTCCATTGCATGGAATCCCGTGGGAACTGTAATTTTCAACAGTGAAAAACAGAGGCTTG
>JAKQOG010000252.1 GCA_029565395.1 Candidatus Hydrogenedentota bacterium | reverse complement strand
CTTCACCGGGGTATCCCTTAGCGGGGTGCTCGCCAGCAAGAACCGCCTCCGTTTCACCCGGTACGGCCAATGTATCAGAAAAACAGTAAACGATGTCCTGGCACTAAATTCAGTAAACGATGTCTTGGCATTTAAGACCTAGGTCCTTTAATTCAAGCCATGGGTGGAGGGACGATTCTGGATATTGGGAGCGGAAGCGGGTTTCCGGCAATACCGTTGGCGATACTGTTCTCTGAGGGGAAGGGTGGAAATGAGATTGCTTCGCCGCACCCAGGGAGTGCTCCCCACAATAATACTACTGGGGAGGGCGAGGCTCCTGCCGAGCCGTCAAACAAGATATCCAAAGATCTTGATCTTGCGGCTCGGCAGGAGCCTCGCCCTCCCGCACCCACTACAAATGAAATTCCGAAATCCCCGGTACGGTTTATTTTGGTGGAGCGGTCAGAGAAAAAGGCGGGTTTTTTGCGGCAGGTAGTGGGTGATTTTGGGTTGGCGGCGGTGAATGTAGTGTTGGGGGAGTTTCCGCACGTGGTGAAGGACCAAAAGGTGGATTTCATTACGGCGCGGGCCGTGGAGCGCCCGGAAAAGGTCTTAAAGGGGGTTATGCCTTTTGTAACCACAGGGGCAGTGTACATATGTCAATCAGGCGACCCCAGCCGGTGGTTGCGTGGAATGTTCCACGTGGAACCTATAGTGGATGGCTGGAGCGAGGCTGGATTCCGGCGGGGAAGTCTGTATTGCGTACGTCAAAAAACGGGGGAATGAGCACGTTCCACGTGGAACACAAGGGCTATGGCACACCTTAAAATTACCGCAATAGCTTGTTTTTAAACGCTTCTTTAATTTTATAGGACGTATAAGACCTTTGCCTATAGAACCGCATTACCTGGATTTTGCAACCTGGTTTGACGGGCACTATCCTTTGAGCCCGGTAAGGGTGATGCCTTGGATGAATTGGCGCTGGGCGGCGAAGAAGAGAACGATGACGGGGACGGTCATAAGGACGGACGCCGCCATCATGAGTTCATGGCGTGCCATAAGGATAAACATGGCATGTAGGGAGAATAAGCCCAGACTAAGGGGGTAAAGTTCCTGTTTGGTAATGAATACAAGGGGTCCCATGAAGTCATTCCAGACATTCATGAAGGTGAAGATGGCAATGGTGGCCAGGGCGGGCTTGATGAGTGGGAGAATGATACGGTAGTAAATCCCCCAATAACTGCACCCGTCTATCTTGGCGCTGTCTTCGAGGTCGGTTGGAATGCTCCGCATGAACTGGCGCAGCAGGAAGATGAAAAACGCGCTGCCGAAAAAGGCGGGCACCCACAGCGGTTTCAACGTGTTATACCAGCCGAGTTGCTTGAAAATAAGAAAGACCGGCACCAAGGTAACTTGCGGCGGGATCATCAATGTTGCAAGGAGGATCACAAAGCAAAATTCACGTCCAGGCCAGCGCAGGCGCGCAAATGCGAAGGCCACCATGCTCGCGCCGAGGATTTGTCCAAGAATATTCAGTCCCACCAGCCAAAAACTATTTTTAATGTACCGCCATACCGGCACCATCCGCATGACTTCGCGATAGTTGAACCACGCCTTTCCAAGCGTGGTTTTCCAATAGGGCGTTCGCCGGCACTCAATCGTAATGCGCACCTTTCCGGGCTCGTTAAAATCAGACGCACCCGCCTCTTTCAGAATGAGCCATGTCTTCATCATTACGCCCCGATCATCCTCGCTGGCGAATTGCCAAGTGGATTCCTGCCATCGATTATTGCTGAGATAGGCAGGTTCGATGGCTTGAAACCGTTTCCCCCCGGCCTCGATGGCCGCCCAAAGCGTGTACCAGGAGCGGTCCGCATGATTGCTGAGCCGGAACCGCTTAAGATTGCTGAACGGCATGGTGAGGGGCAGCACCGTCTGAACTGCAAATCGATCCTTGGTGAAAAAGTTATAGTGGAGTTCCTGTCCCGCCCGTTTGAATCCCTTGTCCCGAGGGACTATCGTTACTTGCCCGGAAATTACTTTCCATTCGATATTGATTGGCGGCGGGGACTGCTCCATTGACATATCCGTGCCAAAGAAACTGATATCGCCCATAGCCAGCCGCCTATATGCCTGATCAAACACCTCCTTTACAAGATCATTCGTGATATTCTCGGCAAACCACTCCGCACATTCCGTTTCAGGTTTCGAGAACAGGCCATCCGGGGCACGGCGTAGCAACCGCACAAATATCCCTTCGGCCAGATCCGGGTGCCCAAGGTGAATAATATAGAAAGCCGGAAATTGCATCTGTATCGACCGCAATTGGGCGGTGATCGCCTTCTTGATTACCGGCGCCAGCCGTTCCCAATCTTCCGGGGCCACTTTATACGGGCGCTCCGCACGTTCATTTTCACGCAACGCGATATAGGGCGATTGCAGCACCTTGTCCGGTCCGGGCACTTTCCATCTGGGCGGGAAAAGTTCGTCCGCAGTTTTAGCGCTGGTACCGATGAGCCACAAAAATGGCGCCGCAAACAGGAGAGAGCCTGCCACCAGGGCAATATGCAAGACCACCCCGCGCAACTTCCTCTTTATGCGGCCTTTTTTCGTCATGTTTTATCCAAAAAACTCCACATTACCTTTGTTTTGCCGTTTTTGCTTCAAAATGCTGCAACCGTTTATTTCTCCGATTCGTAATAGACCCAGCGCTTCGCCAGCCAAAGCTGGATCAGCGTGAGGGCCAGGATAATAAAAAATAACACCCATGCCAGCGCGGAGGCATAGCCCATGCGCATATAGCGGAAGGCGTAGGTGAACAGATTAAACGCATAGAACCATGTGGACTCGCGTGGGCCGCCCCGGGTCATAATGTACGCTTGAGTAAAAATCTGAAACGTCCCAATCAGGCCCATCACCATATTAAAAAGAATATAGGGACTGAGCATCGGCAACGTGATATTGAAAAACATCCGGAAGCGTCCGGCGCCGTCAATTTTCGCGGCTTCATAGAGATGTTGCGGGATGCCTTTAAGGCCTGCCAGCCAAATAATCATACCCGCCCCTGAACTCCATAATCCCATGAGAATCAAGGCCGGCTTCGACCACCATTCATCCTGAAGCCAAGCCGGGCCTGCAATGCCGAATTGCGCCAAAATCGCATTCAATATGCCTTCTTGCGGATTAAACATCCAAATCCATAGCAACGACGCGGCCACCGCCGGCATGATGGCCGGGAGATAGAAAAACGTGCGGTACACCGCCATCCCGCGCACCTCGTAATTCAGCAAGAGGGCGATGCCCAGGCTGAGCGCCATGCCCAGTGGGATGCCTATGGCCATATACACCGTATTCCACAACGACTTCCAAAACAGTTGGTCTTTCGTGAACATCTCGACATAATTGGATGCACCCAAAAAATGCGCGGGGGACATCGCGTCGTACTCACAAAAGCTCATGAAAAGCGAGAACACCAAGGGGCCGCCCCCGAACACCAGAAATCCGATAAACCATGGGGAAGCAAAGAAATAACCTGCATAAAACTCCCGCCGGAAATACCCTTTCGCCGTCACGGATCGGTTAAAATACCAGTACAAAATTATTACGGTAATAATAATTATTCCGATATAGGTCAGTACGATGGGTGTCCAGGAAATCTCTGGATAAATAGTGGGCCGGTAGAGCCGGTCCAAGGCCGCCTGAACCACCAGCGTACTTTGGTCCAAGGCCGCTTGAGAGTTTTTCGTTAAATCATTGGGATAAAAAGACTTATAATATCCCCCTTCCATAGCGCGGACCTGTTCGTTCCATAAAACTTGGCCTACCGGGGTTACAGGCCGGTATTTGGAGACCGGCAGAATGTCCACGAAAGAGCGCATGGCGTTTTTGTAGGTATCTTCCGCCGATGTGTCGCTATAGAGGTAATGTTCCATGGACCACTCGGTGATATCTTTCCGGCTGCTCATTCGGGGGATAAACACACCGCCGGTGGCGCGCCAGGTTTGTGCCAGCATATCATTGCCAATCTTATACGCGCGCTGGGAAAGCAGATATTTTATAAACATCCAGGCTTCTTCGGGATGGCGCGCGCCACTTGGGATGACATAGGCAAAGCCGCCGCACCATCCGAATCTGGGTTTTCCTTCCGGTGCGGGTGCGGCCACCACCCCAAAGCGCAATTCCCGGCGTGTTTGCGAGATGGAGGGCAGAAACCAGTCGCCGTCGATGCGCATGGCGATTTTTCCGGAAATAAAGGGGTCCAGGTCGCCTGTTTGTAAGGCGCTCTGAAACGCGAGCACATTTCGCGCCCCGCCCATCATGTCGTACAACTCGGTCATATACGCGAGCGCTTCAACGTTTTCCCTGCAATTCATCGTGCACGTACGCCCATCCGGACTGATGAACGTGCCCCCGTTCAGCCATCCGAAAATATAAAACCACGAATTGCCGAAATTGGGGATAAATCCCACCTGTTTCAGTTTGCCGTTCGCATCATATTCCGTCATGATTTCCGCCGCTTTTTTAAGCTGCTCCCACGTCTGCGGCGGTCCCGCCTTTTTTGGGTTTTTCGGATCGACACATCCTGCTGCGATCAATTTATCCGAATATCGTTCCAAAATATCGAGATTGTAATAGAGTGCCCGGTTATCCGTATCCGAAGGCATTCCATAAAGCTTGCCCTCATAGACGGATTCCTGCCAGCACGGCTCAAAAAACATTTCGGGCCGGAGGGTGTAGGGATCATCGGGCCTCTCGCGGATATCACGGTCTAAAAATTCCTGAAGCGAACGAAACGCGCCCCGCGCCGCCCATTCACTCACCGCAAAGCGATCAAACCACACGACATCCGGCGGATCCCCGCCGGCCACCGCGCATAACAGCCTCTGCACGTCCTGCGTGCGATCAATACACGCGCTTTGCCCTAGAATCACCTTGATCGGTGGGTTGCCATCGGACCCATTATGCAGATTTTCAAAATCCTTGATTTGATCGGCCGCCAGCAGGTCATTCTCATTCCCCCAATAATACAGTGTAACCGGCTCCGCGGCGGAACATACCACGCCCGCCGCGATCATCATCAGCCACAGTATTCGCCCAGCCGTACGCGCCACAAGGCCTCTCCTGAAATGAGGAATCATTATGAAATGAAAGCATAGGCGCAAGGAAGGTGTCAAACAAACATCGGCCTCATTATACCCTTTAAGCAATCAGCCATGCATTATCTTGATTTAGGAGCTTCTGACTGTCTTCGGCCACTGGGTGGTTTAGGCGTACCAGCATATAATACATTTTTATGTTTGTATTCTTTTTATTGTTTTGTATTTAAATTTTTTCATCCCGGGACCGAATATTCGGTATCTTAACAAAGAATTTCGAAATCGTCGAATTGCGATCCTACACAGACACAGAATCCAAGAAACTTCTTGTAACCTATCGCGTCTTTACACTCTGCACGTCACCCCAACGGTCCACTTACGGACCACAATATGTTTTCTTCGGTGATACGAACACTGAGTTTCAGACAGGTGAAGTGATATCATCTCGATGAAAGAGTGAATGGACCCAAGAGGCTAAAACATATGCCGACAGGAAAAGAAAACGATCCGTCGCGGCAACTTCAGTATGCAACGGAAAAAAACCGCCTGTTACGTGAGGAAAATGATCGCCTCAAAGCGCTGGTCATCTCCTTTTCTCTCCATCCGGCATCCGCAATGACAAAACCCAAAAAGGGAAATACCGTCCAAGCAAACATCTGTCCAAGGGCTTGCAAGAAGCACTAGCGGGCAGGCACCGAACGGCCCGCGCGGAAGCCTTTATCAACGTGCCGGTACGAGGGATTCTCACTGTGCCGGGACGCAGAACGGCACTGCCACGGGCCACTGAACCATGCCCCGCCGCGTACCACGCGCGAGGAGTCGGAGTCCGGACCCATGGGATCGATAACTGCGTGCGCCGGGTAGTCGCCGTACCAATCCTGACACCACTCGTAAACGTTTCCGACCATATCGTAGAGTCCGAAGCGATTCGGCTTGAAACTACCCACTGACGCGACAAACAGGTATCCATCATCCCAGTTAAACCCTTTCCAAAGGGAATACGTCCGCCTCAATGTCTGATCCAACGCATTGCAGCATCCTACGCCCTGATCCGGATCGTCACCCCATGGATATGCCGAACTCGATCCACCCCGGCACGCGTACTCCCATTCCGCTTCCGTCGGCAGATGGAAACCGCTTCCCGCTTTCTCGTTTAGCCATTCGATGAACGTCTGGGCATCGTTCCAACTGACCAGCACCACCGGCTGATTCCCCTCGATAGCCCAGCCCGGGTTCCGCCAACTCACGCCACGCTGTGTTTCCCAATTCCCCGAGGAGTCCACCGCAAAACCCGTGCCCTCGCGTTCGGCGTCCGTCTGATAGCCCGTCGAATCCGCAAAGACACCGAACTGTGCGTTCGTGACTTCGTATTTCCCCAGCCAAAAGCCCTGCGTCAGTGTCACGTTATGCTTTACCTCGTCATCATAACGGCCCGGATCGCTTGAGGGACTCCCCATCGTGAATGTGCCCGGCTCGATCCATACCATATCAAGTGTCACACCGTCGCCTAAATCCACGGTGCAGTCCTTCCCCGCCTGCGCCGTGCCGCCTCCCGCCGCATCCTTTGGCCCCTCTTGCTTCATGGAATCAGGAATCTCGAATCTCACCCCGTTGACGAAACACACGATGCGCTTCTCCCCCGCCTGCGCCGTGCTGCTTCCCACCACATCCTTTGGTGCCTCCTGCTTCACGGAATCAACCATAGTCTGAAACGCCCTGCTGAGTTTGTACCCCCGCCGCCATTCCGTTGACCCCAGCCACAGAGGAAAGAACCGCCTTCGAGAACCTGCGCTAATTACCGTCGTCGTTTCATCCTTCATCTGCAATCGGACCCCCGAGACTATTGTTGGGTCAACAAGACCACAGTAAAGGATTCCGACTAAGCATCCACGAAACCGAACTTCTTCAATATCCGCCCATCGGTACGCTGCTACGCGTCCATGGGACACTGTGCGAACAGTGACTACTGTAACGGCTGCTCCAGATTCAATTCCTCCTAGGGACGTTTTAGTATCTGTAGTCTTGATAACCGTCAATCCGTTCTCATCCGCTCCGAGCCGCGACTTGTCGCCGAACCATCCAGAGGCGGCGTAATGTCTTTTGATCGCAGAATCGATCATCTTGTAGCCCCGCTCGCCTTGAAAGCTGGGATCGGCTGTCACCCGATATGAGACACAACCAGAACCTATGATCATCACGCAAAAGATCCCCCCTATCTGTACCGGAAATAGTATTCTCTTCACCTTTCTCCTCCTTCCTTGACCTTGCCGGGTTCGTTCCGCAGAACCACGAAGCAAGATATGACCACGCGCGCCCGGTCGTCATCACATTATTTATGCTGGTCTCAACAAATGAACCTTGAATTGCTTCAATACTTTGTTGACCACCACTGTGAACGTATGCCCTACCAAGGGTGATGAAAGACTACCCCACTACATAGAATCCTGAAGCTTTCCGCTTCGCCGCTACCGACATGTGTTATGTTACTTTAAGATCTTGTTATTGTCAAGGTCATGGAAGTTCATCCGTAAAGAGTACGTGTGTACGGAGTTCAAGCTTTAGCCTGTCTCGGTCTCTTGAAGACAAGTTAAAGTTTGAACTTCACCTGTGCTGCGGCTTGAGCCTGTGTGTTAAATCAAATTGATCAAGGAAGTCTTTTCCCTCAAAATCAACCTACTCCCTATTCCGAAATGCACTCGGCGGTGGCAATCTATGCGATGCAAGTAATTTGTAGTTAATCATGTCATAGAGGAGGAGTTCTCCGAGTCCGATGACGGTGTTTTCGAGGACGACTGAGGCATCGCGGCACACGTTCTCGCCAAGTGGGAAAGAGGGCGGACATTTAGCGACATCCGTTCGATTGATTCGTTGTCCGGCTATGCCCGTGCAGGCTTGTGTCAGCCACTACGGTCCTCTGACGGTCCAACGCCTGGATGTGACGCGGAGCGGGTTCGCGATGTTGGGAGGTGAAAGGGGCAGACTGTTCCGCCCTGCTGGGTCGGTGGCCGTGAGTGCCGGTGTGGCCTGCTACTCGATGGAAGAGATCGAATTGCGCAGGGATGCTTGACGGGGGGCATTGGTGAAAAGTGCAGAGTAATGGCGGAGCGGCAGGGATTCGAACCCTGGGTACCGCAAGCGGTAAAACGGCTTTCCCTGCCGTTGGCTACAGGGAGAGCAAGGCAGAGGATAAGAGATGGTTCCGTCCTATAAGGACTACCCACGGTTTGTGAGAACCAAGGTTCAGGATATAATACTGTAGAAGTGCAGTATAGTCGATATCTTTACAGGCCCAAACTGGACGTGGATTCGGATACTGATATCTTTGTCTAACCAGTGCCATTAATTTGGTTTAAGAATTGATCACGCCATTTTTTGCCGCTATGCTGTAGGCGGATAAGGAGGATTGCGCCATGGCGTTTGTGGTATGCGAACCGTGTATCAAGTGCAAGTATACGGATTGCGTGGATGTGTGTCCGGTGGCGTGTTTTCATGAAGGGGAAACCATGCTGGCGATTGATCCGGACGAATGCATCGACTGCGGGGTGTGCGTGGATGAATGCCCGGTCTCCGCGATCTATCCGGGGGATGAGGTGCCGGAGAAATGGCAGGCATACATTGCATTGAATGCGCAATATGCCAAGGAATGGCCAGTAGTGGAAGAAGGCCATGATCCGCTGCCGACGGCGGAGGAATTTAAGAACATCGCGGAGAAGCGCGCGCATTTCAGTCCGAATCCGCCGGCTAACGGCTAAAAGATGCAACGGGCGGGGATTTCTTCGTACTATTAAGCCAATAACAACTGGATAGTGAGGATTGTTGAAATGATGATGCGACTCTTTTTGGCAGTGGGCATGGCGTGTTTGGTGTCCTGCGCCGCAATAGCCCAGGGCGATTTACTCTTTCCAAACAGCGATTTTGAGATGGGCGACTTGACGAATTGGCGCGCGGAAGGCGAGGGTTTCAATTCGCAGCCCACCCTCGGTGACAATGTGGCGGTGCGGCGCAAGGGCTGGTGTGCGCTGCCGCAGGGAAAATATTGGATCGGCACCTTCGAGAATTATTCCGGCAAGCCCGGCCAGAAGCCAGGCGCCATTCAAGGCGACAAAATGGACGGCGCCATCATTTCCACGGCTTTCATCATTTCAAAACCCTACATCACTTTTTTAATCGGCGGGTGGAACGTCAAGGACTGCAACGTGCAACTCATCGTGGAGGGAACCATTGTGTTGACCGAGCAGGGCGTATCCGGCGAGATCATGCGGCGTGTGTATTGGGACGTATCCAAGTACCTGAATCAAAAAGCCATGATTTACATCGTGGACCATGTAAAGGAAGGCTATGGCCATATCAACGTTGATGACTTCCGCTTTGCGGAGGCGGTTCCTGATATGCTTCTCTTCCCAAACAGCGATTTTGAAATGGGCGATTTGAGCAATTGGACCGCCGAAGGCGATGCCATGGCCGGTCAACCCATTAAAGGGGACAATGTGATCGTGCGCACCAAAACGAAAATTACCGCAAACGTCCAGGGAGAGTATTGGATTGGCACCTGCGAAAAGTATCAGGGAAAACCGGGTGAAACCCCCGGTACACGGCTCGGCGAAGAAGCTAAAGGCACGTTGCGCTCCATCTTATTCACCATCCACGGCAAAGTGCTCCAATTTCAGTTGGGCGGCGGGAAAACAGATGGCGTGGGGGTGAAATTATTGATCAATGGCGACGTTGAACGCATCACCCACAGCCGGGATAAAGAAACCATGAAAACCATCCTGTGGGACACTTCGGAATTCCTCGGAAAGGTGGCTGAACTGGAGATTTATGACCAGAGTGATAAAGTCTGGGGGCATATTAACGCCGATGACTTCCGATGGGCCCGAATTGAGTAATCCGCAAAAACAAATCCCTCAAGATACAACGGATAGGCCTCTTTAGACTTGCAGTACATCTCAAAATCACCCTCCCTATTCCCTCGTATTTGTCATATCGCTGCCGCAACCATTACCGTTAATGGATCAATTCGATGGTGTAATTGAAAGGTCATTTGTCTCAACTCTTAAGAATAATTCAACCCGTATTTCGTCAAATTTTAATCCAAATCCATACAATCCCTGGACTATATATCCATTTGTCAATTCATTGAATGAAAACGTCTCAAAAATAGGTTGAAATTGGATGGCCCTTTCTGCTATTTATAGTAACAAATGCTCCTAACGTATCCTAATTGGACAAACTAACGAATTTTACCTGGGAAAGGGCCAAATATGGGTGACTTGCCACTCTATTTACGGATCAAACAGGATCTTAAGACAGCCATAGATCGCGGCGAATTCCCAGAAGGCTCCCGCGTCCCGTCAGAATTTGAATTGGCCAAGCAATACAATGTGAGCCGGAATCCCACGCGTCAGGCCTTGCGGGAATTGGAACTGGAAGGGTATTTGTCCCGGTCACGGCGCCGGGGTTCCTTCGTTACCCCGGCATCCTACCGGACCCGGCGCCTGAGCGTGGTGCAGGGGCGGGTCGTAGCGATAATCTGTCCTCATGGCAAGAGCGCCCACGTGCGTGGAATCGTAGAATCATTTGTACATCGTATGGGCGAACGCGGTTCGCATGTGATGGTGTATTTCATGGAATGCACGGATCGCACCCAAAGTGAAATGCTCGAGGAAATCCGGCAGAGTGGCATCGCCGGGGTTGCCCTGTGGCTCTCGGACGATTGCACCCACGTATTGGAAGTATTAAGCACTTTTTATGCGGCAAACTATCCTTTTGTCCTCGTTGATCGCTTTGTCAAGGACAAACCATGGGACTATGTTGTAACGGACAACGAGCAGTTGGGCTATGTCCTCACCAAAATCCTCATTGCACGTGGACACACCCTCATCGGTTTCATGAGCAACGTTTTTAAAAATACCGCCAATGAAGGCCGATTTGCGGGGTATTGCCGTGCACTTGAAGAAGCCGGCCTCTCCTATAATGAAGGGATGATCGCTCAACTCCCCGAGGACCGAAGCGCCGCACCCACCGAAATCCATAAAGTCATTGCACAAAAAACCCGCCCCACCGCCTTCTTGTGCGCTCAGGACTGGATCGCGCTAAAAGCCGCTGAAGTCTTCCATTTCCTTGGATATTCCGTCCCTAATGATATTGAATTGGCCGCGGTGGACGATGACAATATGATGACAACCGCAGAGTCCAAGGTGTACTCCGCGCGGCAAATGTCCGAAGAAATCGGTGCAAATACCGCGGAAGTGCTCATGAACCGGATTGAACTGCCTCAATCCGGCCCCACACAATGCCTGCTCAACCCTGTATTTAATTTTGAGCTTCCCTTTTAAATAGCGCCTACGCTTTTTATTTGAGAAGGGCGAAATTTCTTTTCAAAAAGAGAACGCGTCCGGATCTCCTTTTTCCTCTCTCCGCAAGACCATTGTATACCATTGATTCCTCTTGACAATTGCCTCGGAGCCGTGTAAAATCCCAAATAGGGAAATATAGTGTGTTCTGAAATGCCATTTTAATTCTATTGTAATTCATTACGCCATACGATTGTGGTCCAAAGCCAACGAGCCATCAACCCCAACTCCTCTGGCCCAGTGCTGGAGGGCCGGGGCATTCGGTGCGGGCTGTTCACATGGAGGCGCATACAAATGAGTATTCGGCGGAAGTATGTTCAGGGAGGACGCGGCTTTTCGGAGGTTATAGGGGCCCCGCTTCTATTCCTTTTATTTATTTCATGGAGCCTATCAAGCGGCGCCGTACCTGAATGCCCGGCCCTTGATGTGATTGATGCGGAAGGGCGCGCATTGTATACAGGAGTATGGTTGTCATGGGATTTTAGCGACTTTGATGGAAATGGGATGGCGGATAGCTGGGAAGTGGGCCTGCTCGGTGAAGTGCTTTGCCGCCCGAGTCATCCGGTATATGGAGAAATCCGGGCAGCCTTTGACTATACCATCAGTATTCTTCACATGGATCCCGCTTACCATGTACTGGGTCTCGCACCCTATGAAAACGTAATTGCCGCCCTCATTTTATTAAGCAGAAGCATGAAAGATGAAATTACCGACGGACTCTATTTGGCGGGCGATTTTTATTCGCCGTATATCCATTTTCTCTCCGGCACGGTGCCTTTTTCGGCGGATGGCGACCTGGATGCCGACGGGGTGAAAAACAAGGAAGAATATGAGGTTGTAACCCACCTCTATGGTTCCCGAAGCGACTATATCCACGCCGCTCTCACGCCCAAAGGATTGGACAGTGAATTCGCTCCTTCGCTGAAATATCTATACGAACTAGACATCCCGATTGTGGGCTGCCTGCTCTGCGCCAATCCCCTCACAAAAGATCTCGATGAAAACGGCATTGTGGATTATGCCCAGGCGTTCATGGTGGATTGTTTTCTTGCAGCCTCAGATCGCCCCCATTACGGCGAAGTCGCCGCGTGCTGGCTTTATAACTACAACGTGGTGGGCTACTATGTCGGCAAACTGCCTGATTTGTATTGGTATGTTGTGGACAAAACCAAAGTCAAAAAAGCCCTTACGGGTTTGGTGACTTTGGGTGATGCGAATGACCTCGCGGCATTTCAGGCCATCTTCCAAAATGACACGCTCACGGGGGGAAGCCCCATCGCGGTGGATCTGAGCGCCTTTAACACGTCTGCCGCGCAGTATATTGGTGTTCGGGGCGATGCAGACGGCGACCAGGTATGCAATCTGTCGGAATACAACGCGGTAAGCCATGATTTGGTCGGCTTCATGTCCTTTGCTTCAAACGCCCTGAATCCCGCCGTCACCTTGGATGGCGGCGGCTGCGAGGGCATTGAGCAAAATAACGGCGAATTGCCCGAGACCTGTCCCATTCTCGAAACCATCGACGCGGAAGGCGTCTCGCTTTATGCCATTCTGGGGAGTGATTGGGCGACCGGTGACCTTGATGAAAACGGATTGATCGACAGTTGGGAAACCGCACTTCTGGCGGACGTTCTGTGTGATCCTGACTTCCCGCCGTTTTATGAAAGCGCCCGCAAGAAATTCACCGGCAACTTACAACGCCTTCAACGGGATGCACAATACAGTCTCGTAGCCGTTTACGGCAATGTACTGGCCGCCTTGATGACCGTCAGCGGGAATTTCTGTGATAAATTCACGGACGACCTGAATCTCTCAGGCTATTACTACCCGTATAAAGAGCCGCCCCTCACCGGCCCACAGGAATTGTCGGCGGGAGGCGATCCGGATCTGGACGCACTCAGCAATAAGGTGGAATACGGCATGGTGATGAGCCGTAGCGGCACACGCGACGAGTATGTGTACGCGGCCAAACATCCTTACGGCGGGGGAGAAATAGACCGCTGCGTTGGGCTCTGCGAACCCGGCGGCGGACCGTGCGCGGCGCAAAACTTTGACGCCCACATGGCGGCGGTAGACATTGCCCTTGAAATGTTTCGCGATCAACTGGGTGGATATAGTTTTGATCCGTGCGTGGCGGATTTGAACGGCGGCATGGATGCAGGCAATCATCCGCATCCGAACGGATTGCTGGACAGTGATGAATTCGCCTTGATCAATTTCATGTTGATCCGCGCCATTGATTTGAGTGGTACGGGCGGCCCCACTTCGGCCCAGATTTGCGACGCGTTGAACCGCAACGTGAATCAGATGGTGGCGGATCTCGGCGGCGGGGGCGGTTTGGTGAATCTCATGGCTCCCACGCTGCGCTATGTCCTGGCGGCTTACATTCTCATCGGCGACGCCGGCTCCATCGCCATTCCGGTCACGGCCATGACCGCTGCGGCCGGGTACACCCAAATTCCTCTCGGCGTATCGATCCCCAATATGGCGAATTACACTCTCATGCCCGAGGTGTTCAGTCCGGATGCCGACCCGGATGCCGACGGTTACACCAATCAAGAGGAATATGAGTGCTTCCGCGCGAGAAGCCGCTGCTGCTATCTTCTCGCTGCCCTTGACCCCGCCCTGTTCCCCTCCCCAGGTCAGTGCGTGGAATTTACCGAAGGGGAAAATGAAGGGGAGCCGGTAGAAGGAGAGGTTAGTGAAGGAGAAGGCCTCGTGGAAGGCGAAGAGGAAGGGATTCTCGAGGGCGTCGAAGAGGGAATGATCGAGGGAGAGCCGGAAGGCGGCCCTGAAGGAGAAGGCGAAGAGGAGTGGCAATACACGTTCGACGGATGCACCGTTGTGAGCTGTCCATTGGACTGCGTGTTCGAGGAAGGGGTTAGCGCGGGATTTCAGAGCGCCCTAAGCGCCATCTACACCAACCAGTTGATCAATGAGAATCCCGCTACCGCGGATCTCGACCACAACGGGATTGTGGATTCCGCCCATGCGCATTTGGTGGATGCGGTCTTGGCCGATCCTCAAGATCCGAATTACTGCTGCATCCGTTTGACCTATGAACATAATCTGCTCAAAGCCAATGAATACGCTGACCAAGTGCAGGCCATGCAGCCGGTCCTTTTCCTCTTGATTCCCCGCAGCGACATTGTAAGCGCTATTGCCGGCCTGATGACGCTGGGCGAGGCTTCTTCCATCGCAATTATCACCAACACCCTGAATAATGCACCGCTGGAACTTCCGCTCTTGGATCCCGGCATTTTCAACCAGTCCGCCGAACAATACTTTTCATCCATAGGCGATGCCGATCAGGACGGTGTGTGCAACCTTGGAGAATACCATGCCACCGTGGCCAGCCCGGAGGACTTCCTGGCCTTTGTCTTGGCTGCGCGCGATCCCTATGCCCAAGCCGATGGCGGCGGCTGCCCCTCGTGCGAGGGTGAAGTTGAAGGCGGGGAAGAAGGCGAGGGAGCGGAAGAAGGCGAGGGCATGATAGAAGGGGAGGGCGCCATCGAAGGCGAAGGCGCCGAAGAAGGTGAACTGGGGTGTCTCCTGTTTGAAAGTACGGATGGCCCCTTCGATATCCTGGATTATGAACAACCGGAGTCCAGCATAGCCGTGAACAGGTCGTTCATCATTTCCGATGTCGACGTTATGTTGGATATCACGCACACTGCTGCTGGTGACTTGACGATATGGTTGCGTTCGCCCTCGGGCACCATGCTCTTTTTGGCCACGCAGGCGGGCGTGGAGGGCGCCAATTTCACCCATACCATCTTTGATGATGAATCGCCCATTTCAATTGTCCTGGGAACCCCCCCCTACGCGGGATCATACATGCCTGTAGATCCCCTCTCCGCCCTCGATGGCGAGAATGCCTATGGCGAATGGAAACTCTTTGTCTTCGACGGCCGGGTTCAAAACACGGGCACGCTCAACGGCTGGAGCTTAACCTTCAATGATAGTTGCGGCCCCGAAGGCGCCTTAGAAGGCATTGAAGAAGGGGAGTTGAATGAAGGGGAAACCGCCGAAGGCGAAGGCCAGGGAACCACGGAAGGGCAGATTGAAGGCGAGATTGTGATCACCATCCATTCCGCGGATCGCAATGGCGATTACCGTATCGACGTTTCCGAATTGCTGCGGGTGATTCAACTGTACAACAGTTGGACGTACTGCTGTGAAGATCCCGAAAATCCCACTGAGGACGGCTACAAGCCGGGTCCCGGCAGCCATGATTGCACCCCACACTCCAGCGATTACGACGGCGGGCCCAATTGGAAGATCGATTTGTCGGAATTGCTCCGGCTGATTCAATTGTATAACTCGGGCCATTACCATGTCTGTTCCGGAAGCGAAGACGGTTTTTGCCCGGGCGCGGCATAAGTTGCTCAAAGCGAAGCTTTAAAGACCCTCCTTCGTCACACGAAGCGCGTGACTACGGCGGGCATATAAGTGTGTTCCCAGCGTGGGAACGAGAAAAAATAGCAGATCCCGTCTCCAGGTGGGATTCTTCATAGTGTTTATGGCAAGGCTGCATTCTGCAAGGAATTCGCAGCAGAACAAGGCAGTAATATTTATGAAAGTACGCTGGGTATGGTTGGTGTGCGGAATACTGGTGTGTGCGGGAAGCGCTGTTGCTGAACCCCGTATATTGATCATCGGAGACAGTTGGTCGGCCACGGTCTGGTACGGCGGCGCTATTGATCAGGTGTTTCAGGAATACGGACGTCCGTATGTGCAGGCAGAGGGATCCCTCACGGCGCTTGGAGGCAGCACCGCCGCCCAGTGGGCGCAACAGGATTACCGGAACATCATCACGCAGGAGTTGCTGTCGCATCCCACCATTGATTCCATTCATTTAATGATTGGAGGCAACGATATCCTGGGGAAAATCAAAGATACGAACGTATTTTCCGGGATCTATCCTTTTCTCCGTCCGGGCTGGTGGCAGGATATCCAAGATGACATCCAAACCATCGTCAATTACTGTCTGCTCCATCCTCAGGTCAAACATGTAGTCATTGCAGATTATGATTACATCAACCGCTTAACCATCCAGGTGTTTTTTGCGCTATTGGGTCAAACGTATGATTTCGGTGGAATGACCCAGGAACAGGTGAACACCTGTTTCATCGAGGTAGGCCAACTCAAACTGGCGATTGCCCAGCGCACGCCCAATTGTCACTATGTTCAAAACTTTGGTTTGTTGCAAAACTACTACAATTGGCCCGCGGGCGCGCCCCATCCTGGGGTGTATCCCGATTACCAACCGTATCCTGGCGGCTTCACGGCCTATGCCATGCCCGACGCCGCTTTTGACACGATATGGATCGGAACGTTTCCATTTCCCGGCGACGGCCTTCATCCCAGCGTGGAAACCCACAAAATCATGATCCGCAATGCCGCGGAACAGTTCTATCTGAATTGGTATCCGCCTGTCGAAGGCGAAGAAGAGGGCGCGGCCCCAGAAGGCGAAGGTAACGTAGAAGGGGAAGAAGAAGGCGCGGAAGAAGGCGAAGGAACCGCAGAGGGGGAAGGGGAAATCATTGAAGGCGTTTTGGAAGGGGAAGTGACAGAAGGCGAAGGAGAGGGTGTGCCCACCGAAGGATCACCGGAGGAGGGGGAAGGCGGCACGATGGAAGGTGGGGAAGAAGGAGAAGTAGTGGAGGGAGAAGGAACTATAGAGGGAGAAGGCGAAACGGCGGAAGGTGTCACGGAAGGTGAACTGGTGGAAGGCGAAGGAGGAGAAGAGGAGGGTGAAATGACAGAAGGCGAAGGAGAGGGTGTGCCCGCCGAAGGTTCGCCGGAAGAGGGAGAAGGCACAGCCGAGGAAGGCGAAGGCGATGGGTGTCTGCAATTTACAAGCCCGGACGGTCCATTGCCCATTACCGATTTGAATCAGACTGAATCCAAGCTGAACGTGCCGTTTTCATTTGCGATCACCGACATAAACGTTACCGTGGACATTGAGCATGAAAATGACAATCAACTTGTTGTCTGGCTGGAATCGCCCTCCGGCGCCATCGTCTTTCTGGCCGCGGAACTCGCCACCCATGCGGCAGGATTCCCAAACACCACCTTCGACGACGAGGCGGTCACTCCGATCATTCTGGCCACCGCTCCTTATAGCGGATCCTATACTCCCCTGGAGCCGCTCTCGGCACTCGACAGCACGGATGCACAAGGCGCCTGGACGTTGGCGGTATATGACCGGGAGAGCGGGGGCGTCGGAACTCTTCTGTCATGGAGTCTGGTGTTTAACGACAGTTGCACGCCTCCCGAAGAGGGGGAAGGCTCCGAACGTGAAGGCGATGGAGAAGAAGGCGAAGGTGGTGTGGAAGGCGTTCAAGAAGGTGAAACAACCCCCACCGTGCATTCCGGCGATATCGATGGCGACACCATCATTGATCTGTCCGAATTGCTGCGGATCATTCAGTTTTACAACTCCACCGGCTACCACTGCGACCCCGCCAGCGAAGATGGGTACGGACCCGGCCTCGGCGCACAAAATTGCACGCCACATTCCAGCGATTACACTCCCCAGGACTGGCGCATCGGCCTTTCGGAACTGCTGCGCTTCATTCAGTTGTACAATTCCGGAGGCTACATTCCCTGCGACACCAGCGAAGATGGATTCTGCCCCATGAGCCACTGACTTTCTTTATCTGGGGAAAAAGAGGTATTCGAGAGATAAGAGTGGATGAACTGGGCGGCCATAAGACATCACTAGAGGCATTTGCGAAATAGGCTTTTTTCTCCTCTGAGCAGATGAAGAGGCAACGGTTTTGCTGTGAAATGCGAGTAATCTGTCCTGTTTCCGGTGATCTTTTGAGAAAAAGGCCTATTTCGCAAATGCCTGCACTAAAGGGGCTATTCCCAAAATAATCCATTTATGCTAAAATACGACACCGGTCAAAATGATTACTGGGGTTTGGGTAACAAAGAAGGAAGGTTTTTATGTGGAGGGTCATACTTTCTTTTCATCGAACACACTTTATTTTATTTGTGCTTCTCGTATGCTCCCCGTTCCTCTGGGCGCAAGATGTGGACATTACCGCGAACACCTCGTGGCCGGAAGGCACGTACACCCACGGCAATATCACTGTGCGCGCTGGCGCCACGCTCACGCTGAACGGCGTGACGCAAATCACGGCGACAAACATCACTGTGGAAGCTGGGGGTGCGATCTCGGCGGATGGGACGGGGTACGCCGCAGGACAAGGCCCAGGGGCAGGGACAAGTGTTCAGATGGGAGCGAGCCATGGCGGAACAGGAGGTGATGGAGGTCCAGTTCCTTATGGGTCCGCAGTTGCCCCGGTAGACATGGGGAGCGGGGGACTTGGCACCACAGGCGGTGGTGCAATTCGTTTGAATGTTTCAGGAACACTCACATTGGATGGACGAGTGTCCGCGAATGCATCTTGGGGGGGGGACGACGGAGCGGCAGCAGGGGGAAGCATCTATGTAATAACGGGAACCTTTTCGGGAGGAGGAAGCCTGCAAGCAAATGGAGGAAGCACAAGCTGTTATATGTGTAGTACCGGCCGGGGGGGCGGCGGCGGCGGTCGAATAGCGATTCATTATGCAACGAATACTTTTACCGGTGCGACCTCTGTTGAAGGTGGAACGGGCGCAGGCAGTGCTGGTGGGGCGGGCACAATAGGATTCTTCGATGAGTCTAATCCAGAACAGGTCATTCTAATAACAGGTTACAACTGGCGATTCGAAGCGGTGGATAATGCCATATCATATTGGGATATTCGGCTCCAAAATGCCTCTGCAAGCATGGGAACGGGTGTAACGAATTTGTCCATTGGAAATTCTCTGTTTATAGGAGGCACGTCCACGCTCTGGTTGTCAGGTGTAACTCAACTCACCGCTGTAACTATCACGTTGGAAGCAGGCGCAATAATCTCGGCTGATAACGCTGGGTATGCGGCGAATGACGGGCCGGGGGCGGGAACGGGCTTCGCTGGAGGCAGTCACGGGGGCGTAGGAGGCGAAGGAGGGCAACCGTCCTATGATTCGGCGGTGGCGCCGGTGGATAGGGGCAGCGGCGCCACAGGCGGACCAGGCGGGGGGGCAATCCAATTGAATGTATCCGGAACCCTTACTTTGGACGGTAGAATTTCCGCTAATGGCGCTTTTGGAAGTAGCGCCGGGGGAGCGGCAGGAGGAAGTGTTTACATAATAGCGGGAACCTTTTCAGGAAGTGGTAGTTTACAGGCGAACGGGGGGAACACGAATTGCAATATGTGTGGTTCAGGCCGGGGGGGCGGCGGCGGTGGCCGTATAGCGGTTCATTATGCAACGAATACTTTTACTGGTACGGCCTCCGCCAATGGCGGAACAGGCGCGGGAGCCGCAGGAACCACTGGTACAATAGGATTCTTTGATGAGTCTAATCCAGGACAGGTCATTCTAATAACAGGCTACAACTGGCGGTTCGAAGCGGTGGATAATGCCATATCATATTGGGATATTCGGCTCCAAAATGCCTCTGCGAGCATGGGAACGGGTGTGACGAATTTATCCATTGGAAATTCTCTGTTCCTGGGAGGCACGTCGACTCTCTGGTTGGCCGGTGTAACTCAACTCACCGCTGCAACTATCACGGTGGAAGCAGGCGCAATAATCTCGGCTGATAACGCTGGGTATGCGGCGAATGACGGGCCGGGGGCGGGAACGGGGTTCGCTGGAGGCAGTCACGGGGGCGTAGGGGGCGAAGGAGGGCAACCGTCCTATGATTCGGCGGTGGCGCCGGTGGATATGGGCAGCGGTGCTACCGGCGGTCCAGGCGGTGGAGCAATCCAATTGAATGTATCCGGAACTCTTACGTTGGATGGAAGAATTTCCGCTAATGGCGCTTTTGGGAGTGCGGCAGGGGGTGCGGCGGGAGGAAGTGTTTACATAATAGCAGGGACCATAATGGGAAATGGAAGTTTACAAGCAAACGGCGGGAATACAAATTGTAATATGTGTGGTTCAGGCCGGGGGGGCGGCGGCGGTGGTCGAATAGCGGTTCATTATGCAACGAATACCTTTACCGGTTCAGCTTCCGTCAATGGTGGAACAGGCGCGGGAGCCGCAGGTTCTCTCGGTACGGTGAAGTGGTTACATTGGATAACGTTGCCGGTGGATTGGACAGTGCAGGGAGATGTGGAGACCGGGGTGGAGACGGTGTATGTGTTGGACTGGCCGGGCGGGGATTGGTTGGCGCTGGTGCGTTTGACACCCGCGGAATCGCCCGAGTCTTGGAGTCTGCTTGGCCGCTATGATATTCCGCCGATTGCCGGGGACACCCAATGGACGAGTGTGGGACCTACCCTTATGACCCCGTCGCATGAGTTGCTGTTCCCGGTATCCACGGCGGGGCGGTACTTTTTCACTCCGCGGTACACGGGCAGCACAGCCACGCCGCATTTCTCCATAGCGTGCCTGAGTCCAGGCACGCATTATGTGGCTCCGATGCCGTTGGGGAGCACGCGCGCCACGGGTTCGTTCACCGTCCATTTTCAGGCGGCGGGCGCCACTTCACAGACACGCGTGGTGTTGCACAATGATACAAAGGCGGTGGTGTGTGAAGGCACGATTAGCAATATCACGGCGACCGGATTTGATGTGACCTTCAGTCTCAGCGGAGTGGATCCGGGCGCGCTGGATGTGTGGATTCTCTGGCCGGACGGAGAAGTATCGATAATAACAGACGGACTTGTGATTACCGCCGAGGCCGGTCAGGTGTGGTATGTGGATTTGGACAATGCCGGTTCTGGGGATGGGCTATCCTGGACAACCGCCTTCCAAACCATCCAGGAAGGCATTGATGCGGCGTTCACGGCGGGCGGCGGCGAAGTGTGGGTGGGCGAAGGCATCTACATCGAGCAGCGCACCCATCCGGATGGTGCATTGGAGATGAAGGAAGGCGTGGATCTTTACAGCGGGTTTATCGGCTTCACCGGAGGCGAGGGCGGCTTTGAGACGGAGCGTTCCCAGCGCGACTGGACCACGCACATGGCAACGATAAATGGCTCCGTTTCCCGGAGCGGCTCCGCGGCCTATCATGTCATTTTGGGTGCCAGCAACGCCACGCTGGATGGCTTCCATGTTACCGGTGGAAACGCGAACAATGAGAATGGCAGTTACGACTGGCCGCAGGATTGCGGAGGCGGCATGTGCAACACCTCGGTCTCGGGGCTGGTGGTGGTGAACTGCAATTTTTATGATAACTATGCCTATGTGGACGGGGGTTGTGTGTTTAATGGTTCGGCCACCGGCATTACCTTTCAGAACTGCATTTTCCAAAACAGCGAATGTTCTGATGGCGGTGGCGGAGGCATGTGCAACCAATGGTCCTCCCAAGTGGCCGTTCGGGAGTGTCTGTTCGACAACAATGTATCGGGGATTGGCTGCGGCGGAGGCATGTTTACTTTGTCCAGTTCCAATGACACTGTGGTGAATAGTTATTTTGTAGGCAACCGTGCAGCGGTGGGTGGCGCGATGGCGGCAGAGTCAACCGGCATCCTACTGGTCACGAACTGCACCACGTATCAGAATACCTCCACCTGGGGACAGGGCGGCGCGCTCGGCGTGCGGGGTACAGGCACAGGCACCGTCACCAACTGCATTTTCTGGGGAGATTCCTCGCCGGAAGTGACTCTGGCAACGGGGGGAATCACCTATTCCGACATACAAGGCGGATTCGCAGGAACCGGCAACATAAACCTTGAGCCGTTGTTCGCCGATGTGGCGGGGTTCAATTTCCGCCTGCAGACGGGATCGCCCTGCATAGATACCGGCACGGCTACCGGCGCACCATTCCGGGACAACAGCAACTTCCCACGGCCCAATGACATTCCGGGTGTTGGTTCGGATGGAATTAACGCGGGATTTGATATGGGTGCGTTCGAATACTATGCCGGTTCAGAAGGAGAAGGCGAGGGTGGCGGGGAAGGTGAAGGCGCCGCAGAAGGCGAAGGTGAGGGACAAGGCGAAGGCGAAGCATGCGGCACGTGGGATGATTGCGTCACCGCCTGCGCGGGTGCGCCCAACACGGATACTGATCACGATGGTCTCACCGCCTGTGTTGAAGATTGCCTGTGCACCGATGACGGCACGGCGGATACGGACGACGACGGCATGCCGGATCCCTTTGAACTTCAGAATGGTCTCGACCCCACAGTGGATGACGCGGCAGAAGACACGGATCAGGACGGCATCACCAACGAGGAGGAGTACGTGCTGGGAACCGCCCCGAGCAATCCCGGCAGTCCGTATAACAGCGGCGTGTTCTATGTCGGCACGAATGGCGTGGATGCCGCGGACCATGGCACCCTCGCCTTGCCTTGGGCAACGATCGGGTACGCCATGAATCAGGTGAATCCGGGTCCCACGGGCGGTGCGCGGATCATCCTGCTCTCCGGCGACTACGCGGAAGACGTGGTGTTGAAGCCCGGTGTGGCCCTGTCAGGCGAATTAGAGGGCGAAGCGCGGATCATCGGCCAGGTGACCGGTGCAGCGGGAAGCGTACTGGACCATCTCACCCTCCAAGCAGGCCAGGAGGTGCAATATCTGCTGGATATGAATGACGCGGCGATGCGGGTGACGGAAGTGATGTTCACAGGCATAGGCGAAGAGACGGGCATCCTCGTGGACGGGGCCGGCCCGCTGAACTCGGTGATTGAGCAATGCATCTTCACTGATCTCTCCGTGGGAATCGATATCGGCCAGGAAATCCCCGCCATTCGACGGAATATCTTCCAGGATATCAGTAATTCCGCGATCATCGTGCGCGCCACCTTGGAATTGCTGTCGGGAGGTTCATTGGGTGACGTGGCGGATGCGGCGGTGGGCTGCAACACCTTTGCATTGAGCATTGCAGGTCCGGCGGTAGTGAATGAGCGGGATGACACCCTGAAGATGGAGCAGAACGACTGGGGCACGAATGATCCCGTGGCCATTGCCGCACGGATCGAAGGTCCGGCGGATTTTGAACCGTTCCTGGCGATGGGCAGCGGGATTTTGGCGGGTTCCGTGTATTGCACGGTGTGGGATGCGAATACCCAGGATCAGATAAACACCGCCTCCGTCGAAGTAGGCACCTACGGCCCGGTGACCCAGAACATACGTGGCGTATACGCGTTCCCTGCGGTGCCCCAGGGCGTGTAGACCACCACGACCGAGGCGCCGGGATATCAATTGGACGCCCAAACGGTGAATGTGCCGTCGGGACAATCGGCCTCGGTGTTGGCGGCGCTGGTCGCGGAGGCAGAGGGTGAAGTGGAAGAGGGCGAGGGCGGAGTGGAAGAAGGTCAAGCCGAGGGCGAGAACGAGGGAGAAGGAGAAACACCAAATGACTGCAACTGCTCCAATCCCCAAAAAACCTTGCCCACGAAATCGGAACTCTTCCTTGGCGCCCTGACCGTGCTCACCCTGCTGGTCTCCCGCAGGTTTTACCGCATGGAGGAATGAATGTGAGGCTTGAGGCGTGAGACCTGAGTCCGCCTGCGGCGGATGAGACGTGAGGCTTGAGACCTCTCATCATCTGTGCATGTATGTTTGTCGTTGCATACGCGCTCAAAAAGCCTGCTTTGAACTGTATTCTATGTTCCACGCGCCCGGTTGAATCATCAGCCGGGCATGTAGTTTTTTAAACACTTCCTTTTATTGTCTGCGGCAGGATGCCGCAGGCACACAACATTATTTTCCGGCACCAACGCAGAAGCCATCTTCCGTACCGCCGGCGGGGCAGGCATGGAAGGCGTGCCAGTTATAAAACTGAATAACGCGGAGCAGTTCGGATACGTTGATAAACCAATCCTGCGGATTGTAATCCGTGCCATGCGGCGCACAGGATTGATCGCCTGGCCCAGGATCATAACCATCTTCCGTGCCGGCCTGACAATGGTATCCGTCCGATTGATAGAACTGAATAACCCGCAGCAATTCGTGCATGCTGATGGCCCAGTCGTGATCCATATCCGCCGTGTAATATCCGGCTTCACCTTCAGCAGCGCCTTCGCCTTCCACACCGCCTTCACCTTCGGGAAGCGCCTGAGCGGTTATAGAAACACTATCGGGAGCACTGTCCAAACAACCGTCCGATACAATCAATTGGATATCGTATTGCCCGTCAAGATCTGGAACGAAACTGGGGGTGGTTGTATTCGCGCCATTTAATACAGCAGTACTTCCCGAGGGGGCGCCCGTGATCGTCCAGGTGAAGGTAAAAGGATCACTGTTGGGATCACTGCTGCCGGAACCATCAAGATTCACCGTATCACCCACATCAACCGTCTGATCTGCACCAGCATCCGCCACAGGCGGATCATTTGGAAGCACCGTAAGCTGGCCGGCTGTTAACAGATTGTTGTCTTCATTCGGCTCATAGAGCACGTTCCCGGAATCCGCATGGACCAAGACCCAGTACGTCGTGGCAGCCATACTAGTGGGCACTTCCACTAATTCATTCATAGAGTAATTGCCCGTGGCCGGCAAATCCTCGATATGCTGGAAGGATCCAAATGGCGTTGCGCCCGCCACATTCCCGTTGAGCGAAAGGTAAAGGGTATCGGACCATCCGCCCTTGGCGGTGTCTGGGCCAAGGTTGGTGACGGTCCAGCCCACAAGAATCTCGCCACCCGAGCACATTTCCGCAATCGGCAACACGGGATTGCTTATTTCAAGATTCGCTTCGCCAATGCTGACGGCCGTGCTGGCGGAGCCGTTATCGTTTTCATCGATCTCACACAACCCATTTTGCCAATCCGCCCAAACCACAACCCAGTAATCGCTTTTCGGCACACTTGGGATCGTGATGGTATAGGAATTGTTATACGATTCCCCGGAGGCCGGATTGCCTGCATTTGCTACCTCATTCACAAAGATGTCATTGCCGGGATTGGCGTCATCAGAGAGATAGATGCCATCCATCCATGTGCCGGTGGCTTCGCGCGGACCAGCATTGGTCACGGTCCAATCTATCTGGACCGTCTGCCCCACCATGCCCTGAATAATCGGCACATGGACCATGGTGACTTGAAGGTTCGAACGCTGCATATGCAACACTGAAGTCGCGGACGTATTGTCATTGTCGTTCGTTTCGACAATTTGGGCATTGGCATCAGTGACCACATAGAAATAATAATTGCCGTACCAGTTGCAGTCCGGCGCAAAGCCGAGGCTGCTGTCATAGCTGGCGCCTGCCTCCAAATCATTCACGCGATCCACATGGCCCATTTCCCACCAGGGCTCTGTGAAGGGTTGATCGCTGGTGGACGCATAGACGATATCCTGCCAATAGCCCAACGCCGGCGCTATACCACTATTGGTCACCGTCCACGTGATGGTCACGGGTTCTCCCGCAATAGCGGAGATCGGCGTCACTCCTAAATTGCCGATAGTCAGATTCACACCGGTGCTCACCAGCAGGTTTTGCGGGCTGCTCCAATTATTGCTATCGTCATATTCGGTTATGCTGTTGTCGTTGTCGGTCAATACCCATACCTGGTAATCCCCATCGGCAATTTGCGGCACAGTGATGGACTGCGAGGTGGAGTATGAGGCGTCCACGTTCAGGTCCTGAATCCTTTCGAACGGTCCAAACCACGCTATCTGGGTATTTCCCTGATAGATATAGATGTAATCATTCCACACTCCGCTTGCCGTGACGGGACCACCGTTCATAACAGTCCAATCCACCATGATGTTTTCACCGGGCCGCGTTTGATCCGGTGTGATGGAAGCGTTCGATACCACGAGGTCCACGCCGTCCCAAATGCGCAAGGTTATGCCGCGCACGAAGCTCTTTCCGCTGGTGGTGTTGATGAAGGTCAGCACGTCGGTGTAGGTGCCCTGCCCCAAGGCTTCCGTTGCCGTATTGAAAGAAAGCAGCACCGTCTCCGAACCTCCCGCCGCAAGCGTTCCGCCAGACAGCGAGAAATCAAACCATGCCTGCGTTTTGGATACGGTCCAATCCAGTGAAGCCGCACCGGAATTGCTCACGGTGTATTCCTGCTGGGCCGGCGTGAAGGGGCCTCCGACACGTCCCATCGACGCGAATTCCACACCCGGCGCAACGCCCAACGGATCGTCCAGGGATTGTGTTTCATACGCGCCGATATCAAAGGTGAGGCCATCGCCCACATTGGGGATATCCACTGGCCGGGCATTGCCGTCGAGATCGTCCGCGGGCGCGTCGGCATCCGTGCCGGTGTCGATACAGGATGATCCCGCACCCAGGTGATAATTTAACATCTGATACGCGTCGTCCACGGCTGCCCAACCAGCGGTCCAATCACCTGGCAGGTTCAACGTTGTGGCGGTGTTGGCAAGCACTCTCCCCGGCCAGGGATTCCGAGTATTCGGATTTATATAGCCGCCCGCCAGAGATCCCGGCACAAATGACGCGGAGGCATCGGTGAAACTGGTTTGATTGGTTCCTGAATCGTACGTTACTTCATCCCATTGTCCCGTTGTACCCATGATGAATACCGGATCGCCATCAAGAAGGTCGCCGCTCTCCGGCACTCCCGCCATGATGTCCGCCGCACCGGTATACCCCATGGCGGTGTCGGCATCGTAATAATCACCTGCCGTGTTGCTATTGAACACACAATATCTGGCCATGGGATTGTGCCCGGAGCTGGCATTAGCTTCATAGAGTCCGTAATTTTCATTTCGGTAGAACACTACGTTCGTGAAGGCGGGAAAGGCATTGTCGGAGAAAAATCCGCCGCCCATGTTGGCGCTATTCCTAACCAAGGTGCAATTCATCAAAATGGGTCCGCAGGTGGCATCGGCATACATGGCGCCGCCCCAGGAATTTTTCAGAGAGGGCGCCATGCCATTGCCGCTCATCAGGCAGTTGGTGAGCGTGGGGGAAGAACCATTGGTGCACAGGATTCCTGCACCCAAGCCGCTACCCTCACCGCTGATCATGTTAGTGATGAACTGGCATTTTGCGATCGCTGGAGAACTGGCATTGCAATAGAGGCCCGCGCCGTATGCCGCATTGTCTGCCTGCACGCCCAAGCCATTTCCATAAAAGGTGGAGTTTTCAATCGTTACCGGGCCGCAGGAGGTCAGATAAATGCCGCCGCCTGCCGGGACATCAGAGGAATACTGGCTGCATGAATTGGATGAAAAATCCGATCCAGTAATCGTTAACGCCGAGCCCCCCGCGTAAATTCCGCCGCCGTTGGCACGCGCGAAGTTGCCACTGATCACACAATCCGTGATAGTGACTGTAGAGGACTCAATATATAGACCACCACCCGCTCCCCAACACCACCCGCTGCACTGGGCAGCCGAATTCCCAGAGACGGTACAGCCAGTCAAGGTTGTTGTAGTGCCTGATAAAAAGATACCGCCGCCAGCGCCGGCGTCCCAGTTGCCGGAAATAGTGCAGTTTGTCACCTCCGGCGACCCGCCGCTGATATAAATCCCTGGGCCAACACCGCCCCCTTGGTTAACCGTGATCGTACACCCGATAATTTTTGGAGAACTGTTTGCAGAATTTATGCCAGCCGAAACACCCCCCCCCATATCACCGTGGTTGCCAGTGATAATGCAGTTCTCGATCATATTGGTGTTGTCGCAGCCGGCCATGTAGATGGCGCCATTCCAGCAGTTCGTGATCGTGAAGCCATCCAGACGGGTGTTGGAAACATCGTTGAAGACCACCGCTTGTTGCGCATCCTGCCCGTCGAGAATAGAAGGGTGCGCCGCAATATCGCGCTCGGAAGGATTGGATTCCGTCCCGGCAAATCCGCCATACACCGCTACTCCGCTGGCCATGGAGAAGCTGCTCGTATACGTTCCTTCCACCACCCACACTTCCGGCACGGAGAACGTCTGAGCCACCACGATTGCCTGGGCAATGCTACGCAATCCGTTATCCGCGTCCGTGCCCACATGTTCACCCGTGGCATTCACGGACACATAGACCTGTGTGCCTGCAAAACTGCCAATGACAATACTTGACTCATCCGGTGTTACCGGTGCGTCCTCCACATTGTCCACGTTGTCCGTGGCGATGGTGTAGAACTCATAGAATCCATTGCCGCCCGTGGTGGCCGTGTCGAAGGCTATGGGGCTGGTGGCATAGGTGCCCGTGTAAAGCGTCCATGCGCCTCCCTCACGGCGATAGTAAAGCTGTACATGCTTGAAGCCGCTTTCTGCATCCGCTGCATCAAAAGCGATGGTTAACATGGAGGTGAGGGTAAGATCATCCACGCTATGCGCGATGGAATAGGGTTTTTGAGTATCGGCAGGCGGGGTGAACGATTCGCCGGCTTCATCCGCGCCGATGTCCACGTTTCCATCCGTGCCGGGCCGTACATCGCCGTCCAGGTCATCCAGGGGCGCCGCGCCCACGTCGCCGCGATCCAGCGCGGGAGATCCGTCCTGAATATGGTAGTCCATGATCTGATAGGTATCCCCGGTGGATGCCCAGGTGTAATTACCGATCAGTTGCAGCGTCTTATCCGTATTGGCGATGATCATGCCCTGCCAATTCGGGTTTTCGGCCGTGCTCGGTTTGATGAATTGTCCCACCAACGCGCCGGAAACAAATGTTGCAGCATCATCCGTGAGTGTGCTTCGCAACGTGCCCGAATCATAGGTGGCATCGGCGGTCCAGGTTCCTGTGGAACCGCTGACAAACAAGGGATCGCCATCATAGGTGTTGACCGCGCCCGGCAGGTATAGATTGATCTGGTTCGCGCCTGTTAATTGTCCCGGGTACCAGTCTCCTTGATACGTGTTTTGAAGCACACAATGGGAGAGGGTTGGGATGGAACCCGTTTCCGAATTTAATTGCCATGGGTTGTTTGCGGTGAAGATCGTGTTGATGAAAACCGGGCTGCTCCAATTAAGATGCACGCCCCCGCTGAAGTACATTTCGGCGCCGTGGGACACGTAATTATCAGAGATAACGCAATTGATGCACGTGCAGGAAGAACCATCCTGGAAGATGCCGCCGCCTTGCCACAGGGCTGCATTACCGCTGAAGATACAATTGGTAAAGGTTGACGAAGAAGAACCTGCGTACACTGCGCCGCCCACGTTGTTCGCCCAGTTGCCGCCAATAAGGCTATTGATAATTGGGACCGAGGAACTTAACAATGCAAGCCCGGCCCCGTTCTCGGCGGTGTTTCCGGAGATACGGCAGTTCACGATGCGGTTGGTGTCTCCGGAGGCATTTACATAGATGCCGTTGTTATTACTGGCAATGATAAAGAATCCGTCTATCCAGGCATTGCTTACGGTGTCCATGGTGACCGGACGCCGTACGCCCTGGCCGTCAATAATGCTGTGATGGGAAGAGAGATCCCGGTCGCCGGTGCCGGATTCCCCTCCTGCAAAGCCGCCGAAGAGATGGACATCGTTCGGCAGCGAGATGCTTTCATTAAATGTGCCTTCCCGCGCCCAAACGGCGGGAACAGAAAACGCGCTGGCCACATCGAGAGACATCTGGATGCTGCGCAGGGGATTCGTCCAATCGGTGCCCAGATGTTCGCCAGCGCTGCCGGAATCCGCATACACCACAGTTCCAGCAAATGAACCGACAATAAAGGTGGTCTGGTCCGCATCTGCCGGGGCGTCTTCTTCATTGCCCGCGAAATCCGTGGCACGCGTGTAGAAGGAGTATTGTCCATTGCCGCCGGTCGTGGTCGTATCGAAGCTGATGGTTCCGTAGGAAGACTCGCCCACCGTGAAAATGGTTTCGTATTGCGTCCATCCACCCGATTCGCGCTTGTAAAACAGCTTTGCATACTGAACGTGGCTCGCTTCATCCGAGGCCAAATAAGGGACTTCTACTACAGGCGTTAGATACCATGGATTCATGGCGGTCACATTCGAAATAGGTTTGGTGGTGTCCGCTGCGGGAAGGTATGCATCAGCCGCTTCATAGGCGCCCATATCAAAAAACCCATCTCCGCCCGGCCGCGCATTACCCTCAAGATCCGTGGTTACGTTGGTGGGTGCGCCGCGATCCAGGGCCACCGTTCCGTTCTGAAGATGGTAATCCTTAAACTCATAAGTATCATCCGTGTCTGCAATGCCGGACAGATCACCCACCGCGGTGATTGTAGTCGCGGTATTGTCCACAACCACCGCTTGAAACTGTTGGTTGATATCTACGTTGATAATTTGGCCCACCAGTGCGCCCGGCGTGAAACTGGCGTTGCCGTTGGTTAGTACCGTGCGATTTACAACATCATTCCAGACAGGGGCCTGAGTCCAGGTTCCCTGCACTCCCGTCACGAACAACGGAACCCCTTCAGAATTGTTGTGGCAGGTTGCCGGTGCGGTAAGTCCCATCAGATTAATTTGATTAGCCCCCGTGAATTCCCAGGGGCCAATGTCGCCCCCATAATAAATATCGGCCTCAACTGAACCGGGAAACAGGCAAAAGGCAAACGCGGGTGCTTGGCCATAGGAATAGTGGTGCCGGTATTCATAGCCCGGGTTGCGAAAAATGGTATTCCAGAAGGATGCCGCACAAACGTAACTGCTCACGCCACCCTCCCCTGTGTTTGCATAATTGTCCGCGATGATGCAGTGGACTACCTGCGGTGAATTCCAAGACTGGAAATATATCCCGCCGCCGAAGCTGCTTGAATCGCCCCATCCATTGACACTCAATGCCTGGTTGCCGGACAGAATGCAATTGGTCACGTAGAGTGCACTGTTTTCGGAATAGAGGCCGCCGCCGCCACTGCCATTGCCAGCGTTTACGGGCGGAATGGTGTTCCCGGAAATAACACAGCCGGTGACGATCGGACCCCCATTAACAACAAATACCCCGGCACCATTGAGGGCGGTGTTCCCGGAAATAACACAATGGGCGATAGTGACCGAGGCATCCACGGATTCGCAGCGGATGCCGCTGTCATTGCTGCCGGTCACAACGAATCCGTCCAGCCGGGCGTTGCTAATACTACTCATGGTGACTGTCCGCCCGATGCCAAATCCATCAATAATGGCATGGTGGGCAGTGAAATCCCGGTCGTTCAGGTTGCCTTCACCCCCGGCAAACCCGCCATAGGCCATCACATTGCTCAGTAAGGTAATGGCTTCATGGTATGTGCCATCCGCCACCCAGACGTCGCCGCCACCATCGCCCGAGGCCGCATCAACACCTTCTTGAATAGTGTTAAACGCTGCGGCCCACGATTGGCCCGTTTCAGGATTGACGGTTTGATCCATGTCCACATACCACACCAAAGCAGACGCTGGAACCATCCCCACAATCACCATCATTGCACTGCATAAAATCCGATTCATGTCTACTCTCCCTAAATGCATACAATGCAGTTATCCACGAGTGCATGTTGAAAATGGCGCAGGATTACACCCAAAGGATGAAACTCCCTCCTTCGATCTCCCACCGGCCCTCCAGCCTTTACCCATGGCTTATTTGTCTCTCCCAAAACAAACGCCCGCCGCACTTAGATCTGTAGGTATCTTAAAAGTGTCCCCATAAAAAAACCCAGACACTTCTTCTCACGATATCCCACTACCCATGAATAAAATACCATAAATGTGATTTTTGCGCAAGAATATGGTTGCCATACTGATTTATAAAATGGAAATGGGCCGAACTTACCCTCGCCGCCGGAATATCAAGCCCTCCAATTGCGCAACCCCAACTTTTGCAAGGAATTCCGCTAGCATTTTCGGGCAGGAATCACCCCGCATGCCACCCGCTTAGGGGTGGAGGGAGTAGATAAAGACGTCCGCAACAGTAGAGTGGCCGTCTGGCGCTTTTTGAAGAGACTCCTAAAATACCCATCCGCACGAGGAGGTGCGCACTCGCGTTAACTACAGGAAACCCGGATGGAGGCGTCATAGGCTATATCCGGGGTAATGGCCTCCAGACATTTCTGGGCCGTGGCCAGATCCATGGATTTCGGGAAGGGGTCCGGACCGGCATATAAGGCTTCCGAGGGCCGCCGCAACGGCGCATGCCGCGCTGGGTCCGTGCCTCCAAAAATCGCCACCACCGGCGTCCCCATGATGGACGCGATATGCATCGGTCCCGTATCCCCTCCAACATATAACGCCGCATGGTACACCAGCCCCGCATAATGCTTTAGCGACGGCAGGCCCGGCGCGATCACCGGCTTCCGCCGGGAAAGTTCCTGAACCTGCTCCGCCAAGTGCCGCTGCCCCGGCCCCCAGGTCAATACCACTTCAAACCGCCCGTCCGCCAACAGTAAATCCGCCAGGGCGGCATAGGATTCCAGAGGCCACTGCTTTTCCGGGCGGTCAATGGGCGCATGAAGCACCACCAGCCGCTTCCCACTGTCAAACGTCTGAGCCAGATACTCATCCACCTCGTCCTGAACCTCATCGGGAATATAAATCACCGCATCCAGCCGCGGATTTATGGCATCCAGCACTTTGCATAGTTCCAGATTTTCCTCGATCCGGTTCATCCGGTCAAACGGCAAGGCCACCCGCTGATTGGTAAAAAAGTAGCTGAATTCCTGGGCGCGCGGACGCCTGAATCCATACCGCTTGGGCGCTTTGGAGGCCCGGGTAATCAGTCCGCTTTTCATAATGCCATGGAAATCCAGGACCACATCATAGCGGCCATCCCGGATTCTCTTGCAAAAGGCGCGGAATTCCCCTGACCCCTTGAGCCATCCGGCGGAACGCTCAAAAACCAGGCATTGATCCAGCGCGGGATGATCCAGAATCACTTCCGCGGATTTGCGCTCGATGGCCCAGTCGATTTGGGCGTTGGGATAGCGATCGCGGAGCGCCTGAAGGGCCGGCAACACCCGAACCACATCCCCAATAGCGCTCAGACGGATAATAAGGATTCGAGGTATGCCATTGATCATTGCGGTATCCGTCTTCTACTGGATGGAAAAACTGGCGGAGAGAGAGGGATTTGAACCCTCGGTACGTTTACCACGTACACACGCTTTCCAAGCGTGCTCCTTAAACCACTCGGACATCTCTCCGGGAAGGGGAATTATAGAAATCTATCCCCGATAAAGTCAATTGAACAACACATTACAGCATAACAACAGCTAAAGAGGGAGCGGGGTCCGGAGTCCGGGATCCGGGGTCCGTGGAAAGAGGGCAGGGTGTGTTTTTGGGGGAAAGATAATTATTTTATGGGTTTCTTGCGTCTTAAAAATATGGCTCGTTTTTTACAACTATCCGCCCCTGTTCAGCTTTTCCGAAGAAATATTCCCTCTTATTCACCCCCAGTACCCAAACTATCAAATGTTATCTTTTTGAAATACGGGATCTGTTTTCCTGCCTCCGATATAGTTAGAGACACCCTTAAGTATCCGAATACAGGGTTATTTTCTCTAAATTAAAAATCGCACCCAAAGCATATAATTGCTCAACCAGGGGTATTTTCGCTAGGTGGATTCACCACCTCGCTAGACCAATTATAGGTAAAAGCAGCTTCAGAATCTTGTTCATGGGTTACCGGTATTAACTGATACTGATCATCGAAGGTCGCTTCTCCGAAAATCCCACAGGATATATTTTCTTCATGTATAATTGTTTCGCCGGTTTTAATGTTATGTCTTGTTCCAGGCAGTACAATGCGTCCATCAGCTTCAATGTATGCAATTCGATTAGCAGGACTACCTAATAGAGTCATATATCCTTCTACGCCTGTCATAGTATCGTTACACTCCCAAGGCGAAATAGAGCCACTGCCGGAATAAGAAACAAGCCAGTCTCCTTCTGTACGACTACCCTGCAGATTATATGTGCCTTTAGACAACGTCTTTATAATTGGTACGGATTGAAGACCCGTCCCCCAATATGTAGGCATATCCGTAGGTTTAATCCGGATAGGGTGAACATCCGCGCGAAAGGATAACGATAGCGTTATTGTGCCTATGAGATCCGGTCGTCCTGGCCCTGGGGTAAGCATGAAGCTTGTATCCCAGCGTGTAATTGGAACTGGATTACTTTCTATTCCGTCAACTGTAACAATAAGATTTCCCACATCATCGTCAGGCAATGATACCTGGAATGGAGTGTCCCAACAAAGAATTGGCAGTTCATTTCCATCTAATGTGACTAACCCATATTGGGAACCAAAATTACCAAATAGGCTCAGCGTTTTATCATCTCTGCACAACAAACCTTGTTCGCTAAGTAAGAATGATGCACACATTATCTGGGGCCGTAGCAATGGTGCATTCTCACCTGTGAATATTTCATGTGTTTGGCCCTGTTGGTCAACATAAGTCTGCATCGGAAGCGCTATTATCTGCGTTGGATCTGTTGATAGATTATAGAAATCCTCTTCTTTAAGTCCCTTGTATGCCACAAATAA
>JAKQOG010000249.1 GCA_029565395.1 Candidatus Hydrogenedentota bacterium | reverse complement strand
ATATTTGTGGTTAGGCTGTCCTGGGATGTTTGCGGCACACGAGCCAACAAGCGCCGGTGATGAGGGTGATTGCCCACAGGGGCGCTGAAATCAGGCCTCCCCAATAGAAATCCCAGGGGCGGTACCAGATGCGGAGGGAGTATTCTCCCGCAGGGAGGGCAACGCCCATAAATCCATAGTTTACGCGGCGCAGTTCGAGGGGATGTCCATTATCCGTAATCTTCCAAGTTTCTGTTTTTGAAGCATGATAAAGGGCTTTGATATAGTACGCATATGACTACGCGGCGGCATACGGCAGGAGGTTTATCGGCGGACGCGATGCGCGGCCGCCGGGCGTATGGCCGCGTCTAATCTTCCCACCTTAACCCCCTGAACGCGTAGCAGCAGTGCAATTGGAGACAACTCATGACACTTTTTGAAGAACTTTCCTGGCGCGGATTCATCAGCCAAACCACGCACGAGGAACTGCCCGCCGAATTGGAAAAAGGGCCGATCACGCTCTATTGCGGGTTTGATCCCACCGCCGACAGCCTGCACATCGGCAGTTTACTGCCCATCCTTGGCCTCGCGCATTTCCAGCGTGCGGGCCACCGGCCCATTGTGCTGGTGGGCGGCGGCACCGGTCTCATTGGCGATCCCAGCGGCAAGGCCGACGAGCGCACCCTCCTCACCAAGGAAACCGCGGAGAAAAACGCGGCGGGCATCCGCCGGCAGTTGGAACACTTCGTCACCTTCGACGGGCCCAGCGCCGCGATCCTGCTCAATAACGCCGACTGGCTCTGCCAGCTCTCGCTCGTGGACTTCCTGCGCGACATCGGCAAGCATTTCTCGGTTAACGTCATGTTAAACAAGGAATCCGTCCGCCAGCGGCTGCAAGACCGCGAACACGGCATCTCCTACACCGAGTTCACGTACAGCCTGCTCCAGGCCTACGACTTCCTGTACCTGTGCGAGCACCATAATTGCCGCCTCCAGGTGGGCGGCAGCGACCAATGGGGCAATATCGTCGCGGGCATGGACCTCTCCCGGCGCCTGCTCGGCAAAGCCACCTTCGGCCTCACCTTCCCGCTGGTCACCAAAACGGATGGCACGAAATTCGGCAAGACCGAGAGCGGCAATGTCTGGCTCGACCCCAACCGCACCTCGCCGTACAAATTCTACCAATTCTGGATTAACCAGGCGGACGCGGATACGCCCAAATATCTCCGTTACTTCACCTTCATGACCCCGGAGGAAATAGCGGATCTCGAACGCCAAATCCAGGAGGAGCCGCATAAGCGCGCTGCACAACGCGCCCTGGCGGAACACGTTACGCAGCTTGTACATGGGCATGATGCGCTCGAAAATGCCATTAAGGCATCCCAGGCCATGTTTGGCGGCGACCTTAAAGGACTGGACGAATCCACGCTGCTGGACGTTTTCAGCGAGGTGCCAAGCACGGCCTTGTCCCGTGGCACACTTTCCGCCGGACGGACCTGGCTTGACGTGTTGGCGGAATCCGGCATTTTCACCAGCAAAGGCGAAGGCCGCCGCATGATTAAAAACGGCGGGTTATACGTCAACAACGAACGCATTGACGCCGAGGATGCGAAACTGACGGAACAATGCCTCCTTACCGGCGCCATGGCCGTGGTGCGGGTGGGCAAAAAGAATTATCACCTGCTGCGCTTTTCCGAATGAGAGGAACATAGCATAAAGGGAGCCCTATGCTGAGCCGATTGATGACCCGGCGGGAGCAAATGCTGCTCCTGGCCGTGGCCGTGTCCATTGTTATCGGCGCTCTGGCGCTGTGGTGGAACAAATCCCGCGCTCCCGCGCCGCCAACACCCACAGCGGCACAACAAGCTAAAACGTCTATGACACTGCCGCCGTCACCCAACGTTGCGCCTGTTCCGGTCAAAGACACCACGGCCCCAGTTCCGCAAAAGGAAAATACCTCTCCCTCAACTTCACAGGCAATTGCGAAGAAACCGGCCCGGATCGGCGTGGGCATCTCCGGCGCCGTGAAACGGCCCGGCCTCTATTACTTTGATCCGGAGGCGCGGGTGGGCGACCTCATTCACGCGGCAGGCGGATTGACCCCCGATGCCGACACCGCACAAATTAACCAAGCGGCTACACTAATTGACAGCACCACATTGTGGATCCCATTCCACACACTTCCTGCGAATAAAACTTCTTCCGTTCATGCAAAAAAAACCAACGAGGGGCACGTATTAAACCCGCCGGAATACCTGCTTCAATCCGCCCAGCCGTAATCTCACTTTTGGCTATCAGCGGCGGCGTTTTCATTTGCGGCAGAGGGCGTTTCCGGTTCGCCGTATACCAAATACCGGAATTCGGCATGCGTGCGCAGGGCCTTAAGATCGGGGTCATTGGCCGCGTCCGCCCGCAAGATGGGAGAACGCTGCAATGCCTCGCGCAAATTGTCCACTGCATCTTTCTCCCGGCCCTGCAGACTGTACAAGCAGGCCAGGTTGTAATAGGGTTTGGCGCTCTCCGGGCTAAATTCGATGGCCTTTTTATAATGCTTCGCCGCCTCATCATATTTATTCAACGCCATCAAAAGGTTGGCATAATTATTGTGCGCCGCGACGTCATCCGGCGCCAGCTTCAATGTTATCAGGGCCTCCTTTTCCGCCTCCTCCAGATTGTTTTCCAGCCGCAACATCACCGCCAGCACATTGTGCGGGCGCGCCCATTCTGGATCGAGTTCTATCGCCTTGTGCAATGCCTCCTTCGCTTCCCCGGTGCGCTCGATGCAGTGCCGCCCCAATAAATTGCCCAAGCCGCAATACGGCCAGCTCCAGTCCGGACGCAACGCGATGGCGCGTTTATACAACGATTCCGCCGCGCCCAGATTCTCCTCGCGCTGATACTGCATGGCCAGCACATAATACCCTTCGGCGGACGTGTCCAGTCCATGCTCCACCAGCACCGCGGCCGTGCGCACCGCGTCCTGCGTTTCACGCCGCACCATGCCGGAATCGGCATCGAGTAAATCCAGAGCCTCCTGCACCGCCACCTCCGGCGCCGGCAGGCGCTGATCCGTGCGCGGCAGTACAAACCGCCACGCCGTCAGCGCCACCGCGCAGACCGCCAATATCCCGGCAATCAACCAAATAATGGAAATACGCTTCATACAATCCCGCTTACTTGCCAACCATAAAAACCATATCCTGAACTAGCATATCATGCAACCCCCAACAGACTGTAATGAGGAGGCATTTGCGAAATAGCCCTTTTCGCATCTGGACAAATGAAACGACACCGTTTGGGCGATGAAATCCCAGTAATATGCCCGGTGTATGTCGATCTCTTAAGAAAAAGGGCTATTTCGCAAATACCTGGTAATGATTTGCACGGCGTCACGGCCCCCACCATTGCCGCGCAGGACAATGATCTGCTCAAAAACAGGCAGGAATAATTCAAAAGGTATTCCCTTCCTCTCGTTGATTCACGTCTAATCCGGAAAATTTTGGGGAAGTCCCAATCTTTTATTCCATTGACAAATGGGGATGAAAACGCAATAATGGGCATGTTAGGCATGAGAGTGCGAGTTTTGGGAAAAGAGTTGAGGTTCAATTAGGCATAGTTTGAGGTGTGAACAATCATACGTGTCTTGAGGTTGATTAGTGGGAATTCCCACATTGCGTATTCCGACGATCGCGCCCTGTTGTTCCGAAGGAAAGCGCCCGGTGATTCCGAAGGATTCCGCCCTACTGTTCCAAATGAATCGGTCCTGTTGTTCCGTGCGAATCGGAGCGTAGCGACGCGGGTACTTCAACTGTCGTTTGTATTTGTAGTCGTGTGGGGGGCGAGAAGTCAAGTGGCTGTTCTTTTTCGCATGGATTCTCCCTTGAGTGTGATGGTGTGGGCGTTGTGGATCAGTCTGTCCAGAATGGCGTCGGCCAGGGTGGGGTCGCCGATGGTTTCGTGCCAGTGTTCGATGGGCACTTGTGCGGCGATGAGCGTGGAAGCCCGGTTGTAGCGGTCTTCCATAATCTCGAAGAGGTCTCTTCGCTCTTCATCCGCCAGGAGGGCTGTTCCCCAGTCGTCGATGATGATGAGGTCGGTACGCAGCAGGGCGCGCAGCACGCGTTCGTAGCGTCCGGTGGCGCGGGCGATGGCCAACTCTTGGAAGAGCCGGGGGGCGCGGAAGTGGCGCACGGTGAAGCCCCTGCGGCAGGCTTGGTTGCCGAAGGCGCAGGCGAGGTAGCTTTTGCCCGCGCCGGTGGGTCCGGTGATGATGCAGTTTTCGTGACTGCGCAGCCAGTGGCATTCGGCGAGGGCCTGCACGAGGGTCTTGTTCAAGCCCCGGGACTTGCGGTAATCAATGTCTTCTACGCAGGCACTCTGGCGCAGCTTGGCCTTTTTGAGGCGCGCCTGCAAACGCCGGGTGTCATGTTCGGCCTCCTGGCGGTCGAGCAGCAGGGCGAAGCGTTCGTCGAAGCTGAGTGCGTCGTAACGGCTGGATTCGAGTTGTTCGCGGTAGGCGTCGTACATCCCGGTCAGCCGCAGGCGTTGCAGTTTGTCGAGGGTCGGATGGGTTAACATGAGCATGGCTCCTTTTGGGTTGGTCCGGCGGGTTCATCGCCGGCCTGGGTTGAGGGTTGGTAATAGTCCGCCCCGCGCACATTCTCGTGGGCGATGGCGGGTGTGGACGTTCTTGGTTTGGGCAAGGGCAGCTTATCGAGGTCTTGCTTGAGGATGTCGTTTACAGTTTTGTAGGAGGCGGAATGGATAGCCAGGGCGCGCTCGCACGCGGCTTCGAGCCGCTCGCTGCCATAGGCTTCGCCCAGACGGATAAGGCCCCGGCAGGCTTGGAAACCTTGCTGGGGGTGGGGGCGCGAGGCGAGGATGCGTTCGGCCACTTGCGCGGCGGAGGGTCCGGCCTTGCCTACCCAATGGACAATGCGTTCGGGCGTCCATTGGGCGTGTTCGCGGTGTGCTTGGGGCATGTGCTCGGGCAGGGTGGTGTACCTATTCTTTTGATGCGAACGCAGGTGGCTGGCAACGCGTTGTCCCTTATGGAAGCATTCGACCGTGTTCGCCGTCAGGCGCACGTCGATGGTTTCGCCCACGAGGCGGTGGGGCACGCTGTAGTTGTGTTCGTCCGCCCGCAGCCGCACGTGGTAGTCCAGATTGACCCGGCGCTGCTCCCATTCCTCATACTCGAAGGGATGTTGCGGCAGCGGCTTGAGCGCGGGCTTCTCGATCTTCTCGAAGACGCTGCGCCGTGAGCCTTCCAATTGTTGGAAAGGGCGGCCGTTGTATTCCTCAAGCAACGTCCAGAGGGCCCGGTTGAGGTCTTCCAGACTGAAGAACCTTTGGTGGCGCAGCTTGGCGAGGATGCGCTGCTCGACGCCATTGACACTCGATTCCACGCGGGACTTGTCCTTGGGCTTCAATGGACGGGCTGGAAGTATTGCGGTGCCATAGTGTTCCGCCAGCCGTGTATAGGTGGGGTTCGCGTCCGGCTCATAGCGGCACGAATACGAGACGGCGCTGCGCAAGTTATCCGGCACTAAAAGTTCGCTGACACCCCCAAAATACGCGAACGCCCGCACGTGGGACGAGATGAAATCCGGCAGCGTCTGTGTCCACATCGCCTCCGCATACGTATAATAGCTCGCGCCCATCGTGGCCACGAAGATCTGGGCGGCGCGCACCTCCCCGGACTTGCTGTCATGCACCGGCACTGTCATGCCCGCGTAGTCGATGAAGAGCTTCTCCCCGGCCTGATGTTCCTGACGCATCCAGACCGGCAGCTTCCCCTTCCAGGCCCGGTATAAATCGCAGAAACGGCTGTACTGCAAGCCCTCCGGGTGAGCCGCCTTGTACTCCTCCCACAACACGAACAACGTCACGCCCCGGCCCTTCAACTCCTCGTGGACCTGTTGCCAATCCGGCAACGGACGCATGGCGCCCGGCGTGGCCGGCGGCGGCGCAAACAGCAGGGCCTCCAGGTTCTCCTCCGTCATCGCCTCGGGCAGCGGCCAGGATACCCCAGCCCGCTTCGCCCGCTGCAAATACTCCCGGACCGTCGTGCGGCCCAGGGCGCAACTATGGGCGATCTGGTGCTGACTCAGGCCTACTTCAAACCGTAAACGCAATACTTCCTTGATTTTACGCATGGTCAATCTTTTCCCTGGCATGGAATACCTCCTGGTTCGTAGAAACACAAAAGGCAAACCATAGCGGTTGGGCGGTGGATTATCCCGCGCCGCGAACGCTCGACTCGTGGAAAGGGTCGCAACCGACTGGAACAGGTGGGTGCCTTCCGCCGGAACAGGTGGGCGCGATCAATCGGAATCGGGGGGCGCGATCAATCGGAATACTCACACATCGGATGATGATGATTCTGCGTTTCCTTTAATTTGTCCGGAAGTGTGTTCGGGACATGTTTCAGTAATTAGGTGCTTACTGTTAAATCAGACAAGGAGAACGTGCTATGTTTAAAAATCTTCGATTGGGTACGCGTATTTTCCTGGGATTTGTCGTTATTCTGATTCTGTTGGGCATGGTGTGCGGTACGGGGGTTTTCGGATTGACGCGTGTCAGCCAGCGGGTGACCAACTCAAACAACGTCCGCAAATTGGAAAATGGCATTTTTGAAGCACGGCGGCAGGAAAAGAACTTTATCATCCGGAAAGATGCTTCCTGCCTTCAGAAAGTCGAGGCGGCGGTTACTGGCCTTTATGCGGATGCGGCGGCGGCGAAATCCGGTTTTGGCGATGCGGCGAACCAGGGCAAAATGGAAGAGGTGGCCTCCAGCACCCGCGCCTATTATGAGGCATTTCTGAAGTACGTAGCCCTGATTCGGGACAAGGAAACATGCCTGGCGGAAATGCGCGGCAAGTCCGAACAATTCCGGCAACAAATGGAAGCCATGGAAGACAGTCAGAACTCGCAGATGGCGGAGGATTGGGCCGCTACCGCGCAAAGTCTCGCGGAGGCAGCCTCCTCCCAACCGGACCGCTTGCAGGAAGTGCTCACCGAGCGCGACACAAAGCTGAAAGACCGCATATCCAAACTATCAGATGTGAGCAAGGCCATTGGATTGTTTGTGGAAATGTCAGCCCTTGAAAAAGAGTTTCTGCTCTCCGAGACACAGGAAAAGAAAAACCAACTACTGGGGCATTTGGAAAAAATCTCCACGCTTGCCGTGGATATCAAATCACGGTTTAAGAAGGCGGAAAACATTGCGCAGGCCGATGCTCTGCTGAATGCAACGCATGACTACCAACAAGCCGTGGAAACCTATTTCAAGAATACGGAGGCGCAAAAAGAAACCGACGGCGCCATGGTGGCTTCAGCCCGAAAAGTGCAAGAATTGTGCAACGCCGCCTCCCAGGACCAGGAAGGCAGGATGCGTACGGAAATCCGGGTCGCCAGTTGGCTCATGTTCGGAGTGGCCGGCGCGGCGATTGTATTCGGACTGGTTATCGCCTGGGTAATCACCCGGAGCATTACAAAGCCTATTAACCGGATTATCGAAACACTGTCCGCCGGCGCAGTGGAAGTCACCGCAGCCTCCGACCAAGTAGCAGAATCCAGCCAGCGTCTGGCGGAAGGCACCACGGAGCAAGCCGCGTCCCTGGAGGAAACGTCTGCATCTTTGCAAGAACTTACCTCCATGACAAAACACAATGAAGACAGCACCCATCAATCCGACGCCATGATGGGAGAAGTAAAACAGGAAACTGGGCAATGTGTTTCCGCGATGGCACGCATGCAAGAAGCCATTACACGAATCAACCAGTCCTCCATGCAAACGGCCAAAATCAACAAGACCATCAATGAAATCGCTTTTCAAACCAATCTGTTGGCCCTGAACGCCGCCGTGGAATCGGCCCGGGCGGGAGATGCCGGAAAAGGGTTTTCGGTCGTCGCGGAAGAAGTGCGGAGTCTGGCGCAACGCAGTGCCGAGGCCGCGAAAAACACCTCCATGCTTATCGAAGAAGCCCTGCGAAACGCCGAGAGCGGCGTTCAGGTGTCGCAAGAAGTGGGCGATGGTCTGCAACGAATCTTGGCATGTGTGGAAAAAGTGGCCGTCATGATTTCCGAAGTCTCCTCCGCGTCGCGGCAACAATCCCAAGGCATTGAGCAAATCAACGCCGCCGTGGCCCAAATGGATCAGGTGACGCAAGCTAGTGCGGCCTCATCCGAAGAAACGGCGGCCGCGAGTGAACAACTTAACGCGCAAGCGGCAGAGCTGCATACCGTAGTGGAAGAACTGGCGTATATTATCGGAGGCGCCAATGCAATGAGCAATCGCCTGCAACCGGCCGATACAGCCGTTCAGTCCGTGCGGAACGCATATCAGGAACCAACAGATCGCCCGCTCATTCTGCCACAGAAAACGCTTGCCCAAGTTGAGTATCACGAACACGAAGCCATACCAGTCCGCAAAGGATAAACACCCCGAGAGCATTCAAAAAATACATGAAGCAACTATCCTCTGCCGGAAGATTATACGAACCCCGGACAATACCCGTCTTCTGTTTCCTGACTTGGGCACCAATGATATCCGCCCATATGGAAAAACTGAATAACACGTAACAACTCGGACAAACTTATGGTCCAGTCTGGGGCGCCGGATGCATAGTCACTGTCATGATGATCACAAGTTTGATCACCCAGCCCGAGGGCATAACCATCTTCTGTTCCGGCTTCACAGTGGAATCCATTGGCATTATGGAGCTGGATGACGCGCAAAAGATCGGACAGGCTGATTTGGTAATCGCAGTCCAGGTCGGCGGTATGACACCGCATTTCGCCTTCCCACGAGCCTTCGGGGGCAAATCCTTCACCTTCCAAGAAAACTTCGCATACAGAACCGGACGGATCACTGCCGGCATTTGCAACTCCACCCTCTTGTTGCCGGATAATCCCAGACGCATCAATATAATATCCATGGGCGCCGGTCACATCCATGGCCTCTGGGTCCGCATTACATGAGAAGTCTGTGTCAATGCGGCTTAAGGTAAAACGGTAGCCATTTAGTGGTAGTGTCCAATCTCTCTCTTCCAGATAGCCACCTTGTACAAGCTCATCGAACACCCCCGTGTAGCAGCCAATGTCGTAGAAGAAGTTCATTTCAGCATTGAAAATTACACACAGTATCACACGCGCCACAGCTTCATTCAGTTCAATAGTCATTTCGCCTTCCACCTCGCCTTCGCCTTCTTCTCCACCTTCGCCCTCGCCTTCCGCCTCGCCTTCGCCTTCTTCTCCACCTTCTCCGTCTTCTCCACCTTCGCCCTCGCCTTCCTCTCCGCCCTCGCCTTCTTCTCCGCCTTCGCCTTCCTCTCCACCTTCGCCTTCCACTGCGCCTTCGCCTTCCACTGCGCCTTCGCCTTCCACTGCGCCTTCGCCTTCTTCTCCACCTTCGCCCTCGCCTTCTTCTCCGCCTTCGCCTTCTTCTCCGCCTTCGCCTTCCTCTCCACCTGCACCTTCCTCTCCACCTGCACCTTCCTCTCCACCTTCGCCTTCGCCTTCACCACCCATGCCGGATGATATTACGATGTTTATCGCCGTGCCGCAGGTCTGCACAAGACCATATACCGGTTGCTGGCGTATAATCTGTCCTCGCGGCACCAGTTCGCTGATTTCTTCAGTTATCGTGCCCAGCGTCAGGTTCGCCGCGGCAAGTGCTGAATCGGCTTCCGCTTGGGTAAGTCCAGTCAGGTTGGGCACAGAGGTATAGCACGTTCCAAGGGAAACCACAATAGAGACAGTGCTTCCATAGGCCACCACAGTATCCGCCACCGGATACTGTGAGATGATCTGCCCAATCGGTACGGTTTGGCTATATTCTTGAGTGACGGAATCTATCACCAGCCCTAACACAGCCAAGACGGCGGCCGCTTGATCCTGTGTTTTACCGGCAAGGTTCGGCACGGCTACGGTGGTGGGTACAAACACCGCAATCAATTCACGGTTCTGAGTCATGGTTCCAGAAATAGTGAGGGAAGCGGGATCTTGACCGACAGGTACATCGCCCTGCCAATGCTGGAACATGGCGTCTGCGCCCGGCGTGGCCGTCACTTCAAAAGGGGCACCGTCCAGGAACCAGTGCTGGCCTGGTGTTGGGACGGTGTTGCCATTTCCAATCGCCTGAAGATACAGATACCAGACTCCTGGTGCGAAATGGGCGGTGAGTGACCGGTCTTGGTCCATTAAAATGATCGGATTCGGATCAAGGGGATTCATATTTACAGGAAGATCGCCGGACCAATGGTCGAAGACGCCTGTCCCATTCTGAACGGCATGGATGGTGGGCGTGGCGCCCGCGGAGTATCGGGTAACACCCTGAGGAGAGGTGGTTCCGGGGGCGCCGGCGGTATTGAGGGTCAAGGTGTAACCAGTGGTGGATACATGCGGCGTTATTGTTTTGTTGCCGTCCATCACGAACTGAACGGTTTTATCAAAGGAGTTGACATCACCGGTCCAGCCACCCCAGTACATATTGTCATCTGGCTGTGCTTCTATAAAAGTGTTTTGACCTGCAAAATAGGAATACACGCCTGGAGGAGGCGATATTTCCGCCGTGCCGCCACCTTCAATTATATTCACCGTTAGCGTATATTCGCCTGGTGTAAACTCCGCAGTGAGTGCGCGATCACGGTCCATGGTAATGTACAGATCAAACTGATAAGGATCCATGCCTTCGGGTATATCGCCTGTCCACCGATAGAAGGCATCGCCACCGTTGACCAGACTTGCCTCAAGAGTACAAGAGGCGCCGTTTGAAAAGGGATAGGTTCCTGGCAAAGGAGATATCGAGCCATTGCCAGTATAGTTGACCGTCAAATGCCAGACCGCCGGAACGAAATGTGCGGTAATGGTGCGGTCTTGGTCCATGATGAGTTCCAGGAACCCTTGGTTAGGATCGCCTCCGCCGATATCTCCACTCCAATAACTGAAAGCCCAACCGCCCGTGCTCATTTCCGCCTCCACAATGGCATGGGTGTCCAGGGCATAGGTGTGTACCGTTCCCGGTGCAGGGCTTCCTGAAGGAGAAGTGCTTCCTTCCCCATCGATGATGATGGTCAAGGTGTGGGTTTCCGGAACGAAGTGTGCGGTGATATTCCGGTCCTGATCCATGGCAACCACCAATTCCGGATTGTCTGGATCCGCTTCTGGTGGCAGATCGCCGCTCCAATAACCAAAGACAAGACCCGATGGAGAATACGTGGGATGAAGGGTCACTTCAGAGCCGCCAGCGAATTGGTAATCCCCCGGAGTGAAATTCAGTGTGCCTTCGCCTTCTATCCCGACACTCAATGTATAACCGGAGGCGGCAAACGTGGCGGTGAGCGATTTATTGCCGTCCATGGGCAATTGGAGGTAGTAGTTGGCGCCGGTATAGTCGCCGCTCCACCCGGCGAAATAGCTTCCGGGGTTGGGGAGGACGTTAATTTCCGCATTCCGGCCATCCAGATAGGAAAACACGCCCGTGCCAGGCAATATCGGTCCGTCGCCTTCACCTGCCTTGGCCAGAGTCAGGGTCCAATCTCCGGGAATAAATTCCGCCGTGATGATTCGATCTTGATCCATCATCATACATTGTTGGGTGCTGGTGGGAAATGCATTTGGGGCAAGATCGCCCGACCATTGAGAAAAGGCATCACCGCCATCCAGCAAATGCGCATATACGCAGGCCTGCGTTCCGTCCATGTAGCCATAGACACCAGGAACAGGATCCGTGTCTCCGTTGCCGGTGGTCTGCACGGTCAGGGTCCAGTCCATCGTGACAAATACGGCGGTAATGCTGCGATCCTGATTCATCAGGAGGTCTATCTCGGGCTGAGTTGGATCAATCTCTCCGATATCGCCTTCCCAATGGCTGAAGGCGGCGCCTGGATTTTGCATGGCTGCAATGCGTTGGACAAAACCATCTGTTAACGCATAAATACCTTCTGCGGGGCTGGTTATGCCATCGCCAAGCACGGAAATAGTCAACGTATGCTTATGTACAACAAACACTGCTGTAATCGTCCGGTCCTGGTCCATGGTGATAGTAAGAGCGGGGGACGAGGGATCCTCGCCTGCCGGGATATCGCCTTCCCAATGGTCGAATACCCACTCATCAACAGGATACGCCATCAGGGTGAATGACACACCTCCCGCAAATCCCATGGTTCCCGTGGAAACATTCAGCCTTCCACGTCCGGTAATGGACGTCGTCAAGTGGAATCCGGAGGAAGTATAGTGCGCCGTGATAGACTTATTCCCGTCCATCATGACTTCCGCATAGGGCGAATAACCGCTGGCATCGCCTGTCCATCCGGCAAAATAGTTGCCTGCGCATCCCTTGGCTTCTATCACAGCGACGCGGCTGTCAAGGTACGAATAGTTTCCTGGAGCAGGGAATGGCGCACATTCCTCATTGTTCGAGCCTTCCGAAGCAAGGGCAAGTGTCCAGTCTCCCGGAACAAACTCCGCGGCCATGGTACGGTTTTGGTTCATCGTTATTATTTGATCCAAGCTTTCCGCGTCCGCATTAGGCATTAAGCCGCCGGTCCATCGGTGAAAGGCGTCTCCTCCACTTATCAGTTGCGCGGAAACCAATTTCTGTTCACCATTCAGGCATCCATAGATGCCGGGAACAGGATTCGTTGCGCCATTTCCGGTTTTTTGCACCGTTAATGTCCAATCCGCAGGACTGAAGAACACAGTTACAGTGCGATCCTGGTCCATTGCGATTTGGAGAAGAAACTGATTTGGACTGCAATACCCAATATCTCCTTCCCAATGATCGAAAGCAGAATCCAAATCAGGTATCGGGGAGATCTCAACAACATCGTCATGGAATAACTGATATGTACCCGGCAATGGATTGGTGGTTCCCGATCCTGTGCCGGCGGTGGAAATCGTTAATTGCTGGGGTTGTGCGAAAACGGCACTAATATATCGGTCCCGATCCATCGTGATCTCAAACGAAAGGGCGTCCGGTTCCATGGCCTCCGGGATATCGCCCTTCCAATGCTTGAAGACCCAGCCTGTGGCTGCCTCTAAAACTTCTAGCGTGATCAGCGATCCATGTGCAAACCAGTGCTGACCGGACGTCAGGTTAAGAGTTCCCTGTCCTTCCTTTTCTAAAAACAGTTTATGTCCTGTTGTTTCAAAATGGGCCGTAATGCTTTTATCCCCGTCCATAGGAATGATAATGGTGTGGTTCTGGCTGGTGACACTGCCGGTCCAGCCGCCAAAGTAAGACCCCATGTTCCAGAAGGCCTCGGCAGTCACGATGGCATTTTGCCCGTCAAGATAAGAATACACCCCAATGTCAGGGGTAACAGATCCATACCCCGAGCCTGCCCTGGCAATTGTCAGGGTCCAGTCGCCAGGAACGAATTCCGCCGTCACGGTATGGTTGCCGTTCATGACCAATTCCTGCGAGGGATTTTCAGGATCTTCAAAAATCCCGGTTTCTCCCATCCACCGGCTAAATGCATCCCCCTCCGGCAAGAGGACCGCTTCAAGCGTGGCCGTCGAACCATCCGTGTACCCATGGATGCCGGGCGCCGGCTGGGTTGTGCCATTGCCTGATTTTTGAATGGTTAGTTGCCAGCCGCCTGGAACAAAAATGGCGGTCAACGAGCGATTCTGCGACATCAATGGTGTGATTGCCGGGGAGTAGGGATCGATATCGTAGATATCCCCTTCCCAATGGTCAAACGACGAACCGGCGTCTTGAATCGCGGTTACTGAAGCCAAATGATGGGGGTAAAAGGAATATATTCCGGGCGCCGGATCGGTCGTGCCTTGGCCCATACCATCCACGCTGAGAGTGAGTTGGAATTCGGTTGGAAGCCGAAATGCGGCGGTGATTGAGCGGTCCTGATCCATGGTGACTTGAATTGCCGTGTTGAAGGCGTCTGCGCCGCCGATGTCGCCCCGCCAGCGGTCAAATATATCGCCATCCGTTTCAACTACTGCTTGAAGATCAATCACCGTGCCTGAAACCAGGCCGGTTGATCCAAGTGGAAAGTTTATTCCCCCGTCGCCAATAGTATTCAGCGTCAGGACATACCCGCTTGTTTCAAACGTGGCGGTTACGATCTTGTCTGTATCCATGGTCATCGTCTGAAAGGGATTAGAACCAACAACATCACCCTGCCAGCCGCCAAAAAAACTGCCCGGATCGGGCGTTGCGGAAATCGATGTCAGAAAACCATCTATAAAAGAGTACACCCCTGGTTCAGGATCGGTGTTTCCTGAACCCGCTCCACTTCGCTGCATGGTAAGAAGATGATCGCCGGAAGGGAGAAATACTGCTTCGATGGATTTGCTACAGTCCATCGTTATGGTGATCTGTTGCCCGGTGCCGTTGATATCCCCCGCCCAATGGTCAAATGCCCATCCGCTCCCATTGATGGGCAATACAGTAAGTTCCACCGTATCGCCTTGTATGTATTGATGCGTCCCAGGCGCGGGGAGGGTATCTCCCGTACCCGTCACGGTTATTGTTAAAGTCACTTCCATTAGACAACTGCCCTCAGGGGATACGTAGCTTGGATAGTTAAACTTGGCCCGGAATGCAGGGAGTTGATTGCACAGTGCATCCCACGAAAGAGGATTGTCATCAAGAAAGCATTTGTCCTCGCCCCCAATGTTCGGATTGTCCACCAACGTTTGGATATCGGTGATATTATTGTTGCCCAACTGAAGGGTTTCAATCGCAGTTAAGTTGGCCAGGACAGATAGGTCCTCGATGTTGTTATGGGCAAAACTGACTGTTTTGAGCGCGGGCAGGGGGGGCAGACCGGAAATATCGGATATCCCGGAACGATAGAGTTCGAGCCACCGGAGTTTATTCATGCCGGCAAGAACACTCAAATCGGTGGTCACCGGAGGGGTTCGGGTGATATACAATTCCACCATATCGGGAAAATTCACCACAACACTGAAGTCGGTAACACCACAGTTTTCCAATCCTAAACCTTGCAGGTGGATAAGTCCGGACAGGCTGCTCGCATCCGTGACGCCAGGTTCATCATACACCGCAAGTCCGTTAAGTTGCGTCATAGGCGCAATAAGGTACATCTCTGCATCGCTAAAGCCGCAATTGACCGTTAGGAAATCTTCCAATGTGTCCGAACAACTACCCAAGGGGCTCCAATCTTCGATCGGACATTGTCCTAGTGAAAGTTGGGCCAGGCATGGCATTTCGTTTATCACAGCAATACTCGTCACGCCATTACACCCTACCAGCCCCAGCGAGGTGAGGTTGATCAATCCGGCCAGCGGCGACAAATCCGAAAAAAGATTCATGTTGTTAAGATGTGCCGGGTTCCAAAAAACCGAAGTATGGAAATTGCCTCCTCCAAGTTCGAGCGCGGTTAACGCTGTCAAGCCCGCAAGAGGCGAGAGGTCCGCAATCAGGTTTTTCCCAACATCAAGCGTTGTCAGAGCGGTACAAGCCTGCAACCCCGTCAAATCTGTAATGTTCATTTCATGCGCTCTTAATTCGGTAAAAAGGGGATTCGACAATTCGGTGTCTTGAGGCGGGTCGCTCAACGTAACGTTGGTGGCGGCCTCCCACTGCACTTTAACCGCATTGAGTAAGGTGGTGTCATTGAATATTACAGCATCTGACCAGCAAAATCCGTGGATGGAAGTCAGCAAAACAAAAATAATGTATGGAATGCGATTAAGCATAAAAAATACTCCCTCCCCGGGGTTATACTTCTATTCATTTATCTCCCATAGAGTACATCTAACCTACATTTTTTCAAACCATCTGAAAAAAGTCAATGTAAAAATACTAAAAACGAGCATCCTGCGGGCGCGCGACGGTCCATGGGAAGTCAAAATTACAAGAAAACTATCATAGGGCAGGCCCGGTGCAGAATCCGTCCTCGGTAGCGTCCTCCGGGCAGTAGTGATAGCCGCCGGAATTATAGAACTGGATGATGCGCAACAACTCGCTCAGGCCGATCAACCAATCCTGCGGGTTGTAATCGCTGCCGTGTGGGGCACAGGTCTGATCACCGGGACCCGGCGCGTAGCCGTCTTCACCCGCCGCATCACAGTGATACCCGCCGGAATTATAGAGCTGAATTACCCGAAGGAGTTCTGACAGATTAATCCGATTGTCGCCATTCTGGTCGGCTGTATGCAGGCCATCATTCACTTCGCCTTCGAGGATGCCTTCTTCATCCCCTTCCACGGGCATCCCTTCCACATCCCCTTCAACGTATCCTTCTTCCAGGCCTTCAAGTACACCTTCGGCTTGTCCTTCCACCTCGCCTTCAACAATGCCTTCTAAATTCCCCTCTCCTTCTAACTGGCCTTCGGCAATTCCTTCCTCATGGCCTTCTTCCATACCTTCGGCTTGTCCTTCCGCCATACCTTCACTCTGACCTTCTTCCAGGCCTTCGGTCACCCCTTCAAGTACCCCTTCGGCTTGTCCTTCACCTTCACACCCGCTGCCTAGAGTGTCCGCGGCAAGGCGGAACCCGATGATGTTGGTCGCATAGCCTGGTTCGGTGGTATCGCGGTTCGCCGACCGGCAGTGGAAGCCGAAGCCGCCCCACGCACCGCCCCGTAACACACGGAAAATGCCTGTTGGGGTTTCCCAGGCACTCCCGTCACTGGGCGCACCCGTATAAGTATTATGCCACCAGTCCTGGCACCACTCGTACGCATTCCCGCTCATGTCATATACTCCCCATCCGTTGGGCAGCTTCATCCCAACCCCATGGGCGTATCGTTCGCCCACGTTCTGAGCATTGCCGTACCACCATGCATACGCGTCACCCACCGTATAGCCCGGATCGTCGCCCCAGTAGAAACGCGTCGTGGTCCCCGCCCGGCACGCATACTCCCACTCCGCCTCGGACGGCAGGCGGAACGTCAAGTGTGTGTACGTGTTTAATGCGGCAATAAAGGATTGTGCATCCTCCCATGACACCCACACCGCCGGGGAATTGGGATCGTCAAGCACATAGGCCTGCCCTGACCACGGCTCCGTCCCCATCATCGCCGCCCACTGCGCTTTTGTCAGTTCATACGTGCCCATCCAGAAACCAGGCACCGTCACCCAATGCCGCGGATCTTCTGCGGCATCGCTGTCCTGCTCCCCTGCCGAATTCCGCCCCATCATAAACGTCCCGGCAGGAATCCAGACCATGAATAATGGCACATCCCCCGGAAGCATAATCACCCCACATTCTCCCTCCCCTTCAACATCTTCTCCCTCAAGGTTTCCCTCGCCTTCCATCATGCCCTCTAGGGATCCTTCACTGATACCTTCAAGCATGCCTTCCCCGGACCCTTCCATCATCCCCTCTTCGCTCCCTTCACCTTCCACAACACCTTCCTCCTGGCCCTCAATCATACCCTCGGGTTGGCCTTCCTCAGGTGTGCCTTCGGTTCCACCTTCCCCTTCGGATACTCCCTCACCTTCGCCTTCTGAAACACCTTCCCCCTCTTCCGGCGACCCTTCGGGAGGCATACCCTCACCTTCTTCCGCCGGGACAAAGATGACGGTGACATATCGGTTCTGGTTCATGGTCACCTGGATATGCTGGCTTAGAGGGTTTTCGCTGTCAATGTCACCTTCCCAGTGGTCGAATTGTGAATCAATCAGAGCAACGGCCTGTAAATCAACTACCGCGCCGGACACATAGCCGATCAAGGGCCGGTTGTGAAAATTTTGAATATAACCATTCCCATAAACCGTCAGATAAAGGGTAAACCCCGTTGAAACAAATCGTGCTGCAACCGTCTTGTCACTATCCATGGTCAGAGGAATATTTTCGACGACGTATCCGGAGAGATCGCCTTGCCATCCTCCGAAAAAACTCCCAACTATTGGAAAAGCCGAAAACATGACGGTTTGCCCGGTCATGAAAGAATAGTTTCCTGGAGCGGGGATGATCTTTCCCATCCCGGTGCCTGTTTTTTGCACTGTCAACGTGTGATCGCCAGGTGTCACAAACACTGCTTCAACGGTTTTGTCAGTGTCCATCAATACGCTAATGGCTGTGTCGGTTCCGCTTCCATCGCCTGCCCAATGCTCGAAGGCCCAGCCGCTATCCGTGGCGTGGAAGGCACATATTTGCGAAAAACTCCCGCGCGCAACACGATGCACTCCGGGTTCCGGTGAGGTGTTTCCGGTGCCATTGACCGTGATCGTCAGATTGAAGGTATCGCCACATATTGCGTTCTGCTCTAGCTGCAGGGCAGGCGCCAGCGCGGTAAGCTGGGCCAACTGATTTTCCTCACAGAACGGCGAACCCGCGTAGAATTCATTGAACCCCATGTCCAGAAATTGAAAATTGGCAATGCCTGAATTGTCGAGCAATGGCTGAATGCCGGTAATCTGATTCTTTTGGATTTCCAATTTCTTTAAATTTATGCACGAGGCCAATGCGGAGATGTTCGTTATGTTGTTTGACGAAATGTCTAAGGCCTGGAGCATTGTGCAGGAAGCCAATGCATCAACATTTGTAATCTGATTATCCGACAGATCCAGTTTCGTCAGCCCCGTGCAAGAAGCCAAGGCGCTGATATCCGAAATTTGATTGAACTCGATCCCGATGTAGGGAACACCAGAAAGACCGTTGAACCCAGAAATGTCCGTTATCTGATTGCGGGTGAACTCAATAAACTGCAGGCCGGTTAACCCCGAGAGGTCGGGGACGGACGCAACTGGATTCCCTTCCACCTCCAACATTTGCAGGTTGGTGTAATTTGTGACCACACTGAGGTCTTCAACCCCTGTATATCCCAGAATGAACGCCAAAGTAAGGTCGAACCCTGTAAGACTGCTGATATCAGTGATATTAGGTTCATGGTCTATGCAGAGGGCTTTTAAATTATGCAAGCTGTTGATGACGGGCAGGTCAGACTGTTTCAAGCCACAGTTGATAATGGCCAGAGCGAACATGGACTCAGCACGATCCGACAGGGGGGAAAAATCAGAAATCGGATTGGCCGCAAGCCATAAAATGGACAAGTTACTCATTGCACTAATTGTATCGATGCAGGATAACGCGGTATTGCCTGTAAGGCTCAAGTATTCAAGATTAACCAGCCCTGCCAGCGGTGAAATATCGGAGATTAGATTCGTGCCAGTGAAGGTGGCGTCGAGATTGTCATTCATTTCGAACAGATTGATCCCAAATCCCAGGTCTAGTTTGGTTAGGCTGGTCAGACTGCTCAGGGGGGTAATATCGGCTATCTGATTCACCCCTACGTTTAAATCGGTTAACGCTGTACAGGCTTCCAATCCTGTCAGATTGCTAATCCCAAGATCTCTCGCCACCAGACGCGTGAATAGAGGATTGGCAAGCTCGGTGTCTTCCGGCGGATTGCTTAGGATTAGTCCCGTCGCGGCTTCCCATTGGACCTTTACGGCATTTAGCAACACAGGGTCATTAAAGGGAACAGGATCAGACCACCCTCTTCCGGTCATACTCAGTACCGAGAGAATTAGTGCACATACTGTACGTTTGGACATGTACCGCCATCCCCGCAACATTTTTCGTATCACCGCCCATGTTAAAGGCTCTGTTTCAATTCTCCCATAGACCTTCTAAAAAAACAATTGCTTTCCTAAGTTATTGTTGCGATACAGTCAAATATAAATAGTCCCATAGCGGCAAACCAAGGTGTGGCCAAAAGGAGAACGGCTGCTGTCCTGAAAAAAAGGGATCGGCCTGTGGTGGGAACCAGACTAATCCCAGTGCCCGTGATGATGGCCACAACGACGGCGGCGGGGGTAATCCATTGCCAACTCAAGGGGGTCCATCCCGCGAGATCCCCAAAGGAAATGAGAAAAGCGGCCAGGAATCCATAGAGCGCCCCGAATACAGCGCCCATAGGCGTGGCAAAGCGCACGAAAAGTGCGAAGAAGAACAGGCTGAAGAGAGGCCCGATAAACAGGTTGCTGGTTTTATTGGTGATTTCGATCAGGTTGCCAGGCACCCGCGCGACAACCAGGCTGAGCAGAATCGCCACGCCGCCCACAAGACAGGAGGTCCGCCGTGCCAAGGCTACTTTTCGAGCCTCGGAATCCGGATTTTTCCCGAAATAGCCCAGAATGTCGGTCGTAATAACGGTACAAGAAGCATTTACACCGGAACTGAGGGAAGACATGGCGGCGGAGAGCATCGCGGCCATGATTAGACCGGCCATGCCGAATCCGACGAAGTTCACGATGAAATGCGGAAACAACAGATCCGTATTTTCTTGCAGATTCCGGGTGGGCGTCAGGTATTCGGGATATGTACGGAAAAATCCCAGAATGGCGAACCCCAATAAAGCCAGCAAAAGGGTGGCGGCGGCATCCGCGCAATTATTGATCAGAAAGGCGCGGCGGGCGGCTTTGACGTCACGCGTGGAGAGATAACGCTGGATGGCCATTTGATCGGAGCCTGCCGTGCAAATCCACCAGATGGCCGCAACAATAATGCTTCCCACCACGGTCACCCGAACCCGGGGATCGGGACTGAAAAACGGCTGAACGTCCCAATTGGCGGCCCACTCCGTGGGAAACCATCCCACACCGCCCATTTTTATGGTGACTAGGAGGATGGTGATGATAGCGCCCATGAACATGATGACTGCCTGAATGACATCGGTAAGCACCACGGCGCGTAATCCGCCCAGGGAGGCGTAGAGCACCGTGATGGCGCCCAAGGTAACAGAAACATACGGCGCCGCGGATTCGCGGAATCCCACGGCCTGCACCACGACACTCGAAGCAGTAAAGATAACAAGCCCCATCCAGACAAGGCGGATGAGGAGGAAAATGACGGAGCCCATGAGCCGCACGGGCCTGCCGAGGCGCGTTTCCAGTAGTTCATAGGCGCTGGTAATCGGAAGACGCGCAATACGCGGTATCAAGAGATAGCCCGCGACAAGATAGATGATGGGAATGGACGCGATGGAGGTGAGATAGATGGGGCCGTGTTTCATCATTTCCCCGGGCACGGCCAGATAACTTATGGTGCTTATCATCGTGGCAAACAGTGACACGCCGATCATCACGGAACCCATGCGGCGTCCGCCAAGATAATATTCTTCCGAAGTTTTCGTCCGGCGCGCGAAATAGATTCCAATCCCCACCATTCCCACGAAATAGGCAATTACCGCCGCCCAATCCAACACGCTCAAGCCGCCCCGAAGCCCTGCCGCGGGTGCGGCTTCCTGGGCGGACACGGACATGCCCGCACACAGGGCTCCTGAAAGGATTAACCATCGGGCTGTTTTTACTGGATTCAAGCGTTGGATAGTTCTCTCGCGGCGCACGGACATATCCTGGTTTTGGGAAGGCGTCATCCCATCCACGATCATTACCGTACTAAACAGAGGCGCGGTATGCAAGCCGGTGTGTCTTGAGTAAAGCCCTTTGTGCCCGGGGCACAATCGTGGTTTTGAACACCTTCTGCACATTTGGTATGATAAAAAGACTCTGAGGATTCGATAATGAGAAAAATGCTTTGTTCCAGTCTTGTTTGTCTGTTTGGGTTAGCCACACTTGCCGGATGCGGGATGGCCGGCGGCAAAACGACGTCGGTAACCATTAAATTCCTGGCACAGGACCAAACACCGTATCAAAAGGTTCCTGTCGCAGTCCATGTTATGGATGCCTCCGGGAAAGAGGTGCATATTGAAAAATCTGTTACGGATGAGAACGGCATTGCCTTGTTCAAAAATCTGCCGGTGGGCGACTACTCACTGTTTGCCCAGAATATTGGCATAAAAAAAGGCTGCTCAATCGGCATCAGTTTGAACGATTTTACCGGCCCCCAAAAAGGGGCCATGGCGGGCGTGTGCATACAGTAAACGTCCGTAAAGCAACTCTCCATCCTGGATTCGTGTCAAAACCTGGAAAGAATATACATGGCAAAACGTCCTGTTCGGGTAATTACGTTTGATCTTTGGGATTGCCTCTTTCAAGATGAGAGCGATGAGCCGAAACGTGCGGCGGCTGGCAGGCCTTCCAAAAGTGAAGAGCGGCGTCAGTTGGTCCATGCCGCCTTATCGAAACACGCCCCCATAGATCGCGGCGCGGTTGACCTGGCCTATGAGGTAACCAATGCCGCGTTTCGCAAGGTGTGGCACGACCAACACGTAACCTGGACCGTCGCGGAACGTTTGAGCGTATTGTTCAGCGGTCTCAAACGCGAATTGCCAAAGGATGAATTCGACGCGCTGGTGCGTCTTCACGAGGAGATGGAACTGGAGTTCCGGCCCAATCCCGCTCCGGGAGCGGTGGAGGCGCTGAAGACGCTCCACGGCAAATACAAGCTGGCAATTGTTTCTGATGCAATTTTCTCGCCCGGACGCGCCTTGCGCGAACTACTCAAAGGCGCAGGCATGTTCGAATACTTTGATTATTTCGTATTCTCCGATGAGATCGGGGTCTCCAAACCGCATCGCGCGGTCTTTGATGCGGTGGCCAAGGCATTTAACGTTGATCTGAGCGATATCGTGCATATTGGGGACCGTCCGCATAATGATATCGGCGGGCCGCATGCGGTGGGTGCGCGGGGCGTATTGCTGACCGTTATTAAAAAACGCGATTTGGAAGGGCATATGCCCGATGCCATTTGTGACGATTATAGTAAACTGGCGGAAATTCTCGCCGGTCTTGAAGCCTAAGAGGAGTAGTAATACATGGGAAAAGCGCCAAAATTTCTGATTCCGGACGGATACAACCTGGAAAGCCGGAATCAATTTAAAGAAGTAGGCATGGAACTCGCCGCCATTCTCTATGCCAATTTGTTGCAGCGCCGGTTGCCGGGCGCGGAATATACGATTTGGTTTAGCAGCGATCCGGGCACGCCGGACATCAGCGATGAAGAACTTTCCGATTATGCGGGTGTGATTTGGCCGGGTTGTAACCTTACTATCTACAATACGGAAGATCAGCGCGTGCAACGGCATATTGATTTATGCCGCCGGGTCTATGATGCGGGAATCCCGCAGTTTGGAAGTTGCTGGGCCATTCAATTGGCGAATTGGGTCGCCGGGGGCATGGTCGAACCCCACCCCAAGGGCCGCGAAATGGGGATCGGCACGAAAATCCGGCTCACGGAAGCGGGCAAAAAACACCCGATGTACGAAGGCAAGCCGGAAGTGTACAGCCATTTTGTCAGCCATGACGATCACGTGACTCGGCTGGCCGACGGGGCAATTTTACTGGCGAGCAACGATTGGAGCCTAGTGCACTCTTGTGATGTGCGGTTTCTCAACGGTTCCTTCTGGGGACTGCAGCATCATCCCGAATACAACCTGCATGAATTGGCCTGCCTCATTCGGGCGCGCGTCGACCGGCTCATTAAATTCGGCATGTTCAAAGATCATGACGATATGCTGCAATACGTGGACAAGCTGGAAAAAGTCTTTGCTGATCCCAGTCTCCGCTATATCCGGTGGCAACTGAAGATTGACGATGACGTGGTGAATCCCGATATCTTTGAACTGGAATTCGCAAACTGGATCAAACACATGATTCTGCCGCGCATCCAGGGCACATAGTCGGCCGGATATATCACTTGACCGCTTCGATGGCGATTACTTCATTTGTTTTTACACAAGCCCCGGACAGAATCCATCCTCCGTGCCTTCATCCGGGCAGTAATGATACCCCCCGGAATTGAAAAACTGGATCAGGCGCAATAATTCAGAGAGGTTGATATACCAATCCTGCGCGTTATAGTCACTGGCATGCGGCATGCACGAGGTGTCACCCTGGCCCGGCGCATAACCATCCTCGGTGCCCGCTTCACAGTGGTAGCCGTCCGAGTTAAAGAACTGGATCACGCGCAAAAGCTCTGACAGGCTGATCTGGCCATTTCCATCTTGGTCGGCGCTGTGTGTGCCTTCTGGTTCTTCACCTTCACCCTCCTCTCCGCCCTCACCTTCGCCTTCCTCTCCACCTTCACCTTCTTTTATGCCTTCCCCTTCCTCTACGCCTTCGCCTTCTTCTATGCCTTCACCTTCTTCTATGCCTTCCCCTTCCTCTACGCCTTCGCCTTCCTCTCCACCTTCACCTTCTTCTATGCCTTCCCCTTCCTCTACGCCTTCGCCTTCTTCTCCACCCTCACCTTCTTCTCCACCCTCGCCTTCTTCTATACCCTCGCCTTCTTCTATACCCTCGCCTTCTTCTATACCCTCGCCTTCTTCTCCACCCTCACCTTCTTCTCCACCCTCACCTTCTTCTCCACCCTCACCTTCTTCTCCACCCTCACCTTCGCCTTCTCCCGCTTCACAGGTTACCGAAAGCTCATAGGGACTTACAGAACCGCCGTAGCCATCTACAACCACGAAGTATTCCCGGCCGGCCACAGCGGGAAAAACGAGTTGCGTGTCGCCGGATGCGACGCACTTCGCCGGCGCGCAGGTATCCTCGATCAAAAACAGGTCTAGATCCGCCACCTTAACCGTCTGAGTAAGAACTACGGTCACGTTCCCATCTTTTTCCGGAACAAAGAGATAGACAGTTTCAGGACCAGACTCATCCCATGTGTTACATGCATACAGGTCAATAAGGGACGGCTGGCCCTGATTTGTACCTTCAAAAGTGTCGTCGCACCAAAGTAAATCTACAGGAACACAAACCGGCTCACCTTCCCCCTCACCTTCCCCTTCGCCTTCTTCTCCGCCTTCCCCCTCGCCTTCCCCCTCGCCCGCTTCACAGGTTACCGAAAGCTCGTAGGAACTTACAGAACCGCTGTAGCCATCCACAACCACGAAGTATTCCCGGCCGGCCACGGCGGGAAAGACAAGTTGCGTGTCGCCGTATGCGATGCAGTTCGCCGGCGCACAGGTGTCCTCGATCAAAAACAGGTCTAGATCCGCCTCCTTAACCGTCTGAGTAAGAACCACGGTCACGTCCCCATCTTTTTCCGGAACAAAGAGATAGACAGTCTCAGGACCGGATTCATCCCATGTGTTACACGCATACAGGTCAATAAGGGACGGTTGGCCCTGATTTGTACCTTCAAAAGTGTCGTCGCACCAAAGCAAATCTACAGGAACACAAACCGGCTCTCCCTCGCCTTCCCCTTCGCCCACATTGATTCCGTTCAGGCTAATGTCGGTAACACCCTTGTAAAAGGGCAGCCCGGGAATCGTCGCCCAAGCAGAAAAACCAACAAGGCATAATCCCACCAAAATGGCTATTGTGGCGGCCATGCCTGTTTTTAAATTACACGCCCCATCTTGACCTTGATATGAATTTATGCCGCAGTTGCCGTTCTCTAGTCTCGATACCGTTTTATACATATTATCCTCCTTTTCGGGATCCGTTCGCCGCATACGAGTAAGACTTCTTTGAACCTAAAACTGGCACTGCCGCCCCCAAAACATCACTCTAAAAATCAGTAAAATTAATAGTTACAACAGATCTTTGTATAAAAACGTTTTAAGCAAACTTTATCTCCCGCTGGGTAGACCTCGTGCATGTCCCTCGATCCCATTTCTTGGCGTATGCGTTCGGTAATTCCCACTCGTTTTCTCCCATACACGCATGTCTAGACCACCACCCAGTATTCTCAGTCTAACGGCCTAATTCCCATATGTCAAGTGATTATAATGCGGTCTCTGCGAAATTATTGTTGGTCAATATTGGGGTGGGTACCTGTAGGCATACAATTGTATTTATTTAAACTTAATAGATATGGAAATTGGTTTCTGGGCCGCACAAGATGCTTCTTTTGCATTGATCCATCCACTCCATTCTTGCCCTACTTTACCGCATCATAGCGGCGTGTCTAATTAACGTGAAAAAACCTGTGCAAGTGCGCTACGATCCGCCCATGGCAGAACTTGAACCTCATTACTCCAGAATCTCTGTGGAGGAAATGCCGCCCATTGAGCGATATCCGATCCATGTGGTGCTGGACAATTTGCGCAGCGCGTTTAACGTGGGATCGATTTTCCGCACGGCGGACGCTGGGGCCGTGGAACATATTCATCTCTGTGGCATGACAGCTCACCCTCCCCACCGCAAGCTCGAAAAAACAGCGCTCGGTGCCTTCGACTATGTGCCCTGGACCTATTATGAACGCAACCGGGACTGTCTGGATGCGTTGGCGGCACAGGGAATCCCGGTAATCTCTATTGAAGTCACAGACCATGCCGTGCCAATGACAAACATTGTATGGCCAAGGCCCCTGGCGGTCGTGTTTGGCAATGAAGTGCATGGGGTAAATGAACGCGTGCTGCGCCGGAGTCAGGCAGTGGTGAAGATCCCCATGAAGGGATATAAGAACAGCATCAATGTCGCCACCGCCTTCGGCATCGTTCTATACGATATTCTCCGCCAATGGAAAATTACTTAAAGAGCTATCAGCGGTCAGCTAAAAGCGGCCAGTGCCAAGACAAAAAGGACTTAAACGACTTAAACAGGATGGACGCTGGGGCGGTTAGGGAGGTTCGAACTCGAACCCGATAGCGCTACTGTTTGTAATGGCAAAAAGTGTCAAGTGACCAAGGCTTTGTGGATTGGGCGGATTTGCACGGATAAGAAAGAACAGGTTGGCCGGAACAGGTTGGCCGGAGTCCTATTCTCTAGCTGACTGCTGATAGCTGACTGCTGATAGCTATCTCAAGAGATTAAGTTCTTTGGCCTGTTGGATGAGATCATCGCGGAAAGCCGGGTGGGCGATGCCGATGAGGAGTTCGGCGCGTTCCCATAGATTTCTGCCCCGCAGATTTACAATGCCGTATTCCGTGGCGATGTAATTCACACAGGAACGCGGCGTGGTGACGGTGTTGCCGGGGGTGATGGTGGCGACAATACGTGATACTTCCGTTCCATCTTTGCGGGTATAGGTAGAGGGGGTGCAAATAATGGATTTTCCATTTTTAGCCATTTGGGAACCGAGCACAAAGTCTAACTGTCCCCCGGTGCCAGTGATGGTATTGGGGCCTATGGATTCCGAACACACCTGACCCATCAGATCGACTTCAAGACACGCGTTCACGGAAACGAAGTTATCATTCTTCGCAATGATGTAAGGGCTGTTGGTGTAATTAGCGGAGCAGAGCAGCACGGCGGGGCAGTCGTGAATAAATTCGAAGAGTTCGTTGCTGCCCAAAACGAAGCTGGAGGTCATCTTTCCGACGTCCACGCCTTTTTTGGCGCAGGTGATTTTTCCCGCCTTATACAGTTGGACCAGCCCTTCGGGGAGCACTTCCGTTTGCACGCCCAAATCCTTGAGACTGGACTCGGCGATGAGATGGGCGACAGCGTTAGGCACCCCGCCATACCCGATTTGCAAACAGGCGCCGTCGCACAATTCCGTCATAACGTGTTCCGCGATTTTGGCATCCACCTCCGTGGTGGGTGGACTGGGAATTTCCATCAGGGGAGGGCTATCGCCCTCGATAATATAATCGACCTCTGAAATATGGATTTTGCACTCTTCGCGTTCGTACTTGTAGTGATGGTAGGTCTCATTAATTTCCGCGAAGAAGACTTTGGAGGTTTCCACATCGGCTTTCGCAAGGGCTGGGGAAGGCCAAAAGTGCAAGTAGCCGTCATGGTCCGGAGGGCTGACCATGAAGGCGGCCCAATCCGTGGTGACTTCGCCGTCGCGGAATAGTTTCTCATATGATCCCAGCCGGGCCGGCATCGGAGCGCAACGTTCCTTGGGCACCATGTTTTCAATAGGCCCTTTAAAGAGCGAGTTGAGGCGGAAGGCCTTGCCTTCGGAATCGGCCATAAAGACTTGCATGGGCATGGCGAGGCGCAACTCACTGCGGATAGTGACATTTTCCAGTTCATTCACCCGTTTGGCGAGGGCCGCATCCACATATTGCGAACTCGCATTAAAAGCGTAGTAATCTACGATATCGCCGGATTTAATCATGGCGGCGGCATCTTCCGCCGAAATCAGTTTCTTTTGATATTCCGCTTTAAAGCTGGACATAGATATGGCTGTTTCCTTCTTTTGGGTGAACAAGTATCTGGAAATAGGAACGATGTTTCGTTTCGTTTCCAAGGCGGTATTCTCGCCTATTGGGGCCGAGAAAGCAAATTTTATCGGGCAGGACCGCGGAAAAATCAGAAAAACAGGCCTGGTTTCGGGTTTTCTTTGATTTACCGGCCACCCAAACAGGGTTGCACTCTAAAGTCTTAAAAGGACATTGCCGATAAAGGCATTGTACCGCCGAGACAGGGAGGTCGAGGCTTTTACAGACACGGATGTCGAAATCAATTTAATATGGAAGATCTCGAACCTCCGGGGCGCCCGATCCCGGCGCCAACGCGACCGGTGGTTCCCCCAAAAGTTCTTCCCTCCATGAGGCGCCATGGCCTGTGTGTTATGGCGTTTCTTTTTTTTAGCATGAACAATCCTTCCCACGATTCGTCTAATCGGGCGGAACTAAATGCGTATATTGGCAATATAAACAGTTACACGTTGTTTTATTGCATAGCAGGACGGGCAAGATATGATAAAAAAACGATGTCAAAAGATCGCTTTCGTGTTGGCCATGCTGATTTCCCTGCCCTGTTATGGGGAATCGGAGGGTGATACCGCCTCCCCGCCAGAACGAAATGTTCAGGGCTGGGAACCGCAAATGGAAAGCATCCGGCAGCAATTGGACCTTATTAAACTGTTTTGCGTGGCGACGGCGGTGGGAGGGATGTCGGTGGATCTTCCGAAAATGGCGCAGGCAATACCCGCCGAAAATATCCAGGAATTGGCCAAAGCGAACATCCAACTGGATTTAAAATCGATCAAACTGGCGGATTTGCAGTTGAGCTATGACACCACGCCGAAATGGCAGGAGGAACGTCCGGCAATTCCTTCACTTCTGCAATTCTCCCGGGTGACCGCGTCCGTGGAAGCGAAAACACCACTGGGCAAGTTCCCGGTGAAATGCAGTTTTAAGAACGGTGTGTTGCCGCTCAACTTTGAGTGCAAAGAGCGTGGATACGACATCCGGGTGATCCCGGAATCGCGGAAGGCGGAGGCGAAAATCGAAGAGGTTTCGTTCGATTTAGGAGGTCCCCTCGCCAATCATGTAATGTCCAAATTGTTTGGGCGGAAAGTGGCGGAATCCGTCCTGCAATTCGGCATGGGCCAAACCCTGAAACTGGACAAAGGATCCTTGCTCGGTGATAAGGCCGTTTCTTCCGTGCTCGAACGGGTGCTGCGCTGAACCTTGGCAGGCTCCACCTCATTTCACCCGTCTTCACAAACGGCGATCAGTCTTTTAATTCCCGGACCCAGATGTTTCTGAAAATCACGGGGTTGCCGTGGTCCTGGAGCTCAATGGGACCTTTGTCGCCATGGGGTTCATAGCCCGTGACACAATGGGGGCCCATCCATCCGCAGCCGCCGGTCAATTCAATGTGATCCTGGATAAGCACGCCATTATGGAAAACAGTGAAGGTGGCGCGCTTGACGACTTTGCCGTCCTGAAAAACGGGACGGTGGAAAACGACATCATAGGATTGCCATTCACCAGGTTTCCGGCTGGCATTGACGAGGGGCACGTTGCGTCCATAAATAGCGCCGGCCTGCCCGTCGGGATAGGTGGTGTTCTGATACGAATCGAGCACCTGAATCTCATATTTTCCCATCAGGAACACACCGCTGTTCCCCCGGCCTTGTCCTTCGCCGCTGACTTCTTTCGGCGTGGCCCATTCAATGTGCAATTGGCACGAGCCGAATTCCTGTTTGGACCGGATCATGCCCGATTTCGGCGTGGGCATCATCGCGCCGTCCTTCACCACCCATTTGGTGGCTTCTTTCTCATTGGTGGACGTCCAGTTGGACAGATCCTTTCCGTCAAAAAGCACAATGGCATCCGAGGGCGCCTGACCAGATTGATCCGGGGTGCTTTCCGTGCCGGGCGTGATAACCGTGGGCTGGGGCTGCTTGGCGGGATCGGTTTCATGGACGTTGATCCCGTCTATGGACATGTATTTCACATCGTCCATTTTTCCCTTGTCGTTCTTTTCACGCACCGTCCATTCTTTGATCACCGGCGTGTCAAATTCGGCATAGACGCTGCAACCGATCGTGAGGATGCACAATGCACAGAAAGCGAACAAACAGGATTTCCGATTCATGGCCGTTTCTCCAGTTGATGAAATAAACCTGTCAGGAATTGTTCCAAACCCGTTCCGGGCATGGTAGCCGCTTATTGTAGCCATACGGCATTCCCGCGTCAATGTGAAGAGTCCCCTTTATGTAAAAAGTCCCCTTTGACCTTTTCACATCCAAGAATGCCTGGCAGCAGTGTCATCAGGCCCCTGCGGACAATCGTGCTCAAATCCTGCGCGAAACCATTGGACGTGTAATAATGTATTTTTGTACACTATATGGGCAAACACGGAAAACACCATTAGGTAGCACGATATAAGGATAAGAACCATGTCAAAAAAAGGCATTATCGCCGGGTTGATCTTCGTATCCATGCTGGTTGCTGGCGGATGGGCGGCATCCGGGGAGGAAACCGCAGTACCTAAGGAACTTCAAGGATTGCCACTGCTCTATGAGTCAAACTTTGCGGCCGACTCGGCCCGGTGGACGCCGACGGATGCCAGCGCATGGAAAGTGACCGAAGAAGACGGCGCGCACGTCTACTCGTTGTTTGGCGCCAGCAAATACGAGCCCAAAGTGCGTTCGCCCAAGAATATCTCCCTGCTCAACGACATCGAGGTGAGCGATTTCATCCTCGAAGTGAAAATCAAACAGACCGGGCGCGAATATGGGCATCGGGACGGGTGCCTGTTCTTCGGATATGCCGGCCCGTCGCACTTCTACTACGCCCACATCGCCACCAAAGCCGACGAGCATGCAAACTCCATCTTCCTGGTGAACGATGCCCCACGCGTCTCCATTGCCAAAGAACGGACCGATGGCACCGATTGGGGCACGGCCTACCATACCGTCCGGATCGAACGGAAAACAGACACCGGTGTCATAAAAGTGTTCTTCGACAACATGGAAAAGCCTATCATGGCCGCGGAAAATAAAACCTTCCTCTCCGGGAAAATCGGCCTCGGCTCCTTCGACGATACCGCTAATTTCAAAGACCTCCGGCTCTGGGGGAAAAAAGAGGCACGTGCAAAATAGCCCGTTTTCTTGTCCGGGCAACGTAAAAGACAACGGTTTGGCCGAAAAATGCCGGGAATTTGCCCTGTCTCCAGTATGCGTATGAGAAGATGTATTTCCCAAATAATAGAACGTTCGTTTCAGAAGTGCCCAAAAAGGGCAAAATCCGCCCTAATTGAGGCACAAATTTCCCGCACGGATGTTCCAATTTGGAGCTTGCTTGTCAACCTTTTTCCCGCACAAATGGTATAATTCAATGCGAAGTAAGCAGTTGAATCGAGCCAGGCCGCAGGGAAGGACGCTTGGCATGCTTGATGCTACTTAATTTATGTGGACTGTACGCAGTGGCACAAGCAGAAAGGCAGGTAGAATATGTTAGTTCAATGTTGTGTATGCGGAAGAGTGCGGAAAGGCGCCAAGTGGACCGCCTATGAACCGCCCCGCGACATGCACGAACGGATCAGCCACGGGTATTGTCCGACGTGTGCCGCGGAAGCGTTTGAGGAGATCCGCAACTACCACAAAAGCCTGGATTACGCACCCGGGGAGGCACTGACTGTATAACGCGTTGACATAGGGCCTGTATCTCCGGCGCTGGCAGCCTTGCCGACGCCGGGTTTTTTATTGCCTGGTTGGGCGCTTCCCCGCGGGCAATTCCGGTAATGCCGCGCCGCCGGCTTGCCTGATTTTCTCAAAATAGGACCTATAGGACCTATAGGACCTATCTGATTCCTGGTTGGTGGAAGCGTGCAAAGGGTGCGGATCCATGTAAGGGAAATAGCCCCAATTGATGATGCTGTCCGCGTATTTTGACGCCAATTCCAGCTTTTCCCGAAGCCAGTCCATCGGGGTGAACCGCCACGGAACCTTTTTCTCCGCTTCGAGCGTAAGATAGGTCTCCCAATCGGGCACGTCCGCTTCGCCCGACTCTACATTTAACCAAAACTGCGCCCCCGCCGTGTGACAGGCCTCCGCCACCGCCGTCCAAAACGGCTCGCGCTGCGCCAGGGTGAGAAAGGACAAATGCTCCCCGGAATCTTGCAACATGAGAATATCGATGCCCGTTTCCGAAAGCGTTTTCCCCCACCAATCCGCATACTGCTGCGGCGTCAAATAGATGAACCCCCGGCGGCGCGGCTCATCCAACAAAAAGAACGGCGATATCGTCACGACGGAACCCGGCGCGATCGTATGACAAGTTTCCGTCACGGTTCTCCACACGTTTCGCCAGAATGCCGACTGTTCCGCATCTTCCGGCGCAATGGGGTTGATCTCATGATTCAAATACCAGCCATAAAACGAACTATGCTTCCCATACCGCGCATGAAACTTCCCGGCATATCCGCTCAACTCCGTGATCATCGCCTCGGCCGCCGCCTTGCCATACCACCCGCCCACCGGCAAATCCGCAATCACATGCATCCCGCGCGCATCCGCCAGCGCATACACCGTCTCCACAATATCCAAGGCGCCGGACGCCTCCGCTTTGCGCACCAAGTCCGGCGTATTCAACACCCACAGCACGTCAAATCCCACGGCCTTTTGCGCCTCCACCGTCTGTTCCAGCCGTTCCTGGGTCCAATCCGTGGATTGCGCCTGCACGATATACCAGAGCGTGCCTCGAATCAGGGGCGGCGTCTTGGGGGAAGCCGCGTCTGAAATCAATGGGACACATACAAGTGCCGTGAGCATCGCCGCCCCATAAAAAATAGTCGCCTTTTTCACGTGCATGTCTTACTCCTGTCGAATCACTTGAAACACATGCCCCTTGCCTGCCTGTGCGATTTCATGAAGCCACGGCGCGCTGCGCAACTGTTCGATGACCGCTTCATCCACCGGACATGTATCCGGACAATACACATAGTCCACGCACCAGGTTTTCACGAATGCGCGCCGGAACGCATCCTCCGCAGTTGCCGCAAAAAAGCGGCTCACCGCACCCTCCACTTCGCCAAACGGACGATCCCCCAGATTCATTGCGCCCGGCCCGCCCAACACATGCATGCCCGTCCGCAGCGCAGTGATTTCCCCAAACGCAATTGGTGACCATAAGGGAACCGCCACCGTGCCCTGCGGCAATTGCTTCAACAATACATCGTCTTCTTGCGTCATGTATTCGTAATGCAGATACGCAAACGGGCCTTTCCCTGGCGTATGCCCCAGCGGTCCCTGAAATACCAAGGAGGCCACCGACAATGACAACACGCCGCATGTCAGAATCACCCCGAAGAGGACACGCGCGATGTTCGGGCGCATTCGGGAAAGCCCCATGGCCGCAAGTACAGCCAGCGGCGGCCCCACCATCACCACGCATCGTTCCGGGGACAAACGCAGATATCCCCCGCCGAATGCCGACACCCCCGCTGCCAGAAACACCACCAGCCACAGCACCACCCAGCCTGCTTTTTCCTTTTGTTTTTCCTTTTGAGGCCACGAACCATAATGGCCCGCAATCAACCCCGGCAATAAACCGATAAGCGCGGGATACGATGCCCAGGCTGCGGCGCTGGTATCTCCGCCGTGCAGCCAATTCCCATAGTAGGCCTGATACCCGATATACAAAATGCCATAGACCGCCAGATAGCCCAGCACCGCGCACGCCAAGAACCGCCATGCTTTCGGCAATGCGGAAAGAGAAGGAAGCATGGCGGGGCCCGCCGCCACCCATAAGAACACCGTGGCGCTGATTAACGGCAATAGCCGGATCACCTGTTGCGTCACCTGTGCGACATTGTGCGTGTACACCGGATGCACGCGTAACACCAGCCATGCGCCACAGCCGCCCGCGCCCACCGAAACAGCAAGCACAAGCAATGCCTTCACACGGGAAGCAAGCGGACGTTCCGATGCCGTCATCCCATATAGTGCCGCCACCAGCCAAAGCATCGGCCCAAGACGCGTATTAATGAACGTGGCGCACATCAGTAACAAGCCAGAAAACGCCAAGGCACGCACGCTATCCGAACGATCCGCAAAAAGATAGGCCGCCAGAGCGCCAAAACCCAATGCCATGGGAACGGTATAGTAGAATCGCGGTATTAATAACAACGGCGACAGGTGCTGGCCCTCGATCAACTCATACCAGGCAACGCGCATGAAATCCTGTTCGAATGCTGGATGCGCATGAAGTCCAGCCATCCCCGTGATCAGATAGGCGAGGCCGCCCAATCCGCCGCCAAGGGCAAAAATAAAAAACACCCGGTGCCGTTGTTGTGGGATGATCTGGCCAAACAATACAAACGCTGCCGCAAGAAACATTGCTCCGCCCATGCCATTCAATACGCCGAGAAAAATACACTCGTTTGCGTGGAACAATCGGCCTATTGCGCCCATCGCGGCATACACCAGGAAAAAGGGCGTGGCAAAATACCCGAAATATTTCGGGCCATACGGTGACTGGCACGTGGCAAACGGAGAATAGAAATCCGCCGCCAGAGCACGCAGACTTAGGAGATGATGCCCGCTATCGCCGGTATGCATCCCCGTGGGAACCGCGCCCCCCGGCGCACACTTCATTATCCACAGGTGGGTAAGCGGCTCCACCGCCGCCAATACCCCGATAACTATGACCACCATCCATGTTTTCATTGTGGTGCATTCACTATTGGTTATTTATTCTCTGGGACCTTTGATATTTTTATTGTTCCCTCTTTCGTTTCACGAGAAAGAAAAAGGGGCAACGAAAAGCGGAATTTTTTCTCTGATTAAACAAATCGTATTCGAATGTATCACTGGTTAAAACTCGCTAGTTCTTCAGCACTTCAAACAAGGCCGCGCGATCTTCGCTCGCCACTTCGCGCAGCCATGTTGCTTCTCGCAATTGCCGGAGCGCCTCCGGAGCCACCGGTTCGGTCTGTGGACAATACACATAGTCCACGCACCAGTTCCGTACAAACTGTTGGCGCTCCCAATCGTTTGACGTGGCGGTAAAAAACCGCTGAACATTTCTGCTCAAGGATCGTATGTGAACCCCGCCATAGTCCAGGCTCCCCAAACCATAGATGGTGCGGGTCCCCGGACGGTTATGCACGATGAAATCGCCAAACAACGGGGATCTCCAGTCCGGGGCCAATACCGTGCCCTGATCGATCTTTTCCATGAGGCGCGCATCCACCGGCGACATGATCTCGCTGTGCGCCCATGAGAAGGGTCCCTGAAACCGGTGAAACAGCGGCCCTTGAAAGCAAAGGACCGCCACCAGCATCGAACATAGCCCGCTCACTACCAGCACGCCCAGCATCCCCCTTGAAAACATCCTGGGCATGCGGCTCAGCCCTTCCGCGGAAAGCACGGCTAAGGGAACACCCATCAATGCCATCATCCGCTCGGGGGTCAAACTCAGAAACCTCCCTTGCCCAAACGCGGAAACCGCCACCGCCAGAAATAGCAAGAACCACAACCAAAACCATCCGAGCGGTGTCTGCGCTTTTAGCTCTTCGGCCTCCGAAGCCTCCGGACACGCCGCTGCTTTCGGTCTAAGCCACCAGGAAACGATCACGCCCGGCACAAGGCCCAGCAGTGCCCAATCAGAAACCGCCACTGCCGCCATCACATCACCACCGGCCCACAACGTGCCCTTATACTTCTGGTACCCTACGTACAGCACCGCAAACGCGGCGAGATACCCCAAGGCCATGCCCGCCACGCATCGCCAGAGCCAGGACAGATCCCGCCAGCCGGGCCGCGCGGCATACGGCAACACAACCAACCGCCAAACCAGAAGGCCCGCCATCGATCCAAGCCAGGCGCACCGCCGCAGGATCGTATCCGCGTTTTCCAGCGATTCCGGATTCCATCGCAGTTGCAGCATCAACAAGCTCGTGGTGATCACTGCAGGCACGGCGTAGAGCGCGACATATCCCACGCGTTTCCACCATTGGACACGCGTATCCATCAGCACATACAAACCCGCCACCGCCATGAACATCGGCCCCAGGCGCGCATTCAAATAGCTTCCCGCCAACAGCAAAAGCAGCGATCCCCACCCCGGTCTTCCGGGTTGTTCCCGATAGGCCCGCAGCCACAAGGTGAGCGAAGCAAAACCGATGGCCAGCGGAAGGGTGTAGTAGAGGCGGGGCGCCATCAGCCACGGCGCCAGGAAAGCCCCCTCTATCAATTCATAGTTCGCATAACGGCGAAACCAAGTTTCAAAACCGGGCAGCCCCTGCATCCCCAAGAGGCCCGTGACGATATAAAGCATCCCGGCCACGCCCCCGCACAAAACAAACAACACAAACGCCAGATTCGCACGCCGTGGCGCCATGCTCCGCAGAAACCAATACACCGCCAGCAAATAGAGCATCATCCCCAGGCCGTTGGCGATCCCCAACACAATAAACCGATGAACATGCAGCACCGCGGCGCATACGCCCAGCACGCCGTACAGCCAATCCAGCGGCAGGACAAAATAGGTGATGTTTTTGTATCCCGCCGGACTCTGACACGTCGCATACGGCGATTCAAACCCGTTCAGAAAAATCTGCATCGCGGTGAGGAAGAAAGCGGTGTCGCCAATATGCAATCCCGTGGGCGCGACGCCCTCCGGAAGACCATACAAAAGCACACCATGCGTGACAGGCTCCACCAGGCTGAGGGCAATGATAATCACCCAAACCCAGCGGGGAATGGCAGGTGCTTCCTTCATATTCCTCCTCGATAAAAAATGAAACGATACCGCTGGAGACATTGTAGTTAGACCACACCCGCCGTGCAATCCCTTTTATTGTTCGATGGCGCATCTCATTTTGCCAAAATTTTTTATCGCCTACCCAGGGTAGCGCTTCGATTTCTCTGGGTCACATTCTTACGCGCTTGAGGCGCTATTTATTGATCTTGTTGTGAAATTGCGCATGTCTTTTTTGTAAGGACCCGTAGAGAGGGAATCCAGAGGAAAAATACAGTGAATCCTGGATTCCCGCCTGCGCGGGAAAGACGATTCTTTGGGACTTGCGGTATGGGAGGGCGAGGCTCCCGCCGAGCCGTTAGAATAAGATCAACAAGGTACTTTTTTTACGGCTCGGCGGGAGACCTGGAAGGTCTGGGAAGACTGGGAAGACTGGGAGGACTGGGAGGACTGGGAGACTGGAAGAAGAGAACCAATAGGGCCGATAGGAACCATTAGATAAGGTGGAAGAAGGAGAAGCAGATATAATGGGGAACACGATAGCGATAGCGATATCGATAGCGATAACTGCGTGGATGTGTTCAGATGTTTCTTCTTAGCCCAACTTCCGCAGTTAGGTGCATATTTTAGCTAAAATTGCTCTAAGTTTTCTCCTTGCGCGGTTGTAAGTCCTTGAGAATAAACAGGGACTGTTTTTACGATTTGACAAAGTGACGTGTAGTGAAGACCTACCCCCTTGTCAACGCGATCCGGATGTGCATAATGAAGCCATGTACATACGGCCAATATATCGCAACAAGGATGGCAAACGGCACGCGTATTGGGCGTTGATGGAGTCGGTGCGTACGGAGCGCGGACCGCGTTCGCGCGTAGTGGCCTACTTGGGCGCCATGCCGGCGGGAGGCCGGCGCGGGGTGGCCGCAGCGGCGCACGGGCATCGTCCGGTTCAACAAGGTTTGTTCGAAGAAGATTCGTCGTGGGTGGAAGTGGACACGTCACGTGTGCGTGTGGAGCGGTTGCGTTCATTTGGCGGTCCTTGGCTGGGGCGGGAACTGTTGCGCCAGGTGGGCTTGGACGAGTTCTTCGCCGAGACGTTGCGCGGGGGGCGCGAAGCCATCCCGTGGTCGGTGATGGCGCAGGTGTTGGTATTGTCGCGGGTATGCGAACCCTCGAGCGAGTTGCATATCGCCGAACATTTTTATGGGCACAGTGCGATGGAGGATTTACTGGGTATTCCGGCGGAAAAAGTGAGCGATGACCGGCTTTACCGTGCGCTGGACAAGTTGCTTCCGCACAAGGAGGCGTTGGAGCGGCATTTGAAGGAGCGTCTGGGGACGCTGTTCGATCTGGAGTATGACCTGTTGCTCTACGATGTGACATCGACGTATTTTGAAGGCGAAGCCGCCAAGAATCCGTTGGCGCAGCGGGGGTATTCGCGCGACGGACGGGGGGATTGCAAGCAGGTGTGCATCGGGCTGGTGGTGAGCCGTAGCGGGATGCCGCTGGGCTATGAGGTGTTCGCGGGCAACCGTCACGACTCCACGACGCTGGAGGAAATCGTGGAGACGATGGAGGGGCGCTATGGCCGTTCCAATCGCATTTGGGTGATGGATCGCGGCATGGTGTCCGAGGAACACATTGAGTTTTTACAGCGTCACGGGCGGCGTTATCTGGTGGGGACGCCCAAGAGCGCGTTGAAGAAGTTTGAATGCGAGTTGCTTTCCCAAGGGTGGGAAACGGTGCGTGAAGGGCTTGAGGTGAAGAAATGCCCCTCTCCCGATGGCCAAGAAACCTTTATTCTGTGCCGTAGCGCCGACCGGCGCGAGAAAGAAAAGTCGATGCATGAGCGGTTCGCCCAACGGATCCGGGAAGGATTGGAAAAAATAGCCAAGTCCTGTGCGGGCAAACGCCAAGAACCGTTGTTGATTGCGCAACGCGTCGGACGGCTTAAGGGACTCAACAGCCGGGCCGCCGGGTTGTTTCATGTCACGATTGGCACACGGGCCGACGGAGGCGCCACAGTGCGTTGGAAGGAGGTTGAAGAATGGCGTGCCTGGAGCGAACTGAGCGAAGGGTGTTACCTGTTGCGCAGCAACGTCGCCGAGTGGAGCGCCGAAGACCTATGGCGCACCTATATCCAATTGACCGAAGCCGAAGCCGCTTTCCGCATCCACAAGAGCGACCTGCGCATCCGCCCCATCTGGCACCAGATCCCTGGACGCGTCCAAGCACATATTCTGGTCTGTTTTCTGGCCTACGTGCTCTGGAAAACCCTCGCCCAATTATGCCGCCAAGCCGGTTTGGGCGATGAACCCAGGAAAGTGTTCGACGAATTAAAGCGCATTAGTCTCGTGGATGTGGTCATTCCCACGAAGACCGGGGTCGAAATCCGAAAACGCTGTGTTACTCAGCCCGACGAACACCAAGTCATCCTCCTGCAACTGCTCGGACTGCATCTCCCCCAAAGACTCGAAACTCACAAAATGTAGTGAAGACTTTTGGACATCGATCCAATAAAATCAACCACTTACAAATTTAACTGCGGAAGTTGGGTTAGTTCATCCGGGCGCTTCGACGGGGGGGACTCACAATGACAAGCACGATTAAGAGTTGGTGGGAAGTCCAGTTTACTTCTTTTCCGGATCTTTGATTACCATAAATACCGCCGCACGATTTTCCCCGGCCACTTCATGGAGCCAAGAGGCCTTCCTCAATTGCTGGAGCGTATCCTCATTCACCGGACAGGTCTCCGGGCAATAGACATAGTCCACACACCACTTCTCCACAAACGCTCTGCGCTCCTCATCGCTTGTCGAAGAATCAAAGAAGCGTTGCACGTTCCGGCCCATGGTTTCCATGTCGATGCCGCTGTAATCCATTGTCGCCTGACCGAAAAGCGTGCGCGTTTTTGGCCGGGTATGGACGACGATGTCTCCAAATAAGGGTGGCACAGACGCTGGGCACAACACCCTGCCGCCTCTGATCTTTTGTATCAAGCGCGCATCCACTGGCGACATCACCTCGTTATGCGTCCAGGCAAAGGCGCCCTTCAGATGAAATCCAAGAGGTCCCTGGAAACAGAGTGCCGCCACAGTGAACGAACAGATCCCGCTCATCACCAGTACGCCCAGCATCGCCCGTGAAAACACTCTTGGCATGCGATGAAGTCCTTCCGCCGAAAGCACCGCCACCGGAATGCCCAGCAACACCAGGAACCGTTCCGGCATGAAGCGCATGAACGATCCCTGTCCAAACGCGGAAACCGCCACCGCGAGAAAAATCAGGAGCCACAACCAACACCACGCCAGTAGACGGGTCTTCTCCGCATTTTGTTCAGACGCGGAAGAGGGAGTACCACGTTTTGAAAAAAGCCATGCTGTGATTGCGATTCCGGGTACAACACCCAGGAGTGCCCAATCCGAAACAGCGATGGCCGCCGCCGTGTCGCCCCCGGCGAACAGATTCCCCCAGTACACTTGATGTGTGGCGTAGAGCACTGTAAACAGTGCAAGGTATCCCAAAAGTGCTCCCAGCACAAACCGCACCCGCCACGGCATCTCTTTCCAGCCCGCGCGCACGGCAAATGGCAATACAAACAGTTGCCAGAACAGAAGGGCGAAGACAGAACCAAACCAGGCGCAGCGATGGAGCAAGCCATAGGCGTTTTGCGCGCCTGCCGGGTCCCATCGGAACTGTATCAACACAATAAGCGCCGCCAGCATCACAGGAACTGTAAACACCAGCACAAACCTGATCCGTTGCTGCCATGATGCGGAATGATCCGCTAATGCATACAACGCTGCAACCGCCACAAAGAGCGGCCCGAGCCGCATATTGAGGTATCCGCACAGAAACACCGCTATTATGGAAGCCCATCCCGGCGAGGGCCGGTCACATCTGTAGTCACGCAGCCATAGCGTCAATGCGGCAAACCCTAACGCCAGGGGCAGGGTGTAATACAGGCGCGGCGCCACCAGCCAGGGCGCAAGAAACGGCCCCTCGATTAATTCATACCGCGCATACCGGTGAAACCAGGTCTCAAAGCCCGGCAGCCCATGCGCGCCCGCTATTCCCGAAAGCACATACAATAATCCACCGAGGCCACCGCTTACTGCAAATATCAAAAACGCGAGATTCGCCCGCTCCCTCATGATCTCGCACAAGAACCAGTATACCGCCAACAAATACAGGAGCACTCCGAGGCCATTCACCATCCCTAAGAAAAGGAATGGGGGTATTTGAACGATCGCCCCAATGAGCCCAAGCAGGCCATAGAGCCAGTCATGGGGAACGTTAAAATAGGTAACGCTGGCAAAGCATGCCGGGCTTTGGCAGGTGGCATAGGGCGAATCGAAGCCGTTTAAAAAAATCCGCATCGCGGTGAGGAAAAACGCCGTGTCCCCGATATGCAGGCCCGTGGAGGCCATCGACTCCGGCAGGCCATAGAGCAGCACGGCGTGGGTGATGGGTTCCACCACGCTTATTACAATCATCAGGCCCCAAATCCAGCGGGGCATGGCGCGCATCCATTTCATATCCGTCTTGATCCGTTCCGCGTAAGACATCGTAGCGGGACGGCGCGCGCCGTGCAAGCGTGTTTTTAAATTCGCCAATCGGAAAAACCATGTGATACCATGATGACGCATTTGCGTACTTTCGGGAGTTTTTTGTGGATTTCATCAACGCCATTGTTTTAGCCATTGTAGAAGGAATTACGGAATTCCTCCCCATCAGCAGCACCGGCCACATGATCCTGGTGGAAGAATACCTTAAACTGGGGAACGATCCTGTTTTTGCCGACACCTTCATGGTGGCCATCCAACTCCCCGCGATTCTTTCCGTGGTCCTCTATTTCTGGAAAGAACTGTGGCCGTTTGGGAAAAATACCGAGACAAAGCCCGTTCTTTTGTTGTGGACAAAAGTCGTGGCGGCCTTTCTCCCCGCGGCAGTCCTGGGATTCTTGCTGGATGACCTCATCGAAGCATGGCTGTTCAACAGCGTTACGGTGTCCCTCGCGCTGATTATCGGCGGCATTTTCCTTATCGTGCTGGAACGGCGAAAACAAACGCCGCGCTTTTCACATGTGAGCGAAGTAAGCTACGTCATCGCGGTCGGCATTGGCTTTATACAATGCCTCGCGATGATTCCCGGAACCTCCCGGTCCGCCGCCACCATCATCGGCGCCATGCTCTTGGGCGCGTCCCGGTCCGCTGCCGCAGAATTCTCTTTCTTTCTCGCCATCCCCACCATGCTCGGCGCCACCACCTTTACCTTGATGGAAACCGGCTTCCATTTCACGGGGAACCAATGGGCTTTATTGGCGGTGGGATCCATCGTTTCGTTTCTTGTTGCCTATGTGGTCGTGGCCTGGCTGATGACGTTTATCCGAAAACACAGCTTCATCGTGTTTGGCTATTACCGCATCATCCTTGGAGCCATTGTGCTGCTCTTGATGTTGCTAGCGCCCGCCATGCGGTGATGCGGCCATGAACGCGGCTCTTCAGCACCTTGCAAACTTTCCCAAACGTTGGAGCCACCATGTCGATCCCGGAACCGCCGCTATTCTCCTGGTCTTCTTGGTGTACTTCTGGTTCTTCACCACGCTCAACCTCTACCGCCCCCTCTTCCAAACCATCCATGCCAACGATCCCGTAGGCTATTATTCCTGGATTCATTCCATGCTCTTCGACGGCGATCTCGATTTTGAAAATGAATACCGCGAATTGAACAAGTACATCACCCCCGGCGCGGCGCAATGGGCCAATCCAAACAGCCCCAGGACCGCAACGGGGCATCTGTCCAACTGTTTCGCCATCGGCCCAGGGCTGCTCTGGTCTCCTTTTATCCTGTTGGCTCATCCGCTTGCGCCCGATCTCGGCGGAAAGCCGGACGGCTTTTCTCAGCCCTATCATATGGCCGTCTTTCTCGCTATTTCCCTTTACGGATTATTCGGCCTCCTCCTTACCTATTTCTTCCTGCGCACGTGGTTCTCTTCCGGTCTGAGCGTCATCACCGCCCTTTGCGCATGGGCCGCCTCCCCCGCCCTGTATTACACCTACCCCGAATTCGCCATGTCTCATTCCACCTCCTTTTTCACCACCGCGCTTTTTCTCTTCACCTGGGCGCGCCTGCGGCAAGAAAACACTTTGTTGAGATGGTTCCTGATCGGGCTCGCGCTTGGGCTGGCTGCACTCGTCCGTTGGCAGAACATCCTTTTCGCCATCATCCCCGCCATTGACCTATTAACAACACCTTCCAGAAAAAATGCCCTCAATCTAAGTATATGTGCCGCAGGGTCCCTGCTGGCATTCATTCCGCAAATGATCGGCTGGAAAATTATCTTTGGGAAATTTTTCACCGTGCCGCAGGGTCCGGATTTCGTGCAATGGACCCACCCGGATTTCCTCGCCGCGCTCTTCTCCCTGAAATTCGGATTGATCACCTGGACGCCTCTCTGTGGCATCGCCCTCCTGGGCTTTTTCTGGACGCCCAAAGAACACCGCAAAATTTACGGAGCCCTCGCCGCCGCCTTCCTGCTTCAAGTGTATATCAACGCCTGCGCGCTCAACCTGGGGTGGGCGTTCGGCATGCGACGCATGAGCGACTGCGTGCCCATCTTCGCGCTTGGATTGGCGCTCTTGCTGGCCCGCCTGGGCCGGTTTAAATTTTTGGGCATTGCGGTGGCGGCACTCTTCGTGGCCTGGAACACCCTCTTCGTCCTTCAATACGCCGGATTCATAGATACGATTTATATTCAACGTGCCACAAACGAACTGGTCCAACAACACGGTCTTAACCCCGAAACCCTCTCAGAAATCACCACGCTGCCCGATGGCCAACCCTTCAACTACTATGCCTTTGTTTATCAGCATGTTTTCCCGCGCGGCGCTTCCCTCAGCTTTCAACAATTCGTGCCCGACAAATTTCTAGTACTTTGGATGCTGGCCACCCATTTTTTTGGATGTCCGCCACCCACATAACCCAAAAATCCCATGCTTAGTTTTTTCCGATCACGCCGAAGAGCCCAATGGCGGGCCAAGCCCTTTCCCGAACCCTGGGAGAAGGTGCTGGCACGTCATGTTCCCTATTATTCCCTGCTGCCCCCGGAACACCAAGCCACCTTGAAGGGACATATTCATGTTTTCTTCGCGGAAAAAAACATCGAGGGCTGCAATGGCCTGCACTTGACTGATCGCATGCGCCTTACCATCGCCGCACATGCCTGCGTGCTCCTGCTGGGCCACGACTTCGGCTTTTTCCCCGGCTTGGAAAGCATTTTGCTGTATCCCGGCGCATTCATTCCCCGTCATAAGGAGGAACACCCTTCTGGAATCGTAGACGAAGATCCTGAAGCGCAGGAAGGGGAATCCTGGGATCGCGGGGTGGTGATTTTGTCCTGGGAAGACATCCGCCGCGATCTTAAAGCGTTCGACGGACGCAATGTGCTCTTCCATGAATTCGCCCACCAACTCTACGATCTGGGGGAAGAAGCGTTCCCCAACGTGTCCGCGCACCAACACTTCATCGAGGTCTTTGCCAAACACTACGAACGCCATGTGAAGGACGTGAACCGGCGCCGCCCCACTTTCTTTGATGAATACGGCGCGGAAGATCCCGCTGAATTTTTCGCGGTGGCCACGGAAGCCTTTTTCGAACAGCCTCTTTTCTTCCGGCAGAAATATCCGGCATTTTACAAGGAATTTCAGGCCTATTACCGGCAAAACCCCGCGGAATATTTTAGGCAATAAAGACGAACGGGGAACGGGAAACGAGGCGTTGGCCCCCGTTGGCTTTGGGACGAGAGTGAAATAATGTTGAATCCTGGATTCCCGCTTGCGGGGTCCTCCAAAAATTACTGTCGCAGTTACTCCTCCTGCTGGGTAGCGCGGCAAGCGCGTAAGAATGCGGCCCAGGGCAAGCGAAGCGATGCCCTGGGTAAACGGTTTTTCCGATATATCAGCCCCGAAGGGCCGAAAGAAGGGTATCATCCTATTTTTGGAAAGCCCCCTGCGCGGGAATGACGATTTTGAACGCGAGGTATGGGACTTTCTTTGCAGCGAAGAGATCTTACCTGCGTGGGAGTTGTGTGGAAGCGGGATTTACCTTTTAGTAAACCATGCGGATTTACCTTGTGAAAAATCCGGTCAGCCCCGCCCTTCAAGATTCACGCTGAGGGTATCCAAGACGGTAACGGGTTGACGGGCGGTGATGATCACGCGTTTGGCATGGCTACCGGCGATAAGCCGATGGGTTACATCCAGGATTCCATGCACATCTTCACACCGCACCTGTACGGCATTTACTTCATTCGGCACACACAATTCCAGGGTTTTTACAATCACGGGGCTGTCAAAGGAAACATGCACATGTTGGCGATAGGGCTTCATGACATCTTCCGTGTATTGAAGCCATCCCAGGCAGATCGGAGTGAATATCGGTGCATTCAGTGTATGCCAGCCGGGTAAAAGACGCGGGGTCACGCGGAGCGCCTGTTCCGGCACATTCAATTCCAACCCTTGAATCGCATACAGCACATGCCACAAGGATAAGGCGCTCAAATGCCTCCCCAGGCCGTCCGGCGCCAATGCATTTTTACCCACGTCCCACTTATTGGGGAAATTAAAGGGCGTACACTGCTGATAATTAAACGCGGCGGCATATCCTTCCAGCAGGCGGAGCGCATCTTCTGCGCGTCCTCGATACAATAAAAGGCACACAAGATGGGCCACCTCAAATCCCGGCCATACTTCGTCCCCCTGGCCGTTGGATACGGCATTCGCCCCTCCTTGCGGGACGTGTTGAAGGAGGCTGTCGAGGGCGCGAAGGATATGATTCCGTTGAAAGAGGGTTCCCAAACCCAAGAAATCCGCATACCATTGCCCGGCCAACTGCGCGCTATGGCACACTGCTTCGGAAGGGGTTCGGCCGAGCCGGTAATATCCCCCCTGTTCATCCCAGAAGAGCTGTTCATAACTCACGGCCGCCCGTTTGTACGCTTCCTCATACCACGCGGCTTCTTCCAACTGCCCCTGGGTGCGCATAAGGTGCGCATACGCCCGCATCGCCGCCACCCACAATCCCGCCGCATATGCATTCAGGCCGGTCACCTTTATTCCGTCATAGGTGACACTTTCACTGATTTCAGGAATTCCATCGCCGTTCTGATCCAGCATTAAAACTGACGCCATCGCCGCACGCGCCGCGGGTAAAAGTTCCTGCAGACGCGGCAGACTGCCGATAAGGACATAATTGCGATATGCCGAAAGTACAAAATGCACGCACCGCTCCACCTGCCCCCCGCCCGCATCGTCAAACCGCGGCTCAAAATATCCCGAAGCACCCAGATCGGCGCATAAGCGTGCGGGTGTTTTTACTCCAGAAGCCCGTGCGATCTGCTGCAATTCATTTTCTTCAAATCGCGGAAAGAAAAGCATGGCGCCAAACGACGCATATAACCGGATATCCAACCGGCCCAGTCCGGGATACTGCGGGCTCTCCATAAAACAAACCCGGCCGTCCCGGGCATAGATCGAATTGGTACAGAAGATTTGCGCACTGTTCACCAGCAACCGGCTAAACCAGGAAGGAAGCGAGGAATTTCGAATGCGTTTTTGCCATTCTTCCACCGCAGTGAAAAAATACACCAAATGGCGGAGGCCCTTGCGTGCAATCTCCACGGCATTTGGAAATTTATTCGTGTAACCATTCCCAATTCTCATTCCGTGAATGTCATTTCGGGGGCAGAACCAAGTCAACACAAAATCCGCCCGGCATTCCTGCTGCGGCAGCAGTTCATAGGAACAACACACTGCCCCGGAACGTTTCTTCGGGCTTCGCGGTACACACCGGGTGAGATCGCCCTGCTCCAGGAACCGCTCCCAAAAAATCTCCCGATCCTCCGGGGAATTTGAATCCCACGCAACGGCCGTAACTTTGTTCACCCCTTTCTTGCGCCGCGCGGCCAGGCAATACTGCCCATGCGCATTGGTGAAGGTATCGCGGTGCGATCCGAACTCCACCGCGTTGAACAGCAGCGTCCCGTCGGGCGCGGATTCCGGAGTTGTCAGCAACTCCCCATCTTCCTGTTCATCCACCACAAGGGGCATGATCCGCGCCGTTTCCGCCGGGATATAGGTTCCTATCCGGCCACCGAGATCTTCCCAATTGAATACTGCGGAAACCGCAAGGGTTTCATCCGTTTGATTCGCAAAGCGGACACTACAAAAAATTGCGGGCATCGTGGATGCATCGTAATCAAAAGGGATAAGAGGCGCGAAGGCCGTCCACACGACTTCCGCGGGACAATCCACATCTTTCACTTTATAATGCACGGCGGGATAGGCTCCGCGCCAATGCAACAGATCGCGGCGCATGCGGGGCGGCGCTCCTGCCTCTTCAGATTCCCCCTCTACGGAATGCTGCAGCATCCGCGCATACACGCCTTTCGCTGACCCGATACGAATCGCTATGAATGTATGTTCGGCTTTTGCGATATGCGACTCAGGAAGACGGTTGTTATTAATCGAGATATTGCGGAAGCGTCCGTCTCCGCACAATTCCATCGCGCCCGTGCCGATGCCGCCCAAAGGCACCCCGTAACACTCTTTACCCATGGCCTTCACGCCCTTCACTTCAAGCAATTACGATCCCTTGTCCCTGTCCTGCACCAATCGTCTTCAACATCAACAGGGCATTATTATAACAGGAGAGGACGCCGCACACCATCTTTTAGCGAATAGTTCTCTTCCGGCTCATTCATATCCCTTCCTCCCCAAACTTGCGTTAATGCGCATAGACCGATATTCTGTGGGTATGCCGACACCACGGACCATAAAAACGCTGGACTGGGTCAACGCCATTGCGCTTTGGCTCGCCCTTGCCTTTAGCCTGGGCTGGTACTACACCTTTACGTATTATGGCCGGTCCGGTTGGCCAATGCCGTCCATGGAGGGCTGCGGTGGTCTCCTTTTCTACTATTTCTCCGTCATTAATGTCCGCGTCGAACTCCAGGCGGTGCATTGGATGCTGGCCTTTCCCCTCGGCGGCATCCTTTGGGTGGCCCTGCTGAGTTTCACGGCGCCCTATTTCAACCAGCGCAACCAAAACTTCGCCTGGTCGCTGGTCCAGTTCGGGCTGGCTTCACTTCCATTAAGCTTGCCCGGCCCTTACATGGCCTATCTCGCGGGCAAGGTGCACGGGGTTTGGAACATACACACCATGGCCGCGGTGGCGCTGCGCCATGATGGCGCACCGCCTTTCGATTGGCTGACACCGTTATACCTGGGATTAGGCGTGGCCGCGTTTGTATGCCACCTCTACGCCTACCGCCAGGTGTTCCCCTTGCGGGGCAACGATGCCTGGAAGCATTTTCTTCTGACCGCCTCCCTTTATATCTGCACCATCGTGGGACTGGCCAATATCGTTGCGGGGCCGTTGCGTTACTTTCTGGAGCAAGGATAACCCATGGCCATACGCGCCATCACATTCGATTTCTGGGGAACGCTGTTCCGCGACACCGGGGCGGAATTGCGCCAAGCCATGCGGCTCAAAGCTTTTTGCGAGGCCACCGGCGCCGCGCCGGAAACCGCGATGAACGCCCTTGAAACCACGTTTGCAGAGTTTCAGCGCTCCCATATCGAAGACCAGCGCACTTTGTCGCCATTAGATGCCGTACATATAGCGTGCAGCGTCCTGAATATCAAACTGAAAGGGCCCACCGTGCGGCGGCTGGCCCATATTTTTGCCACCGCCATCATAAAATATCCGCCGGAACCGATTGAGGGCGCCCTGGACGCAGTGCGCACCGCCGCACAGCGATGGCCCGTGGGCCTGATCTCCGACACGGGGGTGAGTCCTGGATCATCTTTGCGGCAGATACTGGGGCGCGAAGGATTCGCCGGCTATATGTCCGCCTTTACTTTTTCTAATGAAGTGGGCGTGGCCAAACCGCAGGCCCCCATGTTCGAACGCACCGCACGCATTCTGGGCGTGGCGCCCAATGAACTATTCCATTTGGGCGACTTGCAGCCCACCGATATTCTGGGTGTCCAGAACGTTGGCGGCAAAGCTGGTCTTTTCGCAGGCTTCAATACACGTTTTATCGGGCATACCACGGCCGAGTACACCTTCACTTCCTGGCAGGAGTTTATTACTATCCTGCCCCAAATCTGTTGAAGGGACGGAGCGCACTTCCATGCGGCTGATTAATTACAGTTTCGACGATCCCGCGGAAAACCTTGCCCTGGAGGAAGTTTTGCTGGACCGTGTTGAAACGGGGGAAGCGGAGGAGACCTTGCGGTTCTGGGAAAGCCCGGTCCGTTTTGTCGTCATCGGTACAGGGCAAACCCTCGCCCAGGAAGTGCATATTGAGCGGTGTCAGGCCGACGGAATTCCCTTCCTGCGGCGATGCACCGCAGGGGGCGCCGTGTTACAGGGCCCAGGCTGCCTCAACTACACGCTGGCGCTGCGTTACGAAAACTGGCCTTCTTTTAAATCGCTTCACACGTCCTATGCCACCATCCTGGAATGCATCGCGGACGCCTTGGTGCACCATGCCATCACTGCCCGCTTTGAAGGTATTTGCGATCTTGCGCTGGACGGTGGAAAAGTCTCCGGCAATGCGCAACGGCGGCGGCGGAACGCCATGCTTCACCACGGCACCTTGTTATACCGCCCCGATTATGAAGGCATGGAACGGTACCTGCGCGAACCCGAAGATCGGCCCGATTACCGCGGCGCGCGCAATCACCGGGACTTCGTGGGCCATCTTCCCCTCGATCCCGATACATTGCGTGTCGCTGTCTGCGAAGCGTTCGATGTGGCGCCTGTTTCCATCGCGCACAACCAGCCCGCGCCCACTCCGGAAGAACTCGATGCCGCGCGCCGTCTCGCGGTGGAAAAATACCGCAGCGATGCATGGACCCGGCGACGCTAATTCTTCACCTGCCATGTCATCACATCCACTGGTTCAAGAATCTTATATTTTCGTTGGGTGCGCCATTCAGGTCCAAGGACAAGCGTCATCTGGAAAGGAAATGCTTCAGGATGGGCCACCCGGCACAAACGAACCGGCAGATGCGGATCGCCGCCTTTCAACACCAACTCGTTCAATGCGCCTTGTCCCTGATATTTGCGATACACGGGGAAAAATATGCGTGCCGGGCCTTCTGATCTCTCCCCTGTAAACGATCGAACATGTATTGTGCTGTCAAAACCATGCTCCGTGTTCATCGTGATTGTTTCCGGCAGTGCGCCCTGCCCCGTGAAATCCAACACCAAATACTCCGTTACACAATACCATCGTGATTGTGGCGGCGCCTCCGGTTTCTCCGGCAAAGGAGTATCCAGGTGAAGTATCCGTTGACCTGAGGAATATGCTTCCTCCGTAACACCAGGCACGGGCGTTATCAAGGAGGAAGCACATTGTTCAAATTGCCGCGTGATCCGCAGGGTTTGATAGAAGCGCAATCCCCACAAGGGAACAAGCAATAAAAACGCACCGAGCAATCCCACAATCACAATGTGGTACGCCCGTGAGCGGAAAGACTGATCCGCTTTCATCCCTTCAGACACTCCCCCGCCGCCGCGCCAGCTCTTTATTCCACGCAACATTCCTTCCATCACGATAAGCGCCAGGCCTATGGGCAAGATCACCAAATGAAACACATGCCGGGCTTGAAACTGAATGCTGGGATACATGCCCAGGTAAAGGGTCAAGAGCCCCATTGCCACGGCTATGCGCATGTTTTTCAAGGCAATGCCCAAAAAGACCACAAGGGCCGCCCATGGGGCCATGTAGTGCCAAATCCCGGCGGCTTTTCCATAGAAACGAGCGAGTCTTTCGACAAACGCATTGCGCACGTCATATCCCGTGCGGCTGGGACCATTCACCAACCACGGGGCATCCTGCAGAATACGCCACAAGGATGCGTAGCCGCGCGTAAGCATATCGGCGGGAAACTCCGCCAGTATGGCGCGCATGTATGCCCGGCCTGCCACATCGTATGCCGTGCTGAGATAGGGAAGGGGATCATCTTTCCCCAAGCCAAGATGATAAAACGTTTCATTATAAACATATATCCAGGGATCGGCCATCATTTCTTCATTGTGAAGAATGTACGGGGCGCCCCCAACACCCATCATTTCTTCATTGTACCGGAACACCCCCCCCAGGACATGGTGCATCGTGGTGTTGCCTTCTGCCCCACGTGCCTGCAATATCGGCCACGCCGTTACTAAAAACACCGCCGTCATCACTGCAACAGCCGCCAACCGCGCCAGCCATTGCTCCCTGAACGCACCGGGCAAGAAGAACAACAGCAGAACCGGCGCAATAAACACCATCACATAAATATCTTGCCGGAAACCATACCCAACGCCAATGACCAAGCCGAGCACGGCGCTCAACCCAGCTAGTTTCCGGAGCCCCGCCGGACGCATGAGCAATACCCCCAGGATAAGCAGCGCCGCAAGAATAAACGGGCCTTTGGCATAATCCCGCGGCATGCTCAGAACCGCCATGTGCGCCGGGGCGAACAGCACCAGCAGCGCTCCCGCGGCCGCCACACTTTTTCGAGAAAAAAACCGAAACAGGCAATAGACCAGGAAAATAAACAACCCGCAAAACATCCCTATCAGGGGGGCCAATCCTTCCCAACTCACGCCAAAAAGCCGCCAGCACAAAGCAATGCTCCAGAGAAGGTAAAGATTGATGCGATGTTCCAACGTCAAGGGCTTGCCGGAAAAATCCTCCGGGATGTCATCATATTCCACATGATCGGGTTTTCCATCATATACAAAGCCCTCTACGGCGGGAATCTTGCCGGGACACACAAACCCTTTCCCGAGGGCAAACATTACCGCAGGCTCCATACGGCGGGTGAACATTCTCATGTGTTCGGTGTTGTACTTTGCATAGTACCACGCGCCAATAGAACAAGATCCCAGTACTAAAAAGAAAACTATCACCGTTTCAGGGTTGGCGATGCGCCTCCTTTGCCACATACATGAGGCTGTTCTCATTGTGAACTTCCGCACTGCCTGGATGAGCCCCGAAAGGAAGCGTCCTCTATCATCCATAGATGATTGAGCGGACCATGTCCTCCGCCCAAGGGCAGCGCGTTTTGAATGGCCCCGGTGAGATAGTCCTTTGCACGGCGCACGGCTTCATGCACCGTTTCACCTTTTGCCAGATAACATGCGATGGCGGCGGAAAACGTGCACCCAGTACCGTGGGTGTTCTTGGTATCGATGCGCGGAGCGGAAAAAGGATGGAGCGTTTCACCGTCAAACAGGAAGTCCACGGCATCCTTTTGATCAAGGTGTCCGCCCTTCATTACTACGAACTTTGGACCGAGGCCGTGAATAATTTCCGCCGCTTCCTTCAGCGACTCTTCCGAATCTACCGGCACCCCGGACAGCACTTCGGCTTCCGGCACATTCGGGGTGATGATGTACGCCAAGGGAAGCAGCCGCTCGATCAGCATCTGCTGCGCGTCGCGCCGCAACAGGGCAGCGCCGCTCTTCGCCACCATCACCGGATCCACCACCAGCTTCTCCACCGGATGCCGCATCAATCCCTGGGCCACGGCAGTAATGATATCCGCGCTGGACAACATGCCGGTCTTTGCAGCATCCGCGCCGATATCGCTCAATACCATGTCCATCTGCCGGAAAACGCCGTCCGCCGGCACATCATAAATGCCGGACACGCCGAGGGTATTTTGCGCGGTGACCGATGTAACCGCCGCCATGCCGTAACACCCGAGGGCGGCCATGGTCTTCAGATCCGCTTCAATCCCAGCGCCGCCGCCGGAATCGCTCCCGGCAATTGTCAACACACGCGGTATGGAAACTGATTTCTCGTTCATCTTTGTGTTGTTTATTAGAGGTTATTTGTCCCACGGACAATTTTTCAGGCATACGGGAGCAAGAATGTACGTTCCCGTCTGCTCAAATCTGCAGGCCCATTTACCGTCGGAATCGGCGCAATCATCATAAGAACCCACTAGATCGAAGGTAAGGGTATGCGTCTGTGGGTCATAGCGTCCAGAGGCATGAAAGCCGGGTCTGTCTTGCCGGGGCACAATATTCGTTGCCGTAAATGAATTGCCTGTAAACACGCCGGCGTATTCGCCTGGATAACAGGGCAAACCTTGATCATCCACCATCCGAAAGCTGCATCCGTCCTGTCTAAAGAAGACGCCTCCGCCGGGAGCCCACACGGGGGTGTTGCCCAACTCATAGTTCCCCCATGGGCCGTCGCATCGGGAGGATACATGCCCATTATCCCTATATTCGATAATTTGGGCATTTCCGCCAATGACTCCCCAGACGCCGCCCCAATACGTCAGGTCAGGACAATCTCCTTCGTGGTCATCATCTCCGCCGCCATCGTCATCATCGGGATTATTATATGTTATGGTGACAACCTTCTTTTCACCCGGCATGAGCCAGAAGGGATTCATGGGCGGTGGTGGCACGGGCAGGGCAGGGTTTTGAAATCCCGTGTAGAACACCCGAAAGTACGTAAAAACGGGCAGACTGATTGTCATGCCACTATTATAAAGAGTGTGGCCCTTGTCGCCGCCATACTTTTCCACCCACCATTGAGCGCCTTCATCGACAACTGATTGGGGCTGTAAAACTACTGTTAATGACCCCGTTCCCCAACCGGATAAGATGGGGCATCCGGTGAATAAGAGGAATGCCGCCGAGATCAGCATTGGCGCCAACGCATGAATTTTTTTGATGCGCATTTCCAATTCTCCTTATCTTAATCTCAACGGGCCGGATACTATGTCCGTGTTTGGCAACGCATTTCCCTCATCCGCCACCGATTCATTATTTCCCGCCATTCGTACACTTTTTGAGCTATGAATCTTTGCATAGTATGGCAAAAGGATGGGGTGAAGGCAAGGGAGTAATCGTTTGTTTTTATGGTGAAAACGATTGTAGAGCGGTTGTATTCAAAATAAACGGTTACTGTCCCTACTTAATTTGGATTTTCCAAAACCCGGCGCAGAGTACAAATTGGGCCAGTATTGGGCCGAAGGTGTCGAAGAAAATATCGGAAAGCTGGAAGGAGCGGTGGGGGGTGAAGAGTTGGTGGATTTCGTCGGTGATTCCGTACATAAGGCAAAAAGCGATGGGGAACAGAAGTTGGACGCGGGGCGAATAGTTTTGTCCGGAGCGGCGCATTCCCACGGATACCAGAACGGCCAATCCCGCATAGAGGACTGTGTGCACTGCTTTGTCCAAGCCCGGGATTTCAAGTTCGGGCCTGATGGTCATGGGCTGTGCCGACAACCAGAAGATGGCGGCGCAATAGAGCAGGACGGCGATGCTGTACCGGGGTTTCATGCGGGCTTCCCTGGCGCCCTGCCCAAGGCCACGATGGAGACGTCGTCCGAAAAGCGATCATCGCCGTGCCAGTCGACCAGGAGTTCAAACAATCGGTCCAAGGTTTCATTCACGGGAAGGGCGTGGAGTCCGGCCAAGCGATGCATCAGCCGTTTTGTGCCGAAGATCTCCCCCTGATCATTCATAACCTCGGAGACACCGTCGGAATAGATAATGAGCCGTTCTCCAGGCTGCACAATCACCTGCTGCTCCTGATAGGAGGTGTTGCTCAGGCCAATGGGCAACCCTTCGCCCAGGGGCAATTCCCGTGCGGCGGTTTCGGTGATATGGAGCAGGGAGGGATGGCCCGCGGAGACATACCGGAACAGGCCATCGCGCACATCAAGGATGCCGTAAACCAAGGTGAAAAACTGTCCGGTTTCCGGTTCCCAGGGGAATAGGGCGTTCAGCCGGTTTGCCACTTCGGCGGGCGGGGTGAGGGAATATTCCGCCGCGCTGCCGCGCCGCTCCCAAAAAAAGGAGGAGGGTTGTGCCGTGGAGGAAAGCATCCGGCTGACGGATACCGCAAGCAACGCCGCGGCAACGCCATGCCCCATCACGTCCAGCAGATACAGACCCACATGGGCGTCGTCCAGACGGAAGACATTTAATGTGTCACCGGCGAGTTCTTCGCAGGGGTGGAGGCGCCAGCCGAAACGGATGCCTTTAAACACCGGCATGCTGTCGGGCAGGAGGGATTGCTGAATCTTTGCGGCGGCGCCCAGGCTCTGTTTGAGGCGGCGGTTGGTTTCGGCGAGTTTCTGATTGGCGTCGCTCAGCGCCTCCAGCGCGCGCTGCAATTCTTCTTCCGCCCTGACCCTGTCCGTGATATCCGATTGTATGCCCACATAATGGGTGACGGTTCCGTTCTCGTCTTTTAACGGGGTGAGTGAAAGACGGTTCCAGAAGGGGGTGCCGTCTTTGCGGTAATTCAACACCTCGCCGATGAACGAACGCCGTTCCTCGATTGCTTTCCGCAATTCGTGCAGCATTTCGGGCGAGGTTCCCGGACCCTGTAAAAAACGGCAATTCCGATTCAGAACCTCTTCCCGTGTAAACCCGGTCAGGCGCAGAAATCCGTCATTTACATAAATGAGGGGGTTGTCCGGACGCCGGATGTCACTGATGCTAATTCCCTCATCGGAGACGGCCATGGCGCGTTCGCGCAATTCGAGGGCGGCGTTCAACCCTTCCAGTTCCTGCATGCGGGCACGGGTGGTCTTTTCGGCGCGGCGCGGCTGCGGCGCCGTTTGTGGACGGGGCATTTTCACTATTGGTTTTTTATCAGAACGTTTTTTCATGACATCAATCCGGGATAAGGGCCTTGAGCCTTCATCGCGAGAATACATATTACCTTATTTGACTTGCTGTGCCGAAAAATGTTGCATGCTTTTTTGCTAGAAGGCCGGGTGGAACAGTTTAATGATATCGAAGCAGACGGCGGCAATGAAGGCGGAGAAGGGTATGGTGAAAATCCACGCCCACACGATACGGGTAGCCACACCCCATTTCACCCCGGAAAGCTTATTGACGGCTCCCACCCCTACAATAGCCCCGGTGATGGTGTGGGTTGTCGAGACCGGAATGCCGCTGTATGTGGCGACAAACAGCATAATGGCCCCGGCGGTTGAGGAGCAAAACCCGCCGGCGGGCTTGAGCTTGGCGATTTTCATGCCCATGGTTTTCACGATGCGCCATCCGCCCATGGCGGTGCCGATACCCATGGCCAGGTTGCAGGAGAGGATGATCCAGAGTGTTTTCGAATTCCAGAGGGAAAGTTCCGTGTCAGGGCTGAGTTTATCGGCGGCAATCAGAAGGGCAACGATGACGCCCATGGTTTTTTGGGCATCGTTGCCGCCATGGCCGAGGGAATATAGGGCAGCGGACACAAACTGAAGCTTCTTAAATAGTTGGTCTACGTTATACGGCCGCCACCGCCGGAACATCCAATAAATGCAGACCATAAGCACAAAACCAATGGCCAGGCCAATCAAGGGCGCCAGAGGGATGAATTCGACCGTGGACCAGACTTTTCCCCACTCGATCACCCCCACGCCTTTGTGGGCCATGCCGGCGCCAATCAGCCCGCCGATTAAGGCATGGGAGGAACTGGTGGGCAATCCCCACCACCAGGTGATCAAATCCCAGATGATGGCGCCCATGAGCGCGCCGAAAACAACAAACACAAAGGCAGGATCCGAGGGGTCGATATGGACGATCTTTTTGATGGTATGGGCCACTTCGGGGCGGAAGACAAACATGGCGGCGAAATTAAAAAAGGCGGCCCATAACACTGCGGCGCGCGGAGTCAATACACGAGTGGAGACAATCGTTGCGATGGAGGTGGCAGCGTCATGAAAGCCATTGATTACGTCAAAAAAGAGGGCGACGAGTACCGTGATAATGACAATGATCCACAAGGGGTCCATAGGATTACGAATTCTCTATAACGATGCCTTGAATGATATTGGCGACGGACTCGCACCGGTCCGTGGCTTTTTCCAACCGTTCGAGAATCTCTTTCCACTTGATGACTTTTATGGGATCGGTTTCATGTTTAAACAGATCGGCCAAGGCGTTGCGCATCAGGATATCACCCTCGTTTTCGAGGTCAAACAGCTTGATGCAATGCATTTTGATGGTGTCCTGATTTTTCATATTGCGCAGCCCGGTGACCGCTTGGATGATCTCTTGACTGGCACGCACCAGGACATCCACGAGGGCCACTGCCTCTGCACGGCTTTCCTGGATGTCGTACATCACCAGACGGGCGGCGATGGACTCCACGGAATCCACGATATCGTCGAGGCGCTGCATTAGCCCGAGGATCTCCGAGCGATCAATGGGGGTGATGAAGGTTTTGTGAAGGGTGTCGGTGCATACATGGGTGATGGAATCGGCTTCCCGCTCGATTTCCTTGATGCGGGCGGCCCGCACCGTCATGTCGCCACTGGTGGACACCATGCCATACAGTTCATTGCAGGCCTCTATGGCAAGCCGGCAATGCTGCTCGAAAAAATCAAAGAAATTCTCTTCCTTTGGCAAAAGGTTTCTAAACATATTCCTATCCCCAACCGGTGGTTTTCATTGCAGAATAATTGTGACGCACGTGATTCGCCGGGAGTAGTGTAGCAAACCATAGGGTAAATGTCACGAAACCCACCCCGCTGATTAGAGTTCGTCAGTGGTTGCTACGGCCGGTTTGCACGTGCGGCCGTTTTCGTCAAAAAGAATCGCCTTATTGCGGAACCGATCTATCCAGTAGATCCAGGTATTGGATGACAGGCTGGGCGTTCTATGTTCCGGAGGATATCCATACGCCACAAGGACGGCCGCCTTGCTCATTCCAATGACCAGCCTCCCTTCCTTAATCGCCTTCACTTCATTCTGGGTCATTCCCGCGGTTAACGCCTCGAAGTTCTTTCCAGTAAACATTTTTTTCACATAGTCTTGCGCAGACAGGCCTGGATGATACTTGGCCACAAACCCGACGTTGAAGGTTTGGCCGTTCTTAACGGTCGTAAAGGCGATCATCGGCGTGCGCTTTGTGGACGCAACCCCCACGTTGCTCACCTCCGTCCCGGCTGGAATCAGCATGCCCTTCTTGTAATTAATTGCGAGAAAATTCTCTGAATTCTCAAACCACATATTATACGCGGTATAGAGTTTTTCCGGAGACGCCGCCGGCGCATTGGGCGCGGCGGGTTGTGGGTTTTGCGTGGATGGGGTTTGTTGGGTTTCCTTGTCCGGGGTTGTGCCGCAGCCTGCTACACAGACCAGGATCATTCCAACACAGAATAAATGGACCGACCATGCTTTCATGGTTGTCTCCTTCAATGGGTTGATTGTCTCCAACGTAAATGTGCAACATGCCGGATGAAAAGAATAGTAATCCGCAGTTTCTGGTGTGTCAAACGCGCATCAAGGTTTTCACCCTTATATCAAACCGCCTGGCACATTCATTCATAACAGCGCAGGCATCGCCTGAACGATTGAGGCAATAGCGAAATAGTCCTTTTTTCTTAGGCTGGGAAATGAAAAAAACGGTTTACCCGTGAAATGCCGGTAATTTTCCCTATGTCCGGCATACTTTTGATTAACCGGGCTGTTTCGCAATTGCCTGGGTTGATTAAACAGGGCAAAAGCGGTATCATACGCATGGTGATGGAGGGATCTCATGGGCAATTGATGGGAGGGTAAAAGCGGTATCTAAACGCGGGAAACGAGAGAGCAAGACGCGCTATATTACTATTACTGTGTTTTCCTCTTACAGCAAATGGTGTTGTGAGGGTTGGGAAAATAATATGGGAGCGGGATGTCCCAAGGAGGGCTGACCGTGAACGAAGGAGAGATTTAAAATGGACATGTGGTTGAAGATTTTGCTGAGCATTCTGCTGTTCCCCATTGGCCTGATTGCATGGGCTTTCTAAAGGGGATTGTGCAGGGCTGCATTCTTGATGAATGACATGCCCGGTTTGCCATTGGCAGCACGTATCAATTACACCCTTGAACGTGAGAGAGAAGAAAAGGCATTCTTGTCTCTCGCGTTTGTCTTTTATGATCTACTGTTTCGTGTAGATGTGGATATGTAGTTTGTTTTTAGAGGTAAACGATGCTTTCTTTGAATGAACAGCAGCAGGCGGCAGTGACGGCGGAGGGCGGTCCGGTGTTGGTGCTGGCGGGGGCCGGCAGTGGAAAAACCCGCGTTATTATCGAACGGCTGGTGTGGCTGGTGCAGGAGCGGGGGGTGGATCCGCGGCATTTGCTGGCCATGACGTTCACCAACAAAGCCGCCTTGGAGATGAAGGATCGCTTTGCGGCGCGGGTGGGTGCGGATCGGGCCGGGGCGTGGCTGGGCACCTTTCATGCATTCGGGCTTGTGGCCTTGCGGCGCGACATGGACCGGCTGGGGCGCCCCAAAAACTTCACTGTATTTGATGATTCAGACCAACTGTCGCTTATGAAGAAACTGGTAAAGGATTTACCTGATCGGTTCGAGGCGGTGTCGCCCAGGGAGGCATTGACCTGGATCAGCCGGCTCAAACAAAAGGCCGCGGAACCGGTTTGGGATAAAGATCCCTTTGATTCCCTGGAAGAAAGCTGCCGGGAAGTGTGGGTGCGCTATCATGCGGCCTTGCTTCGTGCAGCAGCCGTGGATTTTGATGATTTGCTGTCGCTGGTGGTCAAACTCTTGCATAAACACGCGGACATCCGGGAGCGATATCAACAGCGATACCAGCATGTGTTAATTGATGAATATCAGGACACCAACCACGCGCAATATCTTATAGCGCATCATTTGAGCGAGGCTCATGGCAACATTTTCGCAGTGGGGGATGAGGATCAGAGCATTTATTCCTGGCGCGGGGCGGATATCAATAACATTCTGGATTTCGCCCGGGACTTTCCCAACGCGCGGATCATCCGGCTGGAGCAAAATTACCGCAGCACCAAGCCGATCCTTGATGCGGCGAACGCGCTCGTGGCCAACAATTTCAACCGGTTGGGGAAAAACCTGTTTACCACGCAGAAGATTGGGGATACCGTTCGGTTCTTCCTGGCTAGTGATGGCGTGGCGGAAGCGCAGTTTGTCGTGGGTGATGTAACGAGTAAGGAACTTTCGCCCAAGCAGGTGGCCGTGCTGTTCCGCACCAATGCACAATCACGGCTCATGGAAGAAGCATTGCGGCGGAAAGGACTGCACTATGTCGTGGTGGGCGGGATCAAGTTCTACAGCCGGAAGGAAATCAAGGATCTGCTGGCATACCTGCGGCTATTGGTGAATCCCAACGATGATGAGTCACTGCGGCGGGTGATTAATGTGCCGCCGCGGGGGATTGGAGGCACATCGCTGGAGCGGATGGAAGAATACGCCGAGTTGCGAAAGATGCCCTTACTGAATGTGATGCGAGAGGTGGAAACCGACACCACGCTTCCTTCGCGAGCGCGGGAATCAGCGGCGAAATTCGTGCACTTAATCGACGATTTAACGTTGAAATCGCGGGACTCGAAACTGCTTCCGGTGATGGAGCATCTGCTGGAGGCCATCGGCTACCGGGACTATGTGCTGGCTAGTGATGAGAAGGATTCCCGGTCGCGCATGGAGATCGTGGATGAATTTCTCGCCACGTGTAAGCAGCAGGATGAACGCGGGTCAGGGGGGCTTCTGGAATTTCTGCAGGATCTGGCGCTTGTGAGCGACGTGGATGAATGGGATTCCGATATGCCCGCGGTCACCCTCATGACCTGTCATTCCGCGAAGGGTCTTGAGTTTGACTATGTCTACCTGATAGGGTTGGAAGAGGGCTTGCTCCCCTATGGTTCCGAGTTTCATGACAATACGGACCTCGAAGAGGAGCGGCGCCTTTGTTATGTGGCGATGACCCGCGCCCGGAAAGGTCTGACACTCTGCGCGGCGCGGTCCCGGGTGCTGTATGGGAAACCGCGTAATGACCGTACCGTGTCGCGGTTCATCGGTGAAATTGGGCTGGACCGGCTGGCGCCGGTAATGCCGGGACAGACGCGGCAAACAGTTGCATTCCCCGAGGAGAGACCCCGGGCGGAGTCCGCGAGGCTCCGGACGGGGTCGCGGGTGCGGCATGCCACGTTCGGCCTTGGCACAGTGCAGTATACAAATGGTTCGGGAGACAAATTGAAGGCGCGCATCCGGTTCGACACCGGAAAAGTGGCCATGTTGCTGGTTAAGGCCGCGCCCTTGGAGCTATTGGAGGGAAAACATCGGTGAATATGGATGAACTTCGATCTCGGATTGACGCTTTGGACCAGAAAGTCCTGGAGTGTCTGAATGAACGGGCGCGCTATGCCCAGCAAATTGCGCAGCTTAAGCGTTCGGCCGATGCGCCTTTTTACGTGCCGGAACGCGAAAAAACGGTGCTGGAAAAGCTCACGGAACTCAATCAGGGGCCGCTCAGTGAGACCGCTATCCGCTCCATCTACCGGGAAATCATGAGCGCCATCCGGGCGTTGGAAAAGGATATCAGCGTCGCCTTTCTCGGCCCGCGCGACACCTTTTCCCACATGGCCGCCCTGCGGGTGTTCGGAGCGGCGGCGGATTACCGCCCCCTGCCATCCTTCGCGGATATTTTTACGGAAGTGGAGCGCGGACGCATCGATTACGGCGTGGTTCCCGTCGAAAGCTCCATTGGCGGGTCGGTCAGCGAAACACTTGATCGCTTCATCGTCTCCCATCTGAAAATCATTAATGAAGTCATGCTGCACGTCACCCAGAATCTGCTTGCGAATTGCCCCCTGGACGATATAAAGCGCGTATATTCAAAAGATAACGCGTTGTTGCAATGCCGGAATTGGCTCCGGGCCAATCTGCCCAATGCGGAACTCCTGGAAGTGTCCAGCACGGCGGAAGCGGCGCGGCGTGCCGCCACCGAACCCGGCGCCGCCGCCATCGCCAGTAAACTCGCCGCCCAAACCTATAATCTGGGTTTGCTGTGCGAGCGAATTGAAGACATGGCCCACAACTATACCCGATTCTTCGTGGTGGGGCGGCAAATGGTGAAACCCACCGGTGACGACAAGACCTCCGTGCTCCTCGCGGTCAAAGACCGGCCCGGCGCCCTGTATCACCTTTTGCTCCCCTTCGCCGATTCCGGTATCAACCTCACCCGCATCGAATCCCGCCCCTCCCAACAAAAACCCTGGGAATATGTCTTCTTCATTGATTTAAAGGGACACGTGGAAGAGCCGGAGATTAAAACCGTCCTTGATGTCGTGGCCGAGCGCGCCGCGAACTTCAAGATTCTCGGCTCCTATCCCTGCGCCCCGCTGCAGCAATACGATTAAATGAAGAAACAAAAAACGCGTCTCTCGTACCGTAAACAGGCACGACAGACGCATCAACGATTTAGTTTTTCATAAACTCTACTTGTCCCCACCCTTTCCATGGCTGTCATGGAAAGGCAGGGACAATAGAGTATTGCCACCGATTGGTGTCACCCTTCACTGGCGTCATTTTCTTCCGAAAACTTCGGCAAGAACTGCGTAGCAGTGATCGGAATTTCAGTATCAAACCTTTCCAATCGAGTCGTAGGGCGGATAGTCCGGGGCGCCCAGGAAACCAAACAGATCTTTCACCAGTTCCCACAGCTTCTGGAAGAAATACGCAATTGTCGTCCAAATAATGGTGTCAAAAAACTCACCCATCTCCGTTCCTCCTTAGTTATCAAACTTTTCCGCTTATTGCCGTCGCCGCCAAGAATGCCCTAAACCGCATTCTGCAGCTCCCCGGTGTAGTCTCTCTCTACGCGAATTTCTCCGCTATAGCAGCTACCCCGTTCTCCAATGGGAGGGATTGTACCACTTATCACACTTCAAGTCAATCTATTTCTACGATAAATTACCCCATATGAGACCAAACCGCTTGTTTTAGGCCCTTTGCCGGAAGAAAAACTCTTGACAGCGTTCTTGGTATGTTCGCAAAGCAGGGGTGGGAACGAAACAGCCGCAAATTGCCATTGATCCAGTAAAGAGACAGAGGGTATTATAGCTAAAAGGATACGAACAGGCTTTAACGGGATAAACTGCATGGAGAGTGAATCATGAAATCATCTGTGTCCTCCTTTCTCATTCTGGCAGGGGTTCTTGGCATATTCACGTCGCTCCAGGCCGGGGGGGAAACTCTCACGGGGACCGTTAGTGCGGTACAGGCGGGAGACCTATTGACAGTCCAGGCCAACGGTGTACAAAAGGAAATCCGGCTCTACGGCATAGATTGCCCGGAGCCCGGCCAGCCCTTTGCCGACAAGGCCAAGGATTACATCACACAAAAGGCCCTGAACAAGGAAGCCTCGATAGAAGTCAAGGCTACGGATTCCGCGGGGAAAACAGTGGGGGTAGCGGTATGTGAGTATGTAAACTTGAATCAGTCGTTGCTGGAAGCGGGTTTGGCATGGTGGGACAGCCAAAACACGCCTTCTGACAGCGCATTCAAGGCATTGAACGCCAAAGCCATCGTGGGCAAGGCGGGGTTATGGTCGGATGCCGCGCCGCTCGCTCCCTGGGATTACCGGCAGGGGAAAGGGGCACAAAAAGCCACGTATACCCTGGAAGCGAAAGCGGAAGCCCCGGTCCCGGTGGCGGAGAAGAAAGAAGAACCGAAAGTGCTTGCCGCGAAGGGCAACGAGGTGTACACCGGAGGGGGAAAGGTGATCAACGTTGCGGACATCAAGTTTGATCAAAAACTGACTGAGCAGGACGGATGGGCGCTATTATCGACGCACATGCCCACTGTAGCCAAGGATGCCAGCGGAAAACCCATCGGCCTGGCGGTGCCGAATATTAATGAGATTCCCTACGCCAACATGTTGGGCTTCCAGGACGGCGACATCATCTCCGGCGTAAATGGGGAGCCGATCACGGATTTCAGCCAGGTAATGCCTATGATTGAAAAGTATAAAAACTCAAAACAGGTCAACGTTCAGATCATGCGCAACGGGCAACCCACCAACGTTACCTTTAATATTCCATAAGGGAGGATTCGCCTGGCGGCGGGTATGCGGCACGGCACCATACAGGACGCAAAAGCCTTTTCTCACACAGAGTTGGAGGGAACCGCCTTTTCCGCCAACCGGTGCGTTTTCCGGGATGAGAAGCGGGGCGTTTGGCTGTATGACGCCGATTGCATCGAATTCATGGACATTTTGATCGGCAGATTCCCCAACGGCATTTTCGATATGATTTTTGCGGATCCTCCCTATTTTCTCTCGAATGGAGGGATCACGTGCCATGCGGGGAAAATGGTGAAGGTGGACAAGGGCCAATGGGATAAGCCGCGGGGGGCGGAGCTGAATCACGAATTCAACACGGCGTGGCTGTCCCGATGCCAGAGAGTGTTAAAGCCTAATGGCACGATTTGGGTGTCGGGCACGCAGCATGTCATTCATTCCGTGGGGTATGCCATGCAGCAATTGGGAATGAAGCTACTGAATGATATCACGTGGGAGAAACCCAATCCGCCCCCCAATCTCTCCTGCCGGTATTTTACGCATTCCACGGAGACGCTTATCTGGGCCGCCAAGAGTGAAAAGTCCAAACATTGCTTTAACTATGACGCGATGCGGGAAACAAACGCGGGGAAGCAAATGAAATCCGTGTGGACCATGCCCGCGCCGAATGGCGGGGAAAAAGCCTTTGGAAAGCATCCTACCCAAAAACCCGTTCAACTGCTTGAGCGGATTATTCTGGCAAGCACGGTGGAAGACGATCTGATATTTGATCCCTTCGCCGGAAGTTCCACCACGGGCGTCGCCGCGATAAAGCAAAAAAGAAAATTTGCCGGATGCGAATTGGAAAAGAACTATCTGGAGATGTCTTCCCGGCGTCTCGAATGGGCCATACAGGAAAGCGCCACTTCTTTTGATTTATGAAAATAATCCGGGTTAATAATTCCGGCGGCGTGTGGTGGAGGCGGCGCGGAATCGGAGGATGTCGCCGGCGCGTTTGAGGAGGATGCCGGTGAGGGGAGGGAGCTTGGGGTCGGGGATTTGGTTGGTGCGTTCGAGGGCGCCGATCCAATTGAGGAGTTCGCTGGTGGCGGGGGGTTTTTCAAAGCCGCGCTCGCGGAGTTCGTAGAAGATGGCAATGGCGGCTTCGAGGAGCTTTGGGCTTGTGTTGGGGTAGTGGAGGTGGACGATTTTGTGCATGTCTTCGGGGGAGGGGAAGGCGATATGGTGGCAGTAACAGCGGCGCAGGAAGGGGTCGGAGAGTTCGCGTTTGGCGTTGGAGGTGATGAAAATGGCGGGCCGCACTTCCGCCTGGATGGTCTGGTTCACTTCGCGGATGGTGAATTGGCATTCTTCGAGGATGTCAAGGAGGTTGTCCTGAACGTCAGACTCGGTCTTGTCGATTTCGTCGAGCAGCAGCACGACTTTGTGGTTCGCACGGAAAGCGCGCCCGATGGGCCCCCAGATCACATAATCGAAGAAGTTCTCGACTTTTCGTCCGGTCGTTCCGGAACCGAAGCGGGCATCGTTTAGCCGCAGCACGGTGTCTTGGGTGTAACAGGCTTCTTCACCTTTAATGGTGGACTTGCAGCGGAGGATCTCGGTGGGCATGCTGAGCGCGCGGGCAACTTCAAGAGCGAGTTGTGTTTTCCCGGTGCCGGCCTCGCCCGTCAGCAGCAGCGGCTTCTCCATGGCGAGTGCGATGTTGACGATGGACTTGAGTTCGGGGTCGAGATAATACTTGTCGGTGCCTTCAAACTTCATGGGTACCTCATGTTAAGGTTCTAATTTCAGTGAGCAAGGCCATGGTGCGGTCGGCCAACGTGGCGCATTCCTTAAAAATTTGTGCCCCTTTTCCCTCGCGCAATTGAACTCGCAAATTGGTCATTTCACGGGCCAGGGGGAGCACTTTGAGCCCAAGGTCGTGCGCGCGATCGACTTTCCCCATACTGAGCATTCGGCAGAGGGTGCCGTCGCATCCGCAGATACCGGCGCTAATCTGAATGATTTTGCTCCGGGTTTCGAACAGGTCCGGGGTGGCGTAAATCAGGTTGGTCAATTGATCCCGGGCTTCGAGCAACCGGATCAGTTCATCTGCGGGGGAACCATGACCTAATTTATGCAAACGGCGTTCGATCTCCTTGATGGGAATGTCATAGGGACGTGCAAGTTCCAGATCGATGGCGAGTTGTCTCCGATCGCCTTCAAGCAAACGCGCGGCAATGGCATCGCGCCAACGTTCGCACACTTCGACGGGCGCTACTAAAATAATTTCGCCTTGTCCCGGAAACATTTCGAGGTGCCGGCGTTGATCCATTTGAGCCCATTTGCGGTTTCGGGTGAAATCGGTGACGTTTATGATTCCCACGCCCTTGGCGGCGAGATCGGGGAAGGTGATATTGACCGGGGTGACTTCGGCGATGTCATTGCTGACCACATACAGCAGGGAGTAATCGGGTCCGTGCAGCCAGAACCAGTCTATCGATTCCACGTCAGGGGCGTGCCGGGCCTTGGGATGTTCCCGCCAAGCCACGCGGACATCGAACTCCGGGGAAGGCCCTGGAGTCGCGTTCATTAAGAGCGGGGTTATCGCGTTAAACCGTTCCATGCGAAGTCCCATCTCGGACCACAAATCGCTAAAGGTGAGGAAGGGCCCGGTGAGGGATCGCTGACAGGATCCGCCATTCCATATGGGATCGTTGTGATAGGAGAAGGTGAACCAGCCGCGCGCGCCGCTGGCATAGGCCTGATTGATGAGGAGGCGCATTTCAGGGCAGGTATTCCATTCCGGAGTGTCGGTGGCATACACAAAGGCGGGCGCAAGAACCCAAAACTGCTGGCCGCGGTTCAAGGGACGGTGACAGCGGATCATGGCGCCCATGGAGCTGGGCACATGGGATTTGAAGTGTGCCATGCCCGACGCGGCAAAAAAGGGTGCGTACAAGGGGTATGAATTGGGTTCTCGCATGAACACGGCCATGGGGTGATTTGGGTCGGCCTGTTCGATTTGTTTGCGGGCCGCGAGATGGGCGGGAAAACTGTGTTCGGGGGGCTCATTCTGGATCATCCAGGCGAGAATCGCGGGAGAATCGGCAAAGGGCCGGATGTGTGTTTCGATCCATTCGGAGCCCTTGGCGTCAAAGTCATCCATGGGCCAGTCATATGCAGGGATAAACCGGATGCCATAGGATTCTGCCAAGGACAAAACGTCTTTCCATTCCTCCGGGGAGAGATCCTGCATTTCCTCAAGGATGACACAATTGTGGAAATGGCGCGCAATATCCTCGATTGCGAGCCGCCAATAATCGTGCATGGAAATATCCATGATTTCGGCGAGCCGCCGTGCGGATCGGGCTTTCATGCAAACCCCGGCGGGCATAAATTCATTCAGAAGCCGGTATCGTGGCGGGGCAGGTTCGGCTTCGAGCTTGGCATACGCTTGTTGACAGACGGCCTCTTCTTCCGGGGTCATGACGCGGAAGCGAACGGAGTGAATTTCCATGGATTCCACGCTCCTCGCCACCGAATACAGGCGAAACGTCAGAGAATCGATTTTCTGGGGAAATCCAAGATGCGGAATCCGGCGGGCGGCGGTGCGCCATTCCCGCGTGGGCTGGAGACCGTCAAAATGCATGCCGCCCGCATACCGCCACATCCAGGCCGGCCTCGCCATGGGGGTTCGGCAGCGATAGGTGACTTCGACAATGGGGAACCGTGTCACATCGATGGGGAACCGGGGATCGTCAGAGCCTTGCGAACTGAGGGGCACCCAGAAGCTGGGATCATTCCGGTCGATATTGTCGATGCGCCGAACATCTTCAAACTGGCCTTCCAGCAGGACCCCGCCATCGGTTCGTTCAGTACGTGCGGTGACATGCTGCCATTCCTTGTCGGCGTCATCATCCACGGGTTTCCATTGGGCCAGGTCATCCGCGGAGAACAAAATAGCGTCCAGGGATTCCAGCGCCTCCGGATCGGGGGCTTGCAACAGCGTTTTCAGATAACCCGAATATTCATAGCGCATACGAAACGCCTCTCTTATGCGGCTCGCGCGCCGGCTACGCTTTTTTTGCGCATGCGTTCGGCCCGCCGCGTGAACATTTCATCCAGGAATACGCCTATGAGGATGGCGCCACCAATCACGACATATTCCAACTGGCTCGAAATCTGCAATAGATTCACCAGGTTCCGCAAAACCATCAGTAACGCAACACCGAGCACCACGCCCAGCACATTCCCGGAGCCCCCGCGGAGGCTGCATCCGCCCAGCACGGCGCCGGCGATGGCATAAAGTTCATAAAATTCTCCGAAGTTGGAGGGGCCCAAAGAACGGATCTTGAATCCAAACAAAAGCCCGGCCACTCCGGCAATGACACTGCATGTGATGTAGGCGAGGATTTTCAATTGGACCGTGCGCACGCCACTGTAGCGGGCGGCGTCTTCGCTGGCGCCGAGGGCGAGCAGATGGCGGCCCCATGGCGAAAAATGGAGAAATGCGCCGAGGATGACGGCCACCATGAGCATCACCAGGAAAGGGGCAGCCAGGATGCTGGCCCAGCTCATGAACAGAGACATGGGCTGCCCCGGCGGGGGCGGGCCGCCTGGAAGGAGGTCGAGAACGGTTCCTGCCCCAAACCAACTCAATCCGCCGAAGGCATCGCCCAGGGTCTGGGATTTGTCTTCCGCGGCGAACCGGGCAATGCCCCGGTAAAGGAAAAGCCCGCATAAAGTCACGATAAAGGGCTGCATATTCACTTTGGCGACCAAGAGGCCATGCCCTGCGCCGATACATGCAGAGAGGCAAAGAATAATCAGGGCGGCCAGAATGGCCGGCATGGCGGTTTTATCCACAAGTACGGCGGTGAGAATGCCCACCATGCCCACCACACTTCCTACGGACAGATCGATGCCGCCGGTGATGATCACCATGGCTTGGCCAAGTGCCAGAATGCCATACAATCCGATCCATGGCAGGAGGTTTTTAAGGTTGGCCAGAGATAGAAAGCGGCTGGAACCCATCAGGTGGTATTCCCACGCGGCGGTAAGTCCGCTCAGAATGACCAATAGAAATATCAATCCGAATACTTTTCTCATGATTTCCCCGTCAGGCTCTTCAACCGGGCCCAAAAGGCATCCACGCCGTCTTGTTTGATGGAGAGGGTGGGGATATAGATGCATTTGCTCTCCGGAACAACCGCTTTGTTGCCTTTGGCCAGATCGGTCAGGACGCGCACGGACTGGTACCCGAATTCAAAGGGCTGTTGCACGACGGTGCCGTAAATGTGGCCGTCTTTTACCCCTTGGAGAGTGGCATCTTCCTCGTCAAAGCACACGATCTTGACCTGGCCGAGTTTCCCGGAGCTTTTCACTCCATTGAGGATAGCGGGGCCGTTATAACTCCACAGTCCCACGAGGCAGGCCAGATCCGGCTTGCTGAGAAGGGAGTCTTCGACATTCGCCACCGCTTTTGCGCGGTCGGTTTCGTCGGTACGCACGTCATCGAGAACAATGCCGGAATTGGCCAACTCGTCATCAATGCCTTTTTTGCGATCCTGGGCGTTTTGCGCGTCCATGGTGCCCACGAAGAACATGACTTTGCCTCCGGACGGCACGCATTCCTTGATCAATTTGCCCGCTTCCCGTCCTGCTTCGTAATTATTCGTGCCGATGTAACAGAGGCGGTTGCTTTGCGGGGCGTCACTATCCTGCGTGACTAAATTGCACCGGGCGGCGGTTTCATTCAGCATGGCGGTTTGATTGGCGGGATCCTTGGGGCTGATGGCGATCCCCGACACGCCGAGGGTAATCAGATCCTGGCAAATCTGCATTTGCTGTTCGGCAGTGCCCGCGGAAGGGATCCGGAACAAGACCTCCACTCCAAGTTCATTAGCGGCCTTGGTGGTGCCTGCCTCAGCAATTTTCCAGAAATCCGAGGCGTTATTCACGACAAAAGCCACGCGAATCTTGCCAGGGGCATCCGGTGAGGGCTGCTGATTAGGCGCGAGGAACGGTTGTCCGCATCCGGCGGCCAGGAACACACATATCATCACTGCCAGGAATCCACGCATGGATATCCCTCCCATCTTCCTCCCTTTCATGCAAGGGAAGCTGTTTCAAAAATATTTCTTCATTCCGCCAAGAGGCAGGAAAAGCCGATTTTACGACTTCTCGACCGGATATTTCGAATCCCGTTTGGGGCGGGGGTGCTCATGCACATACTTCTCTTTTTCTCCGTCCCAGAAAATCACCTTGTCCTGCCGGTAGGCGTCCACGCCCATCTTAATTCCGGCCATGGCGCGGTAGGCCGTTTCCGCGTCCAAATTGGGCAGCTTTCGGGACTTGATGCATTCCAACCAGTTGGTAACATGGCCGGGCCTGGGGTCCGCCGGAATCACGATTTCCTCGGCGCCATGTTCTTTCTTGAACCATTCCTTGAACTGGGGCTCGGCCACCGCGCGCATTCCTTTGTTTTCATGGGGATAAATGGTGCCGAAGTGTCCACGAATGACCAAGGGAAGAGCCTGTTGGTTCGCCATCGAGGAGGTCATGACAATGGTGTAATCATCAGGATAGTCCAGATTCATCATGAACGTGTCAGGCACTTCCCGATCGTCTTTTTGCACGTAGATGCCGCCGCTGCCGGTAGCGCGTTCCGGCGCGCGCGCATCGAGGGCGATTGTCAACGGCGCCAACAGATGATACAGCAGATCGGTGGCGATGCCGCCGCTGTAGTCCCAGAATTTCCTGAATTGGAAGAAGCGGGGTTTGCTGAAGGGGTGTTTTGGGGCGGGTCCGAGCCACTGTTTCCAATCGATGTAGGCCTCCCCCGCATCAGGATTGTCGGAGGCGTCCTCATCAATATGCCAATTCCATTCGCCGCCGCGATCTCCGGGGCCGCCGCTGCTGTTGCGGCTGTAATCGGCCTGCACCCACAGCACCTTGCCAATGCCGCCTTTTTTGATGAAATCGCGCGCTTTCCAGTAGAAATCATCCGAGGATCCCTGTGCGCCGCACTGGAATATGCGTCCGGTTTCAAAGGCGGTATCACGGACTTCCAAAGCTTCCTCGATAGTATAGGTGACGGGCTTCTGGCAATAGACGTCTTTTCCCGCCTGCATTGCATGAATGCTGTTCAAGGCATGCCAGTGATCCGGCGTGGCGATCACTACGGCGTCGATATCCTCCCGTTCCAGCAGTTTTTTATATTCCGTATATGATTCGATATCCCGGTTGACGGCCTCCTTGACCCGGCCCACGGCCGCTTTCTTCCGGCGTTCATAGACGTCACAAATGGCGCGAACCTGCACCTTGACCCCGTTCTTCTCCATCTCCAGCAACTCACCCAGATGGCCGCTGCCCATCCCGCCCACACCGATAATGCCGATGCCGATGATGTCTTCTTCCTTGAGTAATTTTCCCGTTTTTGGGGAGTTGGGATCCGTCTTCTCCACGGCGCGTTTAGCGCGCGCTTCTTGCGCAAGCGTGATTCCCAATCCTGTCAGCGCCGCCCCCTTTCCCAGGTTTGATAAAAATCCGCGGCGATTCATTCCATGGCGATCCGTCATTGTCAGGTTCTCCTCTCCGTTGTACAGGCCATTCTTTTAGAAGATGCATTTCCTTCCGGCCCCTGACCATCATACTGCATGCCATGGCGAAAATAATAATGAATTCCAGGCTTTCGGGGCGGGATTGCCTGCCGAACGGACGGCAATGTTAAAAAAACATTGCCTTTTTAGCACGATATCCGATAGCATCTTTCCAGTAACGCAAAGGATCACCGTGTGGCGATGCAAGCATTGCAGTGGCAAGACGAAACACTCCATGTTCTTGATCAAACGCTTTTGCCCAATGAAGTCCGCTTTATCGAGTTGCATACACTGGCGGACGTGTGGGAAGCCATCAAGGCATTGCGGGTGCGCGGAGCGCCTCTTATCGGCATAACGGCCGGTTACGGCATACTCGTCGGCCTCCACGAAAAGAACCCCGGGGATGCAGCCGGGGTGCTGGAGACCGTCCAGGAATCCTGTGCCTATCTCGCCACATCGCGCCCCACAGCCGTAAATCTTTTCTGGGCGCTGGACCGCATGAAGAAGGTGGCGGAAACACATGCGCCGTCCATGACGCACGCGGAACTTATGAGCCGTTTGGAAACAGAGGCCAATGCCATTTACGCTGAGGAAATTGCCTCCTGCCGCGCCATCGGCGAGTATGGTGCGCCGTTGGTCCCGGAGGGCGGGGGCGTCTTGACGCACTGCAACGCGGGTGGTCTGGCAACGGGAGAATACGGCACCGCGCTCGCCCCTATGTTCCGCGCGTGGGAACTTGGCCGCCGCTTTCACGTTTTTGCCGATGAAACCCGCCCTTTGCTTCAAGGCGCGCGCCTGACGGCATGGGAACTTTCGCAGGCCGGGATCCCGGTCACGCTGCTCTGCGATAATACGGCGGCCCAGGTCATGCGCGAAGGCCGCGTGCAACTCGTGATCGTCGGCGCGGATCGCATCGCCGCAAACGGTGACACGGCGAATAAGATCGGCACCTATAGCGTGGCGGTGCTTGCCCATGCCCATCAGATCCCTTTCTACGTGGCCGCCCCCTTTTCCACGTTTGACCTAAGCCTGGAACACGGCAGGCACATTCCAATTGAGCTTCGGGATCCAAAGGAGGTCACGGAAGGTTTTGGGAAACGCACTGCTCCTGAAGGAATTGACGTGTACTCCCCCGCGTTCGATGTGACACCCGCAGACTATATCGCGGGCATCATTACGGAACGGGGCATCCTGCGTCCTCCCTTTGAAAAATCTATTGCACAGCACACAACTATGGTGGCCCGTGATGTTTGAAAATATAGCAACGTACATTATTTCTCTGAACAAGGAAAGGCTTGCAACCGTTTCCCTGGAAGATATGGCGTTGTGCGCGGCATGGCGGGAAATACACCAGGAAACGCCGGAACAACAGGAAATTTGCACGGCAGTACAAGACGCTATCGCCCTTTGGCTGCAAGAAGCCGCACCCCGTGTCATCGAAACGGAAGGACGGCGCCAGCAACCCCTGCTTCGCATGCTGTTCCAAGAACTGATTGACGGACATCTTGAACAACTCCTGCGGGACGAACTCGACGTTCTGTTTGTCCTCTGGGCGCTCATGCAGCGCTGTGCCCAAAAAGCCCAGTTTGCACGGCCCATTGAACTGCTCACGCCCCATATTGCCGCGGTTCAGAAACGCCGCGAAAGCGAACCTGCGGCCAAAGACATGCCCAACGTGGGGCAGCGGATTGCGTTATTTACCCCGGATGATCTGCGGCATGCCCAGGTGCGGGACATAAAATTGTTCGCAGGCATCGATCTCCCCACCCGCGGACCGGTGCTGCAACACCGTGGAGATGCCAAGCTTATCGACGGATTGCCCGCCGAATGCACCGTCGTGGTGGAAAATGGAAATTGCCATGTAAATGGCTTGCTAATGGGGAATCTGGCCGTGTCCGGCGCCTGTGAAATATTAGATAATATTTCAGGATCGGTCATTGCACGGCGGGGAGATATCCGCGCCGCGAACATTTTGAATCAGGCCTTGGCCGTTTCAAAAGAGAGTTCTATTTGGTGCCTGAACACGCAAGAGCCGAGAATGGTATTTGCCTCCCAGAACTTGTATGTCCGGGGCGTGGTGCTGGACGGAGTGCTGATGGCGCGGAACATGCGCGTGGGCCAGGAGATCCAGGGGGGCGAGGCGCATGTCTCGGAAAGCATTGAGGCGGGCATGTTTCGCCATACGGAACGCCGGCCTTTGTCTGTTATATTGCGGCGCGGATTTACCTGTCAGGACTATGGAGAAGTGCTCTCGCAGGATGCCGTCCGAATGTTGTCCAATGCCTCAAAATTGCGCCAGCGGCTGGAACACTTGCAGCAGATGCTGGCGATCATTGAACGGGAGGCCGACGAATGCGCGGGCAGTGTGCTGGTCTATCTTTTGGGTGAAGAAGGCATTGGGGATCAGATGCAGAAAATCCACCGGCTGCAACACCGCGTGGCGTTTGTGGACCGGCTGATAGTGGGAGCGCAAACCCTCATCCGGGTGGGCGAGGAAAAACTCCAGCCTCACAAAGATGAGGGCGAAATGGCTCCCAGCGGAGAAGTCCAGGAGATCCTCGAGGAAATGCAACGGGAACTGATGCATCTGGCGGCGGAGGGCACCATCGACCGCGATCTTTTCGAGGATCGTGAAACGGTGGTCGAATTGGGCCGGCACCTGCAACGCAGAACCCTGACGCAGCATGATGTTTTGGAGATTGTACGCGGATTGCTGGCCCGGATTGAAGATTTAAACAAAAAACGCTCCCTCCTGGGGGAGGAAGTAGAACAGAAGATCAACCAGCTTCAAAGCGCCAAGGCGCGGGCCGCCATTCTCCAACGCGCAAAAGCCTCCTGCTCCCGCGTGGAGGTCCTCGATCAACTGCTCGCCGCAGGGCGCGGACCCAGCGGCAGCGAAGCATTCCGGCGCAAGGTGAATGAACGGTACGTGAAGTTGATGAAGCGCAATATTGAAAACAAGCTTGCGCGCGCCGTGGATACGCGAAATCACCAGGGGGGGTTAAAAGGCCAGTTGGATAAAATCCGGGACCGGCTCTGGGATGAATACATGGTTTCACTTCCGGATTATGTGCTTGCCGGCGGCGCCGAAGAAGGCGTGCGGGCCACGGGGCGGTTTACCGAAGGGGTTTGCCTGTGCGCTTGGCCGCATCTGGTTGGTTCGACGCAGCGGGGCGCGTTCGGCGTGTGCATTGCGGAAGATTCCGGCGAAACCGCGGCCACGTATGTCCGGGACGCACGGGGTTCCATTGAGCCGCGCTAGCGCTCCATGATACGATGATGTGGCGCCGGATCTCACCACCGGCATACAACGATCCAACTTCCAACCAGGCAGGTGTTTCATGAGTGAAGCGACACATATTGTGGCCATTGACGGCCCGGCGGGCGCGGGAAAAAGCACGTGCGCGAAACGCGTGGCGAAAGCGCTTGGGTTCGCCTTTCTCGACACCGGGGCGATGTACCGCGCCGCCACGTGGTGGGCGTTGCACCAAGGCATCTCCCTGGAAGATCCCGATGCCCTGTCGGAATCCACCCGAAGAATGGAACTGGACATCCATGAGAGCGATTCGGGTCAGCGGGTAGTGGTGAACGGCCAGGATGTTACTCAGGCAATCCGTACGCCGGAAGTCACCCGGCTCATCTATAAGCTGGATCAAAATTCCGCCGTGCGCCGCCATTTGGTGGAGCTTCAACGCCGCTTCGGTGAACGCGCCCCCACTGTCGCGGAAGGACGCGACATCGGCACGGTGGTATTTCCCAAGGCCCGCTGCAAAATCTACCTGGACGCCTCCATCGAGGCCCGGGCCCAACGCCGCGCCCTGGAACTTGAGGCCAAAGGCATGACGGTGGATCGCAATACGCTTGCCGCCGAGATTCATGAACGGGACGAACAAAGCAAGAACCGCAAAGATTCCCCCTTGCGCAAGGCCGAGGATGCCCTATTAGTGGACACCACCCACATGACTCAGGACGAAGTAGTAGCCGAAATCGTCCGGCTGGCACGGGAGCGGCTGTGAATACGCCCTGCCCCCGGTATGCCTGGCGCATCGCCGAAACGGATCGTGTCCGGGTAAAGGAACTTGCGGAGGCCATCGGCCTGCCGCCTATCATCGCACAGATTTTGATCTTGCGGGGCGTGCAAACTCCTGAAGAGGCCCGCCGCTTTCTTTATCCCTCGATGGAGCATTTCTCCCCGCCATTTTTATTAACCGATATGAACACCGCCGTGGAGCGCATCACCCTCGCCCGTGATCGCCAAGAGCGTGTGCTCATTTTTGGTGATTACGACGTGGATGGCATCGCCGCCACCGCCATTTTGCTCTCCGGTTTGCGCCGCTATGGGCTAACCCGCCTCAGCCATGGAATGCCCCTCCGCCTTACGGAAGGCTATGGATTAAATCCCGAGCGTGTGGAAGCCGCCCATGCGGACGGCGTTTCGCTCATCATTACCGTGGACAACGGCATCAGCGCACATGATGCCGCAACGCGCGCCCGCGAACTCGGCGTGGACCTCATCATTACGGATCACCACGCCATCGAAAACACCCTCCCGGAAGCCGTGGCCGTGTTAAATCCCAAACGGGAAGATCCAACATATCCAGGGTATTACCTGTGCGGTGCAGGCGTGGCCTTCAAACTTGCCTGCGCCTTAAACGGGACCCCCAATGACCTGGACATCGCCGCCCTGGGCACCGTGGCGGATATTGTGCCCTTACGGCAGGAAAACCGCACCATCGTGTCTCTTGGACTCCGGCATATGGCGAAATATGAGCGCATCGGCCTGGCCAAGCTCGCCGATGAAGCCAACATCAGCCTGAGAGACATTTCCGCGGAAAAAATCTGTTTCCAATTGGGGCCACGCCTAAATGCCGCCGGGCGCCTTGATGATGGTGCATTAGCCTTGAATCTCCTTTTGGCCGAAGGTCCCAACGAAGCCGCTTCCATCGCGCGCGCACTCAACACCGCCAATGAAGGCCGGCGCGCCATCGAGCACGCCATCTACGAAGAAGCGGTGGAAGAACTGGATGCCTGTTTCATGCGCCAACACCGCAGTATCGTTCTGGCGCGGCGGGGCTGGCATGCAGGCGTCATCGGAATTGTAGCCTCCCGCCTTCAGAGCGATTACAACCGCCCGGCTGTGATGATTTCCATCGATGAGGACGGGACAGGACGGGGCTCCGGACGAGGCGGCCCCGGGTTCGACATGGTGGAGGCTTTGTCGGCTTGCCAGGCCCTCCTGGACCGTTTCGGCGGCCACCGTTCTGCGGCGGGTCTTACTATCCCGGAGAAAAATATCCAGGCTTTTCAACGTGCCTTTGAAGCAGAAGCATTGCGTCAATTGGGGGATGGAGAACTAATCATGGATCTGCCAATAGACGTGATCGCCGCCTTCAGCCAAATCGACAGCGGCCTCTTAAAATTGCTTGAATGCCTTGAACCCGTTGGGCATCAAAATCCCGCGCCCCTGTTTTGTTCCGTGGGGGTGGAGCTGGTTCCACAATCCATCCGCGTGTACAAGGAACGGCATCTGGGCATGACCCTGCGGCAGGAGGATACTCTTTTTCCCGCCATTGGTTTTAACATGGCCGAACGGTACTATACCGAAAACATCCCCAAAGTGATGGACATTGCTTTCACGCCTCAATTCAATACGTGGCGCGAGGAGACCACCGTGCAGCTTGTATTGAAGGATCTGCGTCCTGCCTAGCCGCATCATCCCGCCTGTTGAAGAATTGCAAAACCGGCCGGGGGCAAACTCAGATGTATAGTCATGCGTCCGTTGGGAGCTGCTTGCACCGGCAACGTCAACCCTTGGTTTTCAGGATGGAGATAGCTGAAATGGGCGCCGGGGGCGTTGAGCGTGGAATCGACGGTAACCCACGCCTCCACGGTTTGGACGGTGTCGGTATTCACCGCCAGGATCATTTCTTCGCGGTCGAACACACGGGACCATGCGATGAGAGAGCGCATCGGACCGGATAGGATACGGGGGAATCCGAAATTTTCTCCATTGCCTGAAATCTCGCGGAGATATTGCCGTCCGCGGCGTAGCGGCAGATGTTCTTTGCGAATTCGAAGCACGTTGGCCAGTTCCCGGTATACAGGATGTTTTTCGTTGAAGAAGTGCCGGTCTGTGGATCGGAAGGCGCCAAACGCTCCGCCCAACATCGCTTCGCGAATGTACCGGTCGTTGCCGCCGGCTCCGTCAAAGCACTGTTCACTTCCATAGTAAAAGCATGGAATGCCCATTGTGGTGGCATTCAAGGCGAGGGCGGCCAACATGAGTTCAGGCGTGCTGTCTTTTGCACAGAACCGGGCCTTGTTTTCTCCATTGATCAGTTGGTCGTGATCGTCGATCATCGTAACGATCTTTTCCAGGGACCAGATGTGCAGGTCTTTATCCGTCAAGGTGGAATTCCGGAAGAGAGCAAAATACTCTTCAGGGTTGCAGGTTCCTTTCATCATGGCTTCGAGTCTGTTGGGAATGTCGTCGATGCCCAGCGCGGCATCGAGGCCGGTGGCTTCCAGCGTTTTGAAGGCATGAACACGGCCTCCAGCGATTTCACCAATCACGTAGAAGTTGTCCTTGCCCATTGTTTGCGCAAATTCGTGAATACTCCGGACAAAAAACCGGACCGCGCCCGAATCCATGTGTTTGACGGTATCGAGGCGATAACCGTCCACATCGGCATAGGCGAGCCAATACTGATACACCTCACAGAGTGTTTTCAGGGCGGGCGAGGGCACATAGTCATTGACGGCGCCCCAGCCCAGGGTGATGTTTTTCAAGGAACAGAAATCGCCCTCATAGAGTTCTGGGTCGTAGTCCCAATTGGAAATCCGGCCTTTTTGGGTAAAGGTATCCGAATACTGCAGTTCGCGGGGCCAAACCGCCACTTGGGCCCAGTTGTTGCCCCATGCCTGGGGGTCCACCGGCGCCAATGGCAGAAATCCGCCCGTATTATCGCGGAATCCTTTCACCCGATAGTTGTTTCCATCCCAGCGGGGGTCCATCCAGGAGGCGCCAGTCTCCGGATGCGTCTCGGAATACCGATCCGCATCATATTCGAAGACATCGCCCGCATGGTTCAGAATAATGTCCAGAATCACATAAATGTCGTGCTTATGCGCGGTCTGCACTACCCTGCGCAAATCTTCCCGCGTGCCAAACTTTGGCTCCACGTCAAGATAGTCCTGGATCGCATACCCATGATATGCATCGCTGCCGTGGACCTGCCGGAAGACGGGACTAATCCACAGGCACGTAATGCCCAGCCGTGCCAAATACCCCATTTTAGATTCGAGCCCTTTCAAGCTCCCGCCGATCCAGCTTCCGCCAGCCGCACGCCATGCTGCCGCCATCGGTGGTGTTTGGACAGCGTTTGCGTTGTCTTTTGCGGGATCGAATAGCGATGTTTTAGGGGCGCCGTTATTTTCCCCATATCCCTGTTCGTTTCCGTCGGAAAAACGATCCAACAACAGGAAATACATGACTTGATCGGCCCAATGGACGGGAGAAGGGTGCATTTGCACCCCTTTGAACTCCGCAAAATTCACCTGGCTGATTTGTTGAAGAGACGGGGTTCCCATGCGACGGCCTCCTTTGGTGAGCCGCCGTCAGCGTTTTGGAATGCCCGAGCGAACGGCGCGCTCATCTGTTGTGTTCGAATTCTGATTGTTTGCTTATGCACCTACCTACACAGAGGTAGTCTAGAACCACCGCCTGGAATCTGTCAAGAGGGTCAATGTATATAAGGACAACCGCCTTCAGCCCTGATCCAAGATTTGCCTGACTTTATGTAGAAGTGCATCAGGCGGATATGGTTTTTGGATGAGTTCGACTCCTTCCTTAAGGACAAAACCGGTATGTACGGTTTGCGTGCTGTAGCCGCTGGAAAACAGGAAGCGTGCGTGCGGATATTCGGCCTGCAACGTGTTATACACGATTTCTCCCCCGCCTTCGGGCATAATGACATCCAGGATAACCAGATCAATCTTTTGCTTGCTTTCCCGGAACATGCGGATCGCTTCCTGCCCGTTCACGGCAGTAAGAACGGTGTAGCCCTTCCGGGTGAGGATCCGTGCGGCAAGTTCCCTGACGGCATCGTCGTCTTCGGCCAACAGTATGGTTTCAGACCCTTCGGGGGGCCGGTCTTTTTGCACAACACTGGGCGTGGAAAGTTCACGCGCCACCACGGGGAGATAGATCTTGAAGGTTGTTCCGTTGTTCACTTCACTATATACCCGGACCATGCCCTGGTGCTGCTGGACAATGCCATAGACGGTGGCCAGCCCCAAGCCTGTTCCCTTGCCTTGGGGTTTGGTGGTAAAGAACGGTTCAAAAATGCGTTGCTGTGTTTCGGCATCCATGCCACAGCCCGTATCGGTTACGCTCAGCAGCACATACCGCCCCTTCGCCGCCCAGGGATGCGCCTCGCAATAGTCGTCGCCGATCTCGGCATTCTCTGTTTCAATCATCAATACACCGCCTTCCGGCATCGCATCCCGTGAGTTTATACAGAGATTCATGAGGATTTGTTCCATTTGGCCCTGGTCGGCATGGATAACGCCCAGATCCTGACCTGCCGCCACGTGAAGGCGGACGTCTTCACCGATGAGCCGTTGAATCATTTTCACTACGTTTTGAATGACAATATTCAGGTCCAGATCTTCCATTTTCAGCACCTGCCGGCGGCTGAAGGCCAGGAGTTGACGCGTCAGAATGGAGGCCCGTTCCGCGCTCTTGGCGAGTTCATTGACATATTCACGGGCTTTTCCGCCTTCGGGCAACAGATCCTTCATCAACTGACTATAGCCGATCATGGCTTGTAAAATGTTGTTAAAATCATGGGCCACACCGCCGGCCAACCGGCCTACCGCCTCCATCTTCTGCGCCTGCCGGAATTGTTCTTCGAGTAACAGGCGTTCAGTGATATCCTCCACCATCTCGATAGCCGCAGAAATCTTTCCTTGCTCATCCAACAACGGGGAGGCGATAATGCGGTAGTGCCGCATCTTGCCTTGATTGAACGTATCGATAACCGCCTCATGCACTTGGCCATCGCGCAGCGCTTGAACTGTCGGACAAGCAGGGCACGCGTGCTCAAGGGCCGGGTTATGAAACACCTGGTAGCAGAGGGGCGCATCCTGCCGCGCTGCCTCCGGGAACCAGGATTCCATCTTATTATTCATCTCGAGCACCCGCATTTCCGGGCTAATTAACGACACTCCGATTCCAATGTTGTCCACCATATTGCGAAACTTGGCTTCGGAGGCGCGCAGGGAGGCTTCCACCTTTTCCCGTTGGGCGCTCTCTTCCACCAGCGCGCGGTTGGCGGTCTCTAGTTGTGTCAGCTTGTTTTCCAATTTACGGATGAGTGTTTCGCTGTACGTTTTGAAATACCCGGCTTCATCCACAACGGCTTCGGCTGGCGCCGAAGGTGTTCTGGTTTGCTGTTCGGCTATCACCTCCTTGATTATTCCGGCGAATACGTCGGGCTCCTGAGGCTTGATGACAAACCGTTCCGCGCCGAGACTGAGTGCAAACGCCTCATCGCGGGGGTCGGTGTAGGTCGCGGTATAGAACACAAAGGGAATCTTCTTGAGCTGTTCATCCTGCTTCCATTCGCGGCAGAGCGTGTAGCCGTCCATGACCGGCATTAAAATATCGGAAATAATCATATCGGGCGGGGCCTCACGTGCCTTTTGAAGTGCTTCCGCTCCATCGGCCGCAACTACTACTTCATAGCCATTCCCTTGGAGCAAGGCTTGAAGCAGGTAGCGGTTTTCTTCATGGTCGTCTACGATAAGGAACTTGGTCATAGTGTATTTCCTTCTTGACGTGTTTCACCCCCCAGATGGCGCTCGACATCCGCCACGAATGTTTCCGGGTTGATGGGCTTCTCGATATATCCAGAGCATCCGGCGGCAAGCGCTCGCTCGCGATCCCCCACCATGGCATAGCTCGTGACGGCCACAATCGGCACTTGGTCAAGCGCCGGGTTGCTCCGCAATGCCCGTGCGACCTGATAGCCGTCCATGCCCGGCAACTGAATATCCAGCAGGATGAGGATCGGCGTTATCCGGCCCGCCAATTCAATCCCCTCTTGCCCGTCCCGGGCTGGCACAACCTCGTAGCCACTTTTTTCAAGCATAAACGTAACCAGATAGAGGTTTTGCTCGTTGTCCTCGATTACAAGCACTGTCCGTTTCATGTTTCCTCCTAATCTTATGCGATGGGAAGGGTAAACGTAAAGACACTTCCAACATGCCATTCGCTCTCCACCCAGATCCGTCCACCCAATTTTTCGACCAGCCGCTTACAGATGGACAGACCAAGCCCGGTTCCCTCGTGGTTGCGGGATAAACCCACGTCGACCTGTTGAAAGGCCTGGAATAACTTCCCCGTGTCTTCGGGCTTGATGCCAATACCCGTATCCACTACGCGTGTCACGAGTGTTTTATCCTCAACCATGCACTCAACGCGAACGTGGCCTTCTTCCGTAAACTTTATGCCGTTATTAATGAGATTAATAAGAATTTGCTCGAAACGGCGGCGGTCGCTGGTTAACTCCCCCACGTCAGGGGAGATGTTAACCGATAACGCCAGACCCTTCTTCTCCGCCAGAGGCAATACCAAGTGTATGACTTTTTCAATCGATTCTGCCGCATTGAACGGTTTCGATTCCACTTCCAATTGCCCTGCTTCAATCTTGGAAAGATCGAGGACATCGTTGATAAGGTCCAGCAGATGCCGGGCGCTTCTCTGTACCATCCCGAGCTGCTTCGTTTGCTCTTCGTTGAGGGGGCCCGGAATGCCCTGCAAGACGATCCCCGTGAATCCAATGATGGAATTGAGCGGAGTGCGCAGTTCATGCGACATGGCCGCTAAAAAGGCCGACTTCAGCCGGTCCGCGGATTCGGCGCGCTCCTTTGCCAACGCCAGTTCGGCGGTACGCTCTTCGATCCGTGTTTCGAGATCCTGATTAAGCCTCCGAAGTTCTTCTTCCGCGCGGACGCGCGACGAAATGTCGGTGAGCGAGACAAATACCCGCGACCAGGTTTCTTCATGCCCCGGCACGATGGCCACTGTCATGTTCACGTGGAGCTTTTCACCGTGTCGATTGCGGTTGATGGTTTCAGTCTGGAACACCGCATTGCCGGCCGCCAAAAAAACCAACTCTTCCATTAATAGGGCGTACGATTCCTCGTGAAACACTTTTGAGAGGTGTGCGCACAGATCCTCCCGGCGATCGTACTGGAGCAAATCCAGTGTCGCCCGATTCACATCCAGAACTTTAATCAGATCCGCGCATTGCCGGATTGCATCACGGTGATTGGTGAAATAAGCCCTGAGATCCGTAATCCCGGAACGGCGCAATTCATCGATATAGCGTTTCACCTCTGAGAAGTCCTCTTCCCAAAGAGATGTGGGGCAGTCTTCAAAAAGGCCGCGATAGCGCACTTCGCTTTCCCGCAGCGTTGCCGCCGCGTTGTTCTTTTCATCCTCCCGTTGTTGAATCTTTTGCAGCATCGCGTCGAAGCCATCGCATAAGACGCCTATTTCATCGTTTCGTTTATTGCCGGTGCGTATGGAGTAATCCCCCGTCTCGGAAACCTTCCGCACAACCCCCACCAGTGCGTGAATAGGCGTTGAGATCGCCCTCTGCAAAAAGATGGAGAGGAAAAGCGACACGCCCATGCCTATCACCAGCACCAACGCGGCAATACCTCCACTGCGGACCACGGCAGTTCGAAGATACCTAACATTCAAGCGAACCGACACGACACCTATCGTCTCGCCGCGTCTGGCGATTTCCTTTGAAACTGTAAGAAAACCTTGCTCCAACCGGTAGATACCCGCTTTCATGGACGGAAAATGAAACTCCGTGCTGTCAGGCCGGCTGTACGTGGCGAACAAAACCCCTGCTGCATCATAAATCCATGCATTCACGACATCTTCATCGGCCACGGCGGAGGAAAGAATCTCTTCCGCGGCGGAAACGTCCTGGAAGTCAAGGGGAGAAGTGCAGTTCGTGGCAATCATTTTCACCAACGTTTCACTCTTCCTAGTCATGGCGGCGCTGTGCAAGTGCGTCTCGTTGATGACCGTGAACGCGCCATACAGGGCCAACCCCGCCAGCGTTGTTAACAGTTGTATGGCAATGAGTTTCCCGCGTATGGACGAGTTCTTGAACCAGTTCATTTTAACTCTCCCCCCGCATCCCTTGGCCTGTCTTCTTCCACAAGTTTCGCCAGTTTTACAAGTTGCGAACTGACGCCAAGCCCGGACCTTTTCAAGGCGTTTAGATTCATTTCAAATCCAATGCGGTCTTCCATGGGGCAAAAGTTTATGGCCACGCCCTTCTTTGCCAGGCCCGGGCTGCTGCCCACCGTGAGTATGTTCTCCTCCTCCGCTTTCTTCAGGATGGCCTCCAAGTGCTTTTCCATGGTTTCCGCGATGAGCAGTATGTTCGCCCCGGATACATCGTCAACATTCGAGCATTCCCGGATCAAAAGGGGGCGCGTATCGACCGTTTTCTTTTCGGCGATGGTTTTAAGCGGCTCCAACAGGCTGGTCTTCCCCAGGATCGCTATGGTGAACGGCTTGTCATCATCCTCCGGCCACGTGATATATCCGGTGAATTTGTATACAAAAACCGCCTTGATGTCATCGGCGCGGCTGTCCTTTTCATTGTCCGCCGCCAGCGCCGAAAAACCCATAATGACGATTGCCGCGGCAATCATCAACGCACCCGGCGACCTCTTTTTTCTGTTCACCGAGTTCTTCATTGCTTCCGCACCTTATCGGAGATTTTCGCATAAACAGGGGCAAGGGAAAACCGCTTGACGACTTTGAACATTATGGTGAATTGGGGTTGCCGGTATCTGCTGACGGAGGTATCCGACGGATGGTAGTATTTTTCATTCAGCATGTTCTTGGCCGCCAGTTGGAAGTCAAACCCATGATAGTCCAGATAGCTTAGCGTCCCGTGCAGGATAAATGCATCGTCAATCCAGCGATCGCCGGAGAATCCTATTTCATGCGTGTTCCTTCGCTTGCCCAGATATTGCCCCCGGAGATCCAGCCGCAAGTGATCCGTAAAGGCATATTGAACCCCGGCATTGGCTGTATGTGGGGAAATTTCCGGAACCATTTCGCCGTTTTCGTCGCCGGAATCCGTGTAGGTGTAGTTTAGATAGGTTTTCCATTTCCCTATCCTGTATTCGATCGTGCTTTCAACCCCGTTGGTGTTCACGCGGCCGCGGTTTACCCAGCGCCACCCCGATGCATTCTCTTCGCGTGTAATGCAGTTTCTCAGCACATTCCGGTAAACCGAAAGCTCAACCCGCCAATGCTCCGTGAAGGAATACCCCAAGACCAATTCCAGGGAGCGCATCTCCTCGGAAGTAAGCCCCGGATTGCCCAGTCCATCCTGGAAATCCCATATCTTGGGAGCACGGTACGCCTCTGTGTACAGCAGCTTCGCCGTGAACTTTTCTTTGTTAAATACCAATCCCAGTCTGGGCGTAAGGACCGATCCATATACATCGCTGTAGTCGTAGCGGGCGCCAACGGTCATGGCGAGCGAGTCAATCATGCGCCATTCAAGTTGCGTGTAAAAGCTCCCCAGATTGCTCATGAGCAGATCGGGATCCTCCGGTTTCGGAGCATTATCGAAGGGGGAATGACTGCGGGACTTAGAGTATCCCGCCGAAAGCCACTCGTGTTCATACACCACGCCCAGTGCCAGGGAAAGTTTCTTGCCAATGCTAATGTTAACTCTATTCTCAACTCCCAGAAGATAATTGGGCCGGTACCAGCGCTCCTGGTAGCCTCCATTTGCATCCCACCCCCACCGGATAACCGGACGCGTATCATCCTCCACCGTCGTGTCCCGAAAGTAGGCCATGCTGTGCAGCGACCAGTTTTTGGGCTTCTCATAATCATATTTTGCATAGGCGTTCAGAAAATGGATGTGCCAATCGATGCCATGGTCCTGAAGCGGGGTGCCAATGGTTTTTTCCTTCGTTGCCCTGGAGGCTTGCTTGTCCTGGAAGTTCAGTCCGATCGTGAAGGATTTATATTGGGCTTTTGCATCGAGCGCAAAGTCGTCTTCGAAATTGTCCATGGAATCCGACCAGTTGTAATCGCCCTTGGCCCCTCTGAGATCCGCCTTGTCGCTCTTCTTGAACATTCCTGACAGGCTGAAGCCGAAATCATGTTTCTCATTGAAATAGCCATAGATAAGATCATGCTGGAGGGTCTTATGGTTGCCCGTCAGTGAGCTTACCCGCAGTCCCTGGACGTCCTTGGGCGCCTTGGTAATAATATTGATCACTCCTGAAACGGCATGGGTGCCATATAACGCCGAGGCAGGACCGTAGACCACCTCTATGCGTTCCACATTCGCCAAGTTATATTGACCGCCGCCATAGAAACCGCCGGAATTGAGTTCGTTCATCTGCACTCCATCGACCATCAGAAGTATCAAATTGTTCTGATTGGGGATGCCCCGCATGAAAACATAGCTATTGAAGCCAACGATATTGCGGAATTGGATCCCGGGAAGGTCGGCAAGCGCCTCTTCCAGCGTAAGGTAACCGCGCTCCTCAATGTCTTTCGCGGTGATAATCCGAACCGTGGCCGGGGTTTCGGATCGTTTCTGCGATTTCTTGGCAGGCGTGGTGACGGGCAGATTCGCCAATTCTTCTAAACTCAGATTCAACATTGTATCCAAGTCTGTTTTTTGGCCATAGGCGTTTCCAGGGAGCAAAAAAGACATCATGAACATAAAAAGACACAGGCAGGACAGAACACTCGTGCTATAGCGCGGTTTCATGATAAAGGGCGCTTGTGTGCCGTCTGCGATGTGCTTCTTCATCGTATTCTCCTACTCATAGAGAATGGGGATCGTGAACGAGAACACGCTTCCCCGGCCCCATGTGCTTTCCACCCAGATCCGTCCGCCCAGTTTCTCCACCAGCCGTTTGCAGATAGACAGCCCAAGACCGGTTCCCTCGTGATGCCGCGAAAGGCCCATGTCGATCTGCTGAAAGGGCTGGTAGAGTTTTCCCATGTCCTCCGATTTGATCCCTATGCCCGTATCAGAAACCTGTGTTACAATCTCAGGGCCGTTGAACGCACACTCAATATGCACATGCCCTTTTTCCGTGAACTTCACGCCGTTATTGACCAGGTTGATGAGAACCTGTTCGAATCGCCGGCGATCTGTGATCGCTTCACCGACGCCGGGCGCAATATCCGCCGAGATCCCCAACCCCTTTTTCTCCGCCAAGGGAGTCAGCAAGCGCACCACCGTTTCCACGGATTCCCGAACGCTGAATGGTTTCGCTTCGATTTCCAACTGCCCCGCTTCGATCTTGGAAAGATCTAAAACGTCATTGATAAGATCCAGAAGATGACGGGCGCTTCCCTGGACCATACTGAGTTGCTTGGCCTGTTCTTCGTTCAAGGGGCCGGCAAACCCCTGCAAGACAATCCCTGTAAACCCGATGATGGAATTGAGCGGCGTGCGCAGTTCGTGGGACATGGCGGCCAAAAAGGCTGATTTCAGCCGGTCCGCGGATTCTGCGCGTTCCTTTGCCAGGGCCAGTTCGGCGGTACGCTCTTCGATCCGTGTTTCGAGTTTCTGATTGAGCATCCTAAGTTCTTCTTCGGCGCGTACGCGCGAGGAAATATCGGTGATTGTCACAAACACCCGCGACCACGTGTCTTCGTGACCCGGCACGATGGCCACCGTCATGTTCACATAGAGTTTTTCGCCATGGCGGTTGTGATTGACCGCTTCGGTCTGAAACACCATGTTTCCCGCGTACAAGCAAACCAGTTCCTCAAGGAAGGTTTCATAGGAATCTTCTCGGAACACCGTGGACAGATGGGCGCGCAAATCTTCCCGGCGTTCATACTGAAGCAAATCAAGGGTTGCCCGATTCACGTCCAGGACCTTGATCATATCCGGACACCTCCGGAGTTCTTCGGGATGAACCTTGAAATAGGCGCGGAGGTCCGTCACGTCCGCGCGGTGCAAATCGTCAAGATAGGCCTTTAACTCCGAAAAATCTTCCTCCCAAAGAGAGGTGGGGCAATCTTCAAAAAGGCCCCGGTACCGGGCTTCGCTGTCCCGGAGGGCTGTTTCCGCCCGGCGGCGTTCCGTGATATCGGTTCCAATGCTCAGGATGCCCGTCACACGGCCTTGCTCATCAAAGGCCACCTTGTTCGTCCATTCAATCCAGACATGTTCCCCGTTCCGCTTCATATTTTCATTGACATTGTGCTCGAATGCGGCCGGATTAACACAGATCTGCTCCAACAACGGCCCCAGGTCCCGGCCCGTGCTTTCGGTTTCCGGTACAATTGTTCCCACCACATGCCGGCTAAGAATTTCCTCTTCGGCATAGCCGAAAAAGCACAGTCCGAATTCATTCATGAATGAAACCCGTCCGTCATGCGTCATGTGGAGGATGATACTGTTCGCATGCTCGATCAATTCGCGGTATTTCTGCTCGCTTTGCCGCAAACTTTCCAGAAGACGCTGCTGCGTTTCGAGTTTTTTCGCAAGATACCGGTAGGCCAGGAGCGCCGTCACCAGGAGATAGATCGCAGCATTTAGAATTTGATAGGTATACAGGCTTTGAGGCGATTCCACAAAGCGAATCAATAACTTGCTGGAAACAAGTATCCACAGGACCCCCACTCCAAGATAGAACAATGCCAGACCGACGGCCGCCTTTCGATTCGACCACCACGACTTTCGGACTCGGGACCTACCCATTCATCCAACTCCAAAACACCCAGTTCGAATGGTCTGTTGCCGCCTCACCAGAAACGTCAACCCTCGCCCGCTAGCATAGCACAAAAAACAGATTCTGCCTATCTATTTTCATTGAACACCACCCCGGTTAGAAATCCACGTCTGCCAAAAGCGCTACTTTTCTATCCATTACCTCATTTTCACATTCTCACGCCTTAAGCCTTGCGTCACAAGCCTTGCTTTTAATGAAATGAAAAATCCTGCTAAATATGGGATATTCAACACCTTAAAACATGAAAATTTAGAGCCTCCACCCATGAAAAAAAAGAAAGACACCTCTGTCAGCCTTCTCTAAACCCTTGGAGAGCTAAACGACAGGTTGAAACACGACCCACAATCCTGTTGAAATCATGCAGGAATATCACCAAGGGAGACTGCCATGGATAATACGCCTCTTCCGGAATCCTCGAATGATTGTTCGCCCGCGTGCGGTTGCCGGGCCGCGATGAACCGGCGGATGTTCGTGAAAACCGCCGGGGCCGGGGCATTGGCATTGCTGAGCTCACGCATACCCGTTATGGCGGGGCCGTTTGAAAACGCGGAGTTTGAAAAGCTCGTCCCAGCGGATAAGAAACTCAGCGAAGCTTGGATAAAATCGCTGTTTGAGCGCGGTGCGCCATCGGCCTATCAAGGGGAAGAGTTGAAATTTATTGGCATGCCGGTGGGCGGCATTGGCTGCGGTCAACTCTATCTGGGAGGCGATGGCACGTTGTGGCATTGGGATATTTTTAACAAGCCCATCAGCACGGGCGCGGACCATTACGCGCATCCCATGGAACCGGCCTCCCCTCTGGAACAGGGCTTCTCGCTGAACATTGGCGATCAATCCCACCCTCTCGATCAAACGGGTTTTTCCGAGGTGCGGTTTCGCGGGGAATATCCCATCGGGATCGTGCAATACCGTGACCCAGCCCTGCCGGTCGAAGTCATGCTGGAGGCATTTTCGCCGTTTATCCCGCTCAATGCCGGCGATTCAAGCCTTCCCGCAACAATAATGAAGTTCACGGTGAAGAATACGGGAACGCAGCCCTTAGACCTGGAATTGATCGGGCGGCTGGAGAACGCCGTTTGCCTCAATACCTCCGGCCTCTCCGCACTGCGCCGCAACCGGATAGTGCGCGGACGGAATCTATCCTTTCTTAATTGTTCGGTGGAAAAGAGCGATCAACCGCTTGAACCGCCCAAGCCTGATGTGGTCTTTGAAGACTGGAACAAAAAAACCTACAAAGGCTGGACGGTGGAAGGCACGGCATTCGGCACGGGGCCGATAAAGAAGTCGGAGTTTCCCGATTACCAGGGCGATGTGGGTGGCGACACCAATCGTGTAGTGAATTCGCATGCCGCCGCGCCTGGGGGGGATGTCGGCGGGAAAGACGCCGCCACGGGTAAGCTTACAAGCCGTCCGTTTAAAATTGAGCGCCGGTTTATACAGTTTTGGGTAGGCGGGGGCAATCATCCCGGCAAGACGTGTGTGAACCTGCTGGTGGACGGGAAAGTGGTCCGTACAATCACCGGCCAAGCCAGCAACCAGATGTCGCTCCAGATGTTTGACGTGTGCAACCTTCAAGGCGAGGAGGGTATCCTCGAAATTGTGGACGCGGAAAGCGGCGGATGGGGGAATATCGGCGTAGGTAAAATCATCTTCACCGATCAGTCCACGGAAACGGGTCCAATGGAAGAGAAGCCGGATTTTGGCACGATGGGCCTCGGACTGGTTGGCGATCCTCCTGAAAAAGCCAGTGATGAGGTTACCGCGCCATTCTGTTCGCCCCTGGTGGGTGAAATTGGCCGAACGTTGCGGCTGGAACCCGGCCAATCGGCCAGCGTTACTTTTGTGCTGACATGGTTTTTCCCAAATTTGAAGATGAAAAAGCTGCCGGGCGGCCGCCTCTACGCTACGCGCTTTGATTCAGCCCTCGACGTCGCGGAATATATCGCCGCCAACATCAACCGATTAGAGAGCGAAACGAAACTGTGGCGCGATACCTGGTATGACTCGACTTTCCCCTATTGGTTCCTCGACCGCACGTTTCTCAATATATCGACCCTCGCAACCTCCACGTGTTACCGGTTTAAGGATGGGCGATTCTATGGTTGGGAGGGCGTGGGGTGTTGCGCGGGCACCTGCGGGCATGTCTGGCAATATGCCCATGCCATCGCGCGGCTGTTTCCCGAACTGGAACGCGATACGCGGGAACGGGTTGATTTCGGATTGGCTCTCCAGAAAGACGGCGCGATCTTTTTCCGCGCGGAACACAACAACATCCCCGCCATCGATGCACAGGCCGGGTCCATTCTCCGGGCGCTCCGGGAACATCAAATGTCTTCGGATGATGCCTTCCTGCGCAAAAACTGGCCGGGCATCAAGCGCGCCATGGATTGGCTGATCGAGAAGGACGCCAACGGCGACGGCATCCTTGAGAGCAATCAGCACAACACGCTCGACACCGACTGGTATGGGCCGGTGGCATGGCTGAGCGGCTTGTACATCGCCGCGTTGCGGGCCGCCGAGGAAATGGCAAAAGAATTGGGCGACACGGAGTATGCCGCGCGCTGCCATGCGATTTTCGAGAAAGGACGGAAGAATATCGTCGAACAATTGTTCGATGGCGAATATTTCATTAATAAGCCGGACCCAAAACACGCCGATGCGATAAATTCTGGGAGCGGCTGCGAAATCGATCAGGTAATGGGACAGAGTTGGGCATGGCAGGTGGGACTCGGCCGCATACTCCCGGAAAAGGAAACGCTATCGGCCCTTCGTTCCTTATGGCGCTACAATTTCACGCCGAACGTTGGCCCGTACCGGGAAGTGAACAAGCCGGGGCGGTGGTATGCCATGCCGGGAGAGGCCGGGCTGCTGATGTGCACTTTCCCGCGGGCGGATTGGGATTACAGCAAAGCCAAGGGTAAGGGCGCGGAGTGGGCCGCTGGTTACTTCAATGAGTGCATGAACGGTTTCGAGTATCAGGCGGCAAGTCATATGATCTGGGAAGGCCTCGTGCAGGAAGGCCTGGCGGTGACGCGCGCCGTGCACGACCGATACGAAGCGGCGCGGCGCAATCCGTGGAATGAAATCGAATGCGGCGATCACTACGCGCGCTCCATGGCCAGTTATGGTGTTTTCCTGGCGGCGTGCGGTTTCGAATACCATGGCCCGAAAGGGCATATCGGATTCGCGCCACGCATTACGCCCGAATACTTCAAAGCGGCATTCACCAGCGCCGAGGGCTGGGGAACGTTCCGGCAAACGATCACCGGCAAGACCCACGAAGCCGAAATTGAACTGAAGAAAGGCGCACTTACCGTGCAGACACTTTCCCTGGTTACCCCTAAGACGGTAAAAAACGTCTCTGTTACCGTGGCCGGGAAAAAGGCCGCCTGCACTCATACGATCCAAGAGGGCCGGTTATTCATTGCTCTATCCGAACCCGCATCCCTCAACCCCGGAGAAAAGATCATCATATGCTTCTAAACGATGTCGAAAAGATCATGATGAACAATCCGCTGCGTGCGGCGGTCCAACGGCAGTGGGAAGGGCGGCGGCTCCTCCGGCTCGGCGGCGAGGCGCCCAAGGGAATTGTACTCGAAGTGGGATGCGGTTGTGGGGTTGGCGTTGAAATCATCCTGGACCGCCTGCATGCCGAGCGCGCGCACGCCTTCGATCTCGATCCCCACATGGTTACTCTCGCTCAAAAACGTCTCAATCGCAAGAATCGCCCTGCCTACGTATGGGTTGGAGACGTGACCAGAATTCCCGCGCCCGATGCCACTTATGCCGCCGTCTTTGATTTCGGAATCATTCACCACGTCCCGAACTGGCGCGATGCGATCACGGAGATCCACCGTGTTCTCAAACCCGGTGGACGGTTCTATGTCGAAGAGATTATGCGCCGTTTTGTTCTTAACCCGATTGTCCGAACCCTAACGGTCCATCCCCTTGAAGATCGCTTCGACATGCCGGAATTCCATGCGGGCCTTGAACAGGCCGGCTTCACGGTCACCAACACCGCGAAATTCCTTGGCTGGGCTGCTTGGTTCATCGCAGAGAAGCAATGATGGAAATACATTTGAGACGGTAAGTTCCAGACTATTTGGCTAATGCTTCTTGGGTTCCGGGATGGTGATTTGTTCGCCGTGGCGGGGTTTCCATTTCGGTTTTCCGGGAATAAGAGCGGCCCAGTCATAGTGACCAGTCCGGCAGTTAATAGTGATGAGTGTTCCGCCTTTGGAGACGCGATCTCCACCATAACTGCCGACGCCTGTGGCGCGCCCGTACACCAAATCGACGCCGTCGATCTTGCCGGAGTAATTATTCACATGATCATGACCGCAAAAACACGCACGCACGCCAAGCATTTTAAGAAAAGCGAGGGAACTGCCGTCTTCACTTTCAATGCATTGCTTTTCCCCTTTTATGCCCGATGCAACGCCGCTATCCCAAATATCGACATATTGTTTAATGGGAATGTGGAAGAAGGTAAAGCGTAAGGGTTGTTGGTCTCCCGTCTTGGCTGTATCCTCCGCGAGAGTGTTCATCCAGGCCTGCTGGGTGGCGCTCAATCCCTCCACTTCTGAATTCAAGCATACCAACTGGCAAACGCGGTTCCCACGAGGACCGGCAACATCAATAACATAGTTTCCGCCAGTGGCAGCGCCGCGGTAGAGGGAGTTTTTCGCCTCAGTGAGGGCCTTGTGTCCCGCATTGTTGTCGATCAATTGATCATGGTTCCCCCAGGCATAGGCCCACGGCATGCCAAGCGCGGCATACTTGGCCACCACTTCGGCCATCCGCTCTTCCCCCCCTGGTTTTCGATTCCCGGACCAGCTATCCCCCGTCACGATAATGAGATCGGCCTTTGCCTGCGCCATGATATCCGCGATAATGGCGGCGGTGCGTTTATTGGTAAGCTTTTCCAGGGGGTCTTTGTCGGCGCCCCAGTGGACATCGGTCAATTGGAGTATCCTCAATTTTGAGGGGTGCTCAATGCGAAGCTGTGCGGAATAGGGGAGCGGATGAAAGGGATACCCAGACCGTTTCAGACTGGCACACCCGGTTCCCGCCAGAATGATGCCGGCGGCGCCGGTCAACAAAAATTGCCTGCGCGAGATGGACTCATGTTTCATACCAACGCACTCCTATGGTTAATGGCACTGAAAGCTGTCATATCATGCCGGATTTTCTGCTGGATCTGGCAGGGATTGCTGCCGCAGCGAGGGCCCGCCGAGCGTGAAAAAGACAAGTGTTCCAATGGAGAATCCGAGAATGCCGCCCATGAGGCAACAAAACGGGAAATGGGCCGCGGTGTAGACGCGGGAGAATCCCTGGAGCGCCGCCCATGCAAAGATACCAACGCGGGCGCGGCGGTCGCGGAGGAACCAGAACATCGGCGTGAGTAGGCCGAAGGTGCCGGAGGTATGCCCGGAGGGGAAGGAATTCCGGCCCCGCAGCAACTCATCAGGGATCACTCGCACCTGAAGATTCCAGGGCTTGTTCGCATCATTCAACGGCCGCGGGCGCGCTACGGCGCTCTTGAGGGGGTTTGTGGCGCCCCAATCGGTGATGGCGCCGGAAAGGAGCATGAGTCCAAACACACAGGCAAGGCGGCGTGCGGACGTATCCTCCATGTTGTGAAAAAGAACAACGGCCAGGCCAAATACGGCCAGGATGGCAGCCGTTGCCAGGATATTGGCTCCGATATAGACGGAATTGTTCCAATCTTCCGCCCGCCAGGGCAGCAGGGTCAGTGCAATGCCTTCGATGATCAATAGTCCCGTGAAAAGAGTTTTGCCTTTTGGAAACAGGCGAAATAATCCCCTCGCAATCAACCAGGAGAGCATGGGGGTAAGAATCAGGAAGTTGGTGTAATCCGACAGTGCGCGGATGAACTGATCAAGCCCTCCCACATACGTATCCGGATTACATGCCGCCAGAATCGCCTTATCGAATGGATCGGTCAACGGGACCAGCCACTTCCCGGCGGCGTAGACCAGCCCGGTGATGCTTCCATAGCCCGCCGCGACAATCAGAATGCGCAATAGAACGGTTCCAGTTTTCTTCACATTCATGAGCAACTTCTCTTGTTCGATCTTGGAAATCTGTTTTGCCACGAAATGGGCAAGATACAATGGTGCGGAGCATACTGTACCTAATGAGTGAAGGTCAAAAAAGAAATAGAAATTGAAGCCGTGGAATCATTGGCGCATGCTATTTTCTTGGAGCGATCAGCGTATCCCAGAGATTTTCAACGGATAAGGGATTGAATATTTGAATGTCCCGCATGTTCAATGACTGTTCACCGCCATAAAGTACCGTTCCTGGAACAGAGCGACCTGGGTACGATGTCTTGAATTGTTCCAAGCCCTTGAGGAAATTGGATGAGAACGTTGCGGCAGACTTAATTTCAATTGGGGTAATCACACCGTGTTCCCGGATGAGCAGGTCAATTTCTATCCCATGGGAATCGCGATAGAAATATACACTAGGGCGAAACCCTCTATTGTGTGCGCCTTTCATGATCTCTGTAATAATGAGATTCTCATACAATCCTCCCCTCAGGGGATCTCGAGCCGCTTGTTGTTCATCATGGATATCCAGCAGAAATGCAGCAAGTCCTGGATCGGTAAAATAGATTTTCGGCGATTTGATGACCCGCTTCCGAATGTTTTCAAAGAACGGCGGCAATTCAAAAATGATATAGGAAGCTTTCAGCACGCTGATCCAGTTTCGTATGGCCGTGCTGGAGACACCCACATCGTTCGACAACGAAGCGAGATTAACAATTTGTCCCACGCGCCCAGCCAATAGAGCCAGAAATTTTTGAAATTGAGTCAGATCACGCACTTGTAGCAAGGCGCGCACATCGCGCTCGACATAGGTCTGCACATAGTTATTGAAGAAACGCCGAGGATTGAGGTTTTCTTCATGCAGCCGGGGAAAAGCGCCCTTGACCACCAACTCAAAAGGGCTCCAGTCCGCTTTGTACTGGCGAAGTTCCGATAACTCAAAGGGCCACAACGACAGAATGGCCGTACGACCCGCCAAGGATTGGCTCACCGCCTGATGCAACTCTGGTTGATGACTGCCGGTAAGAATAAATTGTCCCGGACGGCGTGCCGTATCGACAATTCCCTGAAGGTAGGAGAGCAATAGCGGGAAACGTTGTATTTCATCCAAAATAGCGCCATTGGGCATTTGAGCCAGGAACCCACGGGGATCGGCTTCGGCGGCTAATCGGACATCCGGGTCTTCTAAAGAAAAATACGCCTTCCCAGGAAAGGTCATCTGAACAAGAGTCGTTTTCCCCGACTGACGTGGCCCCAAGATTGTCACCACAGGATATTCCTGGGCCGATTGGAGCACTTCTTTTGTAATGCTACGTGCAACCATAGCAATAGTTTACACTGTTTTTGTGTAAATCGCAACTTAAAAATACGATTTGCACTTATTTATATGTAAATAATTACGCGACAATATGTTATGCATAGAATAGTCAAGCCATCATTCTGCATTGGCGCGGCGGAGGCGGTCGCTGAGGGTGATGATGATGTTCACAAGAAGTTGGAGGGAGACTTCGCGGGGAAGGTCTTTTTTCAGATCGTCCAGGCTGAGTTCAAGCAGGCTTGTGGTGCAGGTGGCGGCGGCGCCGGCGCTTCGGGGTTCGTTGCTGACGAGGGCCATTTCGCCGAACATGTCGCCACGTCCCAGGAGTGCAATTTCCTGCTCGCCGTCAAAAATGCGGATTTCCCCGCCGAGGATCACGAACATCTCCGCACCCGGCTGCCCTTTCTGGAACACGACCTCGCCTTCTTCGTATTCACGGGTACTGCCTCGGGCGAAGATGCGGGCGACGTCTTCCGGGGAGAGCCCGTGAAACAACTCCATGCGCCGGGCCAGCATGGCATAGGTGTCACGCATGCTGTCCATCATCACCGCGGCCATTTCACGCATTAAAATGGAAGAATCCGACTGGGCGGATCCACTGGCTGGAGCAGGTGCGGGGGGTGGTTCGGACGCTGATTCCACAGGCGCCTGAAAAACCGAGTGAAGCACGTTTTCGGGGGTAATGCCGGCGGGAGGGACGTTTTCCAAGAGGGGCGGCGGTTTAGGCGCGGGGACAGATTCCGCCTCCGCTTCCAAGGCTTCTGGGATGGCTTCCAGTGCTTCCGGGATAATTTCTGGGACGGGTTCTGGAATATCCGACGGTGGGGGCGGCGCCACTTTTTCGGGGGCAGGGGGCGGCGCGGGTTTGGACTCTTTTTTGGGCGAGCGCAGCCCAAGGGAAGTGGCGGAAAGTTCGGCGGGTTCTCCGGATTTTGAAGAACCGAACAGGCGGGCGGAAACGGTCTCGAAGTGATTGTAGGCGCAGAGAATCGGCTTAATCCGCAGGCTGGGGCAACATTCCTTTACCTTTTGAAGGGCCTCGGTATCGAGGGGATTCACCATGGCCACGGTGAGATTGTTTCCCATTTTATCTATTGGCAGGAGGCGGTATTTGAAACAGATCTCCTGCGGTATGACACCGATGATGGACTTATCAATGAGATAATCGAGGAGACTCAGATGGGGTATTTTGCAGTGCTTGGCAAGGAAGGAGAGCAGGGACTTTTCATCCAGAATTCCTTCCCGGATCAGAATTTCCCCGATAAAGTCCCCGCTTTCTTTTTGCAGTGCAAGGGCTTTTTGAAGTTGTTCCTCCGTGAGCGCCCCTTCATCGAGGAGCAGTTGGGGCAGGTCCTTTTTCGGAGCGGATGGTTCGGAGCCCGCCTGCGGGGCTGGGGCAGTTCTATCGGGCGCAGGATGGGCGGGTGGAACGGACGGAGCGGCAGGGCCGCCGGATGTCTCGGCGCTTTTATTCTTGTTCCATCGCAGCATTGGGCGTTGAACCCCCGCATGTTAATTGTCAAACTCTACTACGATGAAAATACTACCATCCCCCTTGCCGCGTATTCAACGACTTAGATCCAGCACACCGACAAATGGAAACACCCTTCTCAAAATTAATGACCACGTAAGATGTGCTGATAAAATACATCTGTATCCCACTTGGATTCCCCACGTACAATCGAGTGAGATTTGTTTAGTACAACCAACGGCTCTACTAATTCCTTACGAATCCATTCTGTTTTGGCATCAAGAATATCTAAGTTATATTTCAAAGCATCAGGTTTTGTAAAATCCGTATGTTCCCAAACAAAATAAACATCCTTCGGCCCTAGGGGTTGTGGATCTTTATATCGTGACTCAGGCACAACGCATTTCCACAAATATCCAGTATAAAAGTATTCAAGCTCATCTTTTGGTTTGTCGATTCTTGCATTTTCTTGTACTGTTTTATCCACAACCAGGAAAAAATCCTCGGGGGATTTTTCACCTGTTTCAGCACTGGATAATTCTTTTTTAATGCCGCTATCAAGTTCTTTTCTTTTCATTAATTTGCCAGTAATATCCGCGGTAAGTGACATTTTACCGCTTTTATATTCGTCAATAAGACGATTTGGTATTGATTCTTTTCTCACGATTAATGGTATTGAATTGGCTTCGTCGCCATTGGCAATTTGCCCAAATAAATAAGGTCTTTCCCCCGAAATCACTCCCTCAAATAAATCCCATGACGGACCCCATTCAACGAAACCATTTATGAGCCAATGGTGAAGCCCTCCCAATTTTCTGTTGCGGTCATACAGATTATCTGGGCTTTTTTCAGCGTTTTCCTCCCACCAGCCTTTATGAAGTAAAACAACAGGAGCGATGCATGCGTTTTTAACCGTTATGTAGCTTTCTTTTTGATTTGACTTACTGTTTTTTACTTTCTTTATTAATTCGGTAAACGGAATAATATCTGGTTTATCCGGTCGAAGCGGCTCATCCCCCCCTTTATCTCCAACGCAAGTATAAACCTTGTAACATAATGACACCAGCCACAACCCTAACTTTAGAAAACTTGAAAGGTCCGTTATATCATGTTGCTGATTATTTCCTGACAAATTGTTATCAGGTCCTAATTGACCATATCCTCCCGCCAATCCCACCAATACACTTTCATTACTCATCAGAATCTCCCTTTCTAGTTGAACCACTTTAATACCACCTCGGTTCAATTGCGCGAGTATAAACTAGTTGTTGTATGCTGTCAAATAAGAATCGTACTGCCCTCGGTGCAATCCGGTGAAAATGATTTAGGGTTTGGGAATGTACACGGACGAACATGGATAGATAGACTATAGGGACGGAATGGATAGTTGACCGGGAAAAGGAAGAGGAGGGGATCAGATCTCAACATCTAAAATAACTACACGGGTGGGCATTTGGAGGCATGTATGTTCTTGTTTTTGTTTGATGGGGACATGTGGTAGTATCACCGGCATTATGGCGGAAGCCTGGCAACCAAACACGGCTATGGCAACGATTGGGCGCTGTTTTTGTTTGCCGGGCTTCAAATGGAAGCTTGGGTAACATTGGGAGCGAGAAGCACATGATCAAGGAAATTACCGCGCAAAAAATGAACACCAAACAGTTTATCGAAGAAAAAGTTCAGGAGATCCGGGCAGCCGTGGGAGACGGACTGGCGATCAACGCACTGTCCGGGGGCGTGGATTCGTCCACGGTCACGATGCTGGGCCACCGTGCGTTGGGCAAACGCTTGAAGACGGTATTTATAAATAACGGGATTATGCGGGAGGGGGAACCGGTACAGGTGGTGGGATATTTCAAAAAACTCGGCGTGAAGGTGGAAGTGGTAGATGCGCGCAAGGAATTTTTCGCGGCACTGAAGGGGATCACGGATCCCGAGGAGAAGCGGGAAGCGATCACACAAACGTTCTATAAAAAGGTTTTTGGCAAGATTGTTAAGAAAAGCGGTGCAAAATGCCTGTTGCAGGGCACTATCCTGACGGACGTGGACGAAACGGTGGCGGGAATCAAGCGGCAGCACAACGTGTTTGAGCAGCTTGGGATCGATCCGCAAAAAGCATTCGGCTACCGCATTCTCGAACCATTAATTCAATTGCGCAAAGACGGCGTGCGGAAGCTGGGCAAGGCACTGGGACTTCCGGCGGAACTGTTTAAGCGCATTCCGTTCCCCGGCCCGGCGCTGTCGGCGCGGGTGATTGGCGAGGCCACTCCGGAGCGTATCGAGATTACACGCAAGGCCAATGCAATAGTGGAGCGGGCGCTAAAGAACAGCGGCGCCTTCCAATACATGGCGATCCTACATGAGGATCGGGTGACCGGCATGCGCAACAATAAGCGCGAGTTCGGCCTTCAGATCGAGGTCCGCTGCTGGGAGAGCGTGGATGCGCGCATCGCAACACCCACGCGCCTTTCCTTCACTATCCTGGAGGCAATTGCGGCGGAGATCACCAGCAAAGTGCCCGGCGTTGTCAGCGTGACCTACAACATTGCCTCAAAACCGCCCTCCACCATGGAAGTGGTGTGATGCCGAGTAATTCTTGACAGTTCCTTTGTTCTTTTTGAAAAAAAGAGTCGAAGAAAAGCGAATATTGGGTTTTTCAAAGATATGCTTGATCAGGGCTTCGTTGTCCCTAATTTCTGAAATAGATGGTGGGAAAATATTTATTTTGGGAAGCGGGAGCACAACTTAATTGATGAGGGCTTCACGAATTTTCGCGGCCAGGTTTTGGAGGGTGAAGGGTTTCTGCAAGAGCCGGACCCCCTCTTTAAGGGCGCCTTGATGGGCTATGATATTGGCGGGGTAACCTGACATGTAGAGGACTTTGATTCCGGGGTGGGTTAGCGCGACAGTATCGAAGACCTGCTGGCCGCTCATGCCGGGCATGATGACATCCGTCAGGAGAAGGTGGATAGTTTCATGCCGAGCGGCGATTTGCACGGCATCGGGTCCATCCTGGGCTTCGATCACGTGGTAGCCAAGACTGCTCAGCATGCCGGCGGCCAGTTTCCGGACGGCGGCATCGTCCTCGACGAGCAGGATTGTTTCCACGCCGCGAGTGGCGGACTCGGCTGGAAGCGAGGCGGGATCACCCTCTTCCGTTGTTACTATGCGCGGCAGGTACACTTTGAATGTCGTCCCATGCCCCACCTCGCTGTACACCGACACATGGCCATTGTGCTGTTTGACGATGCCGTAGACCGTGGCAAGCCCCAGACCTGTTCCCTTGCCCACCTCCTTGGTGGTAAAAAAAGGTTCGAAGATCTTCGCCAGCGTACCGGCATCCATTCCACAACCGTTGTCGCTGACCGCCATCATTACATAGGCGCCGGGGTGCACGTCCATGTGGGTGGCGGCATAGGCCTTGTCCAACAGGACGTTTGAGGTTTCGATGGTAAGCCGTCCGCCCTGGGGCATGGCGTCGCGGGCATTGATGGCGAGGTTTAGAAGGACTTGTTCGAGCTGAGATTGGTCGCCGCGGATCGTGCCGGGAACGGGTTCCAGATTGGTCACTACGTGAATATCTTCACCAATGAGGCGGGTCAGCATCTTCATCAGACCAAGGATCAACTCATTCAAGTCAAGCGTCCGCATATGAAGGGCCTGTTTGCGTCCAAACGCAAGCAATTGCCACGTCAAGTCCCGGGCGCGTTCCGCCGAGCGTTGAACTTCCGTCAGCCACTCGGAAACCTCAGGTTCCAAGTCCTGGATTTTGCTCATGCTGAGTTCCACATACCCGAGGATGGCGGTCAGCAGGTTGTTGAAATCGTGCGCCACGCCTCCGGCGAGCCGACCCACCGATTCCATCTTCTGCGACTGACGAAGCTGCTCCTCGGCTATTCTTCGCCCGCGTTCCTGTTGGTCGCGCGCCAACCGCGCATGGAGGATGGGAGAAATATACTTGGCAATGTCCTCAAGGAATCTCTTTTGTTCCTCTGCATAACCTCCTGATCGATTAGCCAAGGCCAAGAGACCGATAGCCTGTTCCCCAAAGGTAACGGGCATGGCGAGGAAGGTGTTGATGGCGAGATGACCTGGTGGGGTGTGGAATGGGCCGTCCGAGCAGAAAGTCCTGCGCTCTCGAATAGCCCGGCCCCAGAGGCTGTCCCCCCACGTGTCGGGTGGAAACACGAAAGACTTACCGGAAACCTGGCATTCCTGCCAAATCCCTTTGGTCAAACTTGGAATAACCAGGTCGCCGTTTTCTTCAATAAATCCGAAAATCCCGTAGGGGCTGTTTGTCACCCTGATCAAAATAGACAGAATCTCTCCGTACATTTCGGCGTCGGGAACCGTGAGAAAGACCTGGGCAATCTCGTTCATTATGGCCGTGCGCCGTTCGGAGTGATGTTTTATCTCCTCTGCCTGTTTGCGCTCCGTGATGTCGCTGGCCATGCCTAAGAAACCAGTAATATTCCCTTGCGGATCGCACAGTGCCGTCACACTGAGCAGAACCGGGAAACGCAGGCCGTCTTTTCGAATGTAGGTCCACTCGTATTCGTTTGGCAGCTTGCGGCGGGCCTTTGCGACGAAGACTTCAAAGCCCGGATCAATAGTGACGCCCAGTTCTGCTGAAAATGTCCTGGCGCGTTCAGCCACTTCATCGGGGTCGTGAAGGACGATCGGGGTCAACTTGCCGATGCATTCTTCAGAAGTATAGCCCAGGGCGCGCTCGGCGGCCGGATTGAAGGTTGTGATGACACCCTCGTTATCCGTTGAGATCAACATATAGGCAGCGTTATTGAGAATGGCGCTCTGCAGATCAAGCATATGGCGCAACGATTCTTCTGCCCGCTTGCGTTCGGTGATGTCGGCATCCACGCCTCGATACCCGGCAAGATTTCCCGCCTCATCCAGCATGGGGATTCCACTCGTCAACAACCACACTTCTCTTCCGTCCCGGTGCACGTTTCGGTTTGGGAATTCCCGGAAAGACTGTTTCTCCGCGAAGACACGGAGCGCGGCCGATTTCATTTCCTCCCTGTTTTCGGGATGGAACAGATCATAGAAATGCATTTTCCCGACAATTTCTTCCGGCCGGTGCCCAAGAATTCTTTCGACGGTGGGACTCACATAGGTGTACAGGCCATCGGTATCCACCTCCCAAATCCATTCCTGGGCGTTTTCCGCCACTTGTTGGAACCGTTCTTCCGATCTGAGCAACGATTCCTCCGTCTGTTTGCGTTCGGTGATATCCCGCGAATTGATGACCACGCCCTTGATTGCAGGTTCATCGAGCAGATTGCATCCAATGCCCTCGTGAACGCGCCAGGAACCGTTCTTATGCCGGAACCGGTATTCCGCACGCCGCACTCTGCCGGGTTCTTGAAGCACTTCAAGAAAGGCGGAAAGAGTCCCGGCAAGGTCATCCGGGTGGATAAAATCAAAGGCATTCATGCCAAATAATTCATTGGCGCCGTACCCCAGGAGCCGTTCCACGGACGGACTCTCATAACAAAGCACACCTTCCTGGTTCACGACAACGATAACATCATTGCCATACTCTATCATTGCCCGGAACCGCTGCCCGCTTTTCCGCAAGGCTTCCTCCGCCTGTTTGCGCTCGGTGATGTCCCGGCATAGGGAAAGAATGGTCGTGCCGGTATACGTTTTTACGACCGTGGCGTTGACTTCGATGGGAACATGGGTTCCGTCCGTATGTACGTATTCGATTTCAAGGTTCCGGATGAATCCCTGCTCCATGCACTGTTTGATTGCTTCGAAATTCTGCGGCTTAATATGATCGGCGGTCCATTCCAGCACATTGCGGTTCCGGATTTCTTCCAATGACTCAAAGCCCGCCAGGCTCACGTATTTTGGGTTGGCGTCAAGCACGTTTCCCTGTTGGTCAAGAATGACATAGCCTGTGTCGGTGGTTTCAATGAGCCCGCGGTATTTTTCTTCACTTTTTTGCAGCGCCTCTTCGGCCAATCCCGCCTGGATTACATGGGAGGCAATATTGGCAATATCCTGCAGCAAGGTTTCTTCTTCCGAAGAGATTGCCCGGCGGCTGAAGAGCGCCAGAACCCCCAGTGGCGCGCCTTCTCCGGAGCGAATCCGATAACCAATAAAAGAAACCAAACCAAGGGCGCGCGCCCAATCATGGTCGTGAATGCGTGGATCGTGTGTGACATCGTTGGTAAGAAATTTCGGCTCGTCGCCCGAAGCCACCCGTCCGATTTTATAGCATCCCAAAGGCACACGCTGATGGCTCCCGTCAATATGGGTGTAGCGTCCGGTGCTGACCATCAGATGAAGACAGCGGGATCTGTCGCGGCACACGTGCGGACCTTCCGTGACGCTGGCGTGAATGCATCCTTGCGCGCACAGATCCCCATCGCCCGTCAGCCAGATACGGGCAAAATCGGCCCCAAAGGACTCGACGATCATGGTAGTAATGATGTTTAACTTTTGACGGAAATCACTGATACTGAGAAGCTGTTGGTTCAAAGAATCCCGTAATCTGAGCCCGTCCTCCGCGCGCCTGCGATCCGTTACATCCTCCAACGTTTCTATTGCGCCAAGCACCGTGCCTGTCACATCTCTAAGCAAGGCCGCCGTGAAGCGCAGCCATCTCCCATTGTCTCCCAGGGCGGGGAAGAAATCTGTCGCTTCATAGGCGTCTGCGACCAGTTCTGATTTTGAGCCCTTTCCGGCGTACCATTTTTGAATTGCATCATGATCCCCGTCAATCAGCAGATCCGCCATGCAGGGCCGCTCCTTGTCATAGAACGCTCTCCATTGCTCCCGGCTGCCGATCATGGTGGTGGCGGGGAGCCTGCTGAGCTCCGCCAAGGCCTGATTCCAGAAAACAATCGTGTGATCCGTGGAAATGACAAAGGCCGGGATGGGGGAGCCATCGGCCATACACCGGCAGAATTCATCGCTTATGTGCAGGGATGGCTGGAACGCTTCCTGGTTGCTGGAGGCGGACTCCAACCCCGCAAGGCAGCTCTCCAAACGTTCCAACTCGGCGATGAGCTGGGCTTTTGTTTTTTTCACGTGCTCTCCCATTGCACGCCTCCGGCCCTGTGATTAACCCCAAAAAATCACGGGCGTAGCCTCTTGACTCATAACGATTATATACCAGAAAGAGAATAGCTGTCTATAAATAAAGTAGCTAGAGGCATTTGCGAAATCGTCCTATTTCTCATCCAGGCAAATTTAAAGGCAATGGTTTGGCCGTGAAATGCCAGTGATTTGCTTTCTGTCCGGTGTGCTTTAAAGAAAAAGGCCTATTTCACAATGCTTGTAGCCGCAGGGTTATATGCGTACCAGGGTTATATGTGTACTTGCATGGAGGCCAGTTAAAAAGGTATTCTTAACGGTCTGCGCATGATGTCGGCCATATTGACCCCTGGCGCAGCATAAACCGAATTTAACGAAAAAGGAATACCGCATGAAAACCACCCTGATTGGGGCTATGTTGATCACAGCCCTTGTACTGACCCTTCCGGCCCTTGCCCAAACCCCGCCGGCCACGCCGCCCCCGGCAGCCGCCACGGCTGAAGAAGTTCCCGCGAAGGAGAAAAGCACGGCAGTGCTTGAAACAGACATTGACAAAGCCAGCTATGCCGTGGGGATCCAATTGGGCGAGTTTCTGAAACGTATTGGATTGATCCCGAATCAGGAACTGTTCATGAAGGCAATTGATGACGTGACCGCCGGCCGTGAGCCCGCGATCAACCAGCAAGAAGCGGAAGCGGTGGTGCGTTCGTTCATGACCAAGGCCCAGAAGGAACGGAGCGATAAGAATCTGGCGGCGGGTGAGGAATTCCTTAAGGCGAATGCCGCCAAGGAAGGGGTAAAGGTCTTGCCGAGCGGCCTGCAATACAAAGTCATTACGGAAGGCGACGGCCCCAGCCCGACCGCTAACGATAAAGTGAAGGTGCATTACACCGGAACGCTAACTGACGGAACGAAATTCGATAGTTCCGTGGATCGCGGCGAACCGGTGGAATTTGGCGTGACCCAGGTAATTAAAGGCTGGACGGAAGCGCTCCAACTGATGAAAAAAGGCGCCAAATGGCAGTTGTTCATTCCGGCCAGTCTGGGATACGGCCCGCGCGATCAGCAGAAAATCCCCGCCAATTCCGTGCTCATTTTCGAGGTTGAATTGCTGGACATTATCGCGGGAAATCCGAACACGGTCCAACTGGACAGCGCCCCCGCCGCGGGCGGACAAAAATAGCCTCGCCGTCACGCGCGGTTGACCAGAAAATATTCATCCTGTATTCCATGCCAAGTGGAATACAGGATGTTCTATTGTTACCGCGCTGGTTGGAGAGGCGCGTGATAGAGAGCATCACGCCTGTAAAAAATCTAGAAGCAGCGGATTGACCAGTTCCGGACGCTCATAATTCAGCGTATGGCCTTCATCCTTGAAGGGATGAAAAATAATGTGGGGAATAGCGTTTTGTACAAAGCGATGGTGCTCAAAGGGTGTGACGTGATCGCTGGCGCCCCAGAAAAGAATGCCTTTGTGTCCATGCCGTCCCACCCGCTGATAGACGTTGTGCAGGTTAAGCACCGGATTGTGACGCAGGGTGGATAGCACGCAACGTTTGAACCCCTTGAAGCGCATCTGTTCCAGAAATCGTGTTTTAAGTTCCTGTTTGCGCCGTAGATCGCGGATAGGCTGGCGGTTCAAGGATTTTCGAAAAATAGTGTTGCCGGTGATCTTGAAAAGAATATCGCCTATGATCGGCGATTGCACCAGCTTGTACTTGAACGGCACATGCACCGGGAATCCCGCCGGACCAAACAATGCGAAGCGTTGTACGCGTTCGGGGTGCCGATCTATAAAATTCATCACGATCGAAGCGCCCATGGACAATGTCACCAAATGTACTGGCTTCGTAATACCCAGTGCATCCAGTAATTCCACCAATTGCTGATCGAGAAAGTCCGCGGTATATTTTGCCCGGGGCCGATCCGATAACCCGCGCCCGAAAAGATCGTACCGCAACACGCGGAATCCGGCTTTGGCAAACGTGCGGAATTGATAATCCCACACAAACGAAGGGGCGGTCAGCCCGTGAATGAACACCACCACTTCGCCATCTTCCGGCCCATCCAATTCGTAATGTGTGACGCCTGCGGACAGCCGCACAAACGTCTTGCCCTGCATTTTGGCGCGGGCTTGGTCGGTCAGCAGTTCTTTTTCCATGGTCCAGGCGGATAAGGGATTAACCCAGGGTAGCCAGCGTGTCAATGAAATTGCGGTGCTCATTCATTCCTCGTTTTTTCTGCCTTCGTCGTATGAGCACCTTACATTTGCGGGTAAAATTTGTTACAAGCAGGCCGCACAATGACATGGCGAAACAAAAGGCATGAACACAATGGGTCAAATCTGCTGGATCTGGGCCTTGACATCCTGAAAACGGCGCGTCAGTGATCGGGCGGGATCTTTCATCGCGACAAAATCAATCCGGGTGGTGCGGCGGGTGGGGCAACGCCAGGAGGTGGCATCCACCGCGGCCAGGAGCGTGAAGCCGCTCTGACGGATCGCCTTGATGAAAAAAGAGGTGGGATAGATGCGTTCGCGAATAAGCGCGTCCCCGCCGGTGTTTACGCGGACCGTGGTTTCCGCGATGGCGCTGTTTCGGTTATAGACGCTGGACCAGGTGGTCCGGAAACGGCCATTGTCTTCGGTCCAGGTTTGATCCTCGAAAAAATCCGTCACCATGCGCTCCGTGACAATGTCGAAATACAACAGACCGCCTGGCTGCAAGGCATTTGCAAAGCAGTGTATGGTCTGGCGCACTTCCTCTTCTTTCAGCAGAAAGTTGATGGAGTCGAACAGGCACGTGATGTAATCCACGCCATGAAACGGAAATGTCCGGAGGTCGCCCACGGCTATGGGCAGTGCGCCGCGTTGCCGCCGTGCGGTTCGCACCATGGCGTGGGAGAGGTCCATGCCGAAACTGGTCCAGCCGGCACGGCGCAACATGTTCACGAGAACACCGGTGCCGCAGCCGGCATCGAGATGCCGAAACGAGGCGGGGAGCAATTCCGCGAGCGCTGTGGTGATCATGAACCAGCGATCATAATGGACGTGTTCCATGATGGGGTCGTAATAATGGGCAAGATCGCGGAACGCGTCATCGCGCAGCATCAAGTGAGTTCCTTTTCCACCCAGCGCAGGAATTCTTCCGCCATGGGGGCGCACACCTTTTTGTTACGGAAGAAATCGATCTTTACGCGGGCTACATAAAGCAATGCGGCGTTAAAGTCCTTCTTGACGAGAAGGTGGCGGGCGTGTTCCGCTTCAGGATAATCCCGGGTCGGTTCGGAAAAGTCCGCCACATAGAGGGCCTGGCCCAAGCGGCAAAAATCCGGTTTGCCGGTGGTGTGCCAGAAGATGGCTTCGTAGATCTCATCATCATCGAGAGCGAATTTTTTACGGCAGACCTCGGCGGCGAGCGGGCCGTGCAGCAGATTCGGTTTGGCCTGTTCGACGGCGCTGATAGGCAGGCCAAACTCTTCCGCCTTGCGCAGGAGTTTACCATCTTTGAATTCGCGGCAAATATCGTGAAGCAAGCCTGCGGCAAGCGCTTTGTCGAGGTCCAGGGCAAGGCGCGGCGCGAAGGAGAGCAAGTGCTCCGTGGTGGAGATGCAATGGAGGACTTTTTTCTCCGGAAGCTTGTCGTTCAGGATGTCCAGATAGACGCGTGTTTGCGGAACGTCAGGGAGCGGCATGATACAGGCCCTTTTGCCGGATCAAGCGTTCGACCGCCGGAGGCAGCCATGCGCGCACCTCCTCACCAGCCGCGATGCGCGCACGAATGTCCGTCGAGCTTACCTCCCGTTCCTGGAACGGCAGCAGGTCGTAGTGGCCGGCGAGCATCGGCGGCACGGGGGCCAGTACGCCCGGACGGGGCGCCGCCAAAATATGTGCGCGCGCAAAAATCCCTTCCGGGTCGCGCCAGCCCGGCAGTTCCACCAACGAGTCGTATCCGAGGATCAGATAGAGTGCTGCGCCGGGATACTGTTGTTGCAACAGGTCAAGTGTATCTACGGTAAAGGAGTAGCCCGAACGATCCAGTTCCAGACGGGAGGCTTCCATGGCGGGTTCATCTGCGAGGGCGGCTCGGACGAGTTCCAGGCGATCCTGCGCTTCGGCGAAAACCTCTCCCTGTTTGTGCGGAGGCCGTGCCGCCACGATGAACAACACGCGGTCCAGATGAGCATGACGCAACGCGGTGCGCGCAATGTCCAGATGCGTGGTATGAATGGGATCAAAGGTGCCTCCATAGACCCCGATGCGTTTTATGGCGTTTGAACTCAACCCTGTATTCCCCGGTTATGTGCGCAACTGCCCTGAACCGCGAATGATGTATTTCAACGTGGTCAGGCCTTCGAGGGCCATGGGGCCCCGGCAATGGAGTTTGTTCGTGCTGATGCCGATTTCCGCGCCCAGGCCAAACTCAAATCCGTCCGTGAAGCGTGTGGATGCGTTCACGTACACCGTGGCGCTGTCCACCGCATCCAAAAACCGTTCCGCCGCCGCGTAGCTTTCCGTGACGATGGCATCCGAGTGATGCGACCCATAGAAATTAATGTGGTCAATCGCTTCTTCGAGCGAAGACACAATCTTGATCGATAAAATTTTGTCCAGGTACTCCGTCACCCAGTCTTCTTCCGTGGCCTCCTTGCACTCGATAATCTGACGCGTGCGGGGGCAGCCGCGCAGTTCACAATCGCCGTCCATTAAAGCCTTGGCCACGCCGGGCAAGAGCATGGGCGCGGCGCTTTCATGCACCAGCAGCGTCTCCATGGCATTGCATACGCCCGGACGCTGCAGCTTCGCGTTCACGCAGATTTTCTCCGACATGACAGGATCCGCGTCTTCATGCAAGTACGTGTGGCAGATGCCGTCGAGGTGTGCCACCACGGGAATACGCGACTCCTCATAAATCCGCGCGATGAGGCTTTTGCCCCCGCGCGGGATAATCACGTCAATGTACCGGTCCAACCTGAGCATTTCGCCCACGGCCGCGCGATCCGTGGTGCCGATGATTTGCACCGCATGATCCGGCGCGCCGGCTTCGCGCGCGCCTTCCATGAAAATGCGGGCAATGGCCAGATTCGAATGAATCGCTTCAGAACCGCCCCGCAGGATGCAGGCATTGCCCGATTTCAGGCAGAGCGCGGCCGCGTCCGCCGTCACATTCGGACGGCTCTCATAGATAATCCCCACCACACCCAGCGGCTGACGGATTTGCGCAATCTTAAGTCCATTGGGATGTACATACTGATGAACAACATCCCCCACCGGATCAGGCAGCGCCGCCACCACCTCAAGCCCCTGCGCCATCGCCTCCACGCGCTTGGCATTCAATTCCAGACGATCCAACATCGCGCCAGACAAGCCTTTTTCCCGGCCCGCCGCGAGATCTTTCGCATTCTCCGCGATGATGTCCTTGCATTGATCACGCAGGCGTTGGGCAATCGCCAGCAGCGCCGCGTCCTTTATGAAACGCGACAACGAACGCAGCGTGTCCGACGCCACGCGCGCCTGCCGTCCAATCCGCTCCAAGACCGTTTTCAGGTCCTTATCCTTGGTATCCATATCGCCGCCTCCTGGGGGTTATGCGCTAAAGAACCGTCATTATGCCATAGAACCATGCGCAGTACCATAGAATGAACCCATACCCCAATATATCACCCATCAAGAATCCTGCTTTCCCGTTTCCCCAATACGTCTAATACCTCCCATGCTTCCCAGTCGTTCCCCACATCGATTTGGTTCATCGCCAGAAAAAAACTTTGTATGCTTCTGACCCAAACAAAAAAACAAGGCCGGGAGGGCGAGGTTTATCCGCCGTAGGAGGGCTCCTGCCGAGTCGTAAGACAAAAAAGAACCCATTCTCCTTCTCTGCGAACCTCCGCGTGCTCAGCGGCCTCTGCTTTGAATCAGGTTTTCTATGTCAGAGCAACTTCCACGGCGCGCGGTATTCATACTGGAGCAGGTCGTTCGCGGCGTCGTTGTTGGTGACGCGTTCGGCCTTGGCATCCCATTCGATGCGCGACTTGGTGGCCATGGCGATATTGCCGAGGTGCGCGAAGATGGTGGAACGATGTCCTTCTTCGACGTCGGCGCGGGGTTTCTGGCGCGATTTGATGCAGTCGAGGAAATTGCGCATGTGCAGCGTGGTCAGATCACGGTTGCCGTCCTTCCGCGGTTCCTTCACCGGCTCCATGCGCGCCTTGGGATCCTGGAACTGTCCACCGTGTTCGGGAACAATTTCATACCCGCCATCCGTGGCATAGAGCGTGCCCTGGGTGCCGCGCAACTCGATCTCGCTGTCCTTCGCGAAAATGGGATTATGGCTGCCTTCGTATTGTCCGAAAACCAGAATGCGGCCTGACGCAAATTCAAACGTCGCGTGCATCGTGTCCGGGATGGTGCGGTCGTCGTCCACCACATACTTGCCGCCATGCGCGGACACCGATATCGGCGCTTCCTCGCCGAGCATCCAGCGGATTACATCGAAGTAATGCACGCCCCAATTGCCGATCTGCGAGGAGTATTCCTTCCACCAGCGGAATTTATACGGCGTGATGTTGTCTTGATAGGGGCGCATTGCCTGAGGCCCCAGCCACATGTCCCAGTCGAGCTCCTTGGGCGGATCGCTCGGCTGCATTTTGCCGATGCCATTCGGAAACAGGTTGTTGATGCGGTAGCAGTGCGCAAAGGTCACCTTGCCGATGCCGTCCTTCTGAATCAGGCCGGCAAGTTCTTCGTACATCATCCCGCCCCGGCGGTGCAGCCCCACCTGGACCACCTGCTGGTTGCGCCGCGCCGCTTCCACCATGCGGCGGCCTTCATGAATGGTGAGCGACAGCGGTTTTTCCACATAGACATCCTTGCCCGCTTCGCAGGCGTCCACGGTTTGCAGCGCGTGCCAGTGATCCGGCGTGGCGACCACCACTGCGTCGATGTCTTTCCGCTCAAGTATCTTGCGGTAATCGCTGTAGGTGTCCACTTTTTCGGGGAGTTTTTTGAGTTGCTTGTCGAATGGACGCGAATCCACGTCGCACAACGCGACAATTTCCGCGTCCTGATGCGGCAACGTGGCGTCGATGAGTTGGCCGCCACGGTTGGCCACCCCGATGAATCCCAGGCGGATGCGATCATTCGCCCCGTAACTTCGCCTTGCGGCCATGCCCAACGCGGCCGCGGCCATGCTGGTCTTCACAAAATGTCTGCGCGTCATTTCCTTTTCCATGGAATCATCCTCCAATCTCGGATAACCACGCTACCATACTTGAAAGGCACTTCGCCACCGGTTTGCCACGCGCTGTTCCTCATCTCCTGGTACGCAATACGGTGTATCCCTATTCTCTTTTCCGGGTGGCACGGTCGTTGGCCTGGGGTTGATTTATCGGCCAATATGGAGTTAGAAGTAAAATTGGACGGTAAATATGGCTATTCTGCGGCTAATGGAATAAGCATCTCCGGAGGCATCCACCCAGTTTCCAGTGCTGTTGCTGACGGGATCCCGAAAAGCGAGTAATCCCAAGCTAATCAGGCACTTATAAGAACGGGAGCGGCGCTATGCCACCTTGGATGATTTGTCAGCTCGGACCCCGGCAAATACAGATCCTGAGCGATAGTGATGCCAACGGCCAAGAGTTACCCCATTTACTTGCACATTGCTAGGGTGCCATAGAACCTCTCAACTTGAATTGTTCTGTAATCGAACATAAGGAAAGCTCTTCTACTCGTTTTCAGCACCAACCGGTTTTCCGAATACTTCCACTTCGACGTAATGATTGAGCTCGTTCAGGCAATTACCTTGGCTGTACAAGCGAACATATTGCACAAGTACGCCATCAGGAACGGGGAAAAGCCTGCCCTTGTAATTTTCGATGTACTCCAGATTCTTACCCACGCCCAAACCAGATGAATTGTCGTAATCGTTGTTGTAAATATTGACAACCCCCTGCTGGAAATAGGGATCATTGCTTGCCTGGATAATCACATCAAAATATACATTACTTCTTTCATAAAAGTGCCAAACCATGATGGCATAGAGCATATATTCCTGCTGCAGGTCTATTTGCACCCACTCCATGCCTTTTTCGAGTTCAACCAGGCTTTTCTTAAGAAAACCTTTGTCACCATCGGTTATCTGAGGAAGGTTTCCAAAATTTGGGACGATGCAATTGCTAGTAACAGGTTTGCCACGAGAGACCAATGTAGTGCCTTTCGGCGCAAGGCACGGCGGACGATCTCTATAGTCTTCCGGTTCAAGTTGTGGACCCCAGTAATCAAGAGGTGTTCCAGAAAAATGGACTTCCGGCAATTCAATTTCGATGGCCTCCCGCTCTGAGGAGCCCGCGGTTTTATTTTCCATGTCCGGCGCAATCGGTTTTCCAAAGGCTTCCACTTCGACGTAGTTATTCAGCTCATTGGCCGTGTTGCCATTGCTATACAGGCGGATATACCGGGCGTGGATCCCTTTCGGGATTGGGATAAGCCTGCCCTGGTTGTTTTCGATATACTCCTTATCTTTTCCCATCCCCAGCCCGGAGGAATTGTCATGGTCATTGTTATAGAGTTCAACATAGCCACTCTGAAAAGCAGGATCGTTGCTGGTTCGCACCACCACATCAAAATATACCCGCTTGCCTTCGTGAAAATGCCAGACCAGGATGGCGTAGAGGTCGTATTCGTATTTAAGGTCTATCTGCACCCATTGCACGCCCTGGCAGAGTTCCACCAGACTCCCCTTGGCATAGTCTTTATCGCCATCCGTGATTTGTTTGAGATCGCCCAGCATTGTTTTGCTGCAACTGCTGGTAACCGGTTTTCCTTTGGACGCCACCACCGTTTCCGGCGGCGCAAGATAGGGCGGACGATCCGTATAGTCTTCCGGTTCCAAATTCGGACTCCAGTAATCGAGGGGCGTCCCGCCAAAAAACGGCTCCGGCAATTCAATTTTTATGGGTTCTAACGGTATCCCTTCTTGGGAAACGGCTTTTTCTGCGACCGGCTTAGGCTCAGGTTTTTCAGCAACTTTCATTGGCAAGGATTCTGGCTTTTCAGGTTCCTTAACTTCAGGGGCGGAAACCGGTGCCGCAGGTTTTTCCAGAGGTTGTGCCAAATCCCTGGGGGAAGGTGACTCTTTGGATTCAGGTGTAGAAACTGACTCCGCCGGTTTCTCGATCTCTTGAGGTGTGGGTTTTGATTCAGACGGCGCCGTGGTTTCAGGCACAGGAACGCCAGCCACTGGCGGTGGAGTTTCCTGGACAGGCACAGGTTCAACCGTCGCCTTTTCGATAACCGGCGCTTCTTTGTGCGCTGATGGTAAAACAACAACTGGTGAAGGTTTCTTTGCAACAGGTTGTACTTTTGAGGGGACGTGGTGGCCCCATCCGATAGACGATAGAGGGGATTCCAACAATAACCATCCTCCAACAACCAGCAAAAATGCTGCCGCGAGGGAAAGCCCCACTGCAAATATCCAGCGCGATGGACGTGAACCCGGTTCCTTTTCTGCACGAAGTAGCACTTCCGTGCGTTGCTGTTCCGTTAGCGCCGCCGCCCCTTCCCTTTTCCGTAATGCATCATGCGCCAGTGCGGCAATACGCTTAATCTCGTCAACTTCCCGCAGTGCGGCGGCATTTTCCTCTTCCGTCAATGCCGTTTCCAAGCTATGGGCCGCATCTGCGTCCAGTTCCCCCAACGCGTAATCAATCAGTTTGGGATCTTCTTTTTCAAACCGCATGGGTGAATTCTCCTTATGCTTCCGCCGTGCCGGGGGTGGTGTTGAGCGTTTGCAGATGGGTGCGCACCGCCTTCAACGAAATGTGAATCAGATATCGAACTTGGCTGACGGAATTTCCGGTAACACTGCTAATCTCCTGATAGGTCAATTGGTCCAGGAACTTGAGCCGGAAAATTTCCTGTTGGGGTTCCGGAAGCCGGTCTATGGCCGCGATCACCGCTTCTTCCTCTTCACGGTGAACGGCCACGCCATACGGATCAGGGGCCGGACTCGGTTGCGCCTCTGCATGTCCTGTATCCAGGGGGTGCATACGATGCTCCTTCTTGATCAGGTCCAACGCGCGATTCCGGCACACCCGGTACAACCACGGCCCCAGGTATGCATCCACCTGCTCACGATCCGCCGCGCACAGTTTTAAGAAAGTGTCCTGCACGGCATCCCGGGCCGTTTCCAGATCGCCGGTAATGCGCTGGGCATAGCGGATCAGCGGCGCTTCGTACTGGTCGATGGCCCCTCGGACCCAGTTCACACGCACATTGGACTGCTCATTCATAGCTCGCTCCGGAGGTTAGTGTTGCCTTTGGCTAAAGCCATCCTACCCTAATAACGATTCACAGGGAAAAGTGTTTAATTAAAACCCCGTTAGGAGAGAAACAAAATCACCATCTGCGGCGCAACACGGACGAAGATTCGTTCTGCACACCGCTTCAGCGAAAGAGGAAGTCCCGCTCCCAATGCAACAAAGATGGACTGCGATCTCCACTCCAACGACTACAATCCCCCCGACTGGACCATCAACATGAGCGAACTTCTCCACATCATCCAACTTTTCCGTTCCCCCAGTTACTACCCCTGCATTGACGGCGAGGATGGGTTCTATGTTGAGTGATTTTTTACCACGAAGTAGACGAAATGAACGAAACAGGAAGAAAACAACCCAATACCCGATTTTTACAATCTATACTGCAATCCGCCAATGTTCATCATCTTTCCGAAGAAACACATCCTGCCATTGGCCCCATTGGCTTTTTCGTCCGTCTGGGTCTGTGCGAGTCCGTGTTCCCTATCGGTCCTTTACGTCATTTTTGTCCCGTATGTCTTTTGGGGCGAAAAGGAACCGTCCCAATCCATGCCATCCATGCAATCTGTGTTCTCTTCTTTCGCATTCCCCCAATTTTTTTGCGTTCTATGCGCTCTATGTGGCTAATCCTCTTCAATATTTTCCCCAAACCGCAAACCCTGCTTTTCTATTTTGTCTCTGCGCCGTCTCTGCGTACTTAGCGCCTCTGCGTTGAATCCCCATCCGGTGTTCCGCGTTCCGCGTTCCGCATTCCGCATTTCACTCCTCCTGCTCTGAAAATTCCCCGTACCCTCCACCCATTTTCATGGTTTCAGGGGGAATCTACGATTCATGAGAACTCGTTTCCCGAACCGTAATCGTCGAAGGCTCCTGCATTCCCCCCAACCACACCGCCGACCAAAACGCCGATTATGTCATCAGCCTCAGCGAACTCCTCCGCGTGATCCAATTCTTCAATTCCGCCGGCTACCACCCCTGCCCCGGCACCGAAGACAACTTCTGCCCCGGTACATAATGAATTCATGTTTAGCATAAATCATATATATGTCAATTAAATCCCCCTCGTTTCCCATATCCTCCGAATTCCCCTCTTCGCAGAACAGATTTCGGCGCTACCCTCGTTTCGCAAGTATAGCTGACCGCTGGCTGCTGATAGCTGATAGCTTTCTTACCCTCGTTTCCCGCCTGTCGCGCCATTATCCGTCCCCGGACGAAAGCAGATTTCGCATTTTCCGTTTGCCATTTCACATTTTGACCCCCTCGTTTCGCAAGCCGGGTATCGGGTATCGGGGTCCGGAGTAAAAAGCGGGAGCGAGCTCCCGCACTACAAAGCTCTCCTGTTTCCCCTTTTGTCTTACCTACCTACAGACTACTCCGCCGTAGTCGGCCTCACGCCTCACGCCCCAAGCCTCACGCCTCACATTCATTCCTCCATGCGGTAAAACCTGCGGGAGACCAGCAGGGTGAGCACGGTCAGGGCGCCGAGGAAGAGTTCCGATTTCGTGGGCAAGGTTTTTTGGGGATTGGAGCAGTTGCAGTTGTCCGGGGTTTCGCCTTCGCCCTCGTTCTCCCCTTCCGTTTGGCCTTCTCCCCCGCCTTCACCTTCTGCTTCAGGAATCAGCGCCGCCAAGACTGACGCAGACTGCCCGGCTGGCACGTTCACAGTTTGGGCGTCCAACTGATATCCCGGCGCCTCGGTCGTGGTGGTGTACACGCCCTGGGGCACGGCAGGGAACGCGTATACGCCGCGTATGTTCTGGATCACCGGGCCGTAGGTACCTACTTCGACGGAGGCGGTGTTTATCTGATCCTGGGTATTCGCGTCCCATACGGTGCAATACACGGAACCCGCCAAAATTCCGCTACCCATCGCCAGGAACGGCTCGAAATCCGCCGGACCTTCAATCCGTGCCGTAATCGCATCGGGATCATTCGTGCCCCAGTCGTTTTGCTCCATCTTCAGGGTGTCATCCCGCTCGTTCACGACCGCCGGGCCTGCAATGCTCAATGCAAACGTGTTACACCCCACCGCGGCGTCTGACACGTCACCCAATGAACCTCCCGACAGCAATTCCAAGGTGGCGCGCACGATGATCGCGGAATTACTGATATCCTGGAAGATATTCCGTCGAATGGCGGGAATGTCCTGACCGATATCGATTCCCACGGAGAGATCGGTGAAGGTGCATTGCTCGATCACCGAGTTCAGCGGGTTCGCGCCGTCCACCAGAATGCCTGTCTCCGTTCCCATTCCCGTGAACGTCACATCCGTCACCCGCATCGCCACGTCATTCATATCCAGCAGATACTGTACGTCCTGACCTGCTTGAAAGATGAGATGTTCCAATACGCTTCCCGCCGCGCCGGTGACTTGGCCGATGATCCGCGCTTCGCCCTCCAGTTCGCCCGCTAAGGCCACGCCGGGCCTCAATACCACGTTTGCCGCATAGTCGCCGGGGAGCAGGATGATCCTCACGCCGCCTGTGGGACCCGGATTCACCTGATTCATGGCGTACCCGATTGTTGCCCAAGGCAAGGCGAGGGTGCCATGGCCTGCGGCATCCACGCCATTCGTGCCAACATAGAATACACCGCTGCTATACGGGCTATCGGGATTATTTGGAGCGGTCCCTTGCACATACTCTTCCTCATTAGTGAGACCATCCTGATCCGGATCTTCCGCGGCATCATCCACCGTGGGGTCCAGATCATTCTGGAGTTCAAAGGGGTCAGGCATGCCGTCGTCGTCGGAGTCCGCCGTGCCGTCATCGGTGCACAGGCAGTCTTCAACACAGGCGGTGAGACCATCGTGATCAGTATCCGTGTTGGGCGCACCCGCGCAGGCCGTGACGCAGTCATCCCACGTGCCGCAGACTTCTCCTTCCGTTTGCCCTTCGCCTTCCCCCTCCGTGGCGCCCTCGCCTTCTACTACCGGCTGGATGGTGATTGGGATTTTGCCTACCGGAGAACAGATTTCCTGGCCATTGGTCCGGAAAAAGAATTGTCCCTGGATTTCCCGGGACACGGTTTCCCAATCGGGAACAAGGACGTCATAGGTAAAGGACCAAGGAACCGTGGGAGAGAATAATTTGGCAAAACAGATATTCCCCCCGGCTCCTTCGGCTGGCAATACATCTGGAGCATTTCCGGAACGAATGCCCTGGAATGTCCATCCGTTTGGGAGGGTTTCCATCAGGGCAATGCCGGTCACCGTTTCCGTGGACTCCATGCTTAATTCCACCGTGATGCTTTGTGTGCCCCCAGGCACAAAGTAGGCAAAAACGGTATGTGTGACCGAGATGTTTGTACTGACATTTCCGCTAAAGACAGTGGGATCGGCTCCCGCGTCATGAAATTGCTTGAGACGGAGCAGTTCACTGACGCTGATCTGCCAGTCTTGTGGATTGTAGTCGCTGGAATGCACAGTGCACGTCGTATCGCCCGCGCCCGGCGCATACCCGTCTTCTGTTCCCGCATCACAATGAAAGCCGCCGGAATTGTGGAACTGGGCCACGCGGATGAGTTCCCGCACGCTGATCTGCCGGTCCAGGGGATTGTAGTCGGCGGAATGTGCGCATAAATGGTCCGTGCCGGCGCCCACACAGAAACCGTCTTCCGTACCTTCCGTGGGGCAGCAATAATACCCTCCGCTCTCCCCTCCCTCGCCCTGGTATTCATAGGCGCCCATATCCGTTTTCCCGTCCACGGGGCGGGGATTCCCCTCACTATCCGTCAACGGTGCGCCGTCATTGGTTCCCGTATTGATGCAGGGGGAGGTTTCAATAAGATGAAAGTCTGCTTCATTGGCGTTCATGAATTGCGGAGACGCATTAAGGTTTCCTGTTCCGGCATAGCCAAATTGAACGTCCGAATAGGTCACGGTGGCGTTGCCCCGAATTTCCTCTGGCGTATCATTCCATAAAATACAGTTTGTTACAGAGGAAGTGCCGCTGGCAGCAAATAGTCCTCCACACAGTCCCGTCGCCGAGTTGTTGAAAAATGTACAGTTGAAAAACGTTCCATCGCCCCCGTTGTTATGAACGCCACCACCATTACCGGTTGCTGTATTTGCAATGAACCGGCAATTGGTTGCCGCGACTTGCGACAGGGAACCGGCATGCATCCCGCCCCCCGTTGAGGCATCATTCCCCAGCAACAGGCATGCCGTGAGTGTGGCTTGAGAGTGGGAGCCGGAGCCGAGGTCGCCCGCGCAATAGATGCCGCCACCTGTTGGAGCCGAGTTGAACATCATCTCACAGTTATTCAGTACGACCTGGACATCTACATTCCCATAACCCACATTAATACCGCCGCCTGTTCCAGCGGTGGCGATGTTATTCTCGAATGAACATTGCGTCGCGGTTACCTGGGTGTTCTCGGCAGAATTCGATGTATAGCATTGCATGCCCCCGCCGGACGTGGCTGAATTGGATGAAAAGGTGCAACTGTCCATGATAACCTCGCCATTCGCGGTGTGCATGCCGCCGCCAAACTCCGAGGCGGTATTCCCGTTAAAGGTGCAACTCCTGAATACAAAAGTGCCATCACCTTCATTCTCAACACCGCCGCCATACTTGCCGGTATTGTTTGTAAACATGCAGTTTGTTATCGTCGCGTTGGATGCGCCATTTTGCACACCGCCGCCCGCATAGGAGGCTGTGTTGTTCGTGAAGGTGCAATTAACCACCGTGGGCGACACCCCTGGATTGTACAGGCCGCCCCCGCGCCCCGTGTCCGTATCCCCGCCGGAAGCGTTCCCGCCCGTCACCGTGAATCCGTCGAGGATGGCATTGTCGGCTCCCACCACCACATGGTAGGCCGCCGCGCCGCCGCGCGCCACGGAACCATCAATGGTGGCAATGTGTGTGGTCCAATCACGCTGCGAACGTTCCGTCTCCATTCCCCCTGAAACCGCGATTCCCACGAACCCGCCATAGAGATACACCCCTTCTTTCATCTCCAGAGAACCGTCTACATGCGTCCGCGCTTCGTTATAGTTGCCTTCCGCCACCCATACTTCGCCACCGCCCGCTGTGGATGCGGCATCGATGGCAGGCTGAATGGTTCTGAACGCCGTCGCCCAAGACAAACCGTCTTCCGTGCCGGTGTTCTCATGATCAACATACCAGACCGTATTTGTTTCATCGGTCACGGTCAGGCCACTTTCGATCACCGTCTCCGTTCCGTCCGGCCAGAGGATCACGACATCAAATACCCCTGCTTCAATATCCGTGAGATTGAATGTCACATCAAATCCTGTCGCTGTGATGTTACTAATAGCACCTTCACAGACCTCTGTTTTGGCATCCGTGCGCAAAAACACCCGCACTTGCGAAGTGATTCCCATCGCGTAAATGTGTCCGGAGAATAATCCCGCATTCCCCGCCGTCCCCAGGGACATCGGCGCGGCGTAATACTCGCCCGTGCCTATGCACGAAATGCTGAAATGGGGTGTGCTCGTGGTTAAAGTGAACTGCGGGTTGAAGAAATACCGCCCGGCCGTGGACACCAGCGCCAGCAATACATGGGATATTGGATCGCCTATTGTTGGGCCCACACCCGTCCACTGCGTGTCGCCCGCAATCGGCGGGATATCATACCGTCCGAGCAGACTCCACGACTCCGGGGTTTCCGCAGGCGTCACCCTTACCAATCCCGTCCAGTCCCCGCCCGGCCAGTCCAGCACATACACCTGCTCCACGCCCGTCTCCACATCCCCTTCTAAGGTCTGATCCACCAATATCGGGATCCAATGAAACCACTTCACCGTGCCATCGGAGCCGCTGTAACTTGTTCCAGCGCCTCCCGATGCTGTCGCAACGCCAGAATAGCTTTTTGTCCTGTAGTGTAGCGCTACTCGCCCACCGCCACCACCGGCTACACTTTCCCCGCCATTGGCTCTGATAGTTCCACTTCCTGCTAATGTCCCCGCAATAATGTAGATGCTGCCTCCCGCCCCTCCTCCATAATAGCCGACTGAATCGCCATTCGCCGTGATCAATCCATCTACCGTCAATGTCTCCGCCACATCCAACCGGATCGCGCCACCGCCTCGTGCATCTTCCCCGCCACTCCCCATGTCCACCGGCGCTACCGCCGAACCGTATGTGGGGTCAGGGTTCACGCCCCCTCGTCCGCCATAGGTTCCGCCGCCATTTGAAGTGCCTCCTGGGCCGCCTTCTATGGCATATCCCGTTCCATTTGCCGAAATCGTTGAACTGGCTGCAATTGTCATACTCGCGGAGCTTAAATGTTTTGTTCCCTCCAAGAGAAGGGTTGATGTATTCGACAACTCCAGGGAATTCTGTACCTGTACCGAATCCACTCCATTCCCAAATACTACCCACGATTGCAGGAGAAGTACGTTCCAATACGACATGGCGCTGTCCGCCTGTTCAAAACGCCAGTTATGGCCTGTCTGCAAAATTACTTTGGAAGGATTGGACTCATCGAAAAATCCTACTGTGCCATTGCCTCCACTGTAAGTTGACCCTGTGCCCCCATAGGCGGTTACCGCGCCTGTGAACGTCTTTGTGCCGTAGTGCAATGCCACTCGTCCACCTCCACCACCCGCTACACCGTCCCCGCCATCGGCCCGGATAACCCCATTGCCCGCCAGCGTCCCGGCGGTAATATAGATGCTACCTCCCGCTCCCCCTCCATATTCCGGCGCGAACGAGTCATCACCATTGGTGGTTATCATGCCCGCCACCGTCAATGTGCCGGTCACATCCAAACGAATGGCACCTCCTCCCGGACCATCTTCCCCGCCACTCCCCATGTCCGTTGGTGTCACTGCTGAACCGTATGTTGCATTCGTATTCAAGCCCCCAGAGCCTCCATAGGTGCCCCCGCCATTGCCAGTGCCTCCCGGGCCCTGTCCTGTCGCATACCCCGTCCGGTCCGCCGAAATTGTCGAGTCAGTAGCAATCGTTAAGGCTGCGGCGCGTATATGTTTTGTTCCCTCCAAGAGAAGGGTTGATGTATTCGACACGTCCAGGGAATTTTGTACCTGTAACGAATCTACTCCATTTCCAAATACTACCCACGATTGCAGGAGAAGAACGTTCCAATACGACATGGCGCTGTCCACCTGTTCAAAGCGCCAATTATGACCTGTTTGTAAAATCACTTGAGAGGGATTGGATTCATCAAAAAATCCCACGGTGCCGTTGACACCGCTGTAGCTTGTCCCTGCACCTCCATAGGCGGTTACCGCGCCTGTGAACGTCTTTGTGCCGTAGTGCAATGCCACCCGTCCTCCCCCGCCTCCAGCCACACTTTGCCCACCATTGGCTCTAATAGTTCCATTGCCTGCCAAGATCCCAGCAATAACGTAAATACTGCCACCAGCCCCTCCGCCATACGTGGCCACCGAATTGCCATTCGCGGATATCGAGCCACTTACCGTTAGTGTCCCTGTAACATCCAAACGGATCGCGCCTCCACCTTGTGCATCTTCCCCGCCGCTTCCCATGTCTACCGGCGCCACCGCCGAACCATACGTCGCATTCGGATTCAACCCCCCAAACCCTCCATGGGTGCCGCCCCCGTTTGTAGTGCCCCCCGGCCCCCCACTAATGCCATATCCCGTCCCGTCCGCCGAAATCACCGCGCCGGTTTCCACGGTGATATTCGTCGCGGTGATTTGCGTCACGCCGTTCAACGTGAGCGTGACGCCGCTGCGCACGGTGATGTTGCCGTGTGTGTAAGCGCCTTCCGGCCACGAGGTGTTCGCGGTGATGTCCACATCCTGCGCCCAGAGAAAAGCAGAACACGCCACGAAAACAATAGAAATGAGACATGTCCAAGAAGAAAAACTACCCCGGCTCATAGGAGGCTCTCCTATTCACATTTTTAATGCCCCAGAAAATTCCCAACCAGTCAGCCCTATCCTAACATAAATCAATATGTTTGTGAATGATTTGCCTGGATGGGAAAAATAAGGAAAAAATAACATTTTCGCGTTGTTGGGTTTATAATGGAGGATATTTTGAAGAAAAAGGCAAGGTTGAGCATTGTATGAGCGATTATCAGAAAAAATTCAGGTGGCGGCGATGGATAGCCGTGTTAGTTATTGTTCTTGTGCTGGCAGCCGCCGTTTGGCAGGGAGTGGAGCGGTACCTTGATATTGAGCGGTATCTGCCGCTTATCACGGCACAAATCCATCAACAAACGGGATTGCCTGCCGTTATTGGCAGTGCGGATTTACGTCTTTTTCCCATGCCCCATCTTTCGGTGTTCGATATCATCATAGGCGAAGGGGACTTTAAGGCAGAGGCAACGTCCATCTCGGTACGGGCGCGGCTGAGCGGATTATTGCGCCGTGAACTCGATATTGCGTCGATTGAAGCTGAAGATCTAATAGTCACTCTTCCAGACAATTCCGCGGACGTACAGCGGCGTGTTCAAGACCTGCTGGATCATCTTAAATCGGAAGAACCGACGCCCGCCGAATCCGAATCCACCCCGGCTGCGGAATCCGGCAAGGGCAAACCAGGCATTTCCGTCGGAGGATTCGCGTTGCGGATTGGCCGGATTGTTGTCCCTAAGGCGCTCCTTCGCCAAGGTTCACAAGAAATGACCCGGTGCAGTATCGCCGTGGACGATGTGCTATCGGACCGAATCAGGCTGGATCTCAGCGCCGCATTGCCTTTTCTGGGCCCAGAAGCGCGGCTGGCAGCCAATCTGAGTATGGATCAGAGCATCCAGGACGCGCCGCTGTTGGAAGGTTCGGCGAAGGTAGAACATTTCGATATCGAGGATTTAGTGGGAAATGCCAGCGTGCCCCACACCACCATTGGCCTGGAAGCGAAGTTTTCGGGCACACCGCCTTCCAGTATTCACGCGGATCTTTCTGGAACGCTTCACACTGATATTTCCAAAGCGTTTTCCGGAGCAATTCAGGGCAAGGCCGCTTGGAGTGAAGGCGCCCTGACTCTACAGGACGCCGCACTGACCGCCCCAGGATTGGATTTGAAGGCCGAGGCGCGCTTTGTGCCCGGCGGCGACATGCGCATCACGATTCCATCGGCGGCATGCAATGGTGAAGGATTACGGGTTTTACTTGCCTTGGTTCCCATTCCAGGATACGCCCTGAAGGCACAAAAGGAAGGAGCCTTCACACTGAGCAACATAGTGGCGGGTTCGGAAAAAGGCGGCGAATGGAAAGTGCTTTCCGGCACTATCGAAGGACACGGTGTGGATCTGCTACGCGCCGATGGCGCAGTTATGGCGGCGAATATCACCGGCAGTATTGAAACCGTCAACAACGCCCTTCATATTAAGGAATTGAAAAGTGGAGACCTGAAGATTTCCGGAGATATCCGCCCTGACCTTACAAAAAAGACTATTGCGTTGGACTTGAATGGGGCATTCAGTCTGGCAAATCCCCTGGTAACGGCGTTTCTTCCCAAGGACACCGTGCGCGACCTGGATGGCGCATGCGCAGTTAAGCAGATCAAATGCACCATCGTCCCCGGGAAAGGGCTTCCGGACGATCTGAAAATTGAGGGAAATGTAACGTCAGGAAAGCTGGGCATCGTGACCCCGGCGTATCAAGACAAAATTTCTGACATTGCCGTGGCATTCACGAGCGATGGGAAAAGGGTGGAAGGGAAAGCATCCGCTTCCTCCGAACACTATGGAACCGTGAAGGGCACAGGTCAATACACCTTGGCCGATCAAACTATTGGGGGAACCGTCTCCCTTGATCTGCCCCGTGCAGCGCTGTCGTTTGTGACCAGTGAATCCACCCGCCCCTATGCCGAAGCAGTGTTCAAAGCCTTTGGCCCATCCACATTCGATGTCACCTATCAGCCCAAGAAACCACAGGACGGGCGCATGTATCTTGCCGTTAAACGTCAAGGCGCCCCCTCCATAAATGCCACGCTCTATTTCGACCAGAAAAAAGAAGGGCTCGTATTGGATCAGCTTGATCTCGATTCAGAAATCCCCTTGGATTCGTTGCAGCCCGTGATCCCCGGTTCCATTCATGCCACCGGCCCCGCCGCCTTGCACATGACCGGAGGCTACGGTAAAGGTGGCTTCAGTGCAAATCTGGATCTGCAAAAAACCATCATCACCGCCGGCGAATATCTGGAAAAGAAAATAGATGCCCCGTTGTCGGTGCAAGTGGCACTGGGCAACAAAACCAGTCCGTTTGCGCCGGTATCAGCAAGCATACGCTTTTATCAGGAACAAATTCAGGTCATGCTCGATGGACCGTCTCCCAACATCCCCAATCTTCAGGTCAATCTTGCTCCGTTGTCCGAGTTACTCGCAAAAGGCGGAAAGGCGTCCGGGAAAGTTTCGGGTTCCATTGAAACGCAACCGTTTTCTGTAGCCCTGCATCTGGACAACACTGGATTTACCTTTGCCCCGGATGCGGCCATCGATTCCATGTCCGGCGATATCTCGTATGCAAATGAAAACTGGGCCTGCAAGAACTTGAGTATTCGAGGAGCGGACAGCGATGCGCTTATTAACGCCTCGCTGAGTAACCGTCAAATCGACGCCACCGTTACCGGATCGAAACTGAACCTGAACGCGATTGAAGCCCTGTATACCACGTTTGCTTCCCTGTCCAAGTCCCCATCCGACACGAAAACCGCTCCGGCGCCTGCACCTGCCCCGGCCTCTCCCTCCGCCGCTCCATCCCAGCGGATTACAGGGAAGGGCGTTGTGGATGTGCAATCGCTGTATTACCGCCGCGCACAATTGAACCGTGTGCACACCGATCTACTCTTTGCCCAGGATTCCCTCGACATGAATGCCCTGTCGTTTGGCTATGGAACAGGAACGGTAAAAGGCACGGTCCGGGTTCTCTATGGAACACCCAACACGCTTAACATGGATCTCAATTTCCAGCAGATGGACCTGAAATTGTTGGATGACCTGATGAGTCAGGAACCGCAAGGTTTCCGCGGCGCCACATCAGGTCCCGTCAAACTCAGTATGCCATTGGCCTCAGGGCAGGAACTCTACCGAGGCATTAACGGCGCCCTCGATTTGAATGCGGAAAAGGGGTCGTATGGAAAACATGGGTATGCAACCAAACTGCTCGCCGTGCTAAAGAGCACGGAAGTGTTGCGGCTGCGCATCCCATCCCTGAAGGACGAAGGATTGACTTTTCAGAAATCCGGATTGAAACTTGCCGCTCAAAATGGGCGAATGACCATCGAAAAATTCACGCTGAACGATCCTGCCTACGCCATGGAAGGAAGCGGCCTTATCGATCTGCCTGGCGACTCCATGGATGTTTCCTTGGGATTGAATCTCTTGGAAGCCGTCACCGGGATTGTGGATGTGGTGCCCGTGGTGGGACAGGTCCTTGACGTATTGAAAAGCGGAACCGGCTTCCGTATTCGGGCCACTGGTTCTCCTTTTGATCCGAAAGTGCGCCTCGAACCCGGTGTGCTTCCCATAGGGAAGGAAAAGGCCCCCGTATCACAGGAAAATAATGTATCCACCCCTTCTTCCCCTTCTCCTCCTACACAAAACCCGCCAAAGAAAAAAGGGCCTGCACCCCTCTTGCGCGGCCTTTTGGACGATGTATTACGGCAGTAAGCAGAAAAAGCATACCCCGGATGTTACACCCCCTTTAATTCCTACCAAAGCGTGTTGTGACCATGCGCAACCTACCAAATGGTAGGGTGATCTACGAACATGGGGCCATTAACTGCATCATGCTGTTTCTGTATACAGGCAAATCTTAAGACTTTCTCAGATACCCCATAACCTCTTTTTTTACAGCATATTAGAAGGGACTAAGTACTCTTTTTTTGCCCTCCGCCGAATGATTTTCCACTCATTTTAGAATATTGGCACAACAGTTGCTTTTTAGTGCTCATACTTGTGCTGGCTACCAGATATGGCATTTCTGAGAGAAACAAGCCCGTACAAGAATATTCCGACGGGTGTTGGGCAAGGTTTCTTCAACATTAAGGGATCGTGAATGGCGCGGCCCCTGGGACCACCCAAAAACCGCTGGAGGAAATGAACGGTGAACACAAAGACTTCAACAACGATAGCGTGGCACAGCAAGCTAGGGCTTCTGGCAGGCGGGGCCGTGATGATGTCACTGCCGGCCGCTGCCCAAGAACCCACGCTGAATACCGGCGATACGGCCTGGATGCTCACCTCGACGGCGTTGGTGCTTTTTATGACAATTCCCGGTCTTGCTCTTTTTTATGGGGGGCTGGTCCGGTCTAAGAACGTGCTTTCCGTCTTAATGCAGTGTTTTGGCATTACCGCGCTGGTTTCGGTGCTGTGGGCAGTGTATGCATATACGTTTTCATTTTCGACGGACAATATGGCGGCGAATGTGAAGAATATCAACAGCATCATTGGCGGTATAAGCGCCTTATTCCTTAATAACTGCCGGGCGGACACGCTCCACGGAACCATTCCTGAAAGCGTGTTCATCTGCTTCCAAATGACCTTCGCGATCATCACGCCCGCATTGATTTGCGGCGCCTATGCGGAGCGCATGAAATTCTCCGCCATGATGATCTTCACCGCTCTGTGGCTGACCTTGGCCTATATCCCCATCTGCCACATGGCATGGTCAGGCCCCGGCGCCCTTTATTTTGATTGGGGCGTGCTGGACTACGCGGGCGGAACCGTCGTGCACATCAATGCCGGCATTGCCGCGCTGGTATCGTGTTTGATATTGGGAAAGCGTAAAGGATATCCCGCCACTCCCATGCCGCCGCACAACCTGACGATGACCGTGACCGGCGCAGGCATGCTCTGGGTGGGATGGTTCGGATTCAACGCAGGCAGCGCGGTCGCCGCGAACGGCGACGCTGGGATGGCGATGCTGGCTACGCAATTGGCCACGGCCATGGCCGCGCTGACCTGGATGTTCATCGAGTGGATCAAACATGGAAAACCCAGTGCTTTGGGCACGGCCACTGGGGCGGTCGCCGGGCTCGTGGCCATTACCCCCGCATCAGGAAGCTGCGGACCAATGGGTGCGTTGGCCATAGGTCTGGCCGCCGGGATCTTCTGTTTCCTCGGCGCCACGACCGTGAAAAAAGCGTTCGGCTATGACGATTCGCTGGATGCCTTTGGCGTACATGGCGTGGGCGGAACGGTTGGCGCGCTACTGACCGGCGTGTTCGCGGCTCCGGCCCTCGGCGGGCATGTGGCCAGCTATCCCGGCATGGGCACACAGGTGTTCTACCAACTGCTGGCTGTGGTAATTACTTTGGTATGGAGCGGTGTTGTCACCTTTATCATCTTAAAAGTGTTGGACGCTGTAATGGGTCTGCGCGTGAGTTCGGAAGAAGAAACCGAAGGCTTGGACAGTACTCTGCATGGCGAAGAAGGATACATCCTGTGATTGCGGCAATCATTGACACCCCATGTTTCGGACACTATAGTGGAAGATTGCCCATCACCAACAGGAGTCAATTGCAATGAAAAAAGTGGAAGCCATCATCAAACCCTTCAAACTGGAAGAAGTGAAAGAAGCGCTCGCCCAGGTTGGCGTGCAAGGATTGACCGTAACCGAAGTAAAAGGCTTCGGCCGTCAGAAAGGGCACAAGGAACTTTACCGCGGCGCGGAATACGTCGTGGAATTCCTTCCCAAGGTTAAATTGGAAATTGTGATTGTGGATGAATTGCTCGAACCCGTGGTGAAAGCAATTGTTAAAGCAGCCTCCACGGGCCGGATCGGCGATGGCAAGATTTTTGTATCGCCGGTTCATGAAGCGATTCGGATACGTACCGGAGAAACCGGGGAAATGGTTCTAAGCTAGGGCTTGGAGCGCAGCCTCGTGCGGCTACTGTGCGGTGATAATTGACGGGCATTGTGGGCCCAGTACGAACGAAAGGACAAGGATAATGGAAAAGAATTTTGGACCGAAAGATGTCCTGAAACTGGCAAAGGAAAAGGGCATCAAATTCATTGACTTCCGGTTTATGGATTTCCCCGGATTGCAGCAGCATTTCACCATTCCAGCGGCGGAATTGAGTGAAAGTCTGTTTGAAGACGGCTTGGGCTTCGACGGATCATCGATCCGCGGCTGGCAGGGCATCCACGAAAGCGATATGCTGGTTGTGCCCGATCCCACCACGGCCACCATCGATCCGTTTTCGGTCATCCCGACATTGATTCTCTACTGCAACATTCTCGACCCCATCACGAAGGAGCGTTACTCGCGCGACCCGCGCAACATCGCCACCAAGGCCGAGCATTACCTCGAATCCACCGGCATTGCCGACACCGCCTTCTTCGGCCCTGAAGCGGAGTTTTTCATCTTTAGCGACATCCGCTGCGGCCAGGAATCGAACTGCGGCTATTACTACATCGACAGTGAGGAAGCCATCTGGAACAGCGGGCGCGTGGAAAACCCCAACCTCGGCTACAAACTGCGCCATAAGGAAGGCTACTTCCCCATCCCGCCCTCGGATCAGCAACACAACCTCCGCAGCGAGATGGTCCAGGTGATGCTCGACGCCGGCCTCAACATCGAATGCCACCACCATGAAGTGGCCACCGCCGGCCAGGCTGAAATCGACATCCGCTTTGCGCCGCTTGTCACCATGGCCGACCAACTCACCATGTTCAAGTACATCATCAAGAACGTCGCCCGCCGGAACAACAAAACCGTAACCTTCATGCCCAAGCCCCTCTTCGGCGACAATGGCTCTGGCATGCACTGTCACGTTTCCCTGTGGAAAGCGGGCAAGCCGCTCTTCGCGGGCAACAAGTACGCCGGCCTCAGCCAGGAAGCCCTGTGGTTCATCGGCGGGCTGCTGCGCCATGCGAACTCGCTCGTGGCTTTTACCAACCCCACCACGAACAGCTACAAGCGCCTCGTGCCGGGATATGAAGCCCCTGTGAACATCGCCTACTCCGCGCGCAACCGCAGCGCCTGCTGCCGTATCCCGATGTACTCCCCCAGCCCGAAAGCCAAACGCGTTGAATTCCGCGTGCCCGATCCCTCGTGCAATCCCTATATGGCGTTCGCGGCAATTCTGATGGCCGGTCTAGACGGCATCCAGAACAAGATCGATCCGGGCGAACCCATGGACAAAGACCTCTACGATCTGCCGCCGGAAGAAAAGGCCAAGATCCCGCAGGTCCCCGGAAGCCTCGGCGAAGCCCTTGCGCACCTCAAGAAAGATCACGATTATCTGACCCGCGGCGATGTCTTCACCGAAGACGTGCTCACCACCTGGATCGACTACAAACGAGTCAAGGAAGTGGAAGCCGTCCAGTTGCGTCCGCATCCCTACGAATTTTACTTGTATTACGACATTTAAGCCGTCCAACAGTTGGTTAATCTCCCGAAACAGGGCGGAGAAGCGATTCCTTGGCCCTGTTTTTCCTTTCGGAATGTCAACTTTCTTTTGAAAAACGGATGGAAAACTGCTAAATTACTTCTTTTCCCATGATTTTTGCGGTGGGGGAGGTTTTTTTGAATTTGGAGTAGATCGGTTATTTTTAGCCGGGAAAGGCAGTGGTATCTGTGCCGACGTATACGTATCAATGCACGAAATGCGGTCATGAACAGGATGTATTTCATTCCATGACCGCGACGGTTAAGGTAAAGTGCGCGAAATGCAAGGGCCGGTGTGAAAAGATGATCGGGATCGGCGCGGGCATCATTTTCAAGGGTTCCGGCTTCTATGAGACGGATTACAAGAAAAAGGGAACCCCTCCTTCGGGAGAGACGAAACCGGAAAGCAAAAGTGAAAGCAAACCGGCCGAAAGTAAAAAAACCGAGAGTAAACCGGCCGAAAGCAGCAGTGCTAAGCCGTCAAAAAAAAGCAGCGCTAAGGACTAACGGCACTGCGCATAAAAAGCAATAAAGGTATTCAAAGAAGTAATGGCAGGGAGTAAGTGGTCATGAAAACAGAAGAAATCAAGTCGCTCAACGATCAATTCATCATCAACACCTATGGCGCCAGGAAACTGGCGCTGACCCGGGGCGAGGGGGTGCGCCTGTGGGACGCCGACGGGAAAGAATATCTGGATTGCTTTTCCGGCATTGCCGTGTGCAACCTCGGTCATTGCCATCCCGCCGTGACCCAGGCGATTTGCGAACAGGCCGCAAAGCTGGTCCATGTGTCCAACCTGTATTACATCGAGCCGCAGGTGCAGCTTGCGGAACTGCTCTCCTCACTGTGCTTTGCGCGCAAATGGTTTTTCTGCAACGGCGGCGCCGAGGCGAATGAGGCGGCCATTAAGCTGGCGCGGCGGTATTGGGTGCAGAAAGGCACGCCGAAACCAGTTATCGTCACAGCGGAACAATCCTTTCATGGCCGTACTCTGGCCACGATAACAGCCACCGGCCAGCCGAAATATCAAAAGGGCTTTGAGCCGCTGCCCCAAGGATTCAAGTATGTGCCGTTCAATGATCTGGCTGCCCTGGAAGCTGCGATCACGCCCGATGTCGGTGCCGTTTTAATCGAGCCAATCCAGGGTGAAGGCGGCGTGCGGATGCCGGAACTTGGCTACCTTCAGGCGGTACGGAAACTCTGCACGGAAAAGAATGTCCTGTTAATTTTTGATGAGGTGCAAACAGGCCTTGGACGGACCGGCGTATTGTTCGCCCATCAGGATTACGGCATTACTCCCGACATTATGACCCTTGCCAAAGGACTTGCGAACGGGGTACCCATCGGTGCGATGGGCTGCACCGACGAAGCCGCCTCGGGATTTGAACCGGGCATGCATGCCTGTACTTTCGGCGGCAACCCGCTCAGCGCGGCGGCCTCTCTCGCAACGATTCAGGTGCTCACCGAACCCGGCTTTATCAGCAACGCGGCCCAGGTGGGCCTTCATTTTTTCCATTTACTGGACAAACTGGCCGCGGAGCATGCCAGCATAGTTGAGGTTCGGGGGAAAGGCCTGATCATCGGCATCGAGTTTAAAGATGCTGTCGCGCCGTTGATTGGCAAACTATTGGATGCCGGCATCATTTGCGGACCTGCCGGCCCCAATGTACTGCGGTTTCTGCCCCCGCTCATCATTACCAAAGAACAAGTTGAGCAGGTGGTGGGCAAACTCGCCGCCTGCCTTGGAGAATTGGAATGGTAAGAGACTTCATATCCCTCTTGGATCTCAGTACCGATGAAATTGTGGGATTGCTCGATTTTGCCGATTTGCTGAAAAAGCAGCGGAAGGAAGGCATCCCGCACCGGCTGCTGGAAGGCAAAACGCTGGCCATGATTTTTGAAAAGCCCAGCCTGCGCACCCGCCTGACCTTTCAGATTGGCATGTTCCAACTGGGCGGCGATGCTGTGCTCATCGACACGCAACTTGGACAACGGGAATCGGTGCCGGATGTGGCGCGCAACCTCGAACGGTGGGTGCACGGCATCATGGCCCGGACGTACAAGCATGACGATGTGCTGGCAATCGCGCAGTATTCCTCCGTGCCCGTCATTAATGCGCTTACGGACAAGCTGCATCCCTGCCAGATTCTGGCCGATGCCCAGGCAATGCGCGAGCATCTTGGAAAGGATTTCAGTTCGCTGAAGCTCGCGTTTGTCGGCGACGGCAATAATGTGTTTCATTCCTGGGCCGAATTCGCGGCACGTTTGCCCCTGAACCTCACGCTGGTCTGCCCGCCTGCCTATGGCCCCGATCCGGATATCGTAGCAAGGGCGCAGGCAGACGCCAAGGGCGAAATTGTGATTACGCACGACCTCGAATCTGGCGTGAAAGACGCCGATGCAGTCTATACGGATGTGTGGGCCAGCATGGGTCAGGAAGAGGAAGCCAAAGCGCGCGAAAAAGTATTCAAACCATATCAGGTGAATGCACGCGTCATGGCGATGGCAAAACCCGGCGCATTGTTCATGCACTGTCTCCCCGCGCACCGGGGAAGCGAAGTCACCAATGACGTCATGGACGCCCCGAACTCAATTGTATTCGATCAGGCGGAAAACCGCCTCCATGCACAAAAGGCCATCATGGCCACGCTGATGAAGTAGACGATTAAGAAGTAGACACAGATTTCACGGATTTGCATAGATTAATGAACCCATGGATGAAGATAAACAAACATAGGAGATTATTGGAGCGGCGATGGAGGTGCATCGGGAATTAGGTCCTGGTTATTTAGAAGCGGTGTACCATGAATCTCTTGAAATAGAATTTCAAATCCGTGCAATCTGTGTTTATAAAAAAAGGATCGAACGGCTATGGCAAGTAAAGTAAAGAAGATCGTATTAGCGTATTCCGGCGGTTTGGACACTTCGGTAATCCTGAAGTGGCTGCAGGAAACCTACAAGGCGGAAATCGTGGCGTATATCGCGGATGTCGGCCAGGGCGAGGAGACGGAACCTGCCCGTCAGAAGGCGCTGAAGACCGGTGCATCCCAGGCGATTGTCAAAGATCTTAAGCTTGAGTTCGCCCGCGACTTCGTATTCCCTGCCATGAAAGCCAACGCGATCTATGAAGGATCTTACCTGCTGGGCACGAGCATCGCACGGCCCCTAATCGCCAAAGGCCAAGTCCAGGTGTACCGGGAAGTCGGCGGCGATGCCGTTGCGCACGGCGCTACCGGCAAGGGCAACGATCAGGTCCGTTTCGAATTGACCTGTATGGCCTTCGAACCCAATATCCGGATCATTGCGCCGTGGCGGGATCCCAATTGGACGTTGAACAGCCGGGAAAAAATGATCGAGTACGCGAAGCAGCACGGCATTCCCGTGCCGGTGACGGCAGCGAAACCGTATTCCTCGGATCGGAATCTGTTGCACATTTCTTTTGAGGGCGGCATTCTCGAAGATCCCTGGAACGAACCGCCCAAGGACATGTTTGTACTGTCCGTGGATCCCATGGACGCCCCGGATACGCCGACCTATGTCATCGTTGATTTTGAAGAAGGCACACCGGTCGCGGTGGATGGCGTGCGCATGGCGCCCGATGCCTTACTGGCGAAACTGAATGAACTTGGCGGCGCGAACGGCATCGGCCGCGTGGACCTTGTGGAGAACCGCTTCGTCGGCATGAAGTCGCGGGGCGTGTACGAGACGCCGGGCGGCACCATCCTGTACGCGGCGCACCGGGCGGTCGAATCGCTCACCATGGATCGCGAAGTCATGCTTCAGCGCGACGAACTGTCCCCGAAAATCGCCCAGCTCATGTACAACGGTTTCTGGTATTCGCCGGAACTGGAAGCACTCATGGCCTTCGTGAACAAGAGCCAGGAGAACGTCACCGGCTCCGCACGGCTGCGGTTGTACAAGGGCAATTGCATCATCGCCGGACGGCGGGCGGAAAAAACGCTGTTCGATGCAAAGATCAGCACCTTCGATGAAGATCAAGGCGCGTACAATCAAGCCGACGCCACCGGATTCATCCGGCTAAACGCCCTTCGGCTGCGGGTCCGCAAAAACGCGGGATTCTTCAAAGGCGAATAGGTTTATATCCCCACTTTTTTTGCCCCAGCAATCCGTTTCGGAGTGCTGCGTGCCGTAAGCATGGCCCGCCGAAGGCGAACGTGCGTAAGGCAATGGTAATTTTTCTCGCGAAAAGAAAGAGGTTTTTATACTTCAATATCGCCCACCGATTCCAAAATCTGCGTGGGGCGATACGGAAACGCCGCAACCATTTCCCGCGTGGTGACGCCGGTGAGCACCAGGATGGTTTCGAGGCCGGACTGCACCCCGGCGATCATGTCGGTGTCCATGCGGTCGCCCACCATGACGGTGTTTTCGGAATGCACCCCAAGATGCTTCATCGCGCTGCGCATCATATAGGGATTGGGCTTGCCTACGAAAAATGGCGCGCGGCCCGTGGCGCTTTCGATGAGCGCGGCCATGGCTCCGCACGCGGGCACCAAGCCCTCTTCTGTGGGACCTGCGGGATCAGGATTGGTGGCGACAAACCGCGCCCCCGCCGCGACCATGCGGATGGCTTTGGTGATTGCGTCGATGCTGTAGGCATGCGTTTCGCCCAATACGACGTAATCGGGATTATGATCCGTAATGACGTATCCCGTCTGGTGAATCATGCTGGTCAGGCCGCTTTCACCGATGACAAAGGCCGTTCCACTGGGATTCTGCGCGTGCAGAAACATCGCCGTGGCCATGGCGGACGTGAAAATATTCTCTGCGGGGATATCCAGTCCCATAAGATTCAAACGATGTGAAAGATCGCCCGGCGTATACATGGGATTATTGGTAAGTACGAGATACTTGGCGCTGCGTTCTTTAAGCCGTTGGACAAAAATGCGCGCTTCCGGGATGACCGTGCGCCCGCGCACCAGCACTCCGTCCATATCGATCAGATAGTTCTTGGGTGTCATGTTTTGGTTTCCTTGATGAAGATCATACCGTATTGGAGAAGGTCCGCGGTAATTTTAGAAAATTGACAATCGAACCGATGATACGGAGATACTACCCGGGAAAAATTAGAATTTCATGTGAAATGGTTTAAAATTAGCTGCACGTGGAAGATTATCGTTGAAATAAATGTTACGAAATGATGAATCTTGCTGGAGATGAATGATGCATAAAATAGCAGGCGGGAAAGCGGCGGTCGCGGTGTGCGCCTTGCTGTGGATGACCATGGTTTTCGCGCAGCCGGGCATGGGCGGGCCGAAGGTTGCCTACAAGGCCGTGCTGGAGGCTGATGCAGCGCATCCCGGCGCGGAAACCCGTGTTGTGTTCACGTTTAATTTTGACAAGGGGTGGCATGTCAATTCCAACAAGCCCCTGGATGAGTTCTCTATTCCCACGGAACTTACCTTGACGGAAACGCCCGGCTTCATGGTCGAAAAAATCATTTATCCCAAGCACAAGGTGGTCAAGCTCAGTTTTTCACCGGATGATCTGGCGGTGTATGAATCGGAATTCCGCATCGGCATGGTCATTAAAATCGCCAATTCGGTGGAACTCAAAACGCATACCCTGAAGGGACAACTCCAGTATCAGGCATGTAATGACAAGGCGTGCGCGCCGCCAAATACCGTGGAGGTGGAAATTCCGGTAAAGGTGGTTCCTAAGGATCAGGCGCTCGTTCCACAAACGGCGGATGTATTCAAGTCCATTGCATGGACCACGGAAGACGAGAAGAAACCAGCGTTGGAAAAAAAAACAGATGACGCGGCGCAAACCGATGCCGGGGCCGCCCAATGGCTGACACTGGCGGATGCCTTTCAGGAATCCGGGCGTTTGTCCGGTTATGCTTCCACCCAGGAATTTTTGGAGTTCATTGACAGTGCCGAGCACGGTAAAACCACCTCGCATGCCTATGCAAACAAAAGCCTGTGGCTCGTCGTACTGCTAGTGCTGGGGGGCGGTCTTGCGCTGAATCTAACGCCGTGCGTCCTTCCGCTGATCCCCATCAACATCGCGATTATCGGGGCGGGCGCGCGCGCGGGATCGCGCGGACGCGGCTTTGCGCTCGGCGGAACCTATGGCGCGGGGATTGCCATGGTCTACGGCCTTCTGGGGCTTGTGGTGGTGCTGGGGTTGTCGAGCGCATTCGGCTCCATAAATTCCACCTATTGGTTCAATGGCGCCATCGCCGTGTTATTCGTGGTGCTTGCCCTTGCAATGTTCGAAGTAATCAATATCGACTTCTCCAAATATCAGGCGAACATTGGTCTCCGCCGCAACGAAAAAGGGAGTTTTGTGATTGCCTTTGTGATGGGCTCAATCTCCGCATTGCTCGCGGGCGCGTGCGTGGCGCCGGTCGTGATTTACACCATTGTGTACGCGCAAGATCTGTATGCCAAAGGCTCCTGGGCGGCGTTGCTTCTGCCGTTTCTGCTTGGCGTGGGCATGGCGCTCCCGTGGCCCTTTGCCGGGGCGGGCTTGTCCTTCTTGCCGAAGCCCGGCGTGTGGATGACCCGCGTGAAGCAGGCATTCGGCATTTTCATTCTGGCGTTTGCCTTGTATTACGGGCACCTGGCCTACAGCCTGTTTAGCGAACAATACGGTGTGGATCGGAAAGCGGTCGAAATCAGCGCCACGGAAGAGGAAGGCTGGATCACCTCCCTGGAAGCCGGTCTGCAACAGGCCCAGGCGGAAAAGAAGCCGGTGCTCCTCGATTTCTGGGCCACCTGGTGCAAGAACTGTCTGGCGATGAATAAAACCACCTTAAAGGATCCGTCGGTGCAGGATCGGCTCAAGGGGTATGTGAAAATCAAATACCAGGCGGAAGATCCCAAAACATCACCCGTAAAAGAGGTGTGGGAGCGGTACCAACTGCTCGGTCTTCCCACGTACATTATTCTTCAACCCAAGATTCAACTTTCAAAATGAACCGTGCACATCATGGGGTGTCCCACAACGGGATAAGGATGTGAAAAGGCTGTTTTTGAGAGGCGTCCAGAACCCTTTTTCTGAGATTTTCCATGAATATTAGGTTCGCTCTGACACCGTGAAAATACTCACACGGGCATAGACAAGTTTTCAGAACGGGGTAGAAAATTGGTATGCATGGCGTACCCTGCTGGATACCCGCCTTTACGGGGATGATGTTTTTAAGAATAAATAGGAACTGTGTTTTGGGGCATCTCAGCCAGGGCGGGTTTCATGGGGAGCGCCGGGGATATCGCTGGCGCTCTTCTCCGGCTTCGCTCTATTGGGCTTTTTTCTTTTCGTGTTTTTTCTTGCGCTTTTCCATAAGGGTAAGTTTGGGTTTCTTCATTGATTCTCTCTGGCCTTTGTCTCTCTTTCCTTTGTCGCCCATGTTTTTTCTCCTTATTTGAAGGAAGTTGGTGTTTCATAATTTACCTGCATGTGTATGGAGAGCGCAAGATAAAAATATTACCTGGCGAGCCGGAATCCAGGCCATGGTGAGTGCAACACAGCCGGGGAGCTCGATGGTTTCCTCCCCTTCGGCGGCACACTCGAAAAGGCTGCCTGGTCCCGGCGCGAAGTTGTCTTCGGTGCCGCATTCGGTGTGATATCCGCCTGAATTGAAGAATTGGACGACCCGTAACAACGCACTGAGCGAAATCTGCTGGCCGGGGTTTGTGTCCGCCGAGTGATACTGCGCCGCGGCTGGAAATCCCGTAAGTAACAACATGCTAATTGTGGCAAGGATTCGAGTAAACATGCCAAAAACCCTCCTCTTTATACCGTCAAGGCAAGTATATCATTTGTAGTAAATAAACATAACCCTGGCGGGGAAGCCACGGGGCAATATGCATCAGTAAATCCTGCCATTGAAAAGGTTCGGAAAAAATCCTCTTTATACTTTGCTGAAAATTGTGTAGTCTATGGTGAGGAAGGCGGGAACGCCGGGAGATGTACCATGGTGCTGGAGAACATAACGCACGAAACGTTGTTGGAGCATCTGCACGACGGAGTCTATATCGTAGACCATGATCGGCGGATCACCTATTGGAACCGGGGAGCGGAACGGATCACCGGATACGATCGGATCGACGTCCTCGATAAAGTATGCACGCCGGAACTCCTGGGTCATTTGGACAATCGGGGAGAACCCATATTTAAAGGGGAGTGTCCTCTGTGCCTGTGCATGAATGACGGAAACATCCGTGAAAAGGAACTTTTTTTCCGGCACAAGTCGGGCCATACCGTGCCGGTAATAACGCGGATCAGTCCGGTGTTGAACAGCCGGGAGGAGGCCATTGGGGCGTTGGAAGTATTCAGCGACAACACTTCCAAGATGTACGCGAAACAACGTATAGAGGAGCTCGAAGAACTTGCCCTGATCTGTCCGCTGACGGGGGTGGGCAACCGCCGCTACGCCCAGATGACCCTGCAAAACGCCATTGAAGAATTGCGCCGTTATGACTGGAGCTTCGGACTGCTTTTTGTCGACATCGATCGCTTCAAAGCCATCAATGACACGTACGGTCATCCCGTGGGCGACGAAGTTTTGTGCATGGTGGCGCAGGCGCTGCGATCGTGTTTGCGCTCCTTTGATTTTGTGGGGCGCTGGGGCGGAGAGGAATTTGTTGTGATCCTTCCCAATATCACCGACGACATGCTGGAAAAAGTGGCCGAGCGGTGCCGGGTCAACATTGAGGAATCGAAATTGCAGAGCGGGGGCAAAGAGATCGGCGTCACGGTGTCGGTGGGGGCGGTGCTTGCCGATCCCGAGGAAACCGCGGAACAATGTGTTGAACGGGCCGACAAGCTGATGTATCAAAGCAAAGCGAAAGGCCGCAACCAGACTACGCTGGAGCTGTAGCGGATTCCGCAGGCGTTTCCTCCGCCGGCAGCACGACAGGGGAGCGGCGGGAGAACCAATAACTTTCCATAAAGGCGAGGATCAGCATGTAGATGCACATCAGCATGATCATCCAGGAGAGCCAGTAGTACGTCGGGAATTCCTGCTTCCACATGTAATAGAAATAGTATCCGGCCATGGCGGTGAGGTACATCCAGACCAAGCCAAGAGCCCGTGAAGGCCGCTCAAATTCCGACGAAAAGAACAGCATGGGGATGAGCAGCATGATGTAGTAATAGTATGTTGGCGACACCATGAAAAATGTCGGCACAAAACTGAATGCCAGCGCCATGTCGTCCCGGAGCCCCTTGATTGCAAACAGGCACAAGGTCAGCGCCACCGCCATGATGGACCACCACAGGCCGGGATGTTCCTTGTAGAAGATGCTGCGCGTGAAGGGTGCGAATTTAGCGAGGGGTTTTTCGGGCTTTTTGACCGCCGGAGGCTTCTGCGCCGCGCCAGGGGCCGTAGCGGCGGGCGGCACGCTTTCGCCTGTGATCAATGATTTCAGGGAGGCGGGCCAGTCGAAGTCGCTTTTGAACCGGCCGATGAAAATGTACTTGAATCCCACGCGCCACGGCGAAATATCGCTGTTATGCCGCCCTATCTTCGACCCGAAATCCTTCCACAAATCCAACCCGCCTGAATACACGATTGAACCGCCCACTAGAAGCGCCACCGTCACTGCGAACGACACAAAATACTGCAAGTAGTGCGTGTTCATCAGGCCTTTCCGGAGTCCCCACGCGCCGCACACGAGTAATACCAGCCCCACACTCGCCGCCGGCCAGGCTGCCAGCCACAGGAACCCTGGCAACCCCATGCCCGCTAATACCCGGGAGGCAATCAGCACAATCACGCCCGCCACCGCTATCTGCGGCAACACAACGAGGGCGATTCGGGCCCAAAAGGCGCGTCCATATCCATGCCGCCCGTGAAGGGAATCCACGGCCACGCGCGCGAGCCGGAACAGCTCCCAGAAAAATTTTGCGCCGATCCCGAATAGAAACACGCCGGGGAAAATGCGGGCGAGCAGCGAGTATGCGCATAGCGCGCCCGCCATCACATAATGCTGCTTTTTGAGCATGCAGACCGCGATCACCAGGGACATGGCGAAATCCGTGCGTACCAAAGCCCCCTTCATGTGCGACCAGTGCATCATGTAATGCGTTCCAAGCAGGATGATCATCAACAGCGCGGCGCGTCCCCCAAAGGCCCACCAAACACAGACGAACGCCGTGCCAATTAAAATCAGATCTATACAGGCAAGAAAATTCATTCCACGTTCGCTGTCTGTGGACACGTGGCTCGTGAACAGTCCCCCAACCACCGTGGTCCAAACGGGGGAAGCGTTATAGCCCTTATCGCGCAAAATGCCGTTCCACCGGCCGGTGACCAATTCCCGTTTAAAAAACGAAACGTCTTTCACCCATTCCTTCCACCGTTCCGGCGAGAAACGCGACTTGTACAGCTCTTTCTCCTTGATTACCTGGTCTACATTGATGTAGCCTCCGGTCGCGAGGTTGCGGATGCTTTTTTTATCATTGGTATATTTCCGCCCGGTTTCGTCGTCCGCGATCAGTGACGCCGCATACAGGCCGGTGTAGCCTATTTCCTTGGCATATTTGGTGCCGAGGTAGTAATGGTAATGCTCATAGGCGTTGAGATAGCGGCCATAACGGAACTTTCCGTAATCCAGATAGTTCGCCGCGGCCACAAATGCCGTTGTGAGCAGCACACAGAACAAGAAACCATGAAGGGCAGGCACAATCGCCGGGAAAAAGTTTTCCCTCGCCCACACCCAAGCCGCTGCTCCCGATATCCGGTCCGAAAGCTGGCGGATTGGTTTCACCCGGCCCAAGGGACGCAGCAGGAAGAAAAACTTCTCCCGTTGCGCTATCAGGCAGTAAATCAGCACCAGCGCGATGGCTATCTTGCATAACACATAATTCATGGGGTGCTGGCGCGACAATTGCCAGAGGATGCCCTGGATTTGGGCCCATATGCTCGACACTAGCGTAACGGCAGGTTCCATGATTCCTCCCTGTTTCTCTTCGCACAAAACCTATACATTACCAACCCCGCCATCCAAAAGTAAACTACGTGCGATGGAGAGGGCGCCGGCAGTGGGATGGGTTATCTTGACGGTGGCTGTCAGGTTATCGGGGGCTCGGGGTGATGCATGCCGTGCTGCTTGAGGTCTTTCAGCAGTTCGATTATGAAATCGGCGTTGCACCCATCCTCATACTGGCGGAAGGCGCGAACCAGATTATGCAGCACACGCGCCAAAATTGTTTCGACGGTGGGTTCATCTTCGAGCATCAGCAGAGCGGCTTCCCGGGAAGGGCCCTGCATCTTTAAGAAGGATTCCTGATCCAGTGCATGACCGCCGTTGAAACAATCCACCAGCATCCAGGTTCCACCGACTGGGGTGCGGGCAAGGAAATGGCCGGGCCAGTTGCACCCACGGATATCCAACCCCCGCCGGTGTCCGATGAGGAGATAAATGCACGCCAGACTGATCGGAATGCCCTGTCTTGTTTCGAGAACATACCGTACGCTGCTCTTCCTGGGGTCGTAATATTGATCCTGGATGCCCTTCAGTCCGATGGTTTCAAAAAGGAATTTCGCAAGCGTCAAGGCATCCTGGGAGCCATCCTGCCGCCCAAACGCCTCGGCGAGATCATCCAACAATTTCCCGATTGGCGCGGTTTCACGTGTTTTTGGGAAGTTGGGCGGTTCCAGGAAGTCCGCCAGGAATCCGAGTGCCGTCTCCAGTTTGTCTATGGGCTCCGGCAGGGTATACCACGAAGCCCAGCAGGATCGCAGCCGCTCCTGCTGGTGGCTGCGCCACTGGGCCGGTTCGGAGAGCAGGTTAAATATGACCTCCCGCTGATGAGCATCTGGCGGCGCAGGCAACTGGTCCAAAGCATCCTCCAGATCCACCCCAAACGACGCCAACTCTTTCACAATCGCTTCCCGCACCACTTCGGAAGGATCCTCCAGAAGCTGGATAATATAGGGTAACTGGCTTGTATCGGGCATCATGCTTGAATTTCCTCGCCATGATTATACTCCCGCAATCCCTCACAGTGCATATACCGCCCCCCCCTGACATACGGCATCCCCGGCCATTCCTTTCGCACACATATTTCCCTAGCATTGCGAAATAGCCCAATTTTTTCCAGGCAATTGTGAAATCATCCCTGCGCCACTGCGTTGAAGAGGGTGCTCCAAAATCTCTATGCTTTGAAGTGCCATCGCTGCTCCCAAGATAGGTTTGTTGGACGGTGAGGCAGAGGTATGCGGATATAAACAGAATAGATATCCATTCTTGAAACATGGAGTGAGAAGCAACAAAGGCAGCCTTATGAAAAACACACCAGCCATTTTACTCATGATGCTCATGGCGGCGGATATGTCCTCAATTCTTGCGGAGGCCGCTCCTCCTTCAAGGGAAGAACGGGTCATGAGCAAACAGTGGGCAGCAGAGCATTTGGGTTCGGGCAACGCGGCGCTGCCATTTTCCTTTGTGTATAACGGCGCCTCTTCTTCAGACCTGCTGCCGCAATTGGAAGGCAAGTCGGATATCCGTGAATTAGATAAAGCACGGACGGAGCGCACGCTGTCGTGGCATGATCGGCAATCCGGTTTGGTGGTTCGATGTGTGGTGGTGGAGTATGAAGATTTTCCGGCGGTGGAATGGACGCTTTACTTTAAAAATGAAGGCAGTGAATCCTCTCCTATCCTAAAGGACGTTTTGGGGTTGGATATGCGCTTGGCGGGTGGAGCGGGGGATGAATTTGTGTTGTATGGGACCAAGGGCGATTGGTGTACCCCGGACAGTTTCGAGCCTTTTGAGAAGAAACTTGCTCCAGGCACTGCCGAACAGTTTGCACCATACGGAGGGCGGCCCACCAACGCGGCTTTTCCCTATTACAATCTTAAAACGCCGGGTGGCGGCATGCTGCTGGTTATTGGCTGGCCTGGCAATACAACCGCACCGAAGCCGGTTCCGGCGTCGTGCAGGCCTTCCGGCGTCCGGATAGCGGCGAGGAAACCAAAACCTTTTTGCTTCATGATCTCACCCCAGATACAAAGTACGAAGTAGATAATTTCGACACCGGCAAAGAAATCCGCACCGGCCGCGAACTCATGGAAAAAGGCCTCACTATAACTCTTCCCGCAAAACCGTCTGCCGCTGTGATTAGGTATAAGAAAACCGAAAATTAGAACTGGCCACAAAGATCGCAAAGAACACAAAATACAAGACTATAATTACCAAATGCAGGGAGCACATAATCATCTTTGCGTTTGTGGCCAAATATATTTTCTATTCCGCAATTAAATATCGGCGGTTCCTTCCTGTCCCCGGGTCATGGCGCGTTTGAGGGGTTTATTTACAAGCAGTATTCCCAGTCCCGCGCCAATGGACAAGGCAGACAGTAAAATAAAAAAGGACTCCTTTGGCATCTTCTCCCAGAAGGTTCCCAAATAGCCGGAGAGGTAATTTCCCAGGAAGGAAGCCAGGAACCACATTCCCATAAGCATGGAAACCATGCGGACGGGTGCAACCTTCGTGACAAGCGACAGGCCGATAGGGGAAAGATAAATCTCGCCCACGGTGAGAATGGCGATGCATGCCCCAAGCCAAAGCATGTTCACCTTCGCGCCGCCCGCAACCGTGTGCGATGGGGGTATCATTACCAAAAACGATATGCCCAGCAGGATGCAGCCGATAGCCATCTTTGTGATGGAAGACGGTTCCTTGGCTCTCTTGGCCTGCGAAGACCACCACACGTTGATGATTGGAATAAACAAAAAGATAAACATCGGATTAAGGGATTGAAACCAGGAGGCCGGCATTTCCCAGCCGAAGATCATCCTATTCGTATTGGCATCGGCCCAGAGTGCGAGCGTGTTGCCCTGCTGTTCATACGTGGCCCAGAAAACAATGGTGAAGAGAAAGAGTATGACAAGCGCGCAAATTCTCGATGCCTCGTCTTTTCCAAGGGGTTTTTCTTCCGGTGCGGTCTCTCGTGAGGCGTTCAACATGATCTGATCCGGAGCAAGATGCTTTTGGCCCAGCGTATAAACGGCAAGCCCGAGGAGCATGCCGACACCCGCGGCGCCAAACCCCCAATGCCATCCGAAGACCTCGCCAAGCGTTCCACAGACCAGCGGCGAGAAGAAAGCCCCCAGATTAATGCCCATATAGAAAATACTGTACGCGCGGTCCCTTCGAGGATCACCCGCCTCATAAAGACCTCCGACTTGCGTCGAGATATTCGGCTTGAACGCCCCGCACCCAATGATGAGAAACGCCATGGCAGGATAAAACAGACTCTGAACCGCCATGAGGAAATGTCCAATCGCCATGATGATGCCGCCCAGGAAGACCGTTTTCCGTTGTCCCAAATACCGGTCGGCGAGGATGCCGCCGAAAAACGGCGTGAAATACACGAGCCCCGTATAGAGTCCGTAGATGCTCGATGCGTGCTCCTGGGAGAACATCAACTGCTTCATCATGTAGTACACAAGCAGGGATCGCATCCCGTAGTACGAGAACCGTTCCCACATTTCCGTGAAGAATAAAAAATACAACCCCGCCGGATGCCCCTTCTTTTCTGAAAATGCGGTCACAGTTTCCTCCTATGTGCATAGCAGGGATAGATTCTACCAGCCTGTCCGCCATCATTGAAACATTGCCTTTTTCGAAACACGTGCGGGCAGATAAGGAATTTCACATTAAAAACAAAATTAACCACAAAGAGCACATAGAGCACAAAATGGGGACTTAATTATCGATTGACCAATGGGGGTAATACATAAAGCATTCTTTTTCTCTGAGTTCTTTGTGTTCTTTGGGGTTTAAACTGTTCTTAAACGCTACACAGCCCAATCTCGTGCGGGGCGGGTGCGCAGGCGGTTAGCCTCATCGTCATTTACGAAAGCCTCTTTTACAGGGTCCAATTCGAGTTTGCGGTTGAGCATCCACGACATCGCGGCGGCGTGGCAGGCGATATGCGAGCGCCGCATCACGTCTTCGTTGGCGGCGGTGGGTTTGCGCGATTTGACGCAATCCAGGAAGTTCCGGGTATGAGCCTTTACGTCAATGCCTGCTTCCGCCTGTGGGAGCGGCGGCAGTTTCTGCTTGAGTGAATCGGGCTGCACCTCCAACCCGCCGCTGTCGCCCACTTCGAGCCAGCCCTCGTCGCCTTCGAATCGCACGGGACACGTGCCCAGCGATTGAATCCATCCCGGACGATCCCCAAAAGGCGTTTCAAGGAAGTGGATCACCAGTTTGACGCCGTTGGCATACATTGCCGTAATTTGTTTTTCGCCCGGCTCAAAACTAAGGGGCATCGTATCGTCGGCTTTATTCGCCCACTGACAGAGGTCGATGGTGTGCGCGCCCCAATCCAACAGGCGTGCGCCGGAATCGAAATCATAGAAACCGCGCCAACTGCCTCTGACGTACTCGCTGTTGTACAACCGCCACGGCGCGGGGCCCAGCCACAGGTTCCAATCTACCACGTCCGGATCGGGCGTTGGTTCCCCCGGCAGCCACTGCGTCTTGATCTCCGGAATGTACACGCTCGCGTGGAGGGTATGGATTTTTCCGAGCTTTCCCGTGTGTACAAGTTCGATGGCTTTTTGGAAATTCGCCACGCTGCGCCGTTGCGTCCCCGCTTGAAAAACACGGCCCGTGCTTTTAATCGTTTCCGAAAGTTCCTGGCAAAGGCCGATGGTGATTCCACAGGGTTTTTCGCTATAGACGTCCTTCCCCGCCTTCGCGGCAAGTATGGATGCCGGAGCATGCCACCGGTCGCCCGTGGCGATGAGCACTGCATCGATGTCTTTTCGCGCGAGAAGTTCGAGGAAATCGCGGTACACCACGCAATCGGTATTGCCGTTCTGTTTATCCACAAGATCCTTGCCGGCGGCACGGCGTTTCCCCACGACATCTGACACGGCGATGCACTGCACATCCGGATGACTGAGCATCTGCGGCAGGACATATTTGCAGCGCGGACCGAACCCGATAACCCCAAGGGTTACCCGCTCACTTGGCGTCGCTTTACCCGTTGCTCCCGTGACACAGGCAGGCAGGATTAAGGGAGTCGAAACCGCCGCAGTTGATGCGGCAGCAGTCTGAATAAATTGACGGCGTGTGGGAAGGGAGTTGTGTCTCATCGAAGGATCCTCCTGTGTTCATGCGTGCGTTACGGCGTGGTGTACAAACGGCACTCTCAACAAAACAAAATTGTTACCGTAGACATTTGACCAGAATTTACAATCCTGCGTCAAGACTGTCAGATATCAACTACAGAAATTCCAGGCTATGCCTGATAATTGCAGTAATTCCGAATAGTAGCTCCCATCTCCAGGGTCTGTCGATTTAATCCCCAAAACACTCCGAAAGAGGATTTCGAGGGTATCAAAAATGTCTCCTGGCTTACTGATCGTTGAATCTGTGGCATTTTGCGAAAGCGATTTTTTCCGTATACTGTAACAATGCTATTAAATCGACAGACCCTCCAGGTGGGAGTTTTTTGAGAATTGAGTCTATAACAATTTTAAAGAATCTCCCACCTGGAGATGGGAGCTACTATTGGCGCCATCATTATTTGGTGTGCCTTTTACTGAAATGATGTTAGAGGCGGAAAAACTTTTTAAGTAACATACGTACAGGAAAGACTGCTTAATTCTTCAGGAGCGATTCTGCAATGACGCCGTAGTGATCGGACAGGTCGATTGTCTTGCCGTTGTAGTCGCGTTTTGCCCGTTGAATGTGCTGCACGGTAATGGTGGTTTCCGTCCCCTCCGGATTTAAAAGGATATGGTCGATATGGGCCAGTTTCTTTTTGCCCTGTTTCCAACTGTTTTTTGAATCGGAGGTATAGGGCCGCGGATCGTCTATAGGGAAATCCTTCATTCCAGAGTCTTGCAATAAACGGGCGTATAATGGGGTGCCCTTTTTTATATTGAAATCCCCCACGAAAAACTGCGGAACCTTTGACCGCTGATATTTCTTGAGAATATCCTGCGCCGCCACTTTGCTGTCCGCTTCCCTGAAACGATCTTTGCCGGTCTGGAAATGGGTGCCGGCAATCTGAAAGGCAAGACCGTCTTTAACGCCTTCGACGAGCGTACAGCCTTTTGCGGCGAACCGCTCTATACCAGCGCCCCGTGGAAAGACGATATGCGCGATATGTTTAATGGGCACGCGGCTTAAAAAAAGCACGCCGTTGCTCTGCTGCCAGCGATAGCCGCCGTACCGTGGCAACACGACATACGGGTATGCCTCCGCAAGACCGTCCACGAGCTGTTTAACGCACTTCGGGTCAAAGGCCTCCTGCAGACACACCACGTCATACTCCTGCTGTTTGAGATAGTCGGCAATCCACGCCGCACGCAGATGCTGCATCTTGTCCAGCTTGGCGATCCACGTCCCAAACATGGCTGGCAGCATCTGGACGTTCCACGTTAGAATGTTGAGGTTGGTCTGCGGTTTTGTCACGGTTTGTGCGGAGGCCTGTTTCTCAGGATATCGATCTTCCAGGCAGATGGGCCGGGAAACATTAATCGCCCAAAGCAGAAATGCCGCCCCCATGGCCAAAAAGAGAAAACTGCTATATACAATAATTGCTCGAATTCGTTTCATCGGTATACATTCCTAGGAAAAAGACTTTCGATCCCCCTCCCGTGGTTTTGGGTTTGTTAAAAAGGCTTCGCTTCTATTTCCTTCGCTTGCACATATAGTGGATTCCCGTTGACATATCTGATAACTTGTATTAAAATCTTAATACAAGCATATTGGAGCGTTCGTCATGAGATTGCATATTTCACTGAAAAGTGGCGTGCCGATCTATGTGCAGGTGGTGATGCAGATCCGGCAAATGATTACATCGGGCCGCTTGCCAGTGGGCACGGAACTCCCCACAATCAGGGGTTTGGCGGAAGAACTCCTTATCAATCCCAATACGGTGGCGCGGGCCTACCGGGAACTGGAGAGCGCGGGTTTTGTGACCTCGCGGCGGGGGATAGGCACTGTTGTTAACGAGCATGGTTTCCAATTGGAACAGGGGGAACGCATGTCGATTTTATGCGATCGAATAGACGCGCTTCTTGCGGAGGCGGAACACCTGGGTTTTGACTTTGATCAGATTATGGAGCAGATGCAGGCGCGTTACCGGCAGCGGTTACAAAATCGAGGCACAGAACCGGAAAGTGGCATACAGGAGGATTTGGAAAATGAGTAGTTGCTTTTCTAACGGGTCGCCGGTGGTGATAGAGGATCTGTCCAGGAAATTTTGGCGTAAACAGGCGCTGGAGCATGTTTCACTGGAAATACCACGCGGGTGTGTGTTTGGTTTGGTGGGGGAGAATGGCGCTGGGAAAACAACACTGGTTAAGCATCTGATGGGATTGCTGAAGGCGCAGTCGGGGAAGGTGCGTGTGTTCGGCATGGATCCGGTCAATGATCCGGAAGGCGTTCTGGCGCGCGTGGGCTATCTATCGGAAAATCGGGACTTGCCGGATTGGATGCGCGTTCGTGAGCTGATCCTGTTTACACGCGCGTTCTTTCCCCAATGGGACGATGCTTATGCAGAGGAATTGCGCGATCTGTTTGGGCTTGATCCCGTGATTAAGATCCGGAACCTAAGCCGGGGGCAGCGGGCGCAGATGGGATTATTAGTAGCATTGGCGCACCGTCCTGATCTCTTGATTTTGGATGAACCGTCTTCGGGACTGGATGCCGTAGTGCGGCATGACATCTTGTCCGCCATCATCCGTACCGTTGCCGATGAAGGCCGGACGGTATTGTTTTCTTCTCACTTACTGGATGAAGTCGAATACGTGGCGGATCATGTTGCGTTTCTTCACGAGGGCCGGTTGGCGTTTTCCGCGCCGCTTGCGGATATTAAAGCGGAATACCGGCTCTTCACGCTGCACTTTGATACTCCGCCGCCCCAGCCGCCGTTGATCGAAACCGCCCTCACCCGCACGGGTGCCGGCCTAGAATGGACATTCCTGACGCAAGGCGATCCAGATATCCCCCAGCGTGCTGCCGCACAATTTGGAGCGTCTGTGGTTGATGCTGGGGAACCTTCACTCGAGGAGATATTCGTTGCACGGGTTCGCGGGAAACGAACAAAGCTGGCGGGAATCTCCGTCGCTTCCGTAAAGGAGGGCTGAGCCATGCGTTCGCCATTCATTGCACTGTGTTGGGCTTTATGGCTGCGAACCCGCTGGTATGTCTTGGGTATAGCAGGGGCTTGTCTTGGTGCCACTCTTCTTTTTTTTATTGGTTCAAGGATATGGGCCACGCCCTCCAAGTACAACGATTTTGTGATGTTTGATTTCCTCATAAGCGCATATTTTCTAGCTGGATTCAGTACTGTCACCCGCTTGATGCTCATACCCCAGCAAGGGGGAGCGAGCAAGGAAGCGACTCCAGGCTCCTACGTGCTGACAATGCCGGTTCCGACATTCTATGTGACCATTGTGAGCCTTATTTATGTGATCCTTGTGGTGGGCATAATTGCCTGTGGTGTTGCCGTTCTAAATAAGGAACTGCTTGGCAGCCATAGTATGATCCGTTATGAATCATTACCATTTACTTACTGGCAATATCCGTTCCTGTGTGTTTACGAGGCGTTGTTGCTTCAATCCTTCTTGTTTCTGATCGGAGTCAACAATGAGGCGATTGTACTGACAGGTATGTTGGGGATTTTTGTTCTCATGGGCGCGGGGCTAGTGTTGTTCAAAATGGATGAATTAAGGGCTTATGCCATTCCACTGTGGTTGATTGGAGCGGTGGTTGCTTGCGGCGTATCTCATACCGGAATCCGGCATCTCCGCTGTCAACGGCGGGAAAGGTTGATGCCAAAGGTATTGGATCTATTTCGTATCGGGTCCGGACGAACAGCGCCTTTTACGAATGTCGATCGGGCATTAACGTGGTATGCGTGGCGCAGGTATGGTTGGTTATTTCTTGCCCTAACCATTTCAGCGCTACTTTTTGAGTGCGGACGTATTTGGGTTCTAACAGCATTCGATTCGGATATTGATTCGTCCCCGGCTTTGAATATCATCGAAAATGCGTGTGTTGTCATTGCAATTGCGTCCTTGCTCTTCGGCTTTCTCACGATCCCATTGGATATGCAGGATTTTTTAAAAGGTTCAAGCCTTCTATTGATCCTGCCGATGCGGTCATTGCGATTGGCTTGGAGTATCCTCCTTTTTATTGCGGGTGAGCTGACACTGGTCGTGGCAGTTGTTGCGCTACTCCTTCTTGGCATGTTGCGCATGACGTTGCCGCTGGAAAGCTGGAACAACATCCTGTTCCTCGAGTTTGCTGCATATGCCGTGGGATGCATAGGATGCAGTTGGATAGCCATTTGGCTCGCCTTGCCCCTTTTTTATGTTTATTTACTTCTATTATGCATGACCGGAATTTTATCCTATTTTATCTATTTTTTCATGGATTCAACTGCTTTTGGGATGATACTGCGCTGGGGAATGTCGCCCATGATAGTTCTTATTGGAATCGGTGTAGTAACCTATGCGTGGAAGAAGGGCTATTTGATCAAACGGAACCTCGCGTACATGACGGCCGCTTTTTTGTTGGGCGTGTGCGCTGCCGGGATAATCACCGCCTACTGTCATATAGCGCATCTTGAATATATGACGTCTGCACTCTATGTGGCGATCTTCTCCACTACGATTTTACTTCCTTTGCCTTTTGTTGTGATTCCGGCGCTGATCGATCTTATGTGGCACCGATAATGAGGCATTCTGTCGCCAGTTGGAGCATCATTAATGTTGGTTTAGGGGAGTTAAATGTCCTATTATCGCGTTTATGAAAACACATACACATTGCTTTTCAATATTTCTTTTATTGTTGCTATCTCTGTCATTACTGTCCCTATCCGCTAGGGCTGATCCGCTAGGCACGGCCATGGGCGAGAACCTGCTTAAGAATGCCGGGTTTGAGCAGAGTGCGGACAATGGCCTGGCGGCCAATTGGAACAGTCCGGGGAATGTGTATCATCGCGACACGGAGGTGAAGCATTCCGGGGAGGCGTCGCTTACCTATGCAAACACAGACAAAAATGCCTATCTCCTCTGTTCGCAACCGGTGGCGTTGTTGCCCGGCAAGATGTATGAGATCAGCGCCTGGATCAAAACTCAGGATGTCGTGGGCGATGAAACCGGCGCAACGATTTGTGTTGAATATTCGGATGCGCAGGGGAAATGGGCCGGCGGGTGTTATCCGGAGGGCGTGAAAGGGACATCTGATTGGACGCAGGTCAAGAGCATCACGCCACGGATTCCTCCGGAAGCAAAACACATCGGGTTGAGCTGCTATCTGCGCCGGGAAATGACGGGTACGGCGTGGTGGGATGATATGTCGGTGGCGCCCGTGGCGGAGCGGCCCTTGTCCTCGATGCTGATGTCGCCGAATTACCGCAATCAGGTGTTGGGGCCAAATCCCGATCCTGTAAAGATTCGGTGTTTAACCAATCTGACGGATTATCCGCTTCAATTATCGGATGTGTTGCTGGTGTGGCGTCTGTCGAATGAGGCGGATCATACGATTGTTGCTCAAGGCGGGATGAATCCCGTTCCGGCGGAGAGCATGGACATTGTAATGGACGGTAAGGCGCTGCTGAACGGGCGGTATACCGCCGAGATTACGCTCAAGTCTAAAAATGGGGATACCTTAGCCACGGACACGTGGGCCATTTCGCGTAACATGGAAATCCTGGATCGAAAAGCCTATATCGATGCACATAACCGGCTCATACTCAACGGCGAACCGTTCTTCCCTCTTGGCATGTATTGGGGAAGCGTCACGGCGGAACAACTCGATGTCTATGCACAGAGTGCGTTCAATTGCCTCATGCCGTATGGCCCGCCGTCCCAAGAGATGATGGATGCGATTCAGGCGCACGGCCTGAAAGTCATCTACACGGTTAAAGACCTGTATTTCGGGTCATCGGTGTGTCCGCCGGATATTCATTCAAAAGAAGAAGAGTATGCCCGCATCAAATCCACGGTGGAACAGTTCCGGGATCATCCCGCGCTGATGGCGTGGTATATCAACGATGAATTGCCGTTGGAAATGCTGGAGCAATTAAGTCAGCACCGGCAATGGATTGAAGACCTCGACCCGAATCATCCCGCGTGGGTGGTGCTCTACCAGATCGAACAGATTCGAGAGTATTTGCCCTCCTATGACGTTATCGGGACGGATCCGTATCCCATTCCGCAACAGCCGCCCGCAAAGGCGGGGGAATATGCACGCAAGATGATGACCGCCCTCTGTGGCAGCCGTGCGATTTGGCAGGTCCCCCAGGTGTTCAATTGGGCGAATTACCAGAAGAACGAAACCGACAAGGCCGCGAAGCGCACGCCTACCTTCGAGGAAATGCGGTCCATGGCGTGGCAAAGCATCGCCGAAGGCGCCATGGGCATCGTGTTTTACAGTTGGTTCGACATCCACCGGGATCCCACCACGCCGTTCGAGGAACAATGGGGCAAGATCAAGAAGATCGCACAGGAAATTAAGGAGATGTCGCCTGTTTTGTTGTCTATTGAAAACCCTCCCCAGATTGTGATCGAAACGGCGCCGTGGCTTAATGCTCTCATCAAACACTCTGTCAACGCCACCTATGTTGTGCTGGTCAATAACACGCGTGAAGGAAACACCGCCCGTTTCACCTTGCCCGCCGCAGTGGAATCCATCACGGATCAAACCGATGGGAAGCCGGTGGTGTCCGCGCCCGGCGCAACTAACATAGAATACGCCATGGAACCATTAGGGGTTCATATTTTGATCATCCGCTGGAAATCATAGGGTGGGAACGCACATGCCCCGGCTACTTTCTATTACACCTTCGGTGTGAAAGGGACTGTGGCGAGTTAGGTTTAGAGCGCAGAAAAAATCTGCGCCAACTCCACCTTCGGTCTGACTTATTTCGTTACTGTCTCTTTACTTTTTTTTTACTTTCTCCGGTTGTTTCTCTCATAGAATTGACCTACAATGCAGGGGATGCGAAATGTCTCTCTTCTGATAGTGTGCCCGATCGTCATCCTTTGCGGCGGCACTAAGATTTTCACGCCGCCGACGGCCAAGGAGCGCACCGATGCCATCGGACCGCTCATGTATCTCCCCCCCACTTTGCGTGCGGCATTCGAGGACAGCACGGATTTCGATCCCATTCCAGCACCGGGATCCAATGATTGGCTGGCAGTCCATAATGAACCTGGACAGACCTTCGATCAGTTCGTACAGTCCAACCCGAATCGCCCCGATAGCACGCGCACTACCATCTACCTGCTTCCACTCGGTGAATTCCCCAAGGAGCAGAGTGCTCTTATCGACCAACTCAAGACCTACGCCTCCGCTTACTTCGCAATGAAAGTGCTCGTGTTGCCCATGGTAAACCTTAATGATTTTCATCTCACCACACGCATAAATTCCACGTCTCATACCCGGCAGATCCTTTCGACCGACGTGCTTGACCGCCTGAAGTCACGCCTCCCCAGCAACGCGTTTTGTCTTCTCGCGATCACCATGGAAGACCTGTATCCTGAACCGTCGTGGAATTTCGTCTTTGGGGAGGCGTCGCTCCAAGAACGCGTCGGCGTGTACAGCTTCTTACGCTATGACCCGGCGTTCTATGGCGCTGAACGCGGCCCTGATTATCTCAATTGCATTTTGCGCAGAAGCGCACAAGTGTTTGTGCATGAGACCGGCCACATGTTTGGTCTTGAACACTGCATCCATTTCAGATGCGTGATGAACGGTTCCAATCACCTCGCGGAAAGTGATTCACAGCCCCTGCACCTTTGCCCCGTCTGCCTGCGCAAGCTTCAACATAGCATCGGATTCGATGTCCTTGCGCGCGAGCGGGAATTGCGCCGGTTCTACCAGACCGTTGGATTCAATGAAGAGGCGCGCTGGACCGCGAAACGTATTGACAAACTGGTCAACGCAGCCAAACGCGAAGACGGCCAGCAGTAGATAGCAAGGACACGACCGGAACCGCACAATATCCCGGATTTCTAATGCGCTATCGTAAGTTCCTGTTAGTGCGCGGCGATGACTGCCTTTGACGGCGAAAGGCCTGAATTTGTGTTGGGTGAGAAATTCCGATTAACTGTGTATAGTTGTATTCACTATTCAGAACGCAGGAGTGTACAAGAATGAGAAAGCAGTCGTTGTTGGTTCGTGGCGGGTATATCGCAATTCTCGTGCTGGCATTGGCGTTGCCGGTTTTCGCGGAAACCAAAAGCCTTTTGTTGTTGCATACCAATGATCTTCATGCGCGGATTCGTCCGGGGCATGATGCTTTGGGGGGGATGCCCTATGTTTCGGGCTACATTCACCAGGTCCGCGAACAGCGCCAGGACGTGTTGGTGCTGGATGGCGGCGATGTGACGGAAAAGGGCGATATGGTCTCGTTCATGACCCACAATTCCATTATGTACGAAGCGATGAATGAAGCGGGACATGATGTTGCGGTGCCGGGCAATCATGACATGCGCGATCCCTTGTATCTGGAGGGCGCCGTCAAAGCCGCTCCCAAAATCTCGTTCGTATGCATGAATTGCTTCCGGCAAAATTTTGAGCCTTCCAAGGTTTTTACGGTCAATAGCGTGCGTGTGGCGGTAATCGGCCTGACGGTCAAAAGCGGCGACGATGCGAACACTACGCTCAATGATGAAGAATGCATGAATCGTCTTGTCAAAGAAGTTGACCGCATTGAACCGGTATCGGATCTGCAAGTCATCTTATGTCATTTGGGTTCCGAAACCTGCCTGAAAATCTCGAAAAGAGTGCCTGCCGTCGATATTTTTGTCAGCGGGCATACGCACGAGTTGCTGGAAAAGCCCATACATACCGATTCCGGCGCGCTCATTGTACAGGCAGGCGAATATGCGCAGCACGTGGGCCGCGTTGATCTGCAAATTGATTTGGACGCGCGTCAAGTCAAACAGGCGGACGTATCACTGGTGAAAATGGATCATAAAATGATCCCGTGTGACGCGAAAGTGATGGCTCTCATTGAAGAACGGACCAAGGCGGTGTGCCCGGAAGCCAACCGTGTTGTTGCGCATTCAGACGAGGCCGTAAACGCGATAACCTTCGGTCGCCTTGCCGCGGAAGCCCTGCGGCGTTCCGCGCAGACGGATATCGGCTTGTTTAACGCGCCCTACATATTCCGCGCCGATTTGCCGGCGGGCGACATCACCGTAGCCGATCTTTTCCTGTCCGGAGGCTTCCGAGGCTACAAAATAATCAAGATGACGCTTACGGGAAAAGATATTGAAGCCTATATCACGCCCCAATTCAAAGATAAGCAAATAGTGGTGTCATGGGATGGTTTTAATGCGAAACTTGAACGCGCCCTTGTCAATTGGAAGGTCAACAGTTCGCTTGACCCCCAAAAACACTATTCGGTTGCCATTCCGGAATTGGAGTGGCAAAAACGGTACCCGCATGAAAGCAACGGCTCCGGTATGAAAAAGGCGGAGCCATGTTCCTTTTCCTTTACCGATTCCGTAGCCGGTTACATTACCGCAAACATCCCTAAAGAGACCTCTTTGAATGCCTATCTGAAATCCATGCCGAAAAACGGTTGCGAAATTCAATAACCCCGATAACCAAATCAGTTGCAGTGATATCCCCTGTAAGATCCATTGAAAACTCGAACTCTTTACCTGTTTCTAAGAAGTGCATTGTTCGTTCTGCCTGAATCCGCTTGCTATAATTTGACAGCATAGGAATGAGAACGGCGCAGGAGTTGGCAATGAGGGACTAACGGTGTAACAGGAGCCATTATGAAAAGACGCGATTTTCTAAAGAACAGCCTATCCGCGGCGACGGCCCTTTCTCTGGCGGCGGGGCGTGCGCACGCTGTGGATCGTCCGAATATTCTCTGGATCACATGCGAGGACATCAGCCCCTACCTTGGCTGCTATGGGTGCACCGCAGCCCAGACGCCGAATCTGGATCGGATGGCGGCAGAAGGCATTCGGTATACGCATGCCTATGCCAATGCGCCGGTTTGCGCGGTGTCACGGTCAGCCTTGTTAACAGGCATGCATTCCCCCACCTTGGGGACCCACCAAATGCGCAGCCGTGTGCAGCTTCCGGATTTGATTCCCGCCTATCCCAAGATCTTCAGAGAAGCGGGATATTACTGTACGAACAACAGCAAGGAGGACTACAACTCGAACTTCATCCGTAATCCCGATGTCTGGGATGAATCGAGCGCCAAGGCACACTACAAGAACCGGAAGCCAGGCCAGCCTTTCTTCGCGGTTTTTAATATTACGGTGACGCATGAAAGCCAGTTAGACCGGGAAGCCATTAAAAAATACGTGGAACGGGGCCAGATTCCGCCAACGCCCAGAATTAATCCAAAGGACATCCAGCTCCCGCCGTATCATCCCGATCTGCCGGAAATCCGTGAGGACTGGGCCCGGTTCCACGATCTCATTACGCTCATGGACTCCATGGTGGGCGAGAAGTGGAAGGAATTGGAGGAGGAAGGACTGGCCGACGATACGATTATATTTTTCTATTCGGACAACGCCGGACAACTTTCCCGATCCAAACGCTACATCTACAATGTGGGCACGCAGGTGCCACTTATCGTTCGATTTCCTAAAAAGTGGCAGCATCTCGCTCCAGCGTCCCCCGGAAGTACGGTGGATCGCCGGGTTTGCTTTGTCGACTTCCCGAAAACGGCCCTCTCGCTCGCCGGACTTCCCGTGCCAGCGCTGATGCAGGGGAGCGTTTTTTTAGGTCCGGGTACGGAACCCGCCCCGGCAACCGTGCATCTCTACCGAGATCGGATGTCGGAACGCTATGATTTTTCGCGCGCGGTAACCGACGGGCGCTGGTATTATATCCGGAATTTCATGCCGCACCGGCCGCGGGGGCGCGACACCCGATACGGTTTTGAGGTACAGGCGAACTGGGGTGTCTGGGAGAAGTACTATGCCGAGGGCAAGTGTGATGCCGTTCAATCCCAGTTTTTTCACCCCAAACCGGTGGTGGAGCTTTTCGATACGCAGGAAGATCCATGGCACATAAAAAACCTGGCGGATCTGCCGGAGCATGAGGAACGTCTCCACGCTTTGGCGGAAGATCTGGATCGTTGGATGATCGAAACCCGCGATATGGCGCTCATCCCTGAGCCGATGTGCGCGGAATTGGCCGGGCCCGGTAAGACGTGTAAAACATTGTATGAATATGGCCAGAGTGATCGCTATCCCGTGGCGCGGTTGTTGTCTATTGCGAAGCAGGCAAGTCTTGGCAATCCCAACTCCGTACCGGACTACTTGACCTATTTGCAGGATGACCATCCGGCAGCCCGCTACTGGGGGGCGTACGGCTTGTTCCTGGCACGCTCCAACACGGAAGAAGTCCAAACCGCGCTCAAGAAAATAATGGCGAATGATGTCATGGCGGCGAACCGCATCATGGCGGCGCAGGCGCTGGGCGTCTGCGGGGACCCCGATGAAGCCTTCAAGGCAATTTTCAAAGAAGCCAGAGAAACCGATCAGGGGTATGTGTTTCTTTTCGCCCTCAATGCTTTCCAATACAGTCACACGGATGATCGTCTCACCTTGGAGGACTGGAAGAGTTTCCAGGAAAAGAAAGAGACCGCGAATACGGACGTCGATACCCTCGGCTATGGATTCGCGCAGCGCCTTATCAAAGATGCTATTGACCTCTGGCCCCAGAGAAGACAAGTGGACTGATCCGGGAAATCACCATGTGGCCGCGAGGTTGCCGTATGGGAGCGAAATGCCCTATCATCGGTCCCATGAAAACACACACATATCCTATCATAGCGTTCCTCATGCTGTTGACGTTTGCGTCAGCTCCGGCATTCCCCGCATCCGCCCCGCCGAATCCTGAGTATCCCCGCATAAATCCGGCGCCATCCTACGAAGTGGTTGAGGGTTGGCCACAGAAACCGCCGGTAATCCAATGGGCGGCCATGCCGGGCGTAACCATCGACGGAGAAGGCAATATCTGGATGTGCACCCGGAAAGCGCCGTCCGTGCAAGTCTATGCGCCGGACGGCCGCTATCTCTTTGGCTGGGGAGACATGCCGGGCGCGCATCACATCAAGATCGATAATGAAGGATATGTGTGGACGTCGGACGTCCACAGACATGTGATCCGGAAGCACAAGCGTGATGGGGAGGTTCTTCTCACGCTAGGTGTGGAGGGTGAGGCCGGGATGGACGAACGGCACTTCTTCAAGCCGACCGACATGGCATTCGCTTCGAATGGGGACATATTCGTTACCGACGGCTACGGAAACGCCCGCGTGATCCATTTTAACAAGGAGGGCAACTATATCAACGCATGGGGGAGCCTCGGCACGGGAAATGACCAATTTAGTATTCCCCACGCTATCGTTATCGACTCGAAGGACCGCCTCTACATCGCCGATCGCAACAACGCCCGTGTGCAAGTATATGATACCGGCGGAAAACTCCTTGATTCATGGAAACACCTGCTCGTCCCCTGGGGATTCTGGATTACCGATAAGGACGAAATCTGGGTGTGCGGTTCATCCACGACGGTCTGGTCCGGTGCACTATTGGGAATCCCTCCGAAAGATCAACTCGTGATGAAATTTAATACAGATGGGAAACTCCTTGAACTACACCTGTTCCCGAAGGGGGATGATGGCCAGGAAAAACCCGGCGAACTCAATTGGGTTCACGGTATCGCCCTCGACGCACAAGGCAATCTCTTCCTCGGCGACATCAACGGAAAGCGTCTTCAAAAATTCCTGCGGCGGCACTGAACACTCCCGAAGCCGTTTACTCGAAAAAATTTACGCGTCCAAAGGCGGTAATCCTTAAAGTTTTTCATTGACATATACTAAAAACAGTTTCATACTAAAAGCAATTGAAGTACAATTTGAGCAGTCAACTGCTGTACTTTCCCGTCACGGGCAAAGGAGGGTTGAAAATGGGCAAGCGAATTGTATTCAGGACGCTGGGGGGGGGGATGAACAGGCCATCTGCTGTGTTCAGATCTATCTTGGGAGTCACACTGATTGAACTCTTGATCCTAATGGCAATTATTGACATCCTAAGTGTTGTTGTTTTTTCAAGTATGACTGCATCATTGGACGATGCAGACCCGGCCCGACTGCCTGAGCAAGTCGAAGTGGTCGCCGATGAATTCCAACAATTATGTGAAGGAGAAGGAACGGGTGAGGGAGAGGGAGAAATTGAAGGCGCAGGTGAAGGAGTGGAAGAAGGAGAAACAGAAGGGCAAAGAGAAGGAGAAGGGGCGGCAGAAAGAGAAGGGGAATTAAAAAGCCCCTCAAGTCCCAAGATTGGCGGATCTGGTTTGATTGCAGACCAAGGGGATGGTGTGCCGGATGTGGTCCAGATGTTCTGGATTCTTGCGATTGACCATGGAGACACGCAGTTGGATTCGTTCCAACGGAATCTCGTTTCAGGAACCCATAACGGTTACGGTCAAATTCTTTCATTGTTGACCGGTCCCGTATTTCTAGAGGGACTGTACAATCAAATTATCATCCTTGGCGCTCCACCGGATCAGGCGACCGATATAGCCGCGGACCTTGCTGAATTCCTCGCGCTGCTTCTGACCGTCGATCCCGTGTACTATGGGCAGCTTTTCGAGAACACGTTCATTGAAGGGCTGCTTGCGGATGTGGGAGGAATTGAGGCGCTCAGCGGATCAGCAATGGGTGTGATTGGCGGACAGGCCGATCCCGACCATGATGGCAGAACCAACGCCCAAGAATGGCTGCAAATCCTTGGTGAAAACTATAGCGATCAGGAGCGTGTCGCGGCATTCACTACCTCGGCGGAATCTGGAGACCCCTCTGTGCCGGCCCTTAGCCATATCGGGTTGATTGCCGCGATTATGGCGATCACTGTCTGTATGTTGTTCATCCACCAAGTGACTGGCAGAAAGCTGCACCGCATGCGCTGAAAATAGTGTTCTCCGATGTTTAATTTTCCGGCCACCAACTCCATATTCAAGTTTTAAAGTTCAGCACACCGAGGAACTCAAGCGCCTCCCAGAAAAGCAACAAAGCGAATACCGACAGCAATACACCGAGAATGCGCATGACATATACATACGGTTTGCCTGTGAAAAAGTGTCGCGATCTGCCGACTGACACCGCAACAAGAACCTTCGACCCCACCAGGCAACCATAGAACCCCGCAAGAAATCCTGCCGCATTAAATGGGCTTACCGCCCATCCCTTGATAATAATGGGAGAGCCGACCGTAAGCCAGAAAAGATACGGGTGCGGATTCAGGAAGTTGACGAGCACGCCCCTGCGCAGTGATTGCGGTTTGGAACAGGGTGTGTCCAGATCAAAGCCGGTAATCTTGAAACTCTCATAAGCCAAATATGCCAGAAACAGGCCGCCCGCAAAGGTAATTCCGCCGAGAAGAAGATGAAAGCCAGCCAGCCGCGCCAGCACAAGAATGGACAGAAGAACGATGGGCACATCCGTAATTAACGGGGCCAGAGCAACTTTGACGCCTTCCCGGGCGCCATGCGCCAGCGAATGAGAAATGACAAGTGTCAAGAACGGACCCGGTGAAAAGCCCGCCGATAAACCAAGTACAATGCCTGCAACTAAAGACGCGGCCATAACAATTCACAATAACCACTTGGTCTCTTTTTTTCAACCGCTGTTTATGGGAATTCCCCTTCTCGCCTTGGGAATGAAGTGAAACTGAAAAATGTTAACGGCAATAACGTGGTGGTGATAGAATGCCTAAAAAGGAGAACCATGTATGTTAAAACACATCGCGGGAGTGAGTTTTTTGGCGGTTGCCTTGATTGGATTGACATGGGGAACGGCGTGGGCGCATAACCCAATTGTCATCGACGGAGGACCTACGGATGTAAAAACGGCGCACAAGATAGAGGATATTTCGGTGAGCCGTGTGGCCTACCATCATGCATTGCCGTCTCAACCGTATTTATGGTTGACCTTTGATGGCAAGGCGGGGCAAACTCTGGAATTCCAAATGGGGGTTCCAAAGATTGACCGCTATGTTGACGTGCGCCCGGCTACAGCGCTGTTGGGCCCAGGCCTTCCTCCGGCGCCAGAGTTGCCCTTTTCTGTTCCTGAGGGGATGGGTGCGGTGCTGTTTATCACCAGCGATCAGGAACCCATGGTGTTTGACGAGAAATTCACCGGTACGGTGGACTGGCAGTTCCGGGAAGAACGTTACACACTGCCACAAGATGGACCATACTATATGGTGACCTATCTGCCTTCTGAAGAGGAGGGCAAGTTCTGGATAGCACTGGGGAAAGTGGAAAAATTCGGGCTATGGGACCTCATCCGCATGCCCGTGATCATTATCCAGGCACGTCTTTTCCATGAGATCTTCCCCTGGGGTGGAATCCTGGGGTGGGCGTATTTGGCCATCATTCTCTTACTGTTTGGCGGCCTGATCACGGGCATAAGGTTTCTCGTTTTTTGAAATGCCGGATGGTCTTGATTGGCTTAACTGAATATCAAACAACCCGAAGCCGAAGCAGCCGCCGTGCATTATTAAAGAAGATGTCTTCGAGATCTTTTTTTGAGAGTTCCATCAGTTCCGCCACGAGATACATGGCACGCAATGATTCGAGTCCAACCAGTGTAGGATGGCAGACGGGCGCGGCGGGATCGATATCGATCCGCCGGGGGCAGATCCATGAAAAAGCGTCGCCCACCGTCACACACTTGCCGCGTTGTTGCGAAACGGGGAAATCACTGCCCCAGAGAAGGCGGCGCGGCCCGAAGGCCTTCACGATGGCCATGAGTGCGTCTGGTTCACATACTGCCGCCGAGTCAAAATAGAGGTTGTCCAGGTCTTTCAGAGCCGGTAAAGCCCGAATCGTATTGGGGGCGTGAAACCCGCGGCCCGCATGCGCGAGCAGGAGTATGGCCTTCGGATATTTCGAGCAGTATTTTCGGATGGTGGTTTGGTTTCCCGGATCGGACAGCGCGGCGTGACGAACCAAGTGCAGCAGGATCACCGCGCGGTGCGCCGCGGCCATTTCCCACACCCATTCGGGGAGATATTCCTCAAGTGCAGCGTCAAAGGTCTGCGCACAATGCGCAAACACATGATAGGGCTTGAAACCGACGATTTTTGGATTATTAAAATAGACTTCCGTCTTGGCCCGGTCCGAATCCGGCATCACCACGATCAATCCCCGGCTCATTTCGATGCGGCTTGTCTGCTCCACTACAAAGTCGTTGCCGGCGTCCACATCCCCCTTCTTTACCGGATAGGGCACGAAAAGCGCACCCGCGAGCCGTTTGCTTCCGCACACCTTCCCAAGATGCGTTCGCCACGTGTCCACATCGGCGATATCCGGGCCTGGTCTTAGAAATTCCGGACACGGCGCTCCAAGGTCGCATTTCCGATAAAGGTGCGCGTGGATATCAAACAGACGATCCGGCAGGCGTTCCTGAACCGATGCCGCAATTTCAGCATCCGTTTTGTTAAATGTCCAATTGCCGTCTTCGTTTTTGGGATCTGATTCCACCACGGCTTCCTTCCCGGCATGGGCGAGTCCGAATGTGCCCACGGTGCTTGTCGCTAAAAACAATCTGCGGCTAAGGGACATCGTAAACCTTCCTTTTTCATTCCAGACCGTCCAGTTGAGCGGATAATGTCAGAGAGTTTGATACTCCGCCGCTCCCAGTTTCAAGCTACCCCCATGACACACTACGAACACGATCCATTGGCCATGGTCAACAACGTCGGTTTCCACCTCGTCAGAACGGAATGAATTTTGAAGTCTGACGTGTGTAGGGTGAACGAATGCAATTTATATATTCAGACTTCAGTTTTCACCAGCCGTTTAGTAAACCGGCACAACAGGCGTGTTTTCCAAATGCTCTGATATTCGGGGGATTAATCCGCGATGGTATGTTCGAGGACTTGCTCGATGGAGGTGACGCCTTTGGCGGCGGTGGCAAGGGCGTTCTGCCGCAGGGATTTCATACCGCATTCGATGGCTTTGGTCTTGATCTGGTGCGCGGTGCCGCGCTGCAATACGAGGGGATGAATTTCGGGCCAGTTGAGCATGGCTTCAAGCACGGCGGCGCGGCCGCGGTAACCGGTGTCTTTGCACTTGCTGCATCCGCGGCCGCGGACAAATCGCGGCTCGGGGATGTAATCAAACGGAACGTATTGGATGCGTTCGAGCACATCCTGGGGCACGCTGATGGCCTCCTTGCATTCGTTGCAGACACGTTTCAGGAGGCGTTGGGCCGCGGCGAGGGCCACTGAGGATTGCACCAGGAAAGGTTCGATGCCCATGTCGATCAAGCGGGGGAATACACCTGCCGCGTCGTTGGTATGGAGGGTACTGAGGACCAAGTGCCCGGTAAGAGCGGCCTTGACGGCGACGTCGGCGGTTTCGCCGTCGCGGATTTCGCCCACCATGACGATGTTGGGGTCTTGGCGGAGGATTTGGCGGAGCGCTTCGGCGAAGGTGAATCCGATAATGGATTGGACCTGGACTTGGTTGACGCCAAACATTTCATATTCCACCGGGTCTTCGACCGTAACGACATTTGTTTCAATTTTGTTGAGTTTGGTTAAGGCGCTGTAGAGGGTGGTGGTTTTACCACTGCCGGTAGGGCCCGTCATGAGGATCATGCCGTGAGGGAGCTTGAGTGCGTCGTGGAAAGCCTGCATGGGCTGTGGTTCGAAGCCCATTTTATCGAGGTCAAGGGTAAGGTTGCCTTTGTCGAGTACGCGGAGCACGACTTTCTCGCCATATTTGCAGGGGAGGAAGGCGACGCGGAAGTCGATTTCGCGGTTGTTGTATTTGATGCGGAAGCGTCCGTCCTGAGGGAGGCGGTGCTCGTCAATGCGGCATCCGGAGAGGATTTTCAGGCGCGCGACAAGATTATGTTGGATCGCCTTGGGCGGCGCTTTTCCCTCTTCGAGAGTGCCGTCCACGCGGTACCGGATGCGGATCAGTTTTTCAAACGGTTCGATATGAATATCGCTTGCGCCGCGTTCCAAGCCGGAAAAGATAACCAGGCGGGTAAGCTTTTTGACCGGTTCGTCGTCCGCGCCCACTTCAAGTTTGGATACGTCTTCGATTTCCGAGTCGGTTGGGGCCTTGACCTCTTCCACCGCCGACCCGTCATCCTTGGTTTCCATCAAGGTTTTGAAGAGGTTGTCCGCCTTTTCGCCACCGTAATGGCGATCAATAGCCGTAGCCAGTTCGGACGCCACCGCCACCACTGGCTCAATTTCGTAGCTGGTTAACATGCGGAGGTCGTCGAGAGCCATGATGTTAAGCGGATTGGCCATGGCCAATGTGAGCACGTCGCCCGTGACGGATACGGGGAGCATTTGATACTGCCGCGCAAGGCTTTCGGGCACTTCGGCCAGCACTTCCTTGGGAATAGCGTAGTGATTCACGCGGATATGGGGAATGCCGAGTTGCTCGCTCAGGCACACCACCAGATCTTCTTCGCTCAGGTACCCGCGCTCAACGAGGGCGGCTTGCAGGCTCTTGCCCGTGGTCCGTTGAAGGTTCAGACATTCCTGCAACTGTGCTTGCGTGACCAAATCCTGCTCCAGCAGCATATCCGGCAGGCGTTTCTTGGCGATTTTATTACTCATGGCAGTATCCTCGGCAAAGGCGCGAATCGGTTACGATCACGCCGCGTTTCCTACGCTTAAATGGCTTAAAATTTCATCCGCCATTTCGCAGGACATCTCTTGTCCCACCAAGTGGGCGAATGCGACGATTTTTTTGAGGCTCCCAGTCATTTTACGGATATCATTCGGCACGCGCATGGCAATCAGCGAGAGGATTTCCTCCGGAACCTTGGTCTGCGTGGCTTGATGCCGCAAAATCTGCATGCGGGTATCCCATTCCGGGGCTTTCAATTCAGCGACAATCCCGCTGGCGAACCGTGACACGAGGCGTTGTTCCAGCAAACCGAGGCGGTCGGGGGCTTTGTCGCTTGCGATGATAATTTGCCGGCCTTGTTGATGCAGAACATTAAAAATATGGAAGAATTCCTCCTGCGCTTCCACACGTCCGCCCATGAACTGGATGTCATCGAGAATCAGCACATCCCAGTGGCAGTAATTTTCGCGAAACAGATCGAGGGCGGTATCCTGCATGGCTTCCGTTACACGCCGCGCGAAATGGCTCGCCGAAACATACCCCACGCGTTTTTGGCCGCTGTTTCCGCTCAGAATGGCATTGCCGATGGCGCTGATAAGGTGCGTTTTGCCCGTGCCCACATTGCCGTAGAGGAAAAAGGGATTGTATTCCGCACCCGGTTGGGCCGCAACCGCCTGGGCTAGTTTAAACGTGAAGGCATTCACCCCGCCTGGAAAGAAATTGTCAAAGACCATGGATTCCTGGGGATGTTCGGATTCCAGAGCGGTGCGCACCTGTTCATCGGATTCCGAAACATGTTCTCCGGACATATGCCGGCCAAAGGGGGCCACGGAGGCATGCCGCTCGCGCCGTACTGCCTGCAAATCTTGCAGCACATTTTCTTTTACCACTCCCGGCTCCAACAACTGCGCGGACTGTTGGGCGGATTGCAACGCCGCTTCCGCAAGCCGCGTGATTTGGGAATCCCGCGCCGCCAGGGTTTCATTCATGGAGCGCAGGGCCTCCGTCATGCGGGCGGTGGTTTCCGCCTGCACTTCGCGAAACGCAGCCACAATAGCGCCTTGGGACGGTTCGCCTTCAGCGGTATTTTTGCTTCCCCCCATAGCACGCATCTGAACGATCATGGCCGCCATGGCTTCCTGTACGGCCCCGCCCACGCTGTCGCGGATCACCTCCGCCAACTGATCAAGCGCCGGCCCGCCCATGGATTTCTCTTGGGCCGCGTTGGCGCGCGCCATTACCACCACCTGGGCCAGGGCTTCCTGCATTGATCCGCCCACGCTGTCGCGGATCAACTGACTCAAGCCATCGGCCGTGAGGGGCGCGTTCCCCGGTGCTGGCCTCCGGAGCTCATCCGCCATAGAAGAAATGGCGTCGCGCATGGAGTCGCGTATGGCGGCGGCAATATCTCCCCTGGAAGCCGCATCGGCTGGCCCTGCCTGCGTGAGAATGGGGCCCGGGGCTTCCGGAATGGGCGTGGGCGTGCGGAGCCCGGCGTCCGGGATGGGCTGCGGTGTTTGGGGGGCCGTATCAGCGGTTGAAGATTTGGGCTTGGCGGCGGCGCCAGAGGAAAGCCCCAGACTCTGCATGGAGACGGATGGCCCGCCGTCGGCTTTCTTCGTTTTACTGAAAACTCTGTTGGAAACCAGTTCGAAATGCTCCCAATTGCAGAGGATGGGTTTGATGCGCAGATCGGGGCACACCGCACGAATGGCCTCCAGCGCGTCCAAATCCAGCGGGTCAACCATCGCCACGGTCAGGATCCGCCCCAGCTTGTCAATGGGCAAAAGGTTGTATTTCAGGCAGACATCCCGCGGGATCAGATTTAATACGTCCACGCTAATATCATAATCGAGCAGGCTCAGATGCGGGATCCTGCATTGTTTTACCAGACAGGAAGCTACCGCGTTCTGGCTTACATACCCTAGTCTCACCAGAATCTGCCCTATAAACCCACCTTCTTCCTGCTGAATCTGCATCGCTTCGTCAAGCTGGCGCTGGTTGACGAGTTTTTCATCCAGCAACAGTTCCCCAAGCCGCTTATGCACGATCGGGGCTGGTGCCGTGCGCACTTGCGTGGGCATGATGTGCGTGGCAGGGCCAGTCTCTTCCGGCGCGGAAGGCTCGGCAGCCGGTTCATCAGGCGTGTCTTTGCGGCGTCCAAACATCACGTGTTTATTGGTCCTCCCAAACTAAACATCCGGTCACGTTTTTCCCAGTAGAACAGCGGCATTCACTGGCAACATCACCATACGGTATTGTAACACCACATTGTGATATCGTCAAATGTTTTTCTTTCGTAACTCATTGTCTGCCAATTATTTGTCAATATTGACAAAAAATGACGCAAGAAACCGGAACCTGCGATACGCCTAGGGAATCAACACAACTTTTCCTATTGTTTTTCGTGCAGCAATCATTTCCTGCGCTTCAGCGGCCTGTTCCAGGGGATACACATGTTTTGCCGTGATAGAGAGCTTGCCATCGTCTATCCATTGGTTAAAATCGCGCAAAGCCGTGGCCGTAGCCGAGGCATTGCTGGTATAGCCGAATAGATGGAACCCTGCGACTTTCCAGTTATGGACAAGCAGGTCGAGGGATTGTACGGAACCCAATTGCGTGCTGGCCATGCCGAGAGTAATAAGCAATCCGTGGGATGCGAGGCATTGCAGGCTCTTGTCGAATACTTCTCCACCAACAGAGTCCACGGCAAGATCACAACCCCGGCCTGCAGTTATTTTCTTCACTTCGGCTTCAAAATCGTGTGTCTGGTAATTTATGGGATGCTGACAACCGAGTTCCGTCAGCAGCGCACATTTTTCGTCTGAACTGCAGGTTCCAATGACGCTTGCGCCCATGGTACGGGCGATTTGCACCATCAGAACGCCTAAACCGCCTGCGGCCGCTTGAATCAGCACGGTCTGGCCCTTGTGTACATTGCCTAAGGTGATCAGGGCGTGATAGGCGGTCAACCCTTGACAAGGCAAGGCTACAGCCTGAGTACAACTGAGCGATTTCGGCTTCGGCATCAATTGCGTTACGGGCACGGCCGCGTGTTCGGCGTAGCCGCCGGAACAGAACCCCATCACTTCGTCTCCAGGATTCCATAAGGCTGCATCTGCGCCCGCCTTTTCTACCATGCCGCAAATTTCGAACCCGGCAACAAAGGGCGGTGTCGGTCCATCAGGATACAATCCTCGGCGCTGCATAATATCGGCATAATTTATCCCCGCTGCTTTTACGCGAACGAGCACTTCGTCCGGTTGTATATCAGGAAGGGGATGGTCCTGTAGTTCAAGTGTTTCGGGTCCCCCATACCGGGTAACAATGACACAGCGCATAGTGCTTTCCTTTCTTTAGGTGACCGTTTCAGGATACTCCCTGCAGTGCAGTAATGCGAATCAAAAGCATCGATGGTACGCGTGGTGCATCCTGTGCCGCCTAGGGGCGGCTAGAGGAGAGCGCTCGCAACAGGGACAATAATTCCTCCTGCGAATCAAGGTGTTCCTCAACGACGGCGGGAAAAGGCGCGGGAAGTTCCAGCCATTGCAGGAGGGTGGCTATCGCGTCGAACATTTCTTGCTGGGGATAGCCGTGGTCACGCAGATAGTGCATCAACTTGAGGGTGCGGAACGCGTCAAACCAGGCGTGGAACTGGCACAGGAGCCAATCGGGATCGCGATGGTTGGCCTGGAGCCGGGCACAGGCTTCTGGAAAATTTTGCTGCACGAGGAAACGCTCCAATTCGGGGGCGATTTCCCGCGCATGGTTCAGAATTAATTCTGACGAGGAGAACCGATTGTGCTGAAGAACGCCAAACCAGGCTTTAAGCACACGGTAGCTTTCCGGATGGTAGAGCAGATAGGCGTCCGCACTGTTTTCAAAGAATGTGCTCACGCGCCGTCCGGTGCCGAAAGGAACGCGGTGAGAGGTGCGCGGTGAGGGATGCACGGTGGTGCTGGTGATGGATTCCACGCGCCCGGTTTTCGCGAGGTGCTGGAGGAAATAAAAATCCTCACCGGCCTGGCGGCGGTTCATGCCGCCAGATGCGGCATAGGCGCGGGCGGTGCACGTTATGGTGGAGCCAATGGTGGGAAAAGCATAGGGCGACCCTGCATAAGCCAAACCCAGTTCATGATAACGAAGAAAAAGTTCGTAGCATAGGATGGCGGCGCGTTCCGGCGTGTCAAGAGGATGCGCATAATTCACCACCGCGGCCCAGCGGTTTTCGGACGCATAGAACTCCCGGATAACGGAGAGATAAGATGTGTCCACGCGCGTGTCCGCGTCAAGACTGATCAAGGGCGCATCCCAGTGCTGGTTTTGGGCCAAGATGGAAAGCCCCCAGTCGAGGCCGATTTTTCGGGCCAATCCTACGCCGTCCTTTTCCGGCAATTCGTTTCCCGGAGAAGCGGCATCCACCCAGGCCAGCCGCAAGGGACTCGTGCGCGAATAGTCTTTCAATGAGGAGAGGGTGCGCAGATTGTTTTCGATATCCTCGCGGCAGGCCCCTATTCGATGATTCACAACGCAAATCACTAATGTCCGCTGAAGTTCTTCCATTGGATTGGCGGCGACATCGCCGAGAGTTTGGAACAGTTGGGGATATTCCGCGAATGCCGGGATTATTACCACCTGCTCCACCCCGGCAGCGTTTTCGGAGATAAGCCGCCAGCGATCCAGCAGCGCGCGCTTGGTCAGATAGCCGGCAATGGCTCCGCTCATAGAAATTCCCGGACTGCGCGGATGGCATCTTCCGCGTGGGCGCGATCTATCCAATGAATCTCAACGCCGTTCCGCTCCATGCGCCGGAACCAGGTCTCCTGGCGTTTGGCGAATTGCGCAATCGCGGCGTTAAGCTTTTGGAAAAGGTCATTGCGGTTTTTGATCAGTCCCTGGAGATATTGTGACACAAAACGGTATTCAAGGCCGAGTAATCCCAGGCGTTGCCATGAATAGCCGTAGTCATGAAGATGCTCCACTTCTTCAATCAATCCGGTGTCCAGCCGCTCCTTCAACCGTTTGGAAATCCGGTTCAAGAGGACGGGCCGCGGCCAGCGGGCCCCCAACACCAGCGGATGCAATGGCGGTGTGGGCTCGGGTGTATGGGTTTGACCAAAGGCCGCGATTTCTATAGCACGGATGCAACGTCCGCGATCCTTGATGTCCGTAGTGTTATGAATATCCGGTTTCAGAGCGCGCAGCCGTTCCGCCAATTGGTCAAGGGAGAGGTCGGACAGTTCGGCGCGCAATACGGGATTTTCCGGCGCCTCCACCATGCGATATCCCTTGAGCACCGCCTCCAGATAAAGCCCCGTGCCACCCACCACCACAGGAAGCTTTCCATGGTGCTGAACGTTCTCCAACGCCTCAAAAAACGCTTTCTGATACATGAACACATTGAATTCCGTGTCAAGATCCACCAGGTCGATTAAGTGATAAAGAATAGGCTCGCCATCCACCACGTATTCGTTAAGATCCTTGCCGGAACCGATGTCCAGCCCGCGATATACCTGACGCGAATCCGCGGAAAGAATCTCGCCATCAAACACATGGGCAAGCTGCACCCCCAGCCGGGTCTTGCCCGATGCCGTGGGACCGAGCACCACAAGCGTTTTTTTCCTTTCCTTGTCCATACCGGTATCATACACCCCAAGTATATTTTGTTCTTCAGTACATAGTAGCACAATGGGAAACGATTATGATGACTATCGTGAAATGTTTGATGGTGATTTCATTAGGAATGATGGCTATGGCGAATGCTGAACCAACTCTCGATCAGACGGACGTTTTCATTTCGGGGCAAGAAGGCTATCATACCTTCCGGATTCCCGCGATTGTTTGTACAAAGCAGGGGACATTGCTGGCGTTTTGCGAAGGGCGCCGGGACGGCCAGGGGGATTCCGGGCAGATTGACCTTGTACTGAAGCGCAGCTCGGATCATGGGGCAACCTGGTCGGCTATACAGTTGGTAAGCCGTGCAGAAGGATATACGACGGGGAATCCCGCGCCTATCGTGGAGCGGGTCAGCGGAGACATTGTATTGCCGCTTACTCGGAATGGCTCCGAACACAAAGAAAGCAGGATTATGACAGGCGAAGATCCGCCGCGCACTGCCTGGGTGATGCGGAGCGCTGATGACGGCCGCACGTGGAGCGAACCGGTGGAAATCAGTGCGAGTGTACGGCAGCCGGAGTGGCGGTGGTATGCCACCGGGCCGGGGCATGGCATTCAATTGGCCAATGGCATTCTGATGGTGGCCTGTGACCATTCCACAGGTGATCCCGCGAAAAAGATGTTTTCACATGTCATTTATAGCGAAGATGCGGGCATTACCTGGAAACTGGGCGGTTCCGCGGAAGAGAAAACGGATGAATCCACTGTGGTGGAATTGAAGGATGGACGGCTTTATCTGAATATGCGGACCTACCGGAAGACCGGTTGCCGTGGTATTGCCTTCAGCAGCGATCAAGGTAAAACGTGGTCGCCCGTCCAAAATGACGAAGCGCTCATCGAACCGGTATGTGAGGGTAGCTGCATTGGGTATGATACCAAGGCTGGCAAGCGCTTCGTGCTCTTCTCGAACCCTGCCAGTAAACAACGGGAAAAGATGACGGTCTGTTTGAGCCAGGATGACTGTAAAACCTGGCCTGTGGCCAGGGAACTGTATGCCGGTCCCTCCGCCTATTCGGATCTGGTTGTGTTGGCGGACGGCACAGTGGGGTGTCTGTATGAACGCGGCGAAAAAAGCGCGTATGAACGCATCACCTTTGCGCGGTTTCCGCTGGAATGGCTGATGGCAAAATAAAGAGGGATCTTATTTTGTCCGCGTGTCTTTCCTGCGGCGTTCCTTTTCAAGGGCTTCATAGGGCGACACGCGGTTCTTCTTCCACATGGCCTTCATTTGTTTCATTTCGGGAGTCATCCGCACGCGCTGGGTTGTAATCTGCGCGGCGGGATCCGGCTTCCATTGACCCCGTGCATTCTTCAGCACCGGTGCGCGCTTCTTCACCGGCGGCGGTGTCATCACGCGTGTGGGCGAGGCCGCATACCAATACGCCACGCTGCTGACTTCGTTGCAGAGATGGTTGGCATGGCCGTGCTCGATAGTGACCTTGATTTCTTTTTCAAATCGGGCGGGATTCTCCAGATGGAACACATAGCTGGTCTGATATCCGCCGGTGTCTTGTTCGAAGATAGAAGAACCATTGCGCAGAAAGGCGTTTTTTTGCATGCCCCACGCCTGATTCAGATAATCTTCACTGCCAGTCCCGTGAAGGTCGGGCGGCCACTTGTAGCCATCCACCCAGATCATGTCGTCGCCTTCGCCCCACCACGTACCTTGAAAATTCGTGATGCTCATATTGCAGCCGACGTAATGCCCCCGGCCTTTGGTGTCGAGAATGACATAATTATTGTTCCACGCCGTGCGTCCTTTATTTATCGCATTGGCCTCCGGCCAGTTGGAGGTGATTTCATGCGCCCAGCCGCCAAACGGATTCTGCCGGCGGAATTCCGCGTGAAAATAGAGTTCCTCCTCCGGGAGCGGCGTATCATAGGTTTCGTAGTCGACGTAAAAATATTGCGGATGCATTTCATTGGATTCGTTGATGAGTTCGATCACGGCGCGTTCACGGAAGGGCATTTGTACATAGCAATTCAAGGCGCAGCCCCGCTCCATCGTGTTATTTTGCTGTGTGGACGCTGAAAACAGGGCGCTTTGAAAACTGTTCACGAGGGTGTGGCCCAGACAGAAAAAATCCCCGAGCGGCGCCAGTACGCTGGGATGCTTTGCGTTGTCCCATGTGATTTTGAGCAATACGCTTCGGTAATGGCACGGCTGGGTCATCCAGATATGCGTGATGCGGCCCGGGCCGCGAAGATCCGCAAGTACGCGCGTTTCTCCGGGTTTGAATTCCCACCAGTCGGCGTTGCGCCCGGTGCGATCCCAAGAAGAACACCGTGCGGTTTTTGCTTTCCGATACCTTGATAAATCGCTAAACATGCTTCTTTCTCCCTCTCTGGTTGAGGGGGCCTATTATAAAGCCCCCACTATCGGAATGCACCGTTGGAGCGGTGCTGTTACACCCGGTGATTTTGCCGTGTGTGGCGGGCCGCATACGCAATACCCATCGCGTTCAATTCCATGTCGCCCTCCAACCATTCCAGATCGAATGCGGGATCCTGCACCCCGCACCAACGCAGTTGATCTTCCGTGGCGGCGCGTACGCCGTCCAGACAAAACGCATCCATCTTTTCCTCCGGAACCGTTATCGCCGCCTTCAGCAAGTCTTCCATCTGGTCAATCGAACGCAGCAGCATGGAAGCGGATCGATCGAGACTGTTGTGCGCTCCAAAATGCGCGAGGTATACACGATCCGCGCCCGTTTCCAGAATGCGGTGCACCGTTTTGCGCGAAAGTTCCGCATCAAAATCGGACGGCGCCGTCGTGGCAATAAGAAACGATGGGCCGGGGCGGATCGCGTCCGTCAGGCCAAGCCCGAATGCATCGCCCGCAAGCACGCTGTTGCTCCTGGAATCGTGGATGCCGATATGATGCGAAGCATGGCCCGGCGTATAGAAGAACGTCAGGGTTCGGCCGCCCCACACCAGCGTTTCCCCGTCCTGTACAGCACGCAGGCGCGATTCGGGGATCGGCTCAATCACGCCATAAAGCCTGGTAAACGTTTCTTCGCCATATACTGCTTTTGCTCCCGCAACAAGACGATCGGGAGCAATCAGATGCCGAACGCTTTTCGGGTGGGCAAGCACCGTGGCGTTGGGACAGTGTTTCAGCAGTCCGGCAGTGCCACCGGCATGGTCCAGATGTACATGTGTGACGATAAGATAATCAACCCGCTCCGGATCCAGCCCGGATTTCCGGAGCGCTTCCAGCAACTCCGGCACGGCATGCACGGTGTTATTGTCCACAAAGGCCGCACGGTCACCTTCAATCATCAAATAGGCTGCGGCGCGCTCCGGGGCCTTGTAATGGCAATCCACCAACGCTACGGATATTTGTTCATCTTCTAACTTCATGACAGTTCCCTTATGAAAAAAGGGTGAAGCATCACCCTTCTTCCTGAAAGTCCTCGATACGTTGTTTAGATGAACATAACAACCGGAGCAAGGATACTATTTCCGTTTTCGGACGACCGCCGCGCCAGCAGCGGCACAGACAAACACAAGCGCCACGAGACCGCCGAGACCCGCCGCCGGAACGCCCGCAGTTACAGTCAGATGCACGATGCCGGAAGGCTTTATTTCACGGGCGTCATGCACCACCACCTGATAATCGCCTTCATCCTCCTCCGATACGCTGTTCAGAATGTATTCTGGTGAATTTCCGCCTACAGGCACAAAATTTTTCGCGCCCCGATCGAATTGCCATTCGTACGACACTGTTCCCAGTCCGCCATCAACACGCACAAAGAACCGCCAGTAATCGCCTTCCCTGACAACCCCGCCAACAGGAGATTCGGCAAAAGTCATGTGGTTGCCGAACAGGACCTCTACTGGGCCTGCAGTGATTTCCTCGCCACGGCTGTCCCGTGCGAGGCAGGAGTATGCTCCGGAATCGCCAAGAGCAGGATCGGTAATCGTGTAATACAGCCCGGTGCCAATGTCCACAGGCCCCGAACCGTTATCGAATTTCCACACATACGATACGGAGCCCAAACCGCCTGTTGTGGCTACGGTCATCGTATAATTGCCTTCATCCAAATACCGCTCCGTGCCCACAGGCAATTGCGTAAATTGCAGATGTTCGCCAAATATCACCATGGCCTGCACCGACGGCCAAGTGCCCACCGCATCCGTGGCCTCACACCAGTATGCGCCCGAATTCTCCAGTTGGGGCGTGGTAATCGAGTAAGATAATCCACTGCCCACAGTGACCGGCCCGGCGCCTCCGTCAAACCGCCATGCATAGGTTATGGCGCCGATGCCACCCGTAGTGGCGATGGTCATCGTATAGCCGCCTTCATCGAGATACCGGGTTGCGCTTACAGGATTTTCCGTAAAATTAAGACGCTCCCCGAACATTACCTCCGCGGTTTGCGATGTAATGGACCCCTCGGGAAACAGGGGATCATCATCCGCTTCGCACCAGTAGGTTCCTGAAAGCGCTATGGCAGGTGTGGTGATCGTGTATGAAGTGCTGTCTCCGCCCACAACGACAGCCCCGCCACCATCATCGTGCCACCAACGGTAATGAATGGCTCCGTCGCCGCCCGTCGCCAGTGCTGTCATGGTGTAGCTTCCTTCATCGATGTAACCCGCCGTCCCTTGAGGATGAACAACAAAGAGAAGCGGAACATTACGCACGCGCAATGATGCAGCATTAGACACAATGGTATCCGTACCGCCGTCCTTCACCACCACATCATAATTGCCTTCATGACTCTCCGTAACACCCGTAATCGTCAACACGGGCCCACTCGGTTGAGAAATCGGATCCGGCAATTGATCAATTGGCGTGCCGTTCTTGCGCCAGGTGTAACTGAGCAACGGCACCCCGCCTTCCGCCACCACTGCAAACACAACATTCTGACCGGGATTCAAGGCGGCATCCTGTGGATGCGTTGTGATGCTCAGATGTGGATACAGGGTTAACCGTCCTTCCGCGGAATTCTGGGTATCCGGCGGCGTGTCTGAATCACTCACCACGCAACTATAGTCGCCTTCTTGTCCTGACAGCGGCGCGGACAACACCAGGGTATCGGAACCGGGCTGCGCACCGGGGGGAAGGATAAAACCGTCCTTATACCAGACATAGTTATAACTTGGGATGCCCCCGGAAGCCAGCACCTCGAACTGCACGGAAGCGGTATCCTCGTAAACCGAGACATCCACTGGGCCCGCTACACTTAACGGGGAGTTCACGGTCAGTGTGGCAACTGCGGAGGTAACCCGGCCGTTTGGCGCCACCCCAATCGTATCCGTGACAATCACATCATAAAATCCCGCATCGCCCGCTACCACGGGACCTACGGCCAGGAAAGAATTGCTGGGCGCGCCCAGATTCCATCCATTCTTGCGCCATGTATAGGTCAGCGCCCCTTTGCCGCCTTGTGCGCTCACCGTAAACACATGCGTGCCGCCGGTGATTAACGTCGCGCCGGTGGGATCCTGTGTCATAACAACTGGATCATCCACGGTCACGGGAACACTGTTGGTACCGGTCACCGTTTGGATGTCATCGGTCACTTCGACTGTATACATGCCTTCGTCCGTCAACGCGGCCGCTTTGGCGTATACGTTGCTTGGCCCAGTCTGAACTTCGTCTCCATTGCGCAGCCAATGGTAATTCTTTGTGCCCAATCCTCCCACCGTATTGGCGGTAAGGGTCAAGGTTTCTCCTGTGTAAAGATCGAGCGACGCTGGAATGATGCTCACCTCCAGCGCGACGCTGAAGGAGACTACGGCGCCGGTGGGTACGCATGTGGTCCAAATTTCCCCGTCTGGAATCGTGCCAATGGCATAGGGCGCGAATCCCTGCACGGTGAGCACCACATTTTCAGCATCCGCCCCGCCGTTGTTCACCAGGAAAATCTGATCAAAGTCTTGAAACACGGAGCTTGTGCCGCGTAGCGCCGCCAACTCCAGCAAATCCACTCCGGGGGGAGTGACTTGCGATTGATTCCAGAACGTGGATTCGGTAAATCCGCCTGTAGCCGCCCCGCCCTGCAATTGAGGAATGAGCGGCGACTGCACCCCGGCGCTGTATGGGGCTGTTGAACGCAACACCGTATCGTTGCGCGTGGCGCCGGTGAGAATATCATCGGTAAAGGAAGGCACTGGCGCGCTGGTCATATTGCTGATGAGCGTGGCGCGTCCGCGCAGTTCATTCGCAGTGGAGGTTGTATAATTGCCACAGGTCACGGTTCCACCCTGCATTTGAATCACTGACGCATGCAGCTTGACCGACCCCGGGGTGCCCAACCCGCCATCGCCGCCACGCCCGGAGGCGCCGCTCGGCCCGCCTTGGCCGCCGGTTCCGCCCTGGCCGCCTGAAGATCCACTACCCCCCGATCCACCCGCAGTTCCCGTGGACCAACATCCCCATGGGGTAGTATAATTCCACCAGCCAGTGCCACCTCCTGCCCCGTTCCCACCATCTGCTCCTCCATAGCCGGTGGAACCGGGAGAACCAGTTACCGCATCCACTATTGTTCCTCCATTATCTGGAGAACCGGCAGAAATATTTACATTCCCGCCAAAATTCAATAAACCCCGCGCCGCTAACACCACCGCGCCGCCGCCGTTCCCGCCTTGAGCGCCAGATCGAGCAAGAGCCGCCGTACCCCCTGTGCCGCCATTCCCGCCTGTGCCACCCGCACCGCCAGCACCGCCATTGCCACCGGTACCGTCTCTATTTGTACCACAGGCTGTAATACCTGTGTTATAGGACAACCCGCCCCCGCCCCCGCCTGCGCCGCTGCTGCCCCCGCCGCCTTTCCCGCCGCCTTGACCGCCAGCTCCGCCGCCGCCGCCCCC
>JAKQOG010000242.1 GCA_029565395.1 Candidatus Hydrogenedentota bacterium | reverse complement strand
ATATTTGTGGTTAGGCTGTCCTGGGATGTTTGCGGCACACGAGCCAACAAGCGCCGGTGATGAGGGTGATTGCCCACAGGGGCGCTGAAATCAGGCCTCCCCAATAGAAATCCCAGGGGCGGTACCAGATGCGGAGGGAGTGTTCGCCCGCAGGGAGGGCAAAGCCCATGAATCCATAGTTTACCCGGCGCAGTCCGAGGGGATGTCCATTGTCCGTGATCTTCCAATCCGGATGCCATGCCTGTGAGAGCACTGCCACGCCTGGTTTAGCGGTAGTGCATTGGAGTGTGATATCGCCGGGGGTATAGTTGGTGATGGGGAGTTCCTGGAACTCCGCGGCGCCGTCCATGGGCCGGTCTTCCACCACACAGGCCTCGCGGGAGTTTAGGGCGAAGTGTGTATGAATCGTTCGCGCTATAGGCCGCTGCCGTCTTCGTGGAAGTATTGATCCATTTCGAAGGCGGGGATAGCCGTATTTACCATGCCAACTGCTTTGGCAGGGACGCCCGCCATGGCGGTGTGGGGTGGGACGTCATTGAGCACCACGGCGCCCGCGGCAATTTTGGAACCCTTTCCAACGGTTACATTGCCGAGGATTTTTGCGCCCGCGCCGATCATGACGCCGGTTTGAATTTTTGGATGCCGGTCGCCAACCGATTTTCCGGTTCCGCCCAGCGTGACATTGTGAAGCATGGAGACATTGTCTTCGATGATGGCGGTTTCGCCGATGACAATGCCATGGGCGTGGTCCATGAGCACGCCTTTTCCGATCCGCGCTGCGGGATGGATGTCGACGGTGAATACTTCCGAGATCCGGCTCTGCAGATACAACGCGAGGGGCTGGCGCTCATGATTCCAGTAATAATGCGCGACACGGTAAGACTGGATGGCGTGGAATCCTTTAAAATACAGCAAGGTTTGCGCGAAGGCGCGGCATGCGGGGTCGCGCTGGCGGACCGCGTTCAGATCCGCGCGCATGGCCACGCCGATGGTGTGGTCGTTGGCGAATGCATCGTCGAATAATTCGCGCAAGGTAATGGCGGGCAGGGCCAGGCTTTCCAGTTTTCCGGCAAGATGAAAACTCAGGGCATCTTCGAGCCGTTTATGCGCCAAGACGGTGGCGTGCAAGAAACTGGAGAGCATCGGCTCGTGCTGAGCGGCTTCCACAGCTTCTTCGCGTATGGTTTCCCAAATGGAGTCTTGAGCTTTTTTAGGCATTTGTGTTTCCTTATGGTTGCACCACGACGCGCATCCCCGCATGGCTCTCCGCGGCCTGGAATGCGTCACGAATCCGTTCCAGGGGGAACCGGTGCGAGATATAAGGTTTCATGTTGATGGCCCCGGACGCAATCAGGTCCAGTGCCTGTTGATGATGGCGGGGCACACAGCCATGCGCTCCCATGATGAACAATTCCTTGTAATGGATGACATTGGTGTCCAGCGTCACTTGGCTTTGTGTTTTGGGCAGGCCGCCGAAGAAATTAATCCTGGCGCGGTTCTTGGCCATGCGGAGCGCGTCAATCTGCGCCTGGGGCGCGGGACATGCCGTAAGGATCACATCAGCGCCGAGGCCGCCTGTTTCCTCCAATACACGGGCTACGGCATCTTCTTCCGAGGAACAAATGCAAACATCCGGGCCAAAGTTTTTTGCTTGCTCCAGGCGGGGCCGGGATCGGTTGATGGCAATGACCTTGGTGCATCCCATCAGGCGGCCCACTTCCAGCAGCATGCATCCGATGGGGCCGGTGCCAATGACTGCCATCGTATCACCGAAACAAATATTGCAGAGTTCCAGCGCATTCAAACAGCAGGCGAGCGGTTCGGCCAGTGCGGCTTCTTCGAAGCTTACATGTTCCGGAAATCCATGGGCGGGGCCATGATTCACGACGATGCGGTTCAGGAGGACGTATTCCGCGAAGCTGCCAGCGAATTGGTAGCCCATGGCATAGTTGATCTGGCAGTTGTTGCCGATGCCTGCTTCGCAAAAGGCGCATTCGCCGCAGGGAACGTCCGCGCCAATGGCCACACGGTCTCCGAGTTTAAACTTGGTTACATTGGCGCCAGCCTCAACGACGATTCCGGAGGATTCATGGCCCATCACGGCGGGAGGCGTTACGCGCGAATTGCCATGATGAAGGATGCGTATGTCCGAGCCGCAAATGGCACAGGCCTTCACCTCCACCAGGACGCTGTCCGCATCCACCACGGGCTTGGGAATGTCTTTCACCACCAGTTTGTCCAAGTTTTCCAAAACCGCCGCGCGCATGAGAACTCCTTTGAGTTAAAGGGGGTTGACCAGCATTACTTTGTTAAAAAAAGACGTTCGATCCCGCATCATTTCAAGATGGACCGGCAAGTGTTCGAGGTCCGTTCGATGGGAAATCAGGGGATGTACATCAAGTTTTCCGGAAGCCATGGAATCCAGCGCCAGTCTCCATTCGTTGCGGGGCAAATCCGTAAAGGAGGAATTCCAGGTGCCCATCACGCGCAATTCGTTCCGGAGAATGGCCCAGTAGGCTTCTTGGGAGAGCGTCATGGCGCCGGAGGGATTGCCCATCAGCACCACGGAACCAAAAGGCCGCGCGGAAAGCATGCATTGTTCATAGGCTGCGCTGCTTCCCGAACCTTCAATGACCACATCGGCGCCTTGGCCTGTTTTTTTCATGACCCACTCGGGCACGCCACCCTGCGTGGCGTCATAGAGGTGATCGAAACCAAGTTTGCGCGCGAAACGCAGCTTGGCGATATCAATGTCCACCAGCATCACTTTTCCCGCGCCCCAGGCCTGCGCCCATTTGCCCAGCATGAGGCCAATCGGCCCCGCGCCGAAAATGAGGACGCTGCTCCCGATATCCACACCGGCCCGGCGCAGCGCATGAATGGCAACAGCAGCGGGCTCCGCCATGGCGGCCTCCTCGATGGGCAAATCCATCGGAAGGGGAACCAGATTCCATTCAGGAACCGCTACGTATTCCGCAAAAGCCCCATCGCACCGGGAGCCCATATAGTTGTAATCCGTGCATTGTGCAAATGCGCCGATGGCGCATGAAGCACAATTGAAACACGGAATCAGGGGAAATACCGCGGCCCGTTTGCCCACCCAGGCGGTATCCACCCCGGGTCCGGTATTCTCTATGATTCCGGCGAACTCATGACCGGGAATGAGAGGAAAACGATACGTGCCTTTTTCATAGATGCGTGGGATGTCCGAGCCGCACACGCCGCATGCCCCCACGCGCAGCAACACCTCACCCGCCCCTGGCATGGGTTTCGAGACCTCTTGCAGGCGAATATCACCCACGGCATGTAATACACAGGCTCTCATGAAAACTCCTTGTTTCTGGCAACTATTTTACGGGAGAGAATACAAGGATATCATGAGACCTTTGCAGAATGCATACTGACCGATGTATCCGGGTTAGTTTCGCATTAGAGATTTGTGTCATTGTCCACGAAGTCGATTTCACGGGTGCCTTTGGCCACGCGGCAGGCTTCCACGTGTTTGCGGAGCATGTCGGCGAGCGTGCGGGGATCGTGGATGGCCCGGAAAGTGAACGTGGGGGTGGTGCGATCCGACGTGGTGAGGACCACATTCCCCAAGCCGAACAGCCGCAGGAAGAAAGGTTCTGCGATTTGCAGGTCGAGCACCCGGTATAACTCCAGCGCGTCGGTTTTTTTATTGAACACGCCGGTGCTGAGGAAAATCCGCTGGGTGGTGAGTTCATAATGCGTGCACTTGGTCACCAGCCACCGCCAACCGGCGATGAACAGCGGAATCACGAGGAAACAGGTCAGGAGACATATCAGGTATAAACCGAAGTTAATCCACTGGGAGGGATGTCCTTCCCATATACGGGAATCACCGGATGCTTGTGCCATAAATCGTGTACTCCTCGGCCTTATCAGGGCGCTTGTTTGTTCATTGTCTCATTGTATGCCAGGATCATCTCAAGATACGACCCTTTCATCTGGTCTTCATCGTGCAGATCGAAATGTTGTATCAATCGCTGCAATTTACTACAGCCATCCTGGTCGTCGTATTCACTTGAAAGTACCGCCTCAAATTCTATGAATTCACCTAGATCTTTCACAACATCCAGATGAATGCGGACGTTTTCCCATAAATACAATGTTCGGACCTTATCCACGACCGCCAATACACCCAAAGCCTCGGTCAAGAAGGCTTTTATGCTCCGATTCACCGGTTCCAGGATGTAATCACAGCCTTTGGGGCCGGCCACATCCGGCCTGCGGTAAAAAACCAGTTCATCCCGGCCGGGATCGGCCTCCCGCAATTTCAATCGTCCCTGCGGAACGTGAAAATAGGTATCCACCTGGTGGATGTCGCCCTGATAGGCTGCATTTAAGGTTTTACAGGCTTCCAACGCCTTATCGCGGTTCTGTAATCGGGCTTTTAATTCGATATTTCGCATTTAGTCCGTCGTTGATTTTTCAGAGGGTAGTATAGAGGCGTTGATGGCGGCATTCCATTCGTTTTGATCCCACCCCTCGACGGTGCCGCAGTTTCCGGCATTCCACGCGGGATTTTTCACGCCGTCCCGGTTGGTCCAATTCACTTTATTGCCGCGCACGACGTGATGGGCGCATTCCGGGGCGTATTGATTCCAGACATAGATTCCGACATTGGTGAAAGGTTGCTGGTGGGCATAGACTTGGTTGTCGAGGATCTGGATATGGGTGCCGCTGGCAATCGCGATTCCATATTGCCCCGGATCCACCAGGATATTGTCTTTCACGATGATATAGCCGCCGCCGTCATCGCCGGTCATAATCCCGCCCCCTGAGCCGCTGGGTCCTCCCCCGCGAATCTTATTACGCATGATCTGAATGGGATCGGACTCCGTTCCACTCGATTTGTACATATTTATGGCATCTTCCGGATTGCTTTGTCCCTGGACGTTCTCGCCGAAGTTGTCATTCACCCGGTTTCTGCCCCCGGAGACTTTGTCGAACTGCACGAATTGCCCACGGGGAAATGGCCCTTGGATATTCTTAAAATAATTCTTCTCCACGCATATCCCTTGTGCTCTATGGGCATATACGCCAGAACGGACGTGCTCCATCCGGTTTTCAACCACCGTGACGTTTTTAGAGTCGGAAATCGCCACGCCTTCCCCTTTTGCAGGGCCCAATACACATTTTTCGATGCGGATATTCTCGCAATTCACCAGTTGGATACAAACGCCGTCCGGATTTTCGATCCGCAAACCGGTAATGACCTTGTCTTTTGTGCCGTGCAACACCAAAGGCTTTGAGAGGGTTTCTGCGGCATACGGGATTTGTATAAAAATGATATTCAATGCAACGAGTGTTACCCCAAATAGAATCTTATGCATGCTCTTCCCTTCCGTAATTATGTATGGTCACCATACTACAAAAACCTTTGATGAAAAAAGGTGATGGGGTAGCGGAACTGGATCTCCGCTTTTGCGGGAATGCCGTTGTGGAGAACAAGCAATAGTAGGTCCCATCTCCAGGTGGGACAATTTCTTCCAAGATAACACAAATTTTACGTTAAGAAACTCCTACCTGGAGATAGGAGCTACTAATTGAGAATGCGCGATAGTAGGTCCCATCTCCAGGTGGGACACTTTTTCCCAAGGTTGCACGAATTGTGGTTTAAGAAACTCCTACCGGGAGATAGGAGCTACTAAAAGAATCTTTGTGCTCTTTATGGATCAACAGTCGGTGCGCGCGGCGCACTCTACAGTGACCGGTAACACCAGGTATCGGAATTTTGATACAATTATGGCGTATTGCATTGGAAACTTGAGGAAATTATGAACATTCGCATGAAACGCTTACTGCGTGAATCGCAGTGTGAAATACGAACTGATACCTTGATCCGTCAACTGTATGCTACGGATGCGTCGATTCATCAGATTGTACCGGAGGCGGTGGCGCTCCCCAAAACCGCACAGGAAGCAGCCTCCGTGCTGCGCGCGGCCGCGGATCAGGCCATTCAGGTAACCCCGCGCGGCGCGGGTACGGGATTGTGCGGGGGCGCGATTGGGCCGGGCCTTGTAATGGATTTTGCCAGGTACAACCGGCAGATTACTGAATTTAATCCCGAAGCGCGGACGGTGCGTGTCGGGGCGGGCGTGGTGCTGGATCAGTTGAATGCATTTTTGCAGCCACACGGGCTGACGTTCGGGCCGGATGTGGCGACCAGTTCGCGCGCCACGCTGGGCGGGATGATTGCGAGCAATTCTTCCGGCGCACGCGCGCCGGTGTATGGCGTTACAATTGATCATGTGCGGTCCGTTGAGGTGGTGCTGACGGATGGCCGCGTGCTGGAACTGGGCCTTGAGAAAACAGGCTTTGAGGACTGTAGAACAGAAATTGATCAACTGATCATGGCGCATGCGGATGAAATCCGGGAGCGTTTTCATGATGGCATCTGCAAGCGGTGGGGCGGGTATGCTTTGGACCGGTATCTGCGCGCCCCCGGCGATCTGAGCAAGCTCATAGGCGGCAGTGAAGGAACGCTCGCGGGTATCTTTTCGGCGGAATTGAATTTGGTTCCGTCGGTGGCGATCAAGGAAAAGGGGTTGGGCCTGATTTTCTTTGCGTCCGTGGATGAAGCGATGCAAGCGATGGCTCCTCTGCTCGCGCTGAAGCCTGCCGCCGTGGAGCATATTGACGATGTATTGTTTAATCAAACGCGCGGGCAGTTGTTGTTTGAACCCGCGCGCGCCCTGCTCGATCTCGATGCGCATCCGTGCAAGGCCATTTTGATTGTCGAGTTCTACAATGATGTTCAGGACAAGCTGGCGGCGCTGGAAACACTCCATCTCGGGCTCCGCCATTATATCTGCAAAAATGCCGCCGAAATGGCGACGGTGTGGAATCTGCGGAAGGCGGGATTGTCTTTGCTCACGGGCTGCGCGGGGCCGGCCAAGCCCACGGCGGGCGTGGAAGACTCGGCCATTCCGCCGGAACATCTGGCGGACTATGTGACCGGAATGCGCGCTATCTTGAATCCCTTGGGGCTTGTTGCGTCGTATTATGGCCACGCGGCTTCGGGCTTGCTGCATATCCGGCCGGTGGTGGATCTGCACAAAGCAGAGGATATCGCCAAGTTCCGCATCGTGGGCGAAGAAGTCTCCAAACTGGTGCGCCAGTTTAGGGGTTCTTTCACGGCGGAACATGGCGTGGGCGTGTCGCACACGGAATTCATGGAAGAGCACATCGGTCCGGAGTTACTGGGGGTAATGAGGCGCATAAAGGATCTCTTCGATCCGAAAAACGTGATGAACCCCTCGAAGATTTTTGATGATGGACGCTATGCATTCGATGGGGACCTGCGGCAGGGCGCGGAACATGCCCTTCAACTGCCTTTCGAGCCGGTGCTGGCCTTTGCGGCGAAGGATAAATCGTTCATTGGCAACCTCGAACAATGCAATGGCTGCGGCGGATGCCGGAAAGACGCGCCGACAATGTGCCCGACGTTTATCGCGACGGGGGAGGAGATCATGAGCACGCGCGGCCGCGCGAATACCATCCGTGCGGTGCTGGAACAGCGCATTGATCGGGGCGTCCAGCCGATTCTTACACCGGAATTGGATGAGGCGATCCGCTATTGTCTGTCGTGCAAGGCGTGCGCTTCCGAATGCCCCTCGAACGTCAACATGGCGTTATTGAAGGCGGAATTGCTCTATGCGCGCATGCGTACGAACGGCGTGCCGCTGAGCACGCGCGTGATCAGCCGCGTGGATTTGTTGGGAGAACTAGCGTCGAAAATGCCCAGGATTGCCAACGCCAGTCTAAAATGGGCTTGGTTACGTTTGTTTATGGAAAAATCGCTTGGGCTGACCCGGCGCCGGCCTCTTCCCCCGTATGCCTTGCAACGTTTTGACACTTGGTTTAAACAGCGCCGTCCGAAGTCCTCGTCCGAAACGGCGGGCCGTGTCATTTTATGGGACGACTGTTTTGTGCGGTATAACGAACCGCATATCGGCATGGCGGCGGTGCAGGTGTTGGATGCCTGTGGTTATGATGTTGTGCTGCCCGAAGGGCGCGCCTGCTGCGGGCGTCCGGCTTTCAGCATGGGCCGTCTGGATGTAGCCGCTTCCTTCGGCAAGAGAAATCTCGCCCTGCTGAAAGACAGCACGGAACCCATTCTCTTTCTAGAACCTTCGTGCTATTCGATGTTCAAGGAAGACTACCGTGAATTGAAACTCGATGGTGCGGAAGCGATGTCGGAACGGGTTTTTCTGTTTGAACAATTCATGGACAAGGTGCTCTCGGAGCGTCCGGAATCGCTGGCTCTGGACGGACCGCCGCGCCAAATAGCCATTCACGCGCATTGTCACGCAAAGGCGCTTACGGATACCAAAATCATGCCCCGCCTGGCTTCACACGTCCCGAATAATCAGGTCACGATGTTGGATACGGGATGTTGCGGCATGGCGGGCGCTTTTGGCGCTCTGGAAGATAAATACGAGCTTTCACTCGCGGTAGGCAGGGATTTGATCAAAAAAATCAACGCTATGGGGCCGGATGCGGTAGTTGTGGCTTCCGGCGCCAGTTGCCGGCATCAGGTGCAGCATCTCAGTGAAATCAAGCCCCTCCATATGGCGGAATTGCTGGCACAAGCGCTGAAAAAAGACTAGGAAGAGTTATTACTCAAACTATATTGCGCAATGCATCTAACACACAATTTCGAACTCTCAATATCATCTCGACCGCTTTATTAACTTCTTCCTGTGAGGCATCAGGCCGGTCCCCAGGATACCGTATTTCCACGCCATACGGCGTCAATATGATGATATCATTCAGTTCTTGCATCATTTGCGGGTTTATGGTTCCCGTCAATTCCAATAATCTCTGTAAGTCATGCGTTTTAGGGAACATAATCTGATTTGCCGTCAAAAAGGCTTTCAAAAACTTTTCTGCAGCCTGTTGTGCATGATAAGCAATGACATTCGTCAGACAATCGTCACATTTCAATAAAAAGCCCGCCGTTTTAAAGTCCTCTTCCGCTTTGTGTAGCCATTCTTTGACGAGTTTCTCTTTAACACCATTATGCGGCATAAAGGGTCTGTCCCTGCTTATTGGCAGGATATGCAATCCCGCCTATGACCTCTTTACTTTCTTCAAACCATTGCGAGGTGATGAGAATAATGTCAAAGGGATATTCCAGGTCGCCTAATGCCCGGCGGATTCGTGCATATTCTTCCTGACGATTATGGATTTCCGGTTCCACAATCAAGAGGTCGATATCACTATCGCTTGTCATTTCCCCCTTCGAGGCTGAACCAAACAAAATGATGCGTTCCGGCGAAGCCACATCAAGAATGCGACGGACAATTTCCTTGAGAAGTTGTTCATCAAGTGCCATCTGATGATTCCTCTTCATCGATTTTCCATCCCCGTAGGATAAATTATCAATAATCCTGATTTTACTTGTTTTTTGTCAGATTTACTACTTTTTTATGCCGAGTCGCTGTCGTTATAGTGTGTCTGGCTGTTGTATACATGCTTTTATATCACCAAGGGCTTCGAGCATTTGGGAGACTTGAGTAAAGCGCTCTCGGGGTTTATCCAACTGTTTTCCGCGTTCACGTTCCAGGGCGTCGATTTTAAGCCACTCTTCATAGCTAATGGATCGCACGCCGCGGCGAATCAGCATGTTCTTCACTTCATCCATGCTTGGGATTTCACAGGGGGGCAGTGTTGGGAGATCTTCCAGAAGCTTTTGGACGGTTTCGGCGCTGCACGGTTTGTTGGAGCCGATCAATCCTCTGGGCCCGCGTTTGATCCATCCTACGGTATAGAGTCCGGGCACCACGCCGTTTTCATCCACCACACGGCCTTCCGTGTTTGCAATAATACCGAGTTTGTGGTTGAAAGGAACGCCCGGAATGGGATTGGCGCGGTAGCCGATGCTGCTGAAAACGGCGCCGCAGGGAATTTCCACGATTTCGCCGGAGCCTTTTGCTTTTTGCTTAAACGGTTCACCGACGAGTATGTTTTGTTCGAGAAGAATGGACTCCACATGAGACATTCCTTCGATGCGCACGGGACTCAGTAGAAAACGGAGATGTATGCGGCGCTTTTGAATTGAATCCGCGGGGCGTGCCGAGAGTTCTCGTAAAATGGTCATGATGCGTTGCGCACTGGGTTCCTCCAACTCTTTTTCACTCGCCGTGTTCAATTCCAGATCCTGCGGTTTGATGACACATGCACAATCTGTAATTTTACCCAATTCCTTAATTTCGTTTTCCTTGAATTTAGCCTGTACCGGCCCGCGCCGCCCAATAATATATACGTCTTTGATTTTACTTGCCGCGAGAACGTCGAGGGCATGCTGGCTGATGTCGGTGTGTTTCAATTCGTCCACGGGTTTTGTCAGAATGCGTGCAATGTCCAAGGCGACATTTCCCACGCCGATCACCACTGCGGTTTCATGTGAGAGATCAAAGGGGAAATGGGCATGGGCGGGGTGGCCGTTGTACCATCCCACAAAAGTGGCCGCGGAATAAGAGCCGGGCAGATCCTCGCCGGGAATGCCGAGATTTTTCCCCACCGGCGTGCCGCAGGCGAAAATGATGGCGTCGTAGTATTTTTTCAGAACGGCAACGCTGATTTGATAGCCTAACGCCACATTGCCGAAAAAGGCATAGCGCTCCGATCTGGCCACCTTTTCAAAATATTTTGTGATTTCCCGGATGTTTTCATGATCAGGGGCGACGCCGCTGCGCGCAAGCCCAAAGGGAGTGGGCAGGCTCTCGAACATGTCCACGGTGCAATGGGGAAGCTTTTTGAATAATGCATCCGCGGCATAGAAGCCGCTGGGACCGCTGCCGATGATGGCCACGCGCAAAGGCCGTTCCGCTGTGCCTAAAAGTCCCACTTCCACTTCCTTTTACACCGGGCGCGCCACAATGTGTGCGCCAGTTTCAATGCCCAGAGACATATGGGCGCTTTCTTCACACAGGGCGATTTCCAAACGCCCCGAACTGCCAAACAAAAAACCAGGCCGTCCCTCCTGTATGGATTGATAGGCGGGTGCATGTTTTGCGAACAGACCATTGGGCAAACATACGGTCATGGTATCAGGATTGGGCATCATGGATCGCGTTATGTTGGTGATGCAGTTGCCAAAGCGGTCCACGTGAATCACTTCGCCATGAATGGCGCCGTCGGGGGGTTGAGTGGCTTGCGGCAGATTGAGTGTACAGAGCTGCTCAAGCCGCCTGCCGAAAGACGTGAGGGGGATGCCGGCGGCAAGATGGGCGGCGGCGGGCGCAAAAATATCGCGTCCGTGAAATGTGGTGCTTACCGTGGACAACATTACGTCAGGATTGTCAATCATGTACGCGGCATCGAAGGGATGCGGCTGCAAATAAAGCGTTAGCACGCCGTTGTCGGGGCAAATGAAATATTGGCCATTTGCAGCTACGGCTATGGGATGGCGTGCCGTGCCCACGCCAGGATCCACGACAATCACGTGAATGGTCCCTTGAGGAAAGAATGGAACGGCCTGTTCAATAAAAAGAGCGGCTTCCAGGATCTGCTGTGGTGAGATTTCATGGCTCAAATCATCAATTCGGCAATCCGGACAAATGGTGCGAATCACCCCTTTCATGGCCGCCACATAGGGATCGCGGGTTCCGAAATCCGTGATAAGCGTGATAAGTGGAGGAATATCCTCTTGATCGCTCATGAGCGGACCCTCCTTATGCGTCATCCGCCGTGCATACGCAATTGCGCCCGGCATGCTTCGCGGTATAGAGGGCCTTGTCGGCGGCGGCGATGATTTTTTCCACGGTATCGCCATGCCTGGGCCATTCCGCCAATCCCTGGCTGATCGTTACACCAAACGTATTTTCCTGAAAGGTGAAAACGCGATCTTGAATCACACGGCGCAATGCTTCCGCTGTTTCTTTTGCCTGGATGAGGGGTGTTTCCGGGAACAGGATAATGGCTTCATCGCCTCCATAGAGCCCCGCAAGATCGCTGGGGCGCAGCGTGGCGCGCATCATGGCGCCCATTTCGCGGATGATCATGCGGCCCGCCAGGTGGCCATGGGTGTCGTTCACGCGTTTGAGCCCGTCGAGGTCCGTCATCGCCAGGGTAAATATATGATGCCGCCGCCCCTGCCGGATAATCTCATCCATCCGTTGCCGGAAAGCATCCATCTTGAGCAATCCGGTCAATTGATCAAAATGGATGCGGCGGTGCACTTCCTGATGGAACTGCACATCAATGGAGTCCTGGAGCACGAACTTGAACACCACGTCGCCCATGCGGATTTTATCGCCGTCTTGCAGGCGGGTGGAGATGGCGGGGGCATTGTTCACGAGGGTTCCATTGCTGCTTTTCAGATCCGTGATTATAAAGTATTCCGTTTGATTGTCTTGGACCAATTCGATTTTGGCATGCCGCCTTGAGACGGAGGGGGAATTGATAAATGCATCGGCGGAAGTGGACCGGCCCAGCACAACAGGGGATTGGGTAACATCGATTTCTTTTCCAATCTCCCACCCGGACAATACGATAAGGCTTGCGCGGAGCCCCGATGAGGAAATGGGATCATTTCCCGAAATTTCCGAGATGAGCCGTGTCATATCGGAAGGATTCTCTATCGGTCCGTGATTGGTGGTATCGTCACTCATTCGTCAATACATACTCCCAATGAGTGCTTATGATACAGGACTTTTTCCCAAGATGGCAACGAACCGTTATTTATGGCACAGGCAATTCTTGAACGCATACAGCCGGTTGATCTGATTTGTGCCTTCATAGATTTGCGTTAATTTGGCGTCGCGGTATAATTTTTCAATGCCATAGGCGGCCACAGGGCCGTCTTCACCCATGATTTCCATTGCTTTGGACGTCACCTCGACAGCGATGTCGCTGGCCACGTATTTTGCCATCGAACTGTACGAGGCAATGAGAGAAACATCGTCGGTCCGGATATTTCTCTCGGCGAGCCGTTTAACAAATCCGTACATCCATTGGGAAGTGAAGAAGCGCTTTGCCATGCCGGATTGCATGAGCACCTCCGGAACCAGATCCAGCATTTTCATAAGGGGATGGTTCATTAATTTTGGAACACCGAGCAAATCGCAGCACAGGGCCGAGTCAAAATATAACTGCCGGGCTATCTGGATCTTGGTCATAAGATCCGTGAGCATGATTTGGCACCATTGATGTTCGAAGAGATACCGGCCGTTTGCCTTTGTCGTATTCAGGTAATCCAGAAGCCGTTCAAACGCCCCCCGGGCGATTCCCGTGGCAATCGCCCCAACGGGGCCGCGGGAAGCGCCGAGCACCAGCCCAATCAGTCGTTCTCCTTCGCCTTCATCGCCAACCCGGTCTTCTTCGGGAACAAACACATCCTCAAAGATAAGTTCGGCGGCGGGACAGGCCCGCTGCCCCATTTTCTTTTCAACACGGCCGACGGAGAATCCTTTGGCCGTGCTCGGAACCATTAACGATACGGACGTCTCGATGGGTCTTTTCTTGTCAAGTACCGCCCCAACCCAGATGTAGCGGGCCACGCTGCCATTGGAAATGAACACTTTTCGTCCATTGAGGATGTAGCCGCCGTCGACTTTTCGGGCATGGGTGGTGAGCCGTGCGGACGGATACTCATCGGCGTCTTCGACGTCACTGCCCGCTTCGGGTTCGGTAATCGCCAGCGCGAACAGTAGGGGTTCGCCCCGTTTCTCCGCGCGTGCCACCGGTTGCATATATCTCGCATAATGCCGGATGTCCGGCGACATGAGGATCGGCGTCAATCCCAACGCGTGCGCGCCGAAGATATTCCCGACGCCGGGACAATGGCTGCACAGTTCCTCCATCAACACGGCGAAATGCGTTGTGAAATACCCCTTCCCGCCGAAGGGCTTCGGAATGATGTAACTGAGGAACCCGTACTCCATCCCCTTCTTTACCAAATTCCAGTCAAAATGGCCGCTGTCTTCGTGCATTTTCCGGTCGAGTTCAAGCGCTACGGGGCGGACATGTGTTTCGCCGAAGGTGCGCGCGTCTCTCTGAACCGATGTCAATTCTTCGACCAACCCGGCCTTGTTCTTTTCAAACAACAATAGCCGGGGATAGGCTTCTCGAATATTGCGGAGCCGGTAGATCAACTTCTCCGGTTCATTGCGTTGTGGTGTCATTCCATTCTGCCTTTCACGGCTATTCCAGGCGGTTAGGCCCGTAAAGGATGGATTGGGATTCCGGCATGTATTGATACATCATGGGGCGCCGTCCCAGCAGGGCGCCGCCAATTTCCTTAGCGATGGGGTGCTTGTCGCCAAGCTCGATGCGCATGGCGGATGGATTGAATGTCTGCCCAAACTTCTTCGCATTTACCAGCACGTCGGCGTGCTGGGCGCAATCATCTTTAACTGGGTATGTTACGTACCGTATGGTTTTTGAGGCGTTCGCGGGGATCTTTTGGGCAAAGAGGCGGAAAATCAGGTCTCCATTCTCCGCAAGGGTGACCACCGTTTCCCCGTTTTTGTCTTCGAAATCGATCGCGGCGAGAAACTTGGGATAGTTGTAAACGCTCACCCCGCCATCCAGGGCGATTTGAGTGGTCACGGGCAGGTGATGGATGTAGACGTGAAACTCGTTTCTGAACAAACTTCTCAGCAGGGCGGCCGATGGAACGCAACTTCTGCATTTATACGTCATCGGAATGGAGATCGAGAGTTCATTGTAGGGCCGGATATCGGTATCGCGGTATTGAAAGCAGGTGAGCGCCAACGCGCCGACGCCGGGAAACACGGCAGCCGGGTGATAGTCCGTTTTAGGCATGAATTTTTTCAACGCGGACATTTTGGCGAAAAAAATTCCCGTAAGCGCGGTGGTGTCATAATAAAAAACTGGGATTTTCGCGGGTTCCCCATTGAAAACGGTGTCTACCTGTGAAACATTTTTAAAAAACAGCATATCCCGGTCCATAACGTGCTCCTTATCTCCGTTGTTCGATTTCACCGCGGATGAATTCCATTTTTCGGGCGCGCACGCCCAACATGGCGTGAAATGCTTTTACATCGCGTAGAATCCGCTCAATCCGGTAATCTTCCATGTAGCCGTATCCCCCCAATATCTGTATTGCATCCAGACATGTTTTTTCAGCCGTTTCCGCGGCCAATGCCGAAGAAAGAACTCCGCCGTCCGGTCCAAAGGCTAACGCTCTTGAGGCGCGGATCGAAACTTCCATATCGGCCAACAACATCTGGATGACGTCGTGTTCACAAATCATTTTTCCGCCCTGATAGCGTTCCATCGAATAGCGCAGGGCGATATCATGCGATTCAGCGGCCATCCCCACGGATACGGCGGCAAGGGCGGGATCCAAACGACGATGAAAATCGAGCAGCCGCTCTTTCCCTTGAAAACGTTCCACGATGCTGTCCGTGGGAACCTCCACCGTATCAAAAACCACATCGTTCATCGGGCATAGCTTCAGCCCGAGTCTGCTTGCCTCCGGTTTTATTTCCACACCCTTTGCTTCGCGTGGAACCACCACCCAACAGAGCGAGTCATCCGATGGATCGCGTGCAAGAACGGTAAACGCACGCGCAGCTTCCGCGCCAAGTACGTTTGATTTATAACCGGTTACGGAATAGACATCGCTGGTGCACTTTATCGTGGTGGAGATGGTTGAAGGGAGGAATTCCGGGGACGCCCCTTCCCGAATGGCGGCTACGCAAAGCACCGGAGCGCCCTGCTGTTCTGCCTCGGTGATTGTTCGCAAATACGCATGTCCGGTATTGTTGGTCAGCAGCGGCGTTATCCCGGCGATGTGGGCCGCCAGCAATGCGCCAACGCTACCGCATGCCTTCGATACTTCTTCAAGGAAGAGGGTGCATTCTTGCAGGCTCAGCCCCGATCCGCCGTCCGCTTCTGGAATGATAAACCCGAATAATCCGGCATGGGCCGCTTCCTTCAGGATTACAGCAAGCAATTCCCCGTTGGCTTCATCCAGCGATTCCCAGTGGGGAAGAAGTATACGTTCCGCGAAATCCGACGCAAGTTTTCTTATCTCGTTTTCCATGACGTCAGCATCTCTCTAAAGGCCTCTTCAGGCGTGCATTGGGGCGTCCATCCCAGAATCTCTTTCGCCTTTTCAGTGCTTAGACTAATTGGATACCGCCCCAGTGTCACCCAATGCGAGGAAAAGGGTGAAATCCCAAAAAAATAGCCAATATCCGTCATGTATTTCAGAAGCAGATATGGACAACCAAACGTAGGCTTCCCAAGGATAGACCCGATGGTTCGGAAGGACAAATTGCCCGCCGCAATGTTGAATATACCGGGGATACCCTTCTTGATCGCCAGGTAAAACGCCTTTCCGGCATCCTGTTCATACACGAGTGGCAATCCCTCCGGATTGCTCGTAGGATACAGAATCAGACGGTGTTTAAGAAGATCAAGGAAGAAATTATCGGTTTGCGCCCCGCACAAGATAGTAGGACGAAGCCTCGTTACTGTTACATCAGGATTCTCCTCCTCGAATTCATCCAGCATCGCCTCGATGAGGTGCTTGGTGTGGGCGTAGTAAGAGTCTGTATTGCCGGAACAGGGAGTTTCTTCGGTGATTATTTCGCCCTTGCGAGGGTGCGAGCCATAGGCGCTTGCGCTGCTGGCCACCACCAGCCGCCGTATTCCGGCCTTGTTCACGGCTTCCAATACACGGCGCGTGCCATTAACGTTGATATCGTAGATTTTTTTCTTATCCCATATCTCGGTAACAATAAATGCCAGATGCGCCACCACATCGATCCCATTCAAGGCCCCTTCCCAATCCGCCGAACGCACATCCCCCTTTACGAAGTTAAACTTTGGATGGTCAACGCTGGGCGGACGGATATCCAGCCCCGATACCGCGGAGATCTCCTCATCCTGGAAGAGATAGGGCAACGTGACACGCGCCACATACCCCGATGCACCGGTGAGAAAAACCTTCATATGCACACCCCGTAGCGTTCATCCTGTGGGTTGAAAGCAGTGTAATTCACCCGTAGCAGTTAAAACAAGCAAACGGGGTGCGTGATGTATCCTGCTGACGCTACTTGGTGCGTGGTATACTGCATGGGACAACAAGAGGATGAGTCCATGAGTGAATTCATGATTTATGGCTCCTACGGGTATACCGGGGTGCTGGTTGTTGAGGAGGCACTGCGCCGCGGCTTGCGGCCGGTGTTGGGCGGGCGGGATGAAGCAAAACTTAAGGAACAGGCATCGCGCACCGGTCTGGAATACCGCCCGTTTTCGCTGGATTCCGCTGAAGCGGTCGATAATGGCCTTGCCGGGATGCAGGTAGTGATTCATTGCGCGGGACCGTTCTGTCACACGGCGCGCGCGATGGCGGAAGGGTGTGTGCGGCAGCGGGTGCATTACCTCGACATCACCGGCGAGATCGAAGTGTTTCAACTGCTGGAGTCCATGGATGCCGCGGCGCGGGAGGCCGGCATTATGCTGCTGCCGGGCGCCGGATTCGATGTGGTCCCCACCGATTGCCTCGCCGCGCACTTGAAACAGCGTCTGCCGGAGGCCACCCAACTCACACTGGCGTTTTATGCCACATTCAAACCCTCGCATGGCACCCTTCTTACCATGGTGGAAAGCAGCCATCGCGGATGCGTCATTCGTAAAAACGGGAAGCTCACCGCCATTCCATCCGCTTCCAAAGAAAGAAGAGTCAATTTCGGCCCATCGACACGCACGGCCATTGCTATTCCCTGGGGCGATGTATTCACTGCCTACCACAGCACGGGCATCCCCAACATCGAAGTCTACATGGCCGGATCGCGATCCTGGCATCTCCTGATTAAATCCACTCGCTATTTTCACGGCCTGCTCGCGCGGGAATCCGTCCGCCGCTTTTTACAGAACCGCGTTAAAGAAGGCGGGCAAAGCGCTGAGGCGCGTGCCAGAGGATATTGCCTGTTCTGGGGCGAAGCATCGGACGAACAGGGAAATCGTGTCGAAGCGCGCCTGCGCACACCCGACGCCTATGCCTTAACCGCCCTGACCACCGTGCTGATTACAAAAAAGGTCTTCAACGGTTCCGCGCCGGCAGGATTTAACACCCCCTCAATGGCCTATGGGCCTGACCTCATCTGGGAAGTCCAAGAAGTGACCCGCTTGGAATAAGAACAAACGGGCTTAGGGGTTGGGGCGTTAGTCCATCCACCCTGTCCACAATACCGTCCCCACACCGAAGGTGTATCAGAGAATAGCCGCGGGTTGAGCCAAGCGATACCCACAGAATGGATGGATCCCCTCCTTCCATG
>JAKQOG010000218.1 GCA_029565395.1 Candidatus Hydrogenedentota bacterium | reverse complement strand
GCGTTTGGGGTGAATTAGCTCAAAAAAAGTCTCTTTTGCCTCCCGGAACCCATTTTCCCCCATAGCTCCGGGGTAGAGCCAATTTTCCCGCCACAGGATAACCCCGTCAATATTGGCTGACACCTATTTCGCAAATGCCTCGTATAATAATATCGTTTATTCTAGGAAGTATCATTATAGTAGATTGCCAATGCCCTGTTATTCCCGCCTTTTTAAATCGTGTTTCAGACGACCTATCGTTTCAGCCAAAGGCCTGAACCCTATACCGTAGATTAAGGCAAGTGTATTCCCAAGTTCAACTTGGGAACGAGGGCCGGGAGCGTGGGATGAACTGAAATCAACAAGCTTCGGCGCGGCGTCTTTCTTCACGTTTTCGGGCTTCGGCGTCAATAATGGCCTTGCGGGGCCGGACGGCTTTTGGGGTGACTTCGAGGAGTTCCCCGGGGGCGATCCATTCCAATGCCGTATCCAGGGTTAACCGGCGGGGGACGTCCAGCCCGATGGAGTGGTCTTTTCCCACGGCACGGTGGTTGGTAAGGGCCTTGCGTTTTGTGGGGTTGCACGGAAGGTCGTTCGGGCGGGCATGTTCCCCTACGATCATTCCCGCATAAACCGGTTCCGTGGGGGACACAAACAAGGTGCCGCGCTCCTGGAGATTTTCGAGGCTGTATGACGTGGCGACGCCGGTGTCCATGCTGATCATCGAACCGCGGCTGCGTGAAACAATATCGCCATTCCAGGGACCGTATCCAATGAAACGGGACGCCATAATTCCCAGCCCGCGGGTATCGGTGAGGAATTCATTGCGATAGCCGATCAGACCCCGCGTGGAAATGTTGAACTCAAGTCGGACAATGCCGCGCCCGTCATTGGCCATATGGGTAAGTTCACCTTTGCGCTGGGAGACTTTTTCGATCACCACCCCTTGATGCTCCAGGGGAACGTCAATGCTCAGTTCTTCCATGGGTTCAAGCAGGCGGCCTTGTTCATCCAGCTTGGTGATGACTTCCGGAGGCGATACGCAAAGTTCCATCCCCTCGCGGCGCATCTCCTCAATTAGAATGGCAAGGTGCAACTCACCCCGGCCTGAAACCTTAAATCCATCACTGCGCCCCGCATCTTCCATACGCAACGCAATGTTGGTGCGGAGTTCGCGCTCTAGACGGGTCCGGATCTGACGAAGCGTAGCGGCATTGCCGTCTTGCCCTGCGAACGGGCCTGTATTTACGAGGAACAACATGGAAACCGTTGGCTCTTCGATTTCAAGCGGCGGTAAGCCTGGGTTTTCGAGTTCAGGCGTGGCGATGCTGTCGCCAATCGTGATTTCTTTCGGCCCCGCGAAGGTCACGATATCACCTGCAACCGCCTCTTCCATCGCGACCGTATCCAGCCCCCGTGTGACCCAAATATAATTCACGCGATCCGGAAAGATGCCGGTAACCTCGAATTCATGGCCCTGCCTGCCAAGGTTCCTGCTGGGTCCGCTCCCTTCTTTCCACTGCGTAGTCGCCCGGTTAATGTCCTGGCCTTTACGGATGGTACCCTGTAATATCCGGCCCGTACCCGTACGGCCGATATGATCGCGCCAGCCAATCGTGCTGACCTGCATCAAGAACGGGGCATCCGGATTTCCCTGGGGAGGCGGCACATTTTCCACAATGGTTTCAAAGAGCGCATCCATTCCTTCGCGCGCATCGGAATCCAGATCGCGCACCACCCACCCGTGTAAGCCTGATCCATACAGCACGGCAAAATCGCATTGCTCATCGCTCGCACCCAGTTCCAGGAAAAGATCGAACGTCTTATGCAGGGCGTTCATGGGTTCCGCCATCGGGCGATCCACCTTGTTCACAATAACAATGGGGCGCAGGCCAAGCCGCAACGAACGCATTAACACATACCGCGTCTGTGGCATGGGGCCTTCATTGGCGTCCACCAGCAGCAACACCGAATCCACCATCGATAGTATGCGTTCCACTTCGCCGGAGAAATCCGCATGGCCCGGCGTGTCGATGATATTGATCCGGTAACCGTTCCATTCCACCGAACAATGCTTCGCGCGGATGGTGATGCCGCGCTCGCGTTCGAGTTCGTTATTGTCCATCACGCGCTCGGTCACCCGCGCATTCTCCCGAAAGAGCCGCGTGGCCCGGAAGATGCTGTCGATCAGCGTCGTTTTACCATGATCAATATGCGCGATTATCGCGACATTGCGTACTTTTTCAATAAAACTCATCTGAAACCTATGGGTTAAGCCCTGGAAGATTGCCCCTGTCTGGCGGGGAATACATTGTAGGTCTTTATTGTATCAGAAACCCCGCGAAAAAGCGAAAAATACGTGCCTAATTGTCCATTCTTGATTTTGCAGAAGAAGCCACCGCTTCAATTGCATCCAATTTCTCGATTATTTCAGGATCGATTTCCTCCAGGGAAAGTAAGGAAGCCAATTCGTGATAATCGCTCTTCCTGAAAATATCGGACAACCCCAAAGCATCGGCATATTTGTTAAATAAAGGGTCAAGAAAGCCATCGCTGGCTTTAATATCCGGCGACCATGGACTTGGCATGCCCAAAGTGCTAATAGCCTTTTCCATTTCAGCGATGAGGGTTTCCATGTGCACAACTTGTTCTTCGGACTCTGCATGCCCGAACAAATCATCGGATAATCCCTGACGGGCGAATGCGATCAGTGAACGCCGTGTGTAAATATAGTTTTCGATTTCTCTGCGACGCCACATGCATTCCACGAGCGGACCGTCCTTTTGAATCTCCTTATCCAATCTGTCGAAAATGGCAATACCCGTAAAATCCTGGAGAGCTTCCCGCAATCCGTAAAAGTGTTCCCGTGCTTTTTGCGGTTGATTGGCGCCAATATAATACACAAAAGGAGCCTCCAACCGTTTAGCAGCGGGATGGCCCAAAATACGTGCAAAGGATTGAAGAATGGCTAAATCGGTAGATCTCTCTACGTAAAGCACCCACCCTTCCTGCTCCGCTTGGTAATATTGATCAAATCCAATGTCCCGCAACGATTTGAGAACTTGTGAGCCTCTGTCATCTATTCTATGTGGTTTCCCTACAAATGCCACCACCACATCGCGGCCTGCCGCTTCATTCAATAACACTTCGGAATGGCTTGCTGCAATGATCTGCGACTGTTGCTTTTCGGCAATAGAGGTGATTAATCCATACGTTTGCCGTTGACGCAGAATCTCAAGATGCGCATCGGGTTCGTCCAACAAAAGTACGGTGCGCGGATTGGCATAAAGATGCGCCAACAAAAGCAAGGTTTGCTGCAACCCCCTCCCGGCAGAAGATAAATCAAGTTGGACTCCACTACGCTCTTTATACTCCATCCGAATTTCACCACGTTCGACATTGTGCTCCGGTTTTAACAACGTCACTCCGAAAAGGTTCTTGATATCCCCCGCGAGTTGTATCCAATGACCACTTTCTGTGTCAGAAGAGATTTGAAAACACAGGTTTCGAAGCACCTGAGCCGTTTGGCCTTCCCCGATCAGCACATTGATTCGCCCAAATTCCCATTTTGGCTCTATCGCAGCCAAACCAGACATAGGAGGTAAAAACGCCATTTGAGTTCCTGCCGCTTCCCTTGGCACAGGCATACGGTTTGTTTTATTTTTCTCATCTAAGTGCAAAGGACGGCAATAAAAGGATTCATCGTTGGCAAAGTCGAACTCAAACCCGCAGGTCCATGCTTTCCCATTTGATATGCCATCTACAATCACTTCAATACGGATATTTTTCGTCTTCAGGTCTTTTCCTCTTCCAGAGGTCTTGCGCACCTGGAGTTCATGCCAAAACAGATGGGCATCCGGCACCGGCAATGCAATTAAGTCACGTCGATTAATAGTTACTCCAGGCCGGTTGGCAGGGGACTCTTTCCCAGAACGTTTTTCATTCCAACGCCGCAAGCCCATTTCCCAAAGCACCAACGCCTGCAATGCGGTTGTTTTTCCAGAATTGTTCGGTCCGATGAATACAGCCGTTTTGCCGAGTTCGATATCGACATCTTCAAAACGTTTAAAGTTCCGTATCCTCAGCCGTGTCAGCATAGCGCGCTCCCGTCCATTATGTACTCGTTCTGATTCCGAAACCCTCCTCCCTGATCCGGAATACGTCAGTACTTTAACCCACCTCCTGTCCATTCGCAATCTTCTTACCAAGCCACACAAACCGGCTGCATATGGAATAGATCCATCCCGTTGCATCGTTTTTTCTTTCCACGTTATACTTTTACTAAAGAGGAAAACGTGAGGTAGGACGCATGAGTGAAAATGGCGAACCGAAACATTTGCCCGCGCAGACGGGTATGGATTTCCCAGACTCCCTGCCGCTGCTGATGTTGAGCGGACAAGTGGTGTTTCCCATGGCCCTGGTGCCGTTCCGGCTGACCACAAAGGAAGAGCGGCTGCTTATCGAGGATTCCATCAAAGGGCACCGGCTGCTGGCGTTGGTGGCGTTGCGCGGCCCAGAATCTGAAAATCGGCAACTGAGCGATGCGTATGAGATCGGCTGTATCGCCCGCATCCTGCAAATGCAACCTACCCCAGACGGCAAACTGGAAGTGGTCACCCAGTCACTGCACCGGTTCCGGGTGACGGGCCTGATCCGGCGCGATCCATATTTCGTAGTCCGGGCAAAGCCCTTGGAGGACGTCGTTTCTGACGCCGAGGCGCTGGAACCATTGGCCCGGACGGTTAAAACGCAAATGACCACCCTGATCCAGTTGCACCCGGCAATTCCTGATGGCGCGCAGAACATTATTGAGAACATCGACAACCCAAGTTTTTTGGCGGACCTGGTGGCCAGCAATCTTTCCTTTCCCGTGGAGGAAAAACAAAAATTGTTGGAAACCCTGGATGTGAAAAAGCGCTTGATGCGCTTGATGCATCTGCTGGAACACGAAATTGAGTTGCTCAAAGCCTCCAGTAAGATCCATCAGGAAGTAAAGGATTCGATCGAAAAGGGGCAACGTGAATATTTCTTGCGTCAGCAGATGAAAGCCATCCAGGACGAACTGGGCATAGGGGAAGGCCAGCGGGCGGAGGCCGAGGAATACCGCAAAAAAGTGGAGGCAGCCAAATTCCCGGAGGAAGTAAAAAAAGAGGCCCTGCGTGAAGTGGATCGCCTGGCACGGATGCACGAAGCCAGCGGGGAATACTCGGTTGTCATCACCTATCTCGACATCCTGCTTGAGTTGCCTTGGAACAAATCCACGGAAGATCGTTTGGACATTCAGAATGCTGAAATCATCTTGAACGAGGATCATTACGGCCTGGAAAAAGTGAAACGGCGCATTCTGGAATATCTGGCCGTGCGCAAGCTCAAACCGGATGCGCATGGGCCGATCTTGTGCTTTCAGGGGCCTCCCGGCGTAGGCAAAACGTCGTTGGGTAAATCCATCGCACGCGCCTTGGGGCGCAGCTTTGTCCGCATGGCTCTCGGTGGATTGCATGATGAAGCGGAAATTCGCGGACACCGGAAAACCTATGTCGGGGCCATGCCCGGCCGCATCATCCAGGGCATCCGCAAAGCGGGTTCGAACAATCCCGTCTTCATGCTCGATGAAATTGACAAGGTGGGCAATGATTTCCGGGGCGATCCATCCTCGGCCCTGCTGGAAGTCCTCGATCCCGCGCAAAACAACAGTTTATGGACAATTATCTGAACGTCTCTTTTGACCTCTCCAAAGTCATGTTCATTGCCACCGCAAATGTTTTAGACACCATCCCCTGGGCCTTGCGCGACCGTATGGAGATCATCGAAATTCCCGGTTACACCCTCGATGAAAAACTCCATATCGCCCGCAAGTATCTCGTGCCACGCCAGCTCGATGAACACGGACTGATCAAAGACAAATTGCGGATAGACCTTTCAGCCTTGCGCGCGATTACCGCCGGCTACACCCGCGAAGCGGGCGTGCGCAACCTCGAACGCGAAATTGCCCATGTGTGCCGGGGCTGTGCCCGGAAATTCGCCTCCGGACGCCGCACCCCGCTGAAAATCGCTCCCAAAGACTTGCGTGAGTACCTCGGCAACCCCAAAGTCTTCTATGACACCGCAGAGCGCACCCGGATGCCGGGCGTCGTTATTGGCCTGGCGTGGACCGCGGTGGGAGGGGACATCCTGTTCATAGAAGCCACCCGCATGCCGGGGAAAGGCAATCTTATTCTTACCGGCCAACTGGGCGATGTGATGAAGGAGTCCGCCCAAGCCGCATTGAGCTTTCTGCGCGCCAATGCGGAAAAACTGAGCATCGAGCCAAAAACCTTCTCAGAATTCGACATCCACGTGCATGTGCCGGCGGGCGCAGTGCCTAAAGACGGCCCCAGTGCCGGCGTCACCATGCTCACGGCCATTGCTTCCCTGCTCACCAAGAAACGCGTCAAAGGCAATCTCGCCATGACCGGTGAAATCACCCTGCGCGGAAATGTGTTGCCCGTCGGCGGCATCAAGGAAAAGGTACTCGCCGCCGCCCGCGCAGGCATCCGCCAACTCATTCTCCCCGAACGCTGCAAACATGACCTCGACGAAATCCCCGCATCCGTCCGGAAAAAACTCAAGGTGCACTTCGTCTCCCGCATGAATGATGTTCTACGAATAGCCTTGGGAATCCAACTATAGCAAGGATCATCTTCGGCTCTGAATGCCCTCGACATGGCCGATCACATCGCCGCTGATATGGGCGGCATTCGCCTCATCCGTATCAATATGCATGGCAAGACGGAAATCCGGCCGCACACGGACAAGCACGTCGCCAAAGATTAATTCACGATCCCCCTCAATGCGGACTTTCACCATGTCTTTGTCCTTTAAGCCCATGTGCAGCGCATCTTCAGGCGTCATGTGAATATGCCGCAAGGCGCAAATTACGCCATGATCAATGGCTACACTTCCCTTAGAACCTTCCAGGGTTAACCCAGGCGTATTTTTTAGATCACTCGATTCGCGGATGGGCGGATGAATGCCCAGCTTGAACTGTTCCGTCATGGAAATTTCCACTTGAGTCTCATTGCGCACCGGCCCCAGCACGCGCACACGATCCACGCGCCCTTTGGGCCCGATCAGCGTGACTTGATCCTCACAGGCAAATTGGCCGGGTTGGGAGAGTTCCTGCTTTGGTGTGAGCTGATGTCCGGCGCCATAAAGCGCCTCTACATGCGCCTGGGTAAGATGAACATGATGTGCCGACACCTCCACCGGCACCGGCATGGGCTTCTGCTCGCGCAGGATCTGATTCACATAGCTGCGATCCAGCACCCGCAACGTCTCGCGGGCGATCATGCGTTGTTCATCCGTGGGAACAACCAACACCCGCACGGTGGAGTCTTCCGCGGAAATATCACACACCTGTTCGAAGCCGCGCGCCTGCCGGTTCTTTTCCTCATCGATGCGCACGCCCATCGGCTCCAGTCCCTGGCAGGCCAAGCTGCGCACCCCAACGCTGCCTTGGCCGATGCCGCCGGTAAAGGCAATGGCATCCAAACCACCCATGGCCGCCATATACGCGCCAAGATATTTGCGGATGCGGTAGCTGAAGGTTTTCAGCGCCAGCATCGCCCGGTGATCACCCTTCTCCGCGGCTGCTTCCACTTCACGCATATCGTTCGACAGGCCGCTCAACCCCTTTAAGCCGCCCTGCTTGTTAATCAGCCGATCCAATCCTTCGGCATCCAATCCTTCAGTGCGCATCAAATGCACCAGAATCGCCGGATCCATATCGCCAGAACGGGTCCCCATTAACAGCCCTTCGGCAGGCGTAAATCCCATCGATGTATCCACGGAGCGCCCGTGGTCCACCGCACACACCGACGCACCATTCCCCAAATGACAGACAATTGTCTCCAACTCGTTGTAGGGACGTTTCAGAAATTCCGCCACTTTAATCGCCACGTATTTATGCGAAGTGCCATGAAACCCATACCGGCGGATATGTTTCTCTTCGTAATATTCGAAAGGAAGCCCATATAACTGCGCATAATCCGGCATGTTCTGGTGAAATGCCGTATCGAAGACGGCCACTTGCGGCGTGTTGGGGAAACATTTGATCGCCTCTCGGATTCCCAACAGGTTCACGGGATTATGCAAAGGCGCGAAAACCGCCGCCGCTTCAATATCCGCCATCACTTCTTCCGTAATAAGGACGGCATGACCGTATTTCATTCCGCCATGCACCACGCGATGACCCACCGCGGAAATATCCCCGGGCGCTCCCGCCCCATACTCGCGAAATGCCTGCACCATCGCACTAAACGCTTCCGCATGCCCACCGGAGGGGATGGAAGATTCTTTTACGCTTCCGGCAGCCTGAATCGTATGCGGCATGGCCCCCGCACCGATCCGCTCAATAGTTCCACTCAGATTCTTCGTTGAGTCCGCTGTGTCGTACAAATTGTACTTAAGTGAGGATGAACCGCAATTCACCACCAGCAACTTCATGGAGCGTTCGGTTTTCAACTGAAACCCATACGGGTCATCACTGCGCTTCAAAGCAGCCTCCGCCAATTGCTGGCGCTTTTCCAGGCCGCCGGACTTGGTCAGGCGGTCCATGATGGTCTTGGAAAGGCTGGTCACCGCGCTGAGTTGCGTGGCGACAAGCGTGGCAAATATGGGCTGTGGAATAAGCAACGCCTCGCAATGCTCCAGCGCAATGACATCCGCCGTGCTTTTGTCGCCCGTCATAAGCGCCATCTCGCCAAAAATATCGCCCGCGCTCAAGCGGGTTAGTTCATGACGATCCCCCTGTTCATCCGCAATGGACACCTCCACGGTTCCATGCAATAACACCCCCAAAAACCGGCCTGTCTCGCCAAATTCGATCAGGGCTTCATTCTTCTCAAAAGCGGCTTGCCTCGAACCATTCACTAGCGCCTGCAATTGCGTTTGGCTAAACTCGCGAAAAAGCGGCACCTGCTCTTTTAAAAATTGGAAAATATCCATTTCAGTCATAGTAGAGTTCTTATTCCGTTTGGTCCGATCTTATTTCAGTGCATGTTTGCGAATATAGTCCATCATTGTGCTCAATTCCTGCGACAGAGCTTCTTCACGAGGATCACCCTTGCCCGTAGCATTGCTTAGTTCGCCGGGATCCTTATTCAGATCATAATACTCCACCGGGGCAAGACCGCGGGGATTATTCTTGTTTGCACGGATAAGCTTTGCATCAAGATTTCTCACGGAGCGGGCAACACTCCCGGTAAAATCCGTTTCCGCAATGCTATACGCTGTTTGTTGGTTGTTGAATGCGCCGGAATCGTCTATAAGAGGAATACCGTCCATCGTTTGGGGCAGGGGAATGCCCACGGCCTTCAAAATCGTCGGCATAATATCCACATGGCGTGCAATACCGGTGTTGACTTCCCCGCCATGCCGATTGCCCGGAAATTTAATCAGCAGGGGTATGTGGGTGACTTCTTCATAGAGCGTCGGACCGTGCGACCAGCCTTTATGCTCATAGAATTCTTCTCCATGATCCGCCGTGAAGACAATCATGGCATCATCATAAAGACCGCGCTTACGAAGACCCTCCATGAACTCGCCGATAGCCTTGTCCACCCGCTCAACCTCATCAATATAGGCCGCGCGCATCGGCTCCAAATACATGTCCGGATCAGGGTTTGTACCCAACACAATCGAAGCATAGCCGGTGCCCCCTGGGTCCTGGGTCATGTACGGATCATGCGGATCCATATAATGGGTGAACAAAAGAAAAGGCATGTCCCTAGGAACCTCGTTATGGTCCAGCCAATTCAACGCGGCGGCATTCACTTCTGGAGCGGGACGATAGAAATGCTCCACGTCGATATGAGGCAATTTTGATCGAATCCAAACCCGCCGCAATACTTCATAGATCGCCAAACGCTCCGAGGAAAACGAGGCCCCGAAATAAAGATGAGGCATTAAATAATCATATCCGGTGAATCCTTGATCCAGACCATAATAAGGAAGCAAATTCCGGTTGTTGGGAAATGCTTGTGTGTAATATCCGGAATCACGCAAGGTCTCAGCTAACGTAACGGCTTGCTCGGGCAATACGGATGCCTTGCCCTCCGCCCCATGCACCCCAGGATATTGCCCCGTGAAGATCGTGCCGAATGAAGGCTTGGTCCACGGCGCTTGTGAAAAACTGTTCCGGAACACCACCGCATCTTTTGCAAAAGCGTCCAGGTTGGGGGTTGAGGCTTTGCCGGTAGCCCCATACAACGGCAAATAATCCGCCCGAAGCGTATCTATGACAATGAGGAATACATTGGGGCCTTGCGCGGTTCTAGACGGTGCAAAGGGTTCTGCCGTTACAGGAACACGCAATGCTTGGTTCAGACCGGCGCCCACGCCCATTACCATGACAAACACAAGTAGCATCACCAACACCGCCTTGATGCGTCCAAAATGCAGCCGTGTAAAGAAGAACGATCCGGCTCTTTCAATCACGAGAAACAATACAACCGTCAAACACAGTAATACGAAAATTTGTACCAACGAAAGGGGGTGATCGTCCAGAACATCACGCGCGAAACGGAACCGGCCCACCACCAGGAACAACATGGCCACCACACCAGCCAAACAAGCGGCGAACGTGCCACCCGGATGACGGAAACGACCGACAACCAGATACACATAGACAAAAAAGAGTGCAACCACCGCGCCCACCGGCATACAGATAACACCATACATAAGCGACCCCCACCAGAACGCGTGCAATTCCTCCGCACCACTCATAAACCACCAATAGGCCCAGCTTGACTCACCCAACCCGCACAACGCCCCGCCCAGCAACCCGCCACCCAGCCCCGCCAAAACCGCATCCAAAATCCGCCAGCGATAAAGCGAGGTTTCTTCCCGTGAAAGGTGGTAATCATGCACGGGACGCAGAATTTGTTGCAGCCAGCTCACTTTCAATCCCCAAAGAAGAAATACAATTGCACACCCGGGAATCATAACATCAATTACAGTTACATTTGTTGTCGCTGTTGTCGGAGCGTGCGAAAAATCCGGCACAGGACTGCCATAACACATCGTCCACCATACCTTGTCAAAGGTAGTGTTGATAAGGGCAAAATCGAGAATATGCCGTATAGACCAGACAGGGGTAAGCAGAATAGCTTTCAACATCGTAATTTTGGAATCAAAACACCATAAAAGAACACCACATCCCAAAAGCACCTTTTCAACGATACCCAACAATACTGCCATGAACAGCGTGGAAGGTGTTTCTCGATAGGCAAGAAGGGCATCAACAATCCGGTTAATTCCATTCTTGAACCGCAATGGAACAGGAACGATGGAAACCGCCACTTGAAGGATACGGGGCTGTAAAAGGACCGACAAGAATAGAAAAGATACTACGATAAGCGCCAGAACTAATCCCCCAAATCGTAATTTTGCGGGATAAACACCCAAAGCCCAAAATGCACCTGGTGCAAACAACGCAACACACGCCGCAAGAGACACCCAACTCAATGCCCGTTCCAAAACAAGCACGGTACCCGTTCGCACCCCATCGCCTGATGCATTCGCCGTGGCATACCAGCGAACAACATCCCGGCCTAATCCTCGCGGCGCCCAAAAACCCAGGAAGTATCCTGACAACCAAATCCGGGCAAGATAGAACCTGGAGAAGATCAAGCCCTGCCCCTTGAGAAGTATCCGCCAGCGTTCGACGACAACCGCAATCGGGATCAAACCAAGAACAAACCACAGTCCATAAGACTGAAGAAGATCAAGTATATCCGCCAAATGCAATGGAAAGATGGATGAGAACAAATGAAAATACCCCACTACCGCGGCCGCCACGGCCCCGCGCAAGAGATAGTCTCGTTTTGGGCTTTTCATGACTATTTTGATCAACACTGCATACTGGTTTTTGGACCTTAAAGGAACATAGCATAACGCAACCCGCACTATATACTAAACAACAAAAGATTTATCCCATTCTTAAGAAAGCCTGAATAGGTGGAAAGATATCATCCTATTTTCGGAAGGCGCCGAAAGCGGGGGGCTCGAAATGTAGGGCACTATTTTTACAAGAAACTGGATCCCCGCTTTCCGACTTCGTCAGGCGAAGCACATGACTTCGGAGGACAGGCCGCGGAGATGACGTTAAAGACAGAGAAGGACGAGGTGTCAACTGGCCTCCAGGTTTTAGGATAGTTCCGTGCGAGTGTGAAGAGCTGTGGCGTGAGTTTCTATTACTCTTTGGAATCCGGCGATTCCTCTTTGTGTTTTAAAAGGTCCCCCAGTCCCGCGAAGGGAGTAAATCCTGATGAATTTTGATCGATGGAGGAGCCGCCACTGTGATACCCGGCGCGCTCATACGCTTCGTGTTCATCGTCATGGCAGTACAGGCACAATAATTCCCAATTGCTCCCGTCCGGCGGATTATTCATATGGTCATTGTCTTTGTGATGAACGGTAAGCTCGCGCAGCCGGGCGCCTGAAAACTCGCGCCCGCACTTCGCGCATACATGCGGGAACAGCTTCAAAGCCTGCTCTCGATAAGTTTTCTCCCGGTTCGCCTGATCCTTCCGCACCCCCGCAAGAAATTCCGCATTACTCGCAGGATCGATTCTTTTTCTCCTCATCGCGGACATTTGAAAATTCCTTTTGCTCTTTGAAAGTATCGTAGCCAAATTTTTTACGGGAATCCAATCTGATGTTGGCGTGCTCCCACGGACTGCCTTTGGCATCACGATATATCAGAAGAAGTGACACGCCGGGAGGGCGAAGCTCCTGCTGAGCCGTGAGACAAAATATCCAGAGCATTGTGGTATTATACGTTAATAAAGATCTTGTTTGACGGCTCAGCAGGAGCTTCGCCCTCCCCAATGTGGTCACTTTCTTGACAGGGGCGTGGCGACGAAGCAAATTCGGAATCTCATCAACCTTGCTTTTCCCTAGAGATCTTCCAATGCCTTAACGATCTCTTCTTTGGTTTTGTACTTATCGCACAATGCCCGGAACTCCTCCCGGTTCGGGATTTTATCCGCTTTGACTTCCACTTCCGCGAATTCATCCACCGCGATGAGCACCTTCGCAACGCCAAGTCGATCCACGGGCACTTGCCATTGACTGTCCGGCTGGTCCCTTCGGATTTTAGGCGGCCGTGCATACGATGCATCCAAGTTCGCCAGGCGCACGCCCAGCACGGCCCAGAGTCTTACCTTTCCGATATTAGGATCAAAATAAATGGGGACCGCTATGCGCGTATCACACGCCAGGTCCACATCGTTGTTCATCTTATCCAACCATGCCAGCGCCGCTGCTTTCGCCGGTTCCACCTCTACGGGTTCGCCGTCCAGAAAGCTCGGCCGCATCCCGATGTCCTCACAAGCAATAAGATAGAAACCGTAGAACCGCTGGCAGATGCTATTCAGTTCGGCACCGAGTGCAAGTTCGCGGGGTCCGCTTTTTCTCAAACCATGCAGGGCATCCAGCCTTTCAATAGGGATAGCCGTTTTCAGAAAATTCTGCAAGAAACCATAGGCGCGGGCGGTCCGGAGATATACCGTGGCGCAAGGCTCGATTCGGAGCCGTGGGTTAATGCTTTTGGGTGGAGTAGCCTGTACAGGTGCCTCGATTGAATCAGTAATACCGAGTTGCCGGGCATGAGTTTCGCGCCGTTTGGTGATCATGGCTTTGAATGCTTCTACCAGCCGCTTCTTATATTTTGCCTTCAAGAGCAGTTTATCTTTCTCCTGGGCATTGTCCGGCAGCAAAAGGCATTCCAGCGCATGCACCTGGTACTGATACCACCCGTCATTGTCCTTGGGCGTTAAATCGACTTCGCCCGATCTGATCTTGCGAATGAGTTCAGTCATCAGTTCAACGTTTTCAGGAACGCCCGCGGGAAACATTTGCTCAAAAAGTTCGTTTTCCCGGCTCGTGGACGGCGGGTACATAGCGACTGCGGCATGACGAGTTCCGAATTGTTTTGCAAGTTCCCTAAGATTAGTCTTGCCGCCGGTCATTGCGTCCACCGGCAAACAAATCAATGGATTGGTCAATCTTCCATAGAAGCGGTGTATTGCTCGATATTGATTCATGAGATTTGTATCGGCTTCGAGCACCGCAGTCACTGCCAGAGGGATCTCCAAACCGGTGCCATCAAAAAATAACCAAAACTCCTTTTGGAGGAACTTGAAAAATTTCCAAACCTGTTCAAGTTCCGGAGTCCAGGTATAAAACGAAATGGGCTTACTGCGCACCGTATTCGCTTCAAATTCATCCAAAAATATTTTCTGAGCGATGGCCGTGGCTGAATCCAGATCAACATTTTTTCCCGCCAACTGAAGCGCGGCAGCCAAAAATGGTTTTGCGGGGCTGTCCGCAGGCAAGCGATTGAAGATTTCATGTACCAGCGCTACGGCGCCGGGAACATTTCCATCCAGTTCTCCCCGGTAGCAGGCAAGGTCCAATGTGGCATATAGCCCGTCATCGAACTGCTTGGCGGCGGCATCCAGAAGATTCGCGCTCGGTAATATCGGCCGATTCCTAAAACTTCCGCGGGTAGTATCGCCTATAGTGCTCAGGATAGCTGCATGCGATGGCCACAGTTGCAGCATATTCGGCGCGGCGTCCGGATTGATGCCGGGACAGTCCAGCGCAATAACGGCGGCGCTTTGATTTACCAGCCATCCGTCCAGCGGACGGCTGTCCACCAAGGTTTCATCAAATTCAGGATTCGTCAGTGGATCGTCTGTTTCCCCGGCTGCATTTGGTTCCTTAATATCTATTTTCTCAACCACATAGTAATTACATCTTGCCAGGCAAATACATGAACCGAGTCCGCCCAACCCTAACACAACACACACTAATAAGGCTTTTTTCATGGAGCCACCCTTTCGTTTTCCTGTCAACTCCTCAGTACATGTATTAATGACTAACGCACAAAAAGATTAAACTAATATTTTCAAGATACTTTCCGGCAGCAATCGTTTAACATCAGGATGCGTTTCCGCCAAGCGGAGAATATCGGCCAGATCCTTTTGACGTTTACTGCCTCGGCGGGACTCGTCCGAATAGGCCCAGAGTTTACCTTGAAGCACATCTTCCAGGCTTGCCACCCGCATGGAATACCCCAACACATCCTTTATGTCAGCGCGGGATAAGAAAGACTGATACCGGGCATCGGTTTGCAGTTGAATCCGCACATCCGAACCGGCATAAGCAAGGTTCACGCTGTGTTCAAATGTTTCAATGGAGAAGCCTATTGAGAGGGCCTGTTCACACACTGCCTGAATTTGATCCGCAGCAATAATTACATCGAGATCCAGACTGACTACCGGTTCGGCGTAAGCATTCACTGCCAAGCCGCCAATGACGCAGTACTGCGTTTCTGTTTGCTCAAGCAAAGAGAGAAAACGCCCGAGAATGTCCTGGTTATCATGAGCAACACCATTAAAAAATGTCTTGCCCGTCATTATTTTTTCCTCTCGTTCCCAAGTTGCACTTGGGAACGTATCCGTCTTATTCCCTCGTTCCCACGTTGCACTTGGGTACGCACTTGCTATTAAAGCTAATCTATTTCACTCCCGGCCCCAAATCACCACCATGAGTGATCCGGGGTTCACAAAAAATCTCAACGCTTACGCCTTCTTCTTTGCGTAATCGGGCAGTTCCCACCCTTCACGCCGGGGGCGCGCCAGGAATTTGTTGGCCTCATCGCAATTGGTGAAACGTTCCTTATCCGGGTCCCATTTCAGGGTTTTACCGGCCTGCCCCACGTCGCGGGCAATGTTGACGAGGTAGCAAATGGAGGAACTGCGCTGCCCGTATTCGATGTCCGCCGTGCAGCGTTTCCGCGTCTTAATGCATTCAATCCAATTTTCAATATGCGGTTGCGTTTCCGGCACCGTTAAATTGCCGGGCCGGTCCGGGCCTTGGAGCAATTCCTTCGGATCGGAGGAGACGCGATCTCGGTTGATTTCGATCTTGCCTTTCTCGCCGATGAAGATGCAGCCGAGGCCGGGCGAGCAGTCCGCATCCAAATGCAATTTCAACTCGGTGCCATTCTTGTACTTCATGCGTACCTTGGCGCGCGGGCCGGAGGTATTGCGGACCATGTCATAATACGCCTGCCCGGTTTCGTCCTCGCTGATGGTGCGCTCTTTGAACTCGCCCACGCGTTTTGTAGTGACCGGTTCTTCCAACTCCACTTCCACCGGACCGGTTTCATCCGTGCCCAGACCGCGCTGGATTTGGTCGTAGCTATGCGTGCCCCAACCGGTCACGCCATAGGAGATGCCGCCACCATCGTAATCCCACCACTGCGCCCAACCATATTGTAAGTCGTGATGATACGGGCGTAATTCCGACTGGTTCGTCCAGATGTCCCACCAATTAGGGCTGCCGCCGTCCGGCATATCCTGCCCTTCTTTCGGCTCCCAATGCAACGGGCTGACGAAATCGGGGGCCAATACGGTATGCACCTTGCCGATTGCGCCGTTCTTGACGAGGTCGCTCGCCCAGTTGTTCAGTGCAATGGACCGTTGCTGCGTGCCAACCTGTGTAACACTCTTATTTCTTCGCGCCACGTTCACCATCTGCCGCCCTTCCTCAATAGTAAGGCACATCGGCTTTTCTATGTATACATCCACACCCGCGTCCATGGCCCAGCACGTGACCCATGCCCGCGCATGCGTGGTCGTCTCAACCATCACTCCATCCAGTTTTTCCTTTTCGATCATTTCGCGGAAATCGGCATAGCCTTTCCAATTCTGGTCCTTCCCGAGTTTGTCGATATAGGAATGGATGCGTGGCTGGAAACAATCGCATAATGCGACGATGCGCATCGTGGGAATCTTCAGGCTGGTGGCCCCGATATCCCGGCAGCGCCCGCCCAGGCCGATCAGGCCCACGATAACCGTCTCGTTCGGAGAAATTTTACGCGGCACCACTCTCGCCGTACTTGGTTTGGTGGCACAACCGCCCGCGATAAGTGCCGCGGTGGTCGTTGTGGCGGCAAGAAACGCACGCCGGGTCCATTGCTTCTCACTCATGTTCCAGCCCTTCCATCGTCGTTAACTAAAGTTCCAAGGTTGCCTACAGCATAGCGGACTTTTAGAAAGAATGCGAATTGTATTAACGAGCTTTCAGCCTTCAGCCTTTAGCGGTCAGCCATCAGCCTTTTTGTCTCGCCCTGAAAATAGCTGAAAGCTGATTGCTGACAACTGATAGCCAAGGTTTGGTTGTGGTCATACCGAGCTAAGGGCATATTTAAACACCCTCCAACCATTATCCTGAATACGGCGGCATGGCGCCCTTTTGCGTGCATACATAGGCCGCGAGACGGTTGGCTTGTGCATTAATTTCTCCCAGCGGATGGTTTTCCAGCAACCCCATGACCAGCGCCGCCGTGAATGCATCGCCTGCACCCACGGTGTCCGCTACAGTCACTGACATGCCCGGATGATCACTCCAACCCTCGCGTGTGCACAACAGGCTGCCTTTCGCACCCCGCGTAAGCGCTACAAGCCGCAAGTCGTACCGCCGGACCAGTTCCTCCATGAGGGAGGTCTCCGCACCGTCCATCTCCAGCAGTTTCGCGACCACAGGAAGTTCCTCGTCGTTCAGTTTGAGCACATTCGACAAGGTCAGCATGTTATGAATAATGGACGCACTGTAGAATTGCTGACGAAGATTAATGTCGAACACCCGCAGGCTGTCCTGCGGCGTGTTCTCCAGAAAACTGCGCACTGTATGTTGTGAAATCGGACTTCGCTGGCATAACGTCCCAAAACAGGTAGCATCCGTACGTTCCGCAAGATCCAGCAATGCAGGAGATTGCGGAATGAAATCCCACGCTACGTCTGTATGAATCACATAACTGGGCGTTCCCGCCGCATCCAGCGTGACCGTCACCCGGCCTGTCGGATGCTCAGCATCCTGATGAATATACCGCGTTTCCAGTCCACTCCGGTCCAATTGCGAAAGAATCTCCCCTCCGAGGTCATCTGGGCCTACCGCGCTCACCACAAAGGCCTCCGCGCCCAACCCTTTCGCGTGATACGCAAAATTCGCCGGCGCACCGCCTAGTAATTTTCCGTCCGGCAGCAAATCCCAAAGCACTTCACCCAACCCCACTACCGAAAACTTCTTTTTGTCCATGGCATCTTTTATTCCACTATTTTGTCAGGGCGTCCTGTAATTCTTTCTCGTGCTGGTCGAGAGCGGTTTGATCAGGCGCCCCTTCCACACCATACACCAAAACACCTTGAACATGAAGGGAGGTCAGGGTCTTGAGATACTTGTGTTTCAACACCGCGCTGGTATCCGTTTGCTGAACGGAATCGAAGTCGTAGAGGTTGTTTTCGAGCAATTTCTTATACAGCGCCGTTGCGGCCTCTTCTGACTTTTCCTCATGAAAATAGTACCGGAGCGGTTTCTCTTTATCCGGCTTGCCAAACCAAAAGGCCTTTGCGAAGTCATACTGGAACACGTCCGCCTTTTCGAACGAAATCCCTTCGAAGGGAATATTGAGATATTCCGCGAGTAGACGATACGGACGGGAGGCCTTTTCTTTTTCAACCTTCAGCCCGGACAACACCTTCACCAGTTGTTTGGTTTTCTCGTCAATTGCGGGATTGGATTTGGCGCCGGAAATTTTAAAATAGGTTTTTCCAATAAAACCGATCGCACCCGGTTGCGTGGTGTAATAATAGACTGCGCCCTCCCGCAACACCGTTTTTTCATTGCCCCGCTGGGCCGCAAAGATGCCCAGCGCATTCTCCGCCGCGCCCATGTCATACAACTCGATGTCGAGTCCAAATTTTGTGTCCTTCTGAACAATAGTGAGCCAGTCCAACTGTTTCAATCCATATTGCAACAATTGATCCGCCGCGCCATCGATCTTATTGAATACCGTATCGGTATCGTACCGTTCCACCGGCCCCGATGCGGCCCAGCCGCCATCCAGCACCCCCGCTGGAAACACGCCCAGATCCTCTGCACTACTCACGGCACCCACCACCAGCATTGCCAAAAGCAATCCCAAACTAAACCATACTTCTTTACATATCATCCTGTTTTTCCTCATCTGTTTCTCTGCCGCATCGGAGTACTTTATTCTACCCTGAACGCGCTATGAATTACATATGAGGAAAATGCATTACTCCCCCTCCTGACTCTGAACAAATATTGCCCAAACCGTTTTATTCCCGTCCATTAAAAGTTCCGGAGCGGGGTCATTTCCTGCCGATGCCAATGCCCCATCCCAATGATCAAACACCCATCCTTCCCCCGCCTGTACGGAAAATTCTACAATATCATTGTCAAGATGATAGGGGGTGTTGGGCTCATAAGAGACCGTACCTGATCCTTGCACAACTACATAGAGGATCCAATCATGTTGAGCGAAAACAGCGTGTATTGAGCGGTTCTGGTCCATGGAAAGAGTGAACTCAGGATAATTGGGATCGGCTTGGCCAATGTCGCCTTGCCACTCCACAAAATGCCATCCCGGATAGTTCGCAATTGCGGATATATAGACTGATGTCCCGGTCGCATAGTAATGCGTTCCGCTCCATGGAAACGTGCCACCGCCTTCTGTGAACGAAACCGTCAGAGCATGGCCGCTATTGTTGAACTCAGCAGTAGCGGTTTCATTGCCATACATCCACACAAATTGATTCAACGAAGTGATATAACTATCATCGGGTTGTTTCCATCCTTTAAAATAGGCATTTTCTGATGTTTGTGCGCTAATGACACATAATCGTCCCGATAGAAAACCATGCACGCCAACTGCTGGTGTCGTAAAGCCCTGCGCGCCGTTGTTATTGATTACTTGCATCGTTAACTGATAATCGGCATCCGTAAAATGGGCGGTTGCCTCGGTGGGATTATTCTCCTCCAGCATGGGTATGCTGATATAGGCCGACTGTGCGTTAGCCGGGATAAAGCCGGTGTTGCATGCCCAATAATCAAAAGCATAATCCGCGGTGGGAACCGCACTGAGATATGCCGTTTCACCATCGAGAAAATAG
>JAKQOG010000207.1 GCA_029565395.1 Candidatus Hydrogenedentota bacterium | reverse complement strand
GTGTAAGGGTGTTCAAATGTGCTCTGCCTGTATAACGTATCCCAAGATAAGACGGTTGACGATATTCCCCTCACAAACAAGAAGCAATCAATAAACTTCGCTTAGTGCCATCACTGCCGTTTATGCGTTTAATTGGGCTATTCGGCAAATCCTCTGTATCTAACTCAAAAATAATGCTTTAGCCCATAGCGCATCCTTGCGCACCTTGAAATGCTGTGATATACTGAGCATGGTTAATCTATTAACAAAAGGGTGAAATTTTAGCATGGCCGACATACTCAGCCAGGAGGAAGTGGACCTGCTCCTGAGTGCCGTGTCGGAAGGCGACATCGGCGAGACGGAGGAGAAGCCGGAAACTGCCGAAGAACTCCATCTGGTCGCGTACGACTTCCGCCGTCCGGAACGTGTGTCCAAAGAGCAGTTAAAAGGTCTGCAAAGCCTTTTTGAAGCATTCTCGCGGGAAGTCAGCATTTTGCTTCCGCCCTTCCTGCGCACCGTGGTGCGGGTGGATTTAACCTCTATTGACCAGCTTACCTATGACGAATTCATTCTGTCCGTGGCACGGCCCACATCTCTGGCTATTATCAATATGACCCCCTTGGAAGGCAACGCAATACTGGAACTCAGCCCCTCCATGGTTTTCCCCATTGTAGATCGGGTCCTCGGAGGAAAAGGTTCTACCCTGCCTGAACCGCGTGAACTGACTGAAATTGAGGACCGGATTATCCAGCGCATTGTAATTATGATGCTCGATTGTCTGAAACGCTCCTGGGAACAGCTTATCGAGTTTGACATGAGTGTGGTGCAACAGGAAAACGACCCCCTCATTGTGCAAATCGTGGCCGGCAGCGAAATGGTGATTCTCGTCGGGTATGAAGTGCACATCGGCGAGAGTGTCGGCACCATGGACTTTTGCATTCCCCTTATGGTGCTGAATCCTATTCTGGATCAAATTTCCCAGCAAGCCCATTTCTCACGCCGCATGAATCCGGAGGTCGCAAAAACAACCCGCCAGGCTATTAGCCGATTGATGTTGAAGGCGGGAGTGCCTCTGGACGCCGTCTTGGGACACGCGCAACTGACCCTGCAGCAGATAGCCCGCCTGCAAGTGGGTGATATTGTCCAACTGGACAGTTCGCCCTTTGAACCAATTGATGTGGAAATCGGCGGCGTTCGCCGCTATCAAGCAATACGCGGACGGCGTGGAGAGCAAAGCGCCATACAACTGGCGGCAATAACACGAGAATAGGGAATCAGGAATGAATGAAAATACCGCCATAATTATCGTGGACGGATTTCTTCGAGGCGCGTTCGATGTATTCAACGCAATGCTGTCCCTGCCATTTGATTATTCACCCGAAACACCACAACCTTTCTCCGGCGTTGTAGCCGATCAGTATCCAGTGGCCTTTATGGGCCGCATTAAAAACGGATTGGGCCAGGTGGTGCTGCTTTTCACCACGGCAGACGCGGCGCGCTTCGCCAGTACAATTATGGAGACCGAGCCATCTGCAAAAGATGTATTAACCGAAGATGATATCGCCGCCCTTCGCGAGGCCGCCGGGCCCACATTGGGCGGTGGTGTGTCAAATCTAATGGAACGTTTTGGGCGCGGGGTGGAACAACTGGATATGGTTGAAATCACCGCACCCGTAACCGCGAATCTGTTGTCGGATTTTCTCGGGTCTAATGCCGTGGCCTGCCACTTCTCCTTCACCGGCGGCAACCTGTCTGGAAAAGGCATCTTCGCATACAGTGAAAGTGTAGAACACATGGCGCCAGAAGGCATCCAACAAACCACCTCCGCCCCCCCCACCCTGAGCCCGAACGAGATGGCGGATATATTAAGTGGATTTGAAACCGTGGCCGAACAACCCAAAACGCCCCCCCCCAACCACAAAGGCACTGAAAATATTGGCATGGTCTTGGATATCCGCCTGGAAGCAACGGCCCGATTGGGACGGGTGCAAATGCAAATCGGCGATATTCTGAATCTGGGCCCCGGCTCCATCATCGAAGTTGGCCATCTTGTCGATGAACCCATCGAATTGCTCATTAATGACAAACTTATCGCTCGCGGCGATGTCGTTGTGGTAGACGAAAAATTCGGCCTGCGCATCACGGAAATTGTCAGCCAACAAGCCCGGATTGAAAGCTTGCATTGAACGACGCTACGGAAAAAGATCTTTGGATTCGATTCAAGGAACAGGGCGATTCCGCCGCCCGCGATGATCTCATCATGCACTACATGCGCGTGGTGCGGTACATTGCAGGCCGTATGGCCATCCATGTGCCCTCCAGCGTTGAAATGGATGACCTCGTCAGTTGGGGCATTATGGGGCTCCTGGATGCCCTGGAAAAATTCGACCACACACAGGAAATCAAGTTCTCCACCTATGCCTCCATCCGTATCCGCGGCGCCATTATCGACCAAATCCGGTCCCTCGACTGGGCGCCGCGCTCCCTGCGCGCCATGGCCAGGAAGGTGGGTGCGGCCAAAGAAAAATTGCGGCATGAACGCGGTCACGAACCTTCGTATCAGGACATTGCGGAGGAACTGGGCACTACCGAAGAACATGTGGAAGGCACCTATGCCCAACTGCAGACCGCCCAAATCCTTTCCTTGGACGATTACTTACCTTCTGAAGACGAACCCCAGGAGAGCCGGAAAAAAGACCTTACTACAAACGTCATGGCCCCCAGCCCCAGTAAAATTGCCGAACTTCGCGAACGGCGCGACCGCCTCGTCAAAGCCATTCTTCAACTACCCGACCAACAACAGAAAGTGTTAAACTTATACTATTACGAAGAACTTACCCTTAAGGAAATTGGCCTGGTGTTGGAAGTCTCCGAATCACGCATATGTCAGATTCACAGCGCTGCAATGAAACGCTTGCGCAAAGTGGTGAATCAAGAAGAAGGGTAAACAGGGGCAATGCCGCAACCGATAGACCCAAATACCGAATTGGCCCGGGTGACCGCCGTGGAGCGCATTCAACAGGCCGTGGACCGCGCCTCCCTGGCCGCCCAGGCACGCAGCGCCTCAGACGCCGCCCAACAACAGGTGAATGTGGAATCGCAGGTAGGCCAGACCACCGCCAAAAACGAACGCGTGGATGAGGAACTGCGGCGGAAAAACCCCTTCATGGGCCAGCGGCGGCGCAAAGAAGACGAAGCCCAGGAAGAATCGGAAGAATCATCTCCGGATCGCAAAGCCGCAGCAGAACGTCATCGCCTGGCTGAAGGCGAAGACAGTCATCACCTGGATGTTATTGTGTAGATACGCACCCATCGGGACGTCAACATGCAGAATATAATTATGATTGCGCTTATCGGCATGGCCGTGATCGCCATGGCCTGTTTTTTATTGCTGACCGTCCTGTACAGCCGCAATGAAAAAAAAGAACGGCTTCGCCTCGAACAAACCAAAGCGGATATCGCCGACATGGCACTGCTCTTTGAAACCATGCGAAGCGTCATCACCCAACAAAAACATCTGGCAAAAGAATTCAACCAGGAATTGGACAAAAAGGTTTCGCAAGTCAAGCAAATTCTTGCCCAGAGCATGGCAAAAAACGAACGCCTCTACGAACAACAACAAACACTGGCAAAGCAACTCCTGGAAGCAAAAACAGACCTTCAGAACCTGCAACAGCAACTCGCTTGTCTTCAAGACCATCCTGCATTAGCTGCTACGTCGGCGCCGGATTCCACAATCACCCAAACTGCCACACTGCATAAAGCCAGTCCACCGCCTCCCCCTATCCATTTGGAGCGGCATGCCCCGGAAACACCCACTCCACCACCGCCTCCCCCGCCACCGGACACATCGGTGCAATCGGCATTTGCGGATTGGGGCGGATTCGAGACTGATGATACCCCCATACAACCTCCCCTCAAGAATAAACCGGTAAAAAGTACCGCCCCCCCTGAAGACTCCGAAAACGCACGCGCAGCGTTCCGTGCGTTGCTCGACCTGATTCCCGCTCAACAACGCTCCGCCACCATGCCGCCCTCAAACTCTCCTCCTCCCGCCAATACTAAAATTTCCCTTTCCTTACAGCAACGTGTAACAGAATACAGCGATGCGGGCATGAGCATCCCGGAGATTGCCCGCGAATTAGGCGTGGGCAAGGGCGAAGTGCGCTTGATGCTCAGCTTGGCACGGCAAAAACGGATGTAACATGAAACACCTTCGGTCTCAGGACACACGGGTCAAGGGGCCGGCCGGTTTCGCGGGAAAAAGCACATGATCCCGCAAATAAACACCGTCACGCTGCAAAACATTTATGGGGGGGCATTGCGCCCCGGCCAAGCCTTTCAAACTGTGGTGCAGATGCAAGGTGACAAATTGCTCCTGCAATTAGGCGCGGCGCGCATCGCCTTGGATCCCTCCGTGGAATTAACCCCCGGTGAGACTGTCCGCGTCGAAGTACTGGGAACCGCCGCAAAACTCCAATTGAGGATATCCCCCGCCGCCGCCGCTCCTGAAACCGCCGCCGGAACAGTCATTCCCAATACTCTCCTAACATCCGTACTCGAATCCCTCGGAGCACTGCCTATAGCGGACGTGGCCCCCACACTCATTCCGGCGCACCTGCCACAAACCACTCAGGTCCTTCAGCAATTATTCACTTTGTTTCTTTCCCGCGGCTCCCTCGGTGCTGACGTGGAACAACTCGCCACACTGCTCGCACAAGCGTCTTCCCAAGGCGCTTTATCCGGCGATCTTGCCACGCGATTTGGCGCATGGGTAACGCAGTTCACCGCGATGGAAACCACGGGGTTTAAAAATCTCCTCGAACAACTCAGCAGTAAACGATCCTTGGAAGCGCGGCTTGCCCTTGCATTGAAAACAAATTCAATAGATGCTTCCCTGGAGTCTTTATCGAAAGATATTCGAACACAATTAGCACAATTGCGCGAACAGGAGCCGCTGCGCGCATGGCTGCGTGAAAATGGGCAACTGCGCCAGTTTGATGACGCTGTTCAGCGCGTACTGAATCGTTTTTCCGGAGGGGAACTCCAAAATCTCCGCGCACTGGAGCAACCTTATCTTTTTCTCGAAATTCCGCTCCCATCAGGAAGTGAGTTGCGCTTTGCTCAAGTGCACTTTTTCGGCGAAGGACGCAACAAGGGAAAACCCTTCGATCAACACAACGCCTTGGTGGCTCTCGATCTCAACACCACCCGGCTAGGTGATCTATGGATTACTCTGCAAATGACCGCTGGCCGATGCGCCTGTCATTTCAAAGCCACTACCTCCGAAATTGTCCAGGCAATCAGAGACGCCTCCGATGAATTGGTTGACTCATTGGATAAAGCAGGATATCTAAAAGCACATATTACTGTCTCGCGGTGGGATGGCGACCGCATCCGCGCCGCGGCAGCCATGATGCGCCGCTTTTCAGGGATTGATGTGAAATTATGAAGCGGGAAAAACCAAAAAAAGCTGTCGCCTTACGCTACGACGCCGAAGCAGACGCCGCGCCCCGCATCATCGCCAAAGGCCAGCGAATCATCGCCGAAAAGATCATCGCCGTCGCCAAAGAGCACGGCATCCACGTTCACGAAGACCCCGATCTCGTCGCCGTCCTCTCCAAACTCGACATCAACATCCCCATCCCCGAATCCCTCTACCAGGCCGTCGCAGAAGTCCTCGCCTTCGTCTACCGCCTCAACAAACAGCGGGCCAAATAGTCCGTTAAAACCAAAGAAGTAAATTCCAAATTTTCAGTGCGCCATGCTGCTGGCATTTGCTCATGTGAAAAACGCGTCATTTTCGTATACGGACTTATCGATGTTGTTCTGCATAGTGTCATCATTGGGATGATCATATAGTTCAACCAAAAGCAACACTGCTTCACGCACTTCAGGATGCTGTCGTTCTATAATTGAGGGATCCCGGTTTGACTCAAGAAAGTTGAGTGCAATAAGGTGTGGTGTGAAATATTCCGCATCTGTGTGTTTTGAAGTAGAACCCAAGATATCGCGGATTAGGCTCAATTTTCTCGCTTTGAATGCCAAAAACAGGAACCATTGGGCAAGTTTCCTGTTGTTAGCATTGTCCCCCCATTCCTTTTGATGGAAAAAATGAAGAATTTTAGCGGAATCATAAGCAGGTGGCTCAATCGGAATCCGGCTGCGTGCATGGGTTGTGTTCTTTTCAATATCGATATCGTTTCCTGCAAATGTGGCAACAACTTCTTGCGCGTATTTTTCGCGATGCTCCGATACTACGTTGGAGGATTGCATGTGTTCCACCGCATGTTTTGCAAAATCGTCTTTCTTAACCGTCATGCCACGGCAAGATTGTTTTGCCCATTCGTCATGGACACGGCTGTGTTCTTCTTGAAGGGAATACCAAGTGAAAAAAAATTCCAGAAGGTATTGCGTGCGCCCGCGGAGTGTCCTCGAATACGACATTTGCAGCCAAATCCGGAAAAATCGTTCGGGGATGATGTATATGGTCTGCTTTTTCCGGCGCGGTTCACGGCGGACATAGCCGGACTCCTCGAGACGCTTCAGTAATGAGCGAACGATTTTGGCTGACATGCGGGCGTTTTTTGCAAGTTCTGTCGGTGTACAGCATTCGGGCATTAAGGCCATTTGTTCGATAACATACGCTTCCTGGGGAGCCAAATCATTCATCCGCTCATGATAGAAAGGGGTCATACTATCCAGAAGGGAAACAAGCTCTCCTTGGACATCAGCAAATCTTTGATGGGCGATGAGAGGATATAAGAGAACAGACAATCGGGGATTTCCGCCAGTATAATGATACAGGGCATGGAGTTTTGATTGGAATTCTGCCACGTGTTCAGAAAAGCCAGTATTGCCTTCCAATTGAGCGAGTTTATTGAGCAAAAGCGTCTGTTCTTCGAGGGTTAATTCATTCAGGGTCTTGATTTGGAAAAATTCAAATAAGGGTTCGTCTGGTTTGGTAATGGCATTTACATAGGTTGGCGAAGTGGCAATCAACACAAGCCAATCTTCCTCTATAAGGATTTTTCTGAGAAGATGCGTTTGCACTCCATGGCGCATTTGCCAATCAAGAACTCGGTTCATATTCTCAATCATGAGCAGAACACATTTGCCTGTTTCTTTGTGATATCGCCGGAATGCGTCAAGCGCCAAATCCACTACTTTTTTATCGTCAGGGTCATGTTTCAATTGCCCAACCATAATCACTACTTCTTTATCCCGAAACTCCGTGGAAAGCACTTCAAGGGCCTGAAGCAAAAGACACGCAATGCTGCCAAGGCTATACCCTTCTTCGGCAAGAATAATCGGAAAACATTTGGCACTGAGAACACTCTGCAAAATTCGATGCCGGATTATCTGCAGGAGGCATGTTTTCCCAATGCCGCGCCGACCCATAATAAGATAGTGTTGACGGGATGAGGAGGGTTTCCATTCCTCCAAACGAGCTAAAATATCATTTACAAGAGGTTCTCGTCCGACAAAAATAGCCTCAAGATCATCGGGCCTCGTTTTCTGAGGATGGTATACATGAATTTGATGGTTGGCGATCATACAAATTGATACCCATAGTTGGTTTGCCACCATAGCTTTATGGTGCGATTGGAGAAATCATATTTGTTCTCGAATAAGCTTACATAGAAATCATTCTCCAATTTCTGCATAAGCCATAGAAATTTTTCCAGCGCATCGGATGTATGTGGAATACCCGAAACTCTCAGGTATTCTTGATATAAGGTGTCTCGTTGAACCGGCCCGGCTGCTCGTGAAAGTAAACTCAATAGGACTTTGGCCTGCCTGACTTCATCACCTGCATAATAATCTTGAAGCCGCCTATAATAGTGATTGAAAAACGGAGTGGCACGGCTTAAAAGTTCTGTGCTGAACACATCATCTACCATCTCATTAGTAATTGGCTTGCCTTTTGTTCGTTGCCGATCAAACAGAGAGGTAACAAGGACGGACAAAAGATACGGCACATGCGTTCCAATAATATCAACTATATGTTGGATAACCCCCTCTCCAACAACCATTTTCTGCGATGTTATGGCTGTTTTAATGAATCTAAAGGCTGTTTCATCATCGAAGGGGCCTAATTTTTCAATCGCAAGATCATTCACAGTGCCTATCAAGCCTATCGCATCTAACGTAGGCATCAAATTAATAGAACCCCCTAAAAGAAAACGTGTTTTAGCTTTTGGAGTTAATCGTGCACTACGAAACCACCGCATCAACCGCCTTAACTCATCTATGTTATGCTGAGCGATGTGATGGACCATGATGGGGAATTCATCAATCATTAGTAATGGCCGGTCTTGTCCTTTTTCTAGTAATTCGATGATTTTCTCGCCATACAATGCCCAGTTTTCCTGTACATCCGTATGCTCGCGTAAATGTACCTTAAACATTCCAATATCAATTTGCGCGGTGGATTTTTTTAAATTTTTCCCGATATTCTTTGTACCCTCCCAGAGCTTGTTCGTCATTTGGGCAAGGCGATCATCCTGGCGCAATGATGCAAGAAGCTCTATCATGAAGTCAGAAGCAGATTCTATGGGTTCAACATTTATAAAGATAGGGCGAAAGGGTGCTCTCGGATTGTCGAGCAATTGAAACATGGCCCCAGTTTTGCCATAACGCCGGGGAGCAAGCAATAACACATTATCGGTGCGTAAACGACTCCAAAGTTGTTCAATAAAAGATTCCCGGCCAAAATAGTCTTGCCCCCTTGGGACACCTCCTGTCACTAGGTTAATGCTCATTTCACGCCTCCTTTTTATTGTTAGCGTTGCGCAACATAATTGATGCGCAACAAATTTGTTGCGCATCAATTATGTTGCGCAAATAACAAAAAGTCAAGAAAAATCTCCCAAAACCCTGCCGAAATAAACATAAATCACCTATTATCAATGAGTTATGAAGATATATTAAAAATAAATAATAAATATGATATAATCAAATTTAACTATTCCAACATCTCAAAACAGTATAGCTTGGCATTTCTCATCAAAAATTCGATCCGAACCGGCTTCCCGTTGAGTTCCCCAAGCGATTTTTCCCACGGAACCGGCAAACGAATGCCATCGCCTTTTATTTCCTGAACAGAAAAACCTGGAATCTCCTGACCATTCTCATCCAGAAGCTTCACCCCAATGCTGCCCTGCTTGGCATCGGCATTCAGAGTCAACGTGCTGCCACTCAGAAGCAGCAGGGGCGTCACGATCTTCCCCGGCGTATCACCTGCCACCCGCGCAACATATCGGTCACATGGTATCCGGAGCAAACCGATCTGACGTTCCTCGAATCGATTGACTTTATGCCCGCGCGCATACCCGCCATAGTACAAATATACCTCGTCGCCCACCATCACTTGATCGTCTATCCAGGCGTGCGCGTGATCCCAAGTGCCTTTGGCCGGATCAGGATCAAAGAAATGCGTACGATCCCGATACCAGGTTTCGCCGTCGCGCGACCATGCCAAGGCGGTATAGCCCATCCCATACGCGTCCGGCGGATCCGGTGGATTGTCCACTTTGAGATCATCCCGCAACACCTTCACCATGCCGATCATCAAATCACCCCGCACCAAATATCCGTCCATCGCATAGAATTGCGTTTCACCGGGGTCCTTGGCATCGGGCGTAATCACGTAGTGCGGGATTTCCCAATGCAGCAAATCAGTGCTGTACGTCTGCATAGTAATCCGCCGCTGGCCGGTCCAGACCTTACCCGTCCGATACACGGAAATCGTGCCGATAACGCGTTTCCGAATCGGATCCCAAAAAATGCTTGTAATATCATGATTGGCGAGTACAACCGGCGTTTCGCACACGGGTGTCCAGTCAAATCCATCCGGCGACGTGGCCACTTTCATTCCGCCATCTCTCCACCATGCAAAATAGTAGCGTTGCGCGGCATTGGGAAACTCCGCGCCCCGATCGATAACACTCGCCCCAAATTGTATCGGCGCTGGATCTTTAAGTATCCGCGCTGGACGCTGCCAGTGTATTGCATCCTCGGACTCCATATAACCGATATGCGATGTGCTGGTGCTATTGTCATCCACACGATGCCCAAACCAAAGCCGGTATCGGCCCATTTGATCGTCATGAAGAATAGTCATGTACGGCTGAAAACAACCATCTTCCTTTCCCGTCACGATCGGATTCGGGATACTAGGATCACGCTGCGGCGCATCCACCACACGCTCCACATTTTCCACACGCTCAATTAGATATTCATCAAGGAAAAGATGCGGGCCGACCCCCAATGAAATCGGCGCGCCAGGCCTCGTGGTGCTTCCCGGTTCATAGATCATCGCCTTGGTATTGGACAGCGGGATATTCTCCGCGCTGGGCATGGGCTCTTCTCCCCAGGCGGCAGCCCCGATAAGTAAACATCCTATGACCCTAATAATGAGGGTATATTGCATGTCTCTAGTTTTCAGCATATCGTGCCCTTCCTTTGTTGACACACGAACCCGAATCCCGCCATTCTAAGGCCTCGGAGAGAGAAAACCAAGCATAAACCGTTGTTGTTCGGGAGCCGTCATACCATGGATTTCGATGAATCCTTCACACGCTTTTTCGATGATACACCGATTCCCATAACCGAAGGCGAGCGGGGTAATGGCCATTTTGGGCATTGGACCACGGATACCGAAGGAAATCCCGCCTATTATTATGATCCTGCGCCAGAACGGAAGGGCGACCATTGGCACTTAGTAGGGAACGATCGTGTTATTGCCACGGCGCATAGCGGCGGATATGTACAATTTTACGATTGGTCGCGCGGGTGCAAACTCATCAATCGCTGGAACCCGATCCGCAAGGAATACGCAGGCGGGTTTAAAATTATTCATGTAGATGGCGTGACTTTTCCCACCCTCCCGGAATACCTCCCTTCTTCCGCAAAACAACACCGTCTTTTCGGCATGGGCTATTTTGAAAAAACCACAGACTTCTCAGACCTTCAAATAGTCGAACGAATCAGCGCCCCGGACGGAGACGCCCCCGTAGTATTGTCCAATACAAAAATTAAAAATCTCCGCAAAGAGTCCGTAACTCTGTCTATAGTCGAATATTGGACCGCCAACCTCCTGCAAATCACCGGCGGCCCCATCATCACCCATAACCTCGACCGCCTTTGGAATTGGCAACGTGAACAATGGAACCGCCGATTTCACATCAGCACAGACTGGCATCAACCGTCAACTACACTGTCCGCGGTCTTAACGCATGTAAAACCGGAAACCATCTTGTCCCCAGAAGACCCCGCCTTCTATGATCATTTTCCAAAACCGGTGTTTCTGAGCGCACTGGATCCTTTGCCCGCCTATTACCATGAATATGCCACCGATGGCTCACTTTTCTGGGGCGATTCAGACATACAGCACCTTCCAGGCACGCTACATGCAGCCGATGGTTCGATAGTTCCCCAACGAAAAGCCTACCGGTCCGGAATCATCCTTGCCATGCGCAGAAAACTCACCATCGCACCTGATGAAGAAATTTCTGCATGCTATCTCTACGGTTGCGAAGAACAACCACGGATTCCATCTCTTGTAGCTCGATATAAAGAAATACAAGAATCAAAACCATGGCGCACGATGGAATTTGCCGCACCGGAAGCCCCTTGGCTAAGCCGTGAACTAAAATGGCATTCTTACTATCTTCAAGCTGGCTCTATTTACCAGGACTTCTATCAGGCGCACGTAGTAGATCAAGGTTCCGCTTATAGCTACGGCCATGGTGCGGCAGGCGCTCCGCGGGACTTTGTTCTGGCGGCCTTGCCCCTAATTTATCTGCGCCCCGATCTGGCGAAAGACTCCCTGCGCTTCATTATGCGCTCCCAAAATGCCAAAACAGGCGCGATTCCCTATGCGTTCATTGACCATGGCCAAACCACCGGAATCTTAGTGCATAGCAAGAGCAGTGACCTGGACATTTTCTTCTTATGGGCGCTGGGTGAATATCTGGGCATGACCCGTGACTACGATTTCCTCAACGAATCCCTACCCTATTACCCCCCCGCAAAAAAATGCAATGGCACCGTCATCGAACATGCATGGACCGCTTTCAAACACCTCACCGAGAAAATAGGTGTAGGGCCGCACGGCGTGATTCGCTGCCTTACGGGTGATTGGAACGACGTCCTCTTTGCCTTTTCCAATTTTTCCCCCTTTACCCTGGTGCGCGGGGAATCCTCGCTCAACGCCGGCCTGGCCACGTTGGCGCTGCCCCCGCTTGCGGATGCCTTAGAAACCATAGACACCGATTTTGCGCACGCTTTGCGGCAATTCAGCGGCGAACAGGCAAATGCATTGCGCCAATTTTGGACGGGGGAATGGGTCGCGCGCGGTTATCTCGGACGCGGCGACAAAATGCTCGGAACGGACCGGCTGTTCCTGGACACACAATCTTTCGGCGTGATCGGCGGCGTATGGAATGAAGAACAACGCAACCGCATGTTTGAAAACATCCGGACCCTCTGCGCAGAACCGCAAAAAGCCGGGGCGCGGTGTTTGTGGCCACCCCGGAAGGGATTGGCCCTCGAACCCGGTTCCGACACCAACGGCGGCACCTGGGCGGCAATCGATGCATGGACTTCCTGGGCATGGTCCCTCCACGACGCCCGCGCGGGCTGGGACTTTTTCCTCTCCACCACACTCGCCACGCGTGCGGAAATGTACCCCGGCACCTGGTATGGCATTTGGTCCGGCCCCGATTCCTTCAACGCCCATTATCATCCCCGTCCCGGCGAAACCTTCGACGTCAATGTCACCGCCATGACCAAATTCCCCGTCATGAACATGAACCGCCACAGCGGACCACTGTTGGACGCCATAAAGTTGGCAGGCATCGGCACACAAAAAAATCAGATCGTGATTAAGCCTCTGCTGCCCTTTGATACCTTCATCCTGCGCCTGCCCCTCATCGGCATTGCGTACCGCGAAAAACAATGCCGCGGCTACTACCGCCCGGTGGTTTCCAGCAACTTTTCATTTGCGATTCGCCCCCCTGCGAATGGGACCGCCCTCCGCCTCAATGTGAATGGAGCCGACCATCCATTTACAAATACCAGCGACGGTCTGATATGCTTTGAAGTGCACGGCGAACCCGGACAGACAATACAATGGGAGATCGATGAACAATGAGTTGTTTGACCCTGTTACTTTCATGCACCGCCATCCTCATGGCGGCGAGTCCTGATGGGAGCACAGCTATGCCGAAGGATTACACAGTCGTATCGTTTTATTTCCCCAATTATCACCCCGACGCGCGCAATCAGGCTCGGCATGGCCAAGGCTGGACGGAATGGGAACTGGTCAAAAAAGCCCGGCCCAAGTTTCCCGGGCACAAACAGCCCAAAGTGCCGCTATGGGGGTATACGGACGAGTCCGATCCCGATGTAATGGCCAAAAAGATCGACGCTGCTGCAGATCACGGCGTGGATGTCTTCATGTTCGATTGGTACTACTACAACGACGGACTCTTTCTCGAACGCGGTGTCGAACAGGGCTTCATGAAAGCGCCCAACGCTGCGCGCATGAAATTCGCCCTCATGTGGGCCAATCACGACTGGCAAGATATCCATCCCGCCACCGTAAAGCATCCAGGAGAACTCTTGTACCCCGGCACGGTCACTCCAGAAACCTTCGACAAAATGACCACCTATGTCATCGAGACCTATTTCAAGCATCCCTCCCATTGGGAAATAGACGGATGTCCCGTGTTTTCCATATACGAAATGCACACGCTGATGAAAAGCTTTGGCGGCGTGGACGCCACGGCCGCCGCATTGCAACATTTCCGCGACAAAGTAAAAGCCGCCGGATTCCCAAACCTCCACCTGAATGCCATCTCCTGGGGCATCCAGATCCTCCCCAATGAAAAGACCGTTAAAAATATTGAGGAACTAGTTAAACGGTTGGCCTTCGACAGCGTCACGTCCTATGTCTGGGTCCATGATATGCCCCTGCCGGATGCCCCCACAACCGAATACAAGACCCTCATGGAAAAGGCGGTCGAGGTATGGAATCAAAAGGTTAAGCAATTCACCATGCCCTATTTCCCGAACGTGACCATGGGCTGGGATTCCAGTCCGCGATGCACCCAGACCGATCCCTGGGGCAATACAGGATACCCCTTCACCAACTGTATCAGCGGCAACACCCCCGAAGCCTTCCAGGAAGCCCTGCAAAAGGTCAAAACCTTCCTCGACACCCATCCAGAATGTCACAACACCTTCACCATCAACTGCTGGAACGAATGGACCGAAGGCAGCTACCTTGAACCCGACACCGAACACGGCCTGGCCTATCTCGAAGCCATCCAAAAGGCATTTGGATCGAAATAGTGGGCTGTCTTGAAGTTAAAATTCCACACGGAAGGCAGCCGTGTCTTTCTCCGGAGTGAATCGGAAGCCTTCTTTTACCAAATCTATCCTTTTGGTGGATGCGTTGGAGACAGTGACCTGTTGAATTGTGTTCCCTTCGGGATGGCGTAACCGGATCACAATTGAGTTCGGTTTCTCGCGCGTCGGCACTTCAACCGTTACCTCCATATATCCTTGCGCGATATGGGATGTGATTTCATAGCTCACCGGCCCGAAAAATGTCGGCGCATTATGAACGGCAACCCGCATCCCGTCCTTCAGCCAATTATTCGTCACAAAAGGCGCCAGCCAGAGTTCGTTGCCGCGTTCCTGCACCAGCATCATTCGCGTTTGTGCCAGGAAATAGCCGGTCTCATGCGTCTTGTTCCATCCGCCCATATTGTGAAAATGCTCCCAGAATGATAGATTTTCCAGGCTCAACAACGTCGGAATAGTATTGAAATACGAACGGATAAACGGCTTCATATCATCCCGCAGCGCATAGATCTCCGCGTTGCGGCAATAATAGGGCTGCACCTTGGCAAACCCGCCCAGACTAAACCAATCCGCCTTGTTTTTCTCTTCCGGATAATCCCCCATGCCGTTATGCAGAAACCAAAAGTCTTCCATGTGATCCATGATGCGCGTGGCCTCCGGAGAATCGGCATTCATCAGCCCCTGCGCAATCAGATGATGTGCGCCGAGTTCCACATCATACGCCCAACTGCGGTTGCCGTCCTCGCCGGGAATAATATCCTCAATGCGGCCATAGCAATACAGCATCCCCGGATACCCCGGCGCCCACGTGCCATTGGAAAGTTGCAGCACCGGTGTGCGTTTCTGACTCCACAGGAACGAACGCAACAGATCAGAATGAAATGTCTCCCCATTTTGTTGAAGCGCATCCGCACCCGGCTGCTGGACATCCGCCAAGGCATTCGTTGCCGTTTGGAGTCCAAGACAATAGTGTCCTTGAACAGCAAACCGGTAGGCATACCGGTTCCAATCCGCACCCACGCCCGGCGGAACCAATCCCGACTCCGGCATTTTCCATTCAGCGGTATCCAGCGCACGCGTCTTCTCGCATTGCTTCGCAACCCATTGACACACCCGCGCCACTTCCGGCGCAACCGACTGCAGCCACGCTTTATCCTGCGTTAGCCGAAAATGCTCCGCCAAGGTCCACAAATGCCAACCCGTACCCATCAAGGTATACCCGGTGGTTAAAAATCCTTCCGGACTGTACCGGTGAATGAAAAAGTCATGGGAACGGCGAGCGAATTCCGCATTGCCCAAGAGATCCATGCCGCGAATGACCGAATTGGCTTCGCTCTCCAAGGGGCCATAGCGGTCGGAGGAAATGTATGCTGAAATACGCTTGCCGCGCTCCTCGTTGCGCGCTGCGAGCAGACAATGCACTTGCGAAGCCAGAATAATGCGGTTCAACAAATCATCAGGCGTCTCCACATTCATATTATGGGCCGGGAGTTGCGCCCAATACTTGCTAAAGCGTTCGTACAATCCTGCCACATCTTCCAGTGCCGCGAGTTCTTGTGGTTGAACATTCCATGCAGGAATCAACACCACGCAATGCGCTTCTTTCCCCGCGGCAAGCGTTTTCTTAAAAATCAGGGCGTTGTTTTCAGCACTGATCGCTGCATCCGTACCCGGCACATACGCCGCCAAGCGTTCTCCGGCAACAAAACCATATCCCTTATCCTCTTGCTTTATTTCGGCTTTGTCGAGCGCCAAGGTAATATTGGCCTCTTTTTTATTCGACCCCGTATTCTTCATTCCAAACTCAGCCACACATACAGCCTGATCATACAGCCAACCATTGGACTCCGGCAGAGCTTCTTTTCCGAATGCCGCGACAAAGGTGCGCTGAGAATACAACACTCCATCTTCTTCAATTTCAATAACCGGCGCAGGCAGCCATTCCCCGTTAAGATGACGTTTAAGAGTAGCCTCTTTCCCCGAACCCATCGTTGGAATCAATTTGAATTCCTTCGGAATATCTTTCACCGGCTGCTCCACGCTGTCATACGGATCAAAAATGATCGTACCATTCCGTTCCGCCACAAATTTCCGGTTGTCACAGGCCAGCGAGATCATCATCGGCCCCAAATCCTGCACGGGGTTGTGCACATGCTCCAGTGCCTGCGCGAAGGTCTGATCCGGCATCTCGCGAACCCGCTCCAGGATCGTTTTCTCTCCCGCTATCTTCTTCTTATACTCCACCAGCGGCATGGACGATGAACCGCCCGAAACATATACACCGAAACTGGGCACATACACCGCGCCATTTGCCAGAACATCATCCACCGCCACGCTCACACCCGAATCCTTAGCCCTTCCCCCTTCACCGGCCCTGCTAAAACGAAGCACCGTCCGGTCTGTTTTCCAAGGTCCGGGCAAGGCGTATTTCACACCAAACGATGCTGTTTCCGCCACACTGCCTTCCCGAACATACCTTGCCGGGCCCTCTGTAAATTCACCATTGTAACTTTCGATTTGAAACTTTGTATCGCCGGGAAGATTCTCCCATTCCACGCGTAATGCCGTCTGCTGTACGGCTGATCGCGAATACGCAGATAGCGCATGCACGCGGACAGTCTTATCGTGCTTGGGGAATACCCAGCGGATCTTTTCCGAACCCGTTTTGACTCCCTTGTTCTTCGCACCACTCCAGGAAACCGTCCATTTTAAACCGTCCACCATTATATCGCTTTCAAGCCGCTTCCATTCCCCTTGCCATGGCGATTCACCTTCCCAATATTCCAACCGTGACTCCTTCACCGGAGGCACGGACGCCTTGTCAGCAAATTCAACCGACGCCATCCGCAAAAACCGCCGCTCCATCCATTCCAATCCTATGCACCCAAGCCCATTTTCCAACACCGGCACTGTATATATAGCGTCCTCTTCCCGTTTGGATTGTGTATCGGGTGTCAGATCGCTTATCCCATCGGGAAGCAGATCCTTCCCAAGAAATACATCCGCCGCCGGGAATTCTTCCGTGCGCTTGGCCAATGTGCCCGTCATGCGGTTCGGGTCCCAACTTCTGACATACGCAAACGGCCCAATATCCATCCCTGTATTCTCCGTGAGTTTCGGCGCATCCGGGTCAGGAATCAGCCGCGCCAGCGCCCAGTTGGCGCAATCGCACGTGATCCCATCCCCCGCATTTTTCGTCACCAACCGCAGCGCGGCCGCGCCTTTCGTGTCAATGTGTATCGGTTTCGGAGCATCTGTCTCCTTCATTATCCCGGAATCAAACAGTTGCTTTTCGTCCACGAATACTTGGAAAATCACACTGCCCACATTCGGCCCCTGCCACTGCACCCCGACCTCCGCCTCAAACGCCAAAAACTGCCCCTCCAACTCAATGTATGTTTCACTGTTGGCATGCATCCCTATCCCCTGCTCATACGTCTTGTCATTGATGCGCATTGGATTGGGTGTCTTGTCCGGCGCATGCGTGCAGGTATCAATCCCCATTTCCCCCCACGCCTGCGTATGATACACCACCCGATCCAGAATGAGTTGCGTCGGCCCTGCTCCCTCTGTGGCAACTCCGCTTAACAAGCACATCATGAAATGAATCAACATGTTTCTCTTCCTTTCCCATATCCAAAATATGAGTTACTTTATCATACGTGACACAATTCACCATAACCCCGGCTGGATTTCTAATAGGGGAATGCGGAATGGTCAAATGCAGAGTACGGAATGCAAAGATGGGGGACAGAGCAGAAAGAGAACTGCGGACTTGGCTTCGTTCCGCGAAGTACGGAACTTCATCGCGGCAAGTTGTGGATCCTCCTCCGTTGCGGTCATGAAATTACTTCAAGTGTTCGCTTACAGACTGTATATCCTTCCCGGTAACACACACTGAACACATCACAGAAGCTTTGGCGTTTGATCGTCATTTCGAGCAAGCAGGATTTCACACACTACTTGCACAATAACACGAAACCACTTTCTTCTCTAAGCGGCCAAGAAGACTATGATCGAGCTATGGATTCTTGATTGGACCTGACGAAAACGCTTGTTTCGTGTTTATGTTCTTGGGATTTGGTGGAGGAATTCATACCGTTTTGCGAGGTGGGCCATGGCGCGTGCAGCGTGGGTGGGGCTGGAGAGCACACAGAGGCCAAGTTGTTCGAGTTCAGCGACGGCTTTGTTGGGGATGCCGACATAAGCAAGGAGGGATGTGTCCGAGGCGACAATGAGAGGCTTATCGTATTTTGGGACGCATCCAGCGATCTGCCTGAGACAGTCGACTTCGATGTGGCTTCCCATTTCGGCGAGTTTGTCGAGACCAACTTGTTGGGCGCGTTCAGAAGTGGCAAAGCGATTCAGGCTACTGGCGATATAGCCGACGCCAAGAAGGATAACTGCATCGACGTCAGGGCATTTCATGATGGCTTCGACGGCCTTGGGCAACACGAAAAGGTCATTCCCGGCGACAGAGTCGACAGGATTGCCGCGATTCCACCATGCGGGCATGAAGGTGTCGAGTTCCTGGAGGGTTTCGGAGGACAATTCGGGGACGATGAGTCCCGCATCGACGCAGGCGTCGGCGGCAATGACGCCCCATCCGCCGCCCTGGGATACGATGCCTATGCGGCGTCCTTTGGGGAGAGGCTGGTGCAAAAAGGCGGCGGCCACTTCCATGGCCTCGTAAGTCTCCGGAACAACGTTCACACCGGCCTGATGGCAGACGGAAAGAAAGATGTTGGATTCGCTTGCGAGAGAACCGGTGTGGGAATAAGCGGCGCGCTGGCCCGCTTGGCTGCGGCCGCCTTTGATCAAAACGACAGGTTTCTGGCGGACGGTCCGGCAAAGGGTGTCGTAGAAGCGGCGGCCGTCACGGGCGCCTTCAACGTAGGTAATGATGGATTCAGTACGTTCATCGCCGCAGAAGAAGTCCAGATAGTCTTCAGTACGGATGACGGCTTCGTTGCCGCTGCTGATGAAACGCCCGACGCCGACTTGGTGCAGTTGGGACCAGGTAAGGATAGTGCTGCCGACATTGCCGCTCTGGGATACGATGGAGAGGCCACCAGGGCCGGGATAGCGGGCAATCATGCCGCAAAACAAGCTATAGGGAACGGGACTGGCTACGCCCGCGCAATTGGGTCCCGCAAGGAGCAGGCCATGTTCGCGGGCTATGCGGACGATTTCTTCCTGGAGGGCTCTGCCTTCCGCTTCTTCGAGTTCGCCGAAGCCGGCGGTAATCACCACAACGGCTTGGATACCTTTAGCGGCGCATGCACGCACTGCATCAGGAACTCCTGGCGGCGGAATCACAATCAGGGCGAGGTCTGGGGTTTCAGGCAGAGATTCGATATCCGGAAAGCAGAGCACACCGAGTAATTCGGTATGCTTGGGGTTCACGGCATACATTCGTCCGTTATATCCCCCTTCAAGGGTATTAAAGAGGATTCGGAAACCCCATTTCGCTGGGGTTTCGGAGGCCCCGACAATAACAATGCTTTGAGGTTCAAAGAGAGCACGAAAGGCAGATTCGGAAAGAGAGGCGGGGTTGCCCGCATCTCCGCTTCGCTCTGCTTGCGCCAGAACCTTTTTTTCGCTAAGGGAGATGAGGGCATCAACGGCCACGGGGCGGCCTTGTTCGATAATTAGCGGATTGACGTCCACATGGGAAATTTCAGGGTGATCGAGCAAAAGCTGTCCCACCGCCTGAACCGCCTGGGTCAATAAATCCATATCCACGGGCGGTTCGCCGCGAAATTGCTCTAGTAGACGTTTTCCGTGCAATTCGAGGGCCATTTCGCGCACGTCTCGGGGACTTACCGGAGCAATGCGGAAGGAAACATCGCTTAAAGCTTCGACAGTGATACCGCCGATACCGAGCATTACACAGGGCCCGAATACGGCATCACGGAGTCCTCCGAGGATAATCTCACGTTTGCCTTGGGCCATGCGCTGCACGAGTAAATCGCCGGAAAACTTTTTGGAAAGTTCATTCAAGGCCACTTCGATGTCCGACGCATTGTGCAAAGCAAGACGCACCAGCCCGCGATCGCTTTTATGGGCGAGATCCGTACCACAGGCTTTTACTACGACAGGAAATCCCAATGTCTTTGCGGCGGAGAGGGCTTCCGAAACATTTTGGACCAATTGCTCCTCTACAACCGAAACGCCGTATGCAGTTAATACTTGTTTCGAGGCGTGCTCAGAGAGACTCCGCGCGCCCTTAGCCTGCGCCTGGCTTATCAAATCATTTACAATTCCATTACCATGCATATCGTTTTCCAAAAACCATACCGTGGAGCAATCCTTTATTCAAGGGCAAATAACGCCTCCGTAGCGGCGGCCAGATCGATCAGGATGGAATGATCCCACTGATAGCGGAGGGCGCTAAACGCGGACCGGTGATACCAGAGTGTGCCTTCCTTGCCGCCGTTGAACCGATCCCAGATTTTGCTTCCTACCAGCCGGTAGCTCAGTGCCAAGGAACGCGTATTATGCAATTTGTCCGCGGCGAGAATAAGTTTGAGTTCGGGCGGTGCATTTCTCATCACCTCAAGGTGTTTTTCCTTGCGCTCGCGCCAGGGGGGCTTGGGCTGGGTATGCGAATCACTGCAACCCCATACCCAATCCGCCACGAGATCGCCGAAATGCTCGCGAATGCGGCCGAGGGTTTCTTTCCCGCCACTGTCCTCAACGGAATCGTGGAGCAGGGCCGCAATAAACTGGTTTTCGTCTCCCCCATGCTCTCCGACCAATGCCGCCACGGCGAAAAGATGTGTCATATACGGGATATCCGTACTTTTTCGGCGCTGTTCCCCATGCCACTCATATGCCAGTTCCACCGCCTTGATAATACGGCGTGAATACACCATTACTTTCGTTCCTGTAAGAATTTGATCAATGCCTCAGGGTGATCGGTTTGAATACCGTCCAATCCCCATCCCAGTACTTTTTCCCAACATTCCGGCCCATCGTCGTCCATAATGACAATGGCGCCGGCCTGATGGCAGGATTTAATGAAGGATTCGGACATGTTCCCCCAGGAGGAGGCCACCACGCGCGGCTTGAAACGCTCAAGCAACTTGCCCAACATTTTTTCCGGTCCCGGATCCGGCATCGGGATGCACTCAGGGCACAGATCCCGCACTTGTTTCTGCTCTCCCAGCCCGGCATACCAAATGATCTGCCGTTCCATCCCCCGCGCCTTAATAAAAGGGATCAGTTTCTCTACAGGCGCGTTTTTCAGATCGAGGTAGATGCCGATTTTTCCTTTGCAGAGATCCAGAATGTCTTCAAAAAGCGGGATGCGCTCCTCTTTCCATTGCGGTCCCACGCGGCTTCCGATATCGAGCGCACGAAGCTCCGCCAAGGTGAAATCCTTTACCGGGCCCTTGGCCTCCTTCGTATAACCGTCCACAGTGGAATTATGGATGCTGACGAACCGTCCGTCTTTTGTTTCACGCACATCAATCTCCACGTAGTCAGCGCCAAGTTCGATGGCCTTTCGGTAGGCCGCAAGGGTGTTTTCGGGAATGCCCTCATGTGCGCCGCGATGTGCAACTACATACACGCTTCCATGTCTGGGAGGAGGCAGTATGGAGGCAACCTGTTCCGCAATGACAGCGCCTGTTGCAATCAGAAAGAGAAACAAAAGCATACACTTCCGCATGGACGTTCCTTTCATGTCCGGTATCAAAACAATCAGGGGCGGCCCCATGACCGCCCCTGGCATTTACTACATCTATTCAGCAGACACGATTACGCCAAGTGCGCCATCCAAACAACAATAATATGATCAAGGAGAATGCCATCACGGCCAGATCGCCAATCCAGCCGCCGGGCATAGTGCTGGGAGCGCATCCAAACCAGGCAAAGATTTTGCCAAATTGCGTCCCTGTGCCGCGCACCTGCACCTCCACGGGCGCATATTCCCCGTTGGTGAGGGTAAGGATGGCTACATAGTCACCCACAGCTTTTGGCGAAAAGACGATACCGATGTCCGTGGTCATATTGCGGCTGAGACTGTAACTCGTGGTTCCGGCAAGGCTGAACACGCCGTTCGGATCCTCAAGCGCGACGGATCCTTCCACCACACCATTTCCGATATTTTTAACGGTAATGGTATTCGAGACAAATCCGGCCACTTCCACTATACCAACGACAAAGGGATATTCCGCGCTGGGGATGGTCTTAATAGTTGGCCCGAGCGGCGGCGTTTCAAGGGGGACAAAGGTGGAGAGGGAGGTCACATCTGCCATCAGGGTGTGCCCGATCAATTCCACGTTGTCCATGGCGGCATTGCTCCAGACACCCCGCTCCACTTCCAAGAAGAGTCCGTTGATCGGATTGCTGTTAACTGCTGTGGGATGAGAGAAAAATGCGGCGTCAAAACCATCCCGGAATCCAAGCCTATTCATAACAAGGTGGATCGGCATGGTTTCTAACAATACATTGTCCAACTCCGCGAATGTGGCGCCATTGTTGTTGCTGACAAGGATGCTCACCTCGAACGGCACACCGCCCGGCACCACCAAGTCGGGCAAATCCGCCAATTGCGCTGCTTGCGTCTCTCCCAAAAGGCTCGGAAAATCACATGCCACTGCGGCAATCAAAATGCCTTCTTCATTTTCCGCAATCAGGGCTCTGGGCACGGTGACCGTCAACACTTGGTTCGGGTCTTCCGCAAGCGGCACCGCCATGATCACATTGCCCGCGCCGCGCCGCCATGCCATCATCGAGACGGTTCTGGCACATTCCTCGCCCTGCACAACGGCAGTCCATTGGTCTCCATCATCGTTCAAACTGCCGAATGGATTGTCCAAAAGACCATTGAGATCGTTATCCTGGCCGATGCGTACGCTGAATGGCCGTGTGCCGGCCGCAGCACTGCCGGAATCGGGCACTTCCGCGACGACTTCCAGCATATAATCGCCAGGAATCAACTGGGTGATACCGGGGAAGTTTTGTTCTTGGTTCTCCGATACCGCGACAACCACGCCATCGATGGCGTAGCTCACCACAACCCTGGCGCCCATGCATATCGCGGGATTCACAAAAGCAACTTGGGATGTGAAGGAAATGAGCGCATTCGCGCCGATGGGAATCACCACATCACCTGTGGGCGAGGTAATTGTCACACTCTGGAGCAGGCAGTCCGGCACAACCTCGCCTTCGCCTTCCCCTTCACCGCCGCCTTCGCCTTCACCTTCGCCCTCTCCGCCGCCTTCGCCTTCACCTTCGCCCTCTCCGCCGCCTTCGCCTTCAATTTCACATGCGGGACCTTCCACCGTTACGACTCGGGTAACTTGTTCAGCCGCGTTCTCGGCGTTGTCAACGACATCATAGGTGATGGTGAATTGGCCAGCTTGAGAAGTATCCACCAGATCGCCCACAACTGTGATCTGCGCGGTCAAATCGCCGTCACAGTTGTCTGTGGCGGTGGCGCCTTCGTCCGAATAGACGGTGCCGCAGTCTATGGATATTTCATGATCGCCCAGGAGGGTAATAATGGGGGGCGTAACATCCTCCACGTACACCGTCCGGGTCACCGTGGGGGCGGCATTCCCGGATGCATCCTGGACATTGTACGTAATCATATAGGTTCCCGAAACATCCGGATCCACAACATCGCCTCCGGCCACAATTTCATCGGTCAGGAAACCATCGCAGGTATCCGTTGCCGTGGCGCCGGGATCGATGAAGCTGCCGCCACACAAGAGCGACATCACAGGACTGCCTGTCAGCAGGATGATCGGGGCGGACGTATCCACGACGTTCACGGTACGGGTGACGGTATCAGCGGCGTTGTGCGAACTGTCCGAAACATTATAGGTGACATGATAGACACCGGGCACGCCCGTATTCACGGGATTCACTGTTTGTATCGAAGCGGTCAGGTCGCCATTACATGCATCGTTGGCGGTCGCACCGGCATCAGTGTAGTTCGCACCGCATTGCACCGTCACCACCGGCTCGCCCACCAACGTGATAACCGGATTCGTCACGTCCGTGACAATCACGGTACGAGTCTTGGTTTGCGCGCTATTCCCCGCCGAATCCTTTATATTGTACGTCAGGGTATAGGTTCCGGCCGCCTGGGTATTTACAGTCCCCGTTCCCTTGATGGGGGCAGGAAACACATCCACGTTGTCCGTAACCACCGCGCCGGGGTCGGTAAAGGTATTGCCGCATTCGACATACATCGTGGCCGACCCGATGAGTGCAATTTGGGGTGGCGTCAAATCTCTAACATGGACCGTCCGAGTGGCGGTGCCGGTATTTCCGGAATCATCGGTTGCAGAATACGTCAACTGATACGTTCCCAACAAATTTGTGTTTACGGAACCGGTGGTGGACGCTGTTGGACTAAGATCACAAGCATCATTCACGATCACACCCGGATCCGTGAAGGAGCCCTGATATGCAACAACCATCACGGCGTCTCCGTTGAGGGTAACCGTTGGCGCCGTGGTATCCACCACATTCACTGTGCGTATCACGGGTGCGGCGGCATTCCCCGCCAGGTCACTAACGCTATACGTTACCGTATACTCGCCGGGCTGACCGGCATTCACCAGGTTTTCAATACTTAGAGCTGTGGTCAAGTCGCCCGCACAGGCATCGGAGGCCATGGCGCCGGCATCTTCATAGCCACTGCCGCATTGAATTGTCACAGGCGTTGACCCAAGCAAGGTGATCGCCGGCGCCGTCGTATCTATCACTTGTATCGTCCGGACTACTTCCTCGGCGGCATGGCCGGCACTATCCCGCACATTGTACTGGAGGGTATACATACCCGGCGTCAAGATATCTAATTCACCCGTTACCACGACGCTCAACTCACCATCACATTGATCGAGGGCAGTAGCGCCTGGCTCGGTAAACGCGGTTCCGCACTCCAACTGAATCAATGCCTCGCCCTGCAAGGTGATCACGGGCGGCAATGTATCTTGTACCGTCACTGTCCGTGTCTTTTGTTCCGCAGCGAGGCCCTCGGAATCGGTTACGTCATACGTAATTGTATACGTGTTTGGACTATGTGCATCCACCGGATTGACCGTCGTGATATTCGCGGAGATATCGCCATCAAGGTCGTCTATGGCGGTTGCACCGGCATCGTTGTACTCCGCTCCGCATTCCAGCGTGATAGGATCTTCGCCTTCTACCGTGATTTCCGGAGCAAAATTCTGCCGGCAAAGGGTATTGACAACCGTAAACGTGGAGACTTCCGCGCCGGTGGTGGCAAATTTCCCCACGCCTGAGATGGTCTGGTAGCCGGTTTCGTCCGCGGGAACCCCTACAGTAAACGTAAAGGTATACGGGAACACCGGAAACGTGGTCCAACTAAAAAGAAGGGTGCCCGTTGCCCCTGGGGCGGGCTGGGTATCACCACCAGTGGCGGAAACGAAGGTCCATCCGTCAGGAACGGTTTCTTCCAGGCGCAATGTTGTGAGCGGCTCGACGCAATCATTGGTCAAGGTAACTTCAATGGTTACCTCCTCTCCCCGCACATAACATTCCGGGGTATTATGGCTCAGCCCCAGGCACGACAATTCCATCAGGCAATTCTGGACTGTATTGGAAAGTTGTTCGGGACCATCCAGGCGGAACCGGCTCACGCCGTCGAAACAGGCCTCTCCTGATGCGAGGAGGGATGGCATAAGGGAAAACGTAAAGGAAGCTGGAAAGGCGGGGATGGTAAACCATGCAAAGGATAAAAGGCCAATGTTTTCCGAGACGGTTTGCGGAGGATTGACTCCGCCCACGCTCCCGGGCATGAGGAACCAGCCGGCGGGCAGTGTCTCTTCAAATCCGACTGCGAGAATTTCATTGTCGGGGCCTGTTTTTTCCATCGTGATCGTCACATCAATGGCATTCCCCACGAGGTAGTAATTGCCTTCCGGGCCGACCGTTTCTGACAGATCCTGAGTCACCTGAATTTGTGTAGGTTCCTGTTGAATGACAGTGTCGACAGGATCGGATTGCAGTTCCGGATCATCTATGCGATACAGTATTTGCCCCGTTACCGTTTTCGGCCCTAATTCATCCGGGGGAATGCTTACCGAATACGAACATACGACAGGATAGGAAGCGGGGGGGCTAAACCATACAAACGCCAACGCGCCCGTGTCACCCGCATCAGGTTTAAGATCCGCCCCCTCTGAACTCGTAACCAGCCAATTGGTGGGAATGGTCTCCTCGATGGATATCGCCGTAATCCCCTCAGGGTTGCCATTCCAGTTCATGGTTAGAGTGAATGTGAGGGATGTTGACACCGTGCCTCCGGGAATGAACCACCCGTTCGAATCCACGCCTTCACCCGACACCTCGCGTGTCAAGGTCATGGTTTGCGCGGATGCGCCTATTGAAAAGCCCGCCATCACCACCGCCACAAAAAACACCCATACTCCCAACGATCGCGAACTCGTGATCATGTCCCTGTCTCCGCTTTCCACCCCAACTCAGGTGTCTTGCTGTACCTCCAGAAAAACGCTGTCCAACCGCTTTCCTTTGTGGCCGCAAGGCTCAGCATACACTCCAGGTATACACCACTGCCTTTCGGCCCATCCGCGTCACGAATGACGTCTTCTGTCCAATTCCACCGTCACACGGAACGCGCTACTCCACCAGACGGGTCACTTCCCGCCCTAATTTACCCTACACATTACCACATCACCTATGTTCAACGCTACCAAATTGTTAGCCCCCGGAGATTTTGGCTGCCCCCCTTACCCTCCCTTCCCCCCCCTCCCATCCAGAAAATTGTCATATCACCAAGATCTGATGTCAAAATACGGTACATACTGGAATTTCGTTGTACATATAAAAACGGTTGAACTCTAGTAAATGTGGTATTCTCATGGAAGAAAACCGAAGGATATTAATCATGGAATCATTGGATAGAATCACATTCAACCCGGATATTATGGGGGGAAAACCATGTATCCGTGGCCTTCGTGTTACAGTAGGAACAATTGTTGGCCTTATCGCATCGGGTCATGATCGGAAAGACGTACTGGAACGTTATCCTTACCTCGAGGCTGAAGATATTGACCAAGCGTTGGCCTATGCTGCCTGGCGCGCAGAAGAAATTGACGTTCCTTTAGTCCACTCATGAAAATCTTGATTGACATGAACCTCTCGCCGGCCTGAGCGGAGAGTTTTATATATAATCAGTATTACACATCTTATGGGATAAAATTCGCGTTCTTGGGGAGAGAGCCTACCCATTCCGCGATGAGTCTGGAGGCATTTTCCACATCTTTGAGAGAAACCAGTTCCACCGGGGTGTGCATATAGCGATTGGGGATGCCCACCAGTGCTGTGGCCACCCCACCCCGGCTGAGTTGCATGGCGTTGGCGTCCGTGCCGGTACCTCTGGGCGCGGCCATATGTTGCACGCGAATGCGCTGTTTCTTGGCAGCGGCGAGTAATCCTTTATACACAACAGGGTTGATATTGGGACCGCGATCCAGGATGGGACCTGCACCAATACTCACCTGACCATACCGTTCTCCATCCCCTTTGGGATGATCTGTGGCCCAGCCGACATCCACGGCAACCCCTGCATGCGGATTGCAGCCGTAAGAACTCGTGGTGGCGCCGCGCAGGCCGATTTCTTCCTGCACCGTCGTGACGCAGTACACCGCAACGTTCAAAGAGCGCCTGGTAATGAGCCGCATCACTTCCAAACAAACAAAGGCCCCAATGCGGTCATCAAAGGCGCGCGCCACAACCTTTCCATCCCGCAATTCCAGGTAACCGGCGTCAATCGTAATGGGATCGCCAATCGCCACCACCTTTTGGGCGTCTTTTTTGTTTTTAGCGCCAATATCCACCCACATCTGGTGCATTTCGAGCGCTTTGTGCCGGTCACTCTCAGGGGTGAGATGAATCGCTTTCCGGCCTATCACGCCCGCTACCTGCCCGTGTTCTCCGTGGATAAACACCCGCTGGCCGCCCAGCACCGCGGAATCCACCCCGCCAATCGGCACAAACCCTATAAAACCCTTGTCATCGATCGTGTTCACCATGAGCCCGATTTCATCAATATGACCTGCCAGCATCACGCGGATCGGCGCGGTCTTGTTGCGAACGTGATATTGATTGCCGTGAACATCCTTGTAGATTTCGTCCACAAAGGGCTTGGCATAGGTCTTGCAGATTTTTTGGATTTCCGATTCATATCCCGAAGGACTCGGCGTGGCCAATAACCTTTTTAAGAAATCCAAGGACTCTTTGCGCATTGTTCTACTTCCTTTGTATTTTGTTCACTAAAACACCCGTTACCTGGCCAAGGTGATCCTGAGAACATAGGCATGGTCACAGGGTTTATTCTCTGGCAAGCGCACTTCCAGAGAATCTTTCTTCACCTTCCATTTTAGGGATTCATTGCATCCGAGCAGGCTGACCGCCGTGATTTTCATTTCCGGGGACGACTTGGCGCCGAGCGAGGTGATCTTAAAGGCTTTTTTCGGCCAGTCCATCACCAGGGCATATACGACATCGCCCTTTATGGTAAACCGGATGTCTTTTTCGGTGAGCGGAGCTTCTTTATGGTCGGAAAAGGAGCCCGATTTGGTCTGGGTGGGGCCTTCGCCGGAAATGCGCCAGGGACGGGTTCCATAGATGGCTTCGCCATTGATTTCAAGCCAACGGCCCATACCGAGCAGTACATCGCATGCTTCCTCGGGAATCGTTCCATCCGGCCGGGGGCCGATGTTAAGCAACAGACAGCCGTTTTTGCTGACGATGTCAATCAACTCATGAACCAGCGAGGTAACGGAGCGGAATTTGTCATTTTCGATGTAGCCCCAAGACTTAATGCTCACCGAGGTGTCCGTCTGCCAAAAATTTTGCCGGGTTTGGTCGAGTTTGCCTCGTTCGATATCCAACACCGCCGCCTCATCCGGAAAAGACTTGTTTTTGTAATTGAGCGCTACCCCTTTGTTCCATTCAAGCCCCCGGTTATAGTAATAGGCGGCAAACTGTTGGCGATATGGCTCAAAAACGGGCTGCTCAATCCACCAGTCAAACCAGAACACCTGCGGATGATACTTATCGACAAGTTCCTGGCAGCGCGCCAGCCAGTCATCAAGAAAAGCCTTATCCGGAGTCGATTCTTTTTCTGGTTTCGCGGGGCCGTAAAGCGCATCCCACGTTCCGCTTTTAATATCAGAATCGAACTTCTTGCCGCCATCGAAAAACCACCAGTGTTCCGCACGGTGCGAAGAGACGCCGAACACCATTCCTTCATCGCGCACCGCCTTGGCGAGTTCCCCTACGATATCCCGTTTCGGCCCCATCTTGGCGGCGTTATATTCACCGATTTTACTGTCGTACATCTGGAAACCGTCATGATGTTCCGCAACGGGCACCACGTATTTTGCACCAGCGGCTTTGAAGAGTGCCGCCCACTCCTTCGCATCGAATTTCTCCGCTTTGAACTGCGGAATGAAATCCTTGTAGCCGAACTGCGCTTGATTCCCATATTTTTCAACATGGTGCTTGAATTCGGGAGATCCCTGCTGATACATGTTACGCGGATACCACTCGTTCTTGAAAGCTGGCACGGAATATACACCCCAGTGAATGAATATTCCGAACTTTGCGTCCAGGTACCATTCGGGAACCTTGTAGTTCTTCAGCGATTCCCAAGTGGGCTCAAAGTTTTCCTGGGCGAATGCTGAAGGCTCCCCGCCAAGGACCGCCGCAGCGAACACCATGGACAAAACTGTTTTGCATCCCGTGACCATGTTCATGATACGCGTCCTCCTTAAGGAACTATTTCCGGACTTCGTCGCGAAGCGCCAGCAGGTCTTTCATGACATTCGCCAGATTGGCATTATAGGTCTTGGTGCCGAAGGCGTCATGAAGCTGCTTGTACAACGGGAACAACCGCTGATACAACGCCACATTCTTGGAATTGGGCACATATTTCTTTGACTGGATGCCGGTCATGGCCTTGGTGGCGTCCGCGAAGCTCTTGTGTGCGCCCGATATAACCGCGCCACACATGGCCGAACCCAGCGCGCACGTCTGCGTGCTGCGGGCAATTTCCATGGTGCGGTTGAATACATCCGCCAGAATCTGCATCACGAGCGGATTCTTCATCGCGATCCCGCCGCAATTGATAACCCTCTCCACCTTCACGCCGTATTCCTCGAAGCGCTCCATGATCACGCGCGCGCCAAAAGCGGTCGCTTCGATGAGCGCACGGTATATTTCGGACGGGGTGGTGTGCAATGACATGCCAAGGACCAATCCGCTGAGGCGCGGGTCCACCAACACGGTGCGGTTGCCATTATGCCAGTCGAGGGCCAGTAGACCGCTTGCACCGGGTTGTAATACCTCCGCGCCTTCGGTCAACGCCTCGTGAGAGCCTTTTTGCAGTCCGCCCGGCTGCATATAATTCACAAACCAATTGTAGATGTCGCCAAAGGCCGACTGGCCTGCTTCGAGCCCGAAATAGTCCGGCAGGATGGATTCCGGAACAATCCCGCATAATCCCGGAATATCGGGAAGATCACTGCTCATCGGGGCCACCATCATGTCGCAGGTGGACGTGCCGACGATCTTCGTGAGCACGCCCGGCGTAATCCCGCAGCCCACCGCGCCCAGATGCGCATCGAAGGCGCCGACGGCAATCGGAATGCCCGCAGGCACACCCAGTTTCTTCGCCCACATCTCCGTGAGATTTCCGGCAATGTCTTTTACGGAATACAAGGCACTCGGCAAGGTCTTGCGAATGCGGCCAAGGTCTTCATCCAATGCCACAAGAAATGCGCCATCAGGATATCCGCCCCAGCAGGGATTCGCCATGGCCTTATGCCCTGCCGCGCAGATGCAGCGCTTCACTTCGTTCGGCTTCGATGTGCCGGTTAATACGCCGGGAATCCAATCTGCGCATTCCACCCACGTATACGCCGCATCGAAGACTTTCGGCGCGGTGCGTTTGCAGTGCAGCAGCTTGGACCAGAACCATTCCGAGGAATACGTCCCGCCGCACTTCGCGAGATAATTTTCCCGCATTTGTTTCGCCAGCATGGTGATCTCGGCAGCTTCTTCATGCGAGGTGTGATCTTTCCACAGCCACGCCATGGCCGCAGGCTCGTTCTTGAATTCCTCCCGGGACGCCAGCGGCTCGCCGTTTTCGTCCACGGGCAACGGCGTGCTGCCGGTCGTATCCACGCCAATCCCGGCCACGGCCTCCGGCGTGAATCCGTCTTTCCCCGCAGCATCCTTCAGCGCGCCGCGCACCGAGGCCACCGCGCCCTCGATATAGTCCGCGGGATGCTGCCGCGCCAGGTTGGGATCTTTCGTATCAAGGATAATCCCCGCTTCGCCATGCGGGTAGTCAAACACATGCGTCCCCACTTCCTCGCCCGTCTCCACATTGACTATCAGCGCGCGCACCGAGTTCGTGCCGTAATCCAGACCAATCGTGTATTTCCCTGCCATGGTTCCGTTCTCCTCTTCCGCGGGGGTTCCGGGTTTCATTTCCAAAATCATAGCAAAACGGAACCGGCGAGGGAAACGCTTGGAATAAGGGCCTAAGATTTACTACAATTCACGCAGCCTATCCTACGGAATTTTCCACACCGAATGTAACAAGCGTTCGGCTGGGAAATAGAATTGGGAGGGCGAGGCTCCTGCCGAGCCGTAAGAACAAACTAAAGGAATCGGGAAGCGCATGGACAACCAACATTACGCAGCGTTGCTGGAGAAATTTAAAACCATACGGGTGATGGCCGTCGGCGACATCTACCTCGACGAATATGTGTTTGGCGTGGTGACGGAAATCAGCCTTGAGGCGCCAATTCCCGTCTTTGAGGTGCAGCAGCGCCGTTACAACCCCGGCGCCTGCGGCAATGCCGCCTGTAACGCCGCCGCCCTCGGGGGAAAGATATTCATGGTGGGCGTCGTCGGCACGGACGGCAATGCGGACATCGTACGGCGCGAATTCAATGTGCGTGGCGTGGATACTACGTATCTTGTGGCGGATCCCAACCACCCGACGAATACCTATGGCAAATGGCGCGCGGGTGGCCATAACATCCCCACACAGGAAATGCTGCGCACGGATACGCCCAAGCCCGCTCCCATCAGCGGCGAAACCGAACAACGCGTCATTGAGAATATCAAGAAACTGGCCCCGCAGGTGGATGCCATTTTGATTGGTGATCAGGCTTCCTCGTGCATTACCCAGCCAGTGCTGGACGCCATCGTTGAATGCGCCAAGAAGCACAAACTCGTAACGCTGGCGGACTCGCGCAAACGCGCAGGCATGTTCAACGGAATCGATATTGTCGCCCCGAACGATGCAGAAGCAGGCCTCGCGGCAGGCATCAAGGTCGTGGATGACGAAACTTTACACCAAGCAGGTAAATTTCTCCTGACATCGGCGAAGAACGCCCTGGTAACACGCGGCCCGCAGGGCATTACCATCTTCGCCAAAGACGGGACCGTTAAAGACGTACCCATCACGCGGCCTGTGCGCGCCATTGATGTCACCGGTGCAGGTGACACGGTGGATGCCGCCATTATCCTCACGGTGGCGGCGGGCGGTTCGCTCGAAGACGCGGCCTTCCTCGGTAATCTCACGGCCGGGATCGCCGTAGTCCAGGAAGGCGTGGTCACCGTGTCCAACGAAGAAGCACTCGCTGCACTGACCAGTGAGGCAGGTCCCGCTAAACTCAAAACCCTTCCACAATTAAAACGCATTGTGGAAAAACTCAAGAACGACGGCAAAAAAGTGGTCTGGACAAACGGTTGCTTTGACATTCTCCATGCCGGGCACATCACCTACCTTATAAATGCCCGTCAAACCGGCGACATCCTCATCGTCGGATTGAACAGCGACAAATCCGTCCAGGAAAACAAAGGTCCGGGGCGGCCCGTGGTAAATGAACGGAACCGCGCGCTTGTGCTCTCCGCCTTGGAATGCGTGGATTACCTCATCATCTTCGACGACAAAACCCCCATGCCCTTGTTGGAAGCGCTCCATCCCGACGTCTACGCCAAAGGCGGTGATTACAACATCAACACCATCGTCCAAATCGAACGGCGGCTGGTAGAGAGCTATGGCGGCGAAATCGCCATCATCCCCGGCGTCGAAGGCCAATCCACCACCAACATCATCAACAAGGTGATGGAGAATTCGTAAGTATAGAATTTCTGATCTATTTCTTCGAATAAAACTCTATCGCTTTATCGATTTGATCATCTGCCTGCCTCAATTTAGACCGTAGATCAGCATTAGCGTCGCGTCCTGTACATATTTTGTCCCAATTCGGTTCTGTAATGGTAGAACGATATTCGTTCAATATCGCTTTGATTTTTTGCGCTGCCTGCAGGTTGATCCAACAAATTCTTTTAAATTCCCAAAGGCATTCCCTGATTAATGAATAATTTTGTGATTTGAGACATAGGCTCAATACATTAATCACATTATCTATCCCATATGCTTCCGGAGGTTTTTCGCCGGAGCGGATGCGTTCTTTCAGGTCTCTAATCACTATTAATCGTGCCAGTGATTCGACAAAACCAGCAGGCCCCGATTCTCCAGCTTCCGTTGCGTTTATCTTTCCAGCAAAGTATTCGACAGTTTGTTTGAAGTGTTCTTGCTCCACTTCCGTTGCATCAGCCGGAAATGGACTTGCTAACGCGTGATAGAAGCTTATCGGGTTAATACCTAGAGTACTATCAGAGCGTACCTCCGGCCAATAGAATTCCCAATTAGCGCATCGCCTTTTTCTTGTGCCCAATAGTTCTTCCAACAATATGTTATGCTCAGTTTCTGTTTTACTTGATTTTAAAAGACCTATAAGCTCCTTGCCGGTTTTAGTTTGGCTTTCTCGGTACCATGACATGGGTATTTGTTCATTTGTTTGATAAATTCTATCTTTCGTGTCGTCCTGTTCGAGGTCATAACACTGTTTACTCAAGGTTAAAAACTCTTCACGCCGTTCAATTACGTTTACAGAGATTCTAAAATATACTTCCGCCAGCCCCTTCTTCAGATTATCGTCTTTTTCCGTTCTTACGTGCTGAGAAGCGGTGTCCAAACGATTTTTCAAATGCTGTAAGAAGACGATAAGTTGCTCAAGACTATTATCCGGGACCAACGAATATCTGGGGTGCAGGACGCTCCACCCCGCAGTTACGATAAGTGATGCTTCATGGCCAACTGATCGATCA
>JAKQOG010000163.1 GCA_029565395.1 Candidatus Hydrogenedentota bacterium | reverse complement strand
TGAAGATCATCATGGAGCGCATGCCTTCCACGTGGGATTTCATCCACATGAGTTTCTTGCGGATGTCGGGGTGATTGATGATGGGAACCGCCTTGGCGTTCTTGTTCATCATTTCCCAGACCGGAACGCCCTGAATGCGTTCTTTGGCGTACGCCACGGCATGCTGGAAGGCGGCGGACGCGAGACAAACACCCTGCATACCGATGCCCAGACGGGCTTCGTTCATCATCTGGAACATGATTCTCATGCCGGCGCGTTCTTCACCCATCAGTTCTCCGATGCACTGTCCGTCTTCACCGAAGTTCAGCGTGGAGGTGGCGGAGCCTTTGATGCCCATTTTGTGCTCGATACCGCCGCATTTCACGTCATTGGGTTCGCCTAAAGAACCGTCGTCATTGACGCGGATTTTGGGAACGATGAAAATGGAAATGCCTTTGGTGCCAGCCGGATCGCCTTCAATGCGGGCCAGAACGGGGTGAATAATATTGGAAACCAGATCGTTTTCACCGGAAGAAATGAATATTTTGGTGCCGGTGATCAGGAATTTCCCGTCCGGCAAACGTTTGGCCGTGGTTTTCAAAGCACCGACGTCGGAGCCCGCACCCGGTTCGGTCAGGCACATCGTGCCTCCCCATTCGCCGGAAAACATTTTATACATGTACTTGTTCTTCAGTTCTTCGCTGCCGTGGGTATTGATCATATTGGCGGCGCCGTGGGTCAGACCGCCGTACATGCCGAAAGCATAGTTGGCAGAGCTCAGGAGTTCATAAGCGGCCCAGCCGGCCATGTGGGGCAGTCCCTGGCCGCCGACATCGGGAGAATCCATCGGATTGATCCAGCCGGCTTCCCGGTAAATCTTCCAGGCTTCATGGAAGCATTTGGGAACGTTGACCACGCCGTTCTTATAGGTGCAACCTTCGTGATCGCTGTCCTTGAGGGTCGGGAAGATAACGTTGACCGCCATCTTTTCGGCTTCATTCAAGATCATCATGATGTCATCTTTGGAATAGCCTCCGTATTCCTCCGATTCAAAAATTTTGTCCATGCCAAACTGCTCGAAAATGGCAAACTGCTGATCGCGAGTGTTTACTAATAAATTGCCCATAATTAACTCCCTTCTTTAATGTTGTGAAATTTCAAACGTTAAGAAAACGTCCGTTCAATACATCTTTCCTTTTCGGACCGCCGGGGATCTTTTGATTGGAATAAGTTCTGACTCCGGCCAAAACAAGCACTAAGAGGTTTTTTGATCGTTACAGAATACAGTGATTCTGAAAAAACCTGAGTGGCCGCTTTTGCATAACGGCCTCGTAATACTTCATGACTATAATTCCAAACGTGACCGAAAGTCAATCGAAAATAAAGGCACAGGGGTAACTGTTCCCGGCGGTCTTGTGAAAAAAAGAGGGAAACTGCGCAGACTACTTCATATGTTTATGAAATTCATTGTATTTCGCCATTTTTGCCAGAGCGCTTGCGGCTTGCGGAATGCTATCGTAAAAAGGCACGCCCGCCTCCAGAAGAACGGACTTGACCATCTCCATCGTGGCGCGGATGTCGTCACGGGGCGTAAACTGCCTCAGCGCAACAACCAGCGGCTTGCCGCCCGTATGCTGACAGGCTTCGTCGGCAATGTACCTGGCAATCCGGCGCGTCGCTTCGCCCTGCCCCCGACTGAAGAGCCAGTCCATATGCAGAGAGATGATAAACATATCCAGGGAGGATTCCGCCGACAGCATATCCAGCGCCTGGCCCAGAAGATCCGGTTCGACTAAAAGCAGGTGGGCATCGAGGGGATTACGGATCATATTGCCCGCAGGCGGGATAAACGAACGCAGTTTCACCATCAGGTTCTCACGGAAGGGCGCGAGATTAAGCCCTTCGTGCGCGCAGGCATCCGCCGCCGCCACG
>JAKQOG010000156.1 GCA_029565395.1 Candidatus Hydrogenedentota bacterium | reverse complement strand
GTTCATCTTCAATTGTGTGGAAATAGCTATCATGTATATGCAGTTTAGCAGAACTCGGCGATGCCTCTCTCAACATATCCGCAAAACAGGCAAAAATATAATCTTTCCGTCGTGTTCCACAAGACCCCCACCAGGAATCACTGAAATGACACCACCAATTAGGTTGAATGGATTCATCCATAAGGATGTTTTTATTGAGGGTTTCTTTACATTCCGACAATCGGGATAACACGATAGGGCCGACTACATAGCTGATGTATTCGTTGGAAGTGGCCATTCGCAATGCTTTGGCGCCTTCAATGTCGTCCCCCGAAAGGATCGTCTCGGCCATTTGAGTGGCGGCTTCCTTGGACACGGGTTCTTGAGGATTGATGTTGGATACGGGTGGCGGTTGACCCTCCTTTTCATCCCCGTGTGAGGATAACGGGCAAAGAAGAGCCATTATGGCAAGAATGACGCCGCACCAATGCAATGAAGAGAATCCCATACTGCGTACCCCATTTGAAGAAACTCTATTTGCCATACGCCCTAAATCCTTATGGGAGGTAGTATAACACGGAAAGGGGTTTGTGGACTAAATAAAAATGGCCCAGTTATAATAACTCTAAGGGAAATATATGAAGAAGGTTAAAACAAAGGTTAAAATAAACGAGCAGGACACGCTCCGCCCAGAGTATCGCCGTGAAGATCTGGGAAAAGGAGTCAGGGGAAAATATTTCGCTGCCTATAAAAAAGGGGCAACCATTGTTCGATGAGTTATTTCATGTGCTTCGTACTATTCCCCGAAGGGGATGTTTTAATTCCAGCCTAGGGTTGCGCGAAGCGCTACCCTAGGAAAAGTGATTAAAATCGTGCCTACCCTGAAAGGGTTGGCGCATTGTTAATCGAAAAATTAAATTTCAATGCATTATACAACTTCTTCAGGGTTGGTTCATTAGGGGGTCTCAACCCAGGGTAGCGCTTCGCGCAACCCAGGGCTAAAATTGTGCATCCCCGTTGGGGAACCTTTATCCGCGCAAATCTGAATAATCCGCGTTATCCGTGTTCCATTCTTTGGATGCGGCTATGCTGCGTGGGTGTTTCATGCATTTCGTGGTTAGAACAAAATCGATATTTATTACCACGAAAGACAAGAAATGAACGAAAAAATATTCACCCAAAATGCTTTCGACACCCACCAGATGCTTTACTCTGTTCGTTTCCATCATATAGAGAAAGCATTGGAAAATTCAGACTACAATACCTCCACCTTGATGTTGGCGTTGGTGTAGACGCAGATTTCCGAGGCGACGGTGAGGGCTTCGCGGACGATACCTTCGGCGTCGAGATCGGAATGCTTCATGAGTGCGCGGGCCGCAGCGAGGGCGTAGGGGCCGCCGGATCCAATCGCAAGGATGCCGTCATCCGGCTCGATGATTTCCCCGGTGCCGGAAATGAGGAGCGACTTCTCTTTATCGCACACCGCAAGCAATGCATTGAGCTGCCGCAGGTATTTATCCGTCCGCCAGACTTTTCCCAGTTCCACCGCCGCGCGGAGCAGGTTTTTGTTGTACTCCTGCAGCTTGGTTTCAAAGCGTTCAAACAAGGTCACTGCATCGGCGACCGCGCCCGCGAATCCGGCAAGCACCGAACCATCCGCCAATCGCCGCACCTTCACGGCGCCTCCTTTCATGATGGTGTCACCCATGGAGACCTGCCCATCTCCCCCCAACGCCACTTTCCCGTCCTTGCGGACCGCTATCACCGTCGTACCGCGAAACTGTTCCATGATCTTCTCCCGCCCCGAAGGGCTCTGCGCCGGACCGTAAAAACTAGCGCCCGGAACCCAACTCATTATACTATTAGCGCCCATGTATACGGAATAAGGAATCCATCACATATGAATTCATTGATTGTCGGCGTGGGCGTTATGCTCGCACTCATTGGTTTACAGTTCGGCGCACGCCATATTCAGTTTCTGCGCGCAAACCGCCTGTGGGCCCGCGCAAACGAATGCATCCAAGGCGATAATTTCGATGAAGCCGAGAAGATTTTGCGTAAATGTGTCAAACTGATGCCGCTCTTATTGCCCGCGCGCATTGGTCTTGGATCTGTCTTGGCCCGTCTGGGACGCCTCACCGAGGCAGAGGAACAATTCAAAGCCGTAGTTACTTTAGAGCCGCGCCAGCCGGAAGGCTATCTGCATCTAGGCTTTTTTTATGTCACCCAGTTTCAAGATCGGGACGCAGACGCTGTGGCGTCGTTATGCAAGGCAGTGGAATACAACGCTGAATTGCGGGAGAAGATCTGGAATGATCCGCGCCTTCTGCGTCTGCGCGGAAATGCCCAGTTCATGGAATGTTTCGCGAATACGGCGTCTCATTAAATGGAAGAAAGCAGGTGAAATTTCAAAACACAGCTTTTAAGCCCCCCCCTTCGTCACGCGAAGCGCGTGACTACGGCGGGGCAGGCAAGTGCGTTCCAAAGTGCAACTTTGGAACGAGGGAAAATACGGTGATCCATTAGCAAGGAGTTGTCATGCCCAGGGAAACCATGACTGGAAAAGAGCGTTGGCTTGCCGTACTCACGCGGCAAACGCCGGATCGCATTCCCATGGATTATTGGGCCACGCCCGAAACCACGGAAAAACTTTGTGCATTTCTCGGATGCGATTTCGAGGAAGCCTGCAAGCGCCTGCATATTGATACTCCCTATACCGTGTCTGGCCGCTACGTAGGGCCACCCATGCCCGAACATCAGGATGTATTCGGAGTGCGCACCCGGCCCGTGCACTACGGCTCCGGGGTGTATTGGGAGGCGGAAAACGCACCACTCGCGGCATACACGTCCGTGGAGGAAATCGAAGCGAACTACACGTGGCCAAACCCCGATTGGTGGGAGTACACGCATCTGCCGGAAGAAATCAAAGGAAAAAAGAACCACATCATTCGCGGCGGTGGGTCAGAACCCATGCTCACCTACAAACAACTCCGGGGCGAAGAACAGGCCTTCATGGACCTCCTCATGTACCCTGAAATCGTCCACTACTGCCTCGACAAGCTGTTCACCCTCGCTTATGAAAATACACGCCGCATCTTTGAGACCATTCCCGGCGCGGTATCCATCACCTATGTCGCGGAAGATCTCGGCGGCCAGGACGGGTTGATGTATTCCCCCGCGCAGATCCACGAATTCCTGCTCCCCTGGATGAAGCGCATGATGGACCTAACCCGGCAACACGGATCTTTCGTGTTCGTACACAGCGACGGCGCGGTCCGCGATATTCTCCCCGATCTGCTCGCCATCGGCATGCAGGTGCTCAACCCCATCCAATGGCGTTGCCCCGGCATGGACCGAGAGGGCCTCAAACGCGATTTCGGCGCCAAGCTCATCTTTCACGGGGCCATGGACAATCAGCAGACCCTGCCCTTCGGAAGCGTTGAGGAGGTCCGCCGCGAAGTGGAGGAAAATCTCGCTATTCTCGGCGCGGGCGGCGGCTACATACTGGCGCCCTGCCATAATATTCAGCCGGTCACCCCACCTGAAAATATCGTCGCAATGTACGAAACAGGATATGATCTCGGCTGGATATGACATCCTTCGAACTAGTAAGAACGATATCTGACTCCCAATATCCGAAACCCGGCTTGTATTTACCTACAGTCTAATGCCTACAGTCTAAATGCCTAGTTTGGGCAATATCCATCCTCGCTCCCTTCGCACACATAATATCCGCCCAAATTGTAGAACTGGATCAAGCGTAGCAATTCGGTGAGATTAATGAGCCAATCCTGGACATTATAATCACTGCTATGCGGCGAACAGGTCTGTTCTCCCAAACCCGGCGCATACCCATCTTCCGTCCCGGCCTGACAATGATACCCGCCCGAAGTATAGAACTGAATTACACGCATCAATTCCGACAGATCAATTATTCCATCCCCGTTCTGATCCGCACTGTGGACATCTATCTCCCCTTCCACTTGGCCTTCCCCTTCCACTTGGCCTTCCCCTTCCACTTGACCTTCCCCTTCCACTTGACCTTCCCCTTCCACTTGGCCTTCCCCTTCTACTTG
>JAKQOG010000150.1 GCA_029565395.1 Candidatus Hydrogenedentota bacterium | reverse complement strand
ATCAAAAACGGGATGACGTATGATCAAGTGGTGGATCTTATCGGCGCCATGGAGACCGAGTCGCACAGCGTCTATAATAAAGGGGTGCAAGGGTATACCGGGCCTTCGGTGATGGCATGGCACACCTGGAAAAATCCTGATGGATCCTTTGCCAGCGTCGGATTTATGTCCAATAAAGTCGAAGAAAAAAAAGAGGAAAATTTAAAATAACCTGGAGCACTTTCAGTCTTTGAAAAGAACCGCTGCGAGGAACTTTATATGCTTTGGAAAACAGGGATTATGTTGTTGGCCTATATGATGATACATGGATGCATCAATGCGGAGGAGAACCTACTAAACGTCATGTCCTTTAATCTGCGGCATGGGTTGGCAAAGGATGGCGATAATTCTTGGCCTCACCGGCGCAATCTCTTGGTAGAAGCAATCAAACACTGCAACCCGGATGTGTTAGGGACCCAGGAATGCCGGGATATGCAAGCGGCGTATCTTGAGGCAAATCTCCCGGATTACCGTTGGATAGGCATTGGCCGGGACCCCGGCGGCGCAGGCGAAATGACAGCGGTATTTTACAAGAAAAATATTTTGCTGCCCATGGCTTCGGGTCATTTCTGGCTTTCCGAAACACCGGAGGTTCCTTCCTCGAAGTCTTGGGATACCAGCCTGACCCGCATGTGCACCTGGGTTCGTTTTCAACATATCCCTTCCGGGCGTTTTTTCTTCTATATGAACACCCATTTCGATCATGTAGGCGAACAAGCACGAATCCATAGCGCGGAACTTTTAGTGAAACAGGCGTTGGTCATGGCGGGGGGGCTTCCTGTTCTCATTACGGGCGATTTCAATGCCGAAGGTGAAACTAGCCGTCCCTGGGCGGTATTCCATGAGGAGGGCTTCCAGGATGCATGGCTCACCGCCCCGGAACGTAAAGGGCCGAAAACCACCTGTTGTGGCTTTAATGCGCCCGACCCGAATTCCACGGCACGGATTGATTGGATTCTCTCCAAGGGCGGCTTAACCGCGCAACGTGTGGAAACCGTCGTTTTTACAAAAAAAGGCCGGTATCCTTCCGATCATTTTCCGGTCGTGGCGGTTTTTTCGTTACTTTAGATGGAATACTGCTAAAGCAGATTTTTAAGATGACGTATCTAGTTCAAAAGATTCAGGTTAAAGAAAATTCTTGATTATTATCTTAATCTGTGAAAAAATGGTGAGGTCTGTCTATCGTATGCGAGGCAGGAATGTGTATTGGGGCGATGGCGCCCTTTAAAAAAAAGGAGAATTAGATTATGGCCAAGCATGTTGTTTACTTGCAGGTGGTGCTTACCCTTCTATTGTTGGCCCCAATAGGAGGATGGGCCGTACCGGTCACGTTCAATGACACCGCGCTATTCAACGCGGTCAAGACGCAATGGGATGCTGCAACAGGCGGGAGCTTGGGGGATCCACCGGATTCGGGAGATCTGGCAAACCCCTTGTTTACCGCTTTGGATGCCAAGGATCTCGGAATCACAGACCTGACAGGGCTGGAGGCGTGCACGGCGTTGACCGATCTCAATTTGGGGAAAAACCAGATTTCGGATCTGAATCCGCTGAGCGGCCTGACCGCCTTGGTCAGCCTGGATCTGGGTTTTGGATCCAATCCCCTCGCGGGCGGCGGTGATTTTGACCCAAGCCAAACCGGCATGAATTTGATCGCGAGCATTGCTCCCCTGGCCGGCTTGGTGAACCTGGGATACCTCAGCCTGATGGGGAATGATCTGCTAACCAATATTGACGCGGTGGCTTCCATGAGCAGCCTGGCGCAATTGTGGCTGGCCGGCAGCAACATTACGGATTACGCCACCCCCTTGGCCGGCGTAGCGGATACGCTCTCTGTATTTGCGGTAATGAATTGCGACATTGACAACACCGACATGACCGCCGTTAATGGGTTGACAAATCTGATGGCGCTGGCCTTCATCATGACCCCCAGCCTGACGGATATCAGTGCGTTAACCGCTATCAACCCAAGCATGATTTTTGCCATGATGATGGTTCCCGTCACGGATATCAGCGTGGTGAGCAACTACACCAACCTCCAACAACTGGAAGCCTCGGAAACCGATATCACGTCGATTCCGAACTTATCCGGGTTGACCAGTCTTACCGGCGCCAGTTTCCGTAAAAGCATGCTCACGGACATCTCCGGACTTACGGGCGCAACAAGCATAACGGAACTTACACTAAGTGAAAACAGCATTGTTGACATTTCCGTCCTTGAGAACCTGACCAATCTTCACCGCTTGGGACTTGATTCAAATTCCATCACGGATATCCAGGCGCTGGTGGATAATACAGGGCTGGGGGGTGATGATCAGGTAGATCTCAGAGATAATCCGTTAAGTCAGGATGCCGCATGCAATCAAATTCCCGCGCTGCAAGCCAAATTTGACAATCCCAATGACGTGCAGCATAACTCTTATTGCGGCACGACCTATACGCTGACGATCACCGTCACGGGCACCGGGACCACGTTCCCTGAACCCGGGACCCACATTTACCCAGAAGGCCAAATGGTTTATATCAATTCTTACCCCACCAATGGCAGCGGGTGGGCGTTTGATCACTGGGGAGGCGCTGGCAGCGGCACGGACCAGAGTGTTCAAATCACCATGGACGGAGACAAGACCGTGGAAGCGGTCTTCGTAACACCAGGCGATCATACGCTGACCATGGCGAAGACCGGCGCGGGTTCCGGCAACACCCAACCTGAATCGCCCGGCGTGTATTCCTACTTGGAGGGGCGGCAGACGTTTGTGAATGCCAATCCCAATACCGGCAGTTTCTTCGGTGGTTGGTCAGGCGATCTCACAGGATACAATCCAGGTCAGCAATTGACCATGGACGCCGACAAGTCCGTTACAGCCGATTTTACCACGAGTGGCTACACGCTCACGGTGTATACCAGTGGCAATGGCTGGGTGAATTTCCCCACAGGCCAGACCATAGGTCTTGCCTCCGGCGCGGTGATAGATCTGGAGGCCTATGTGCCCACCGGAAGTGTGTTTGTAGAATGGCAGGGTGATATCGGCAGCGCCGATCCCACCGATTCGTCCATTCAGGTAACCATGGACCAGAACCGGAATATTACCGCCCTATTCGGGGCTGCTCCGCAATACCAACTCACCATCTATGTGAGCGGGACTGGCACCGGATCCACGGATCCGGCCCCGGGCGCGCATCTTTACGACAGCGGTCAGTGGGCCAACGTAACCGCCACGGAAGACTCAGGATCCGCTTTCGATCACTGGGAAGGCGATATCGGCGGGGCGAATCCCTCCTCGCGCGATATTAGCGTGTATATGGACCAGGACCGAGTCATTACGGCGGTGTTCTCAATCGCCGACTGGACCTTGACCATCGCGAAAACGGGCAATGGCAATACGGATCCCGCCCCCGGGGCCTATGGGTTTGTCGATGGCGCCACCGTAAATATTAACGCCAACCTCATTGCCGGCGGCGATGCCTTCGGCCAATGGGTGGGCGACCTGATGGATGGTGCAAATGCCCAGCAGACGTATCAGTTCCTAACCATGAATCAAGATCGGACCTTGACGGCTGAGTTTGTCACCGGCGACTGGACATTGACCCTTGCCACAACAGGCCCTGGAAATGTCTGGCCTGGGACAGGCGATTTCTCCTATGTGGACGGACGCACCGCGAATTTCAGCGCGAACAGCAACCCCAGCGCGTATTTCGCGGGATGGACCGGCGACCTCATCAGTGACAATCCGTTTGGGGAACTCGTAATGGACGGCAACAAGTCCGTTACCGGGAATTTCGAAGCCTCCGGATTCACCCTGGAAGTGACCGCCGGCGCCAATGGTTGGGTAAACTTGACAGGAACTAATTACTTTGCCAGCGGCGCCGAACCCGTACTGGAGGCCAATCCAGACTACAACTACGTTTTCGATGAATGGACGGGCGACGTACCAGCAGGGCAGGATCCCAATAGTGCCACCATAACGGTGCTGATGGATCAGAACCGCAGCCTGACTGCAAACTTTGTGGAGCGCAAACCCGTTCTTACGATGATTATTGACGGCACCGGTTCGACCAATCCCGCTGGAGCGCCCGATCCCGGACTTCAACACGAATATAATCCGGGAGAATTCGTGTGGGTTTCCGCGGATTTCGGCACGGCCGGGAATGCATTCAGTCACTGGTCCGGTGATATCGACGATAACGATCCCAACAATTGGTATCTTCGTCTCACCATGAACCGGGACAGAACCGTTACCGCGCATTACATAACCGCCGATTGGACGGTGACCGTTGCAAAGACGGGCAATGGTGACACGTGGCCCAATCCGGGAACCTATGGATTCAAGAACGGCTACATCCAGGAGTTCGTAGCGAATATTTACGCGGGCGGTGATGCATTCGATCACTGGGAAGGCCTGCCCACGGGATACGACGCTAATGAATCCGCGCATGATGTGACGATCAACAGCGATCTCGCGCTTACCGCCGTGTTCGGCGCCGGCGATTATACGCTGACCACCTCGGTGTTAGGTGCGGGAACGTATGAGTATGTTTCTCACCCCGCTGGTGTATATTCGTTCCTGGCAGGACGCGAAGCCTCGATGGAAACGCGTCTGTGGCCCACGTCATATTGGGGTGGATTCTCCGGCGATGTGAATTCCTGGGAAACCCTGATTCGTTTCACCATGGATGGCGATAAAGCTATCGCGTACAACTTCGGCACCGATGGCTATCAACTTACGGTGAACCAGACCGGCGGCGGATCTACCACCCCCTCCGGCACCCTTGGCTATGTAACCGGCGCAACGCCCACGGTTCATGCCATTGCGACGGGAACCAAGGTATTCATGGGATGGACCGGCGACCTTCCCGGTGGAGCTGATCCCATGAATCCTGATCTCGAAATTGTGATGGATCAGGATCGCACACTCACTGCCGCCTTCGAACCTGGAGACTGGTACCTCTACATCCAAGCCATCGGGGACGGAACTACCGATCCGGCCCCCGGTCAGTACTGGTATGTGGATGGGCAAACATTTGAAGCGACGGCCATCCCAGGCGCTGATGTATTCGATCATTGGCTTGGAGATATTCCAGAAGGTCAAGAACCCACCTCGGTCACCATTACCGGGACCATGGACCAGACCCGCGAACTGACCGCGGTATTCCACCCGGCCACGGTGACGGTGCCCGACCTCTCCGGAATGACCCAGGAGGAAGCAGATATCGCCTTGGCGGCCCTGGGCTTGGTTGTAGGATTCGTAGGCACGGCATACAATGACGTGGTTCCGGAATTCCAGATCTTCGCACAGGAACCCGCCGCGGGAACGGTTGTGGCCTATGGATCCGCAGTGGATATCACGGTATCGCTGGGTATCTGCTATGTTTCAGTGCCAGATCTTAGCGGTCTTACCGAAGCCGAAGCACAAACCGCCCTGGAAGGCGTAAATCTGACCTTGGGTACAGTCTCGCAAGAATACAGCGAAACCGTGCCGCTCGGCCAGGTGATCAGTCAGAATCCTGTGTATGGGTTGGTGGTGTTATGCGGAACTCCCGTGGACATCGTCATTTCGGGAACTGGGGGTGAAGGAGAAGGCGCTGAAGGAGAAGGTGAAGGCGCTGAAGGCGAAGGCGAAGGCGCTGAGGGAGAAGGCGAAGGCGCTGAGGACTGCCATAGCGCTGACCAGAACTGCGACAATCTGGTGAACCTCTCCGAATTGTTGCGCGTCATCCAATTCTTCAATTCCGGCGGCTATCACTGCCAGGCTGGAACGGAAGATGGCTTTGCCCCCGGCCCCGGCGACACAGGTTGCGCACCTCATGCCAGCGACTACAATGCGCAAGATTGGTTGATCAACCTCTCTGAATTGCTCCGGCTGATCCAGTTCTTCAATTCCGGCGG
>JAKQOG010000114.1 GCA_029565395.1 Candidatus Hydrogenedentota bacterium | reverse complement strand
TCACGGTCAGGTCGGGAACGTACACTGTGATTGGGCGGACCAACACATTGTTTGTTTCATCCGTCTCGTACACACTGTTTGAGTAGTTCGGGTCGTCTGTTCGGACAATGATGAAATAATTGCCTTCGGGGACCTGCGGGATGGCGATGGTCTGCGTCACTGTATAGTTTTCGCCGGCAAGCAGGGTTTCTCCATGGTCGGAAGAGGCAAGTTGTGTATCGGCAGGATCCCACTGATTGTCGGTTGAGAAATAGGCTGCGTCAATCCAGTACGCGTTCACGTCACCATTGCCCGAATTCGTGACTGTCCAACTCAATTCAATCTGTTGCTCTTGGGTAGAGATAATATCCGGGGCGTTTATCGCCGTCACGGTCAGGTCAGGAACATACACTGTGATTTGTTTGATCAGCACGTTATTTGTTTCATCACTTTCTGAAACACTGTTGCTCCAATTTGGGTCATCTGTTCGGACAATGATAAAATATTCTCCATCAGGTATTGCCGGCACACTGATTTGCTGGGCAATCGTGTAGCTGGCGTTGATCCCCAGAGGTTCAGACCTATATTCACTGCCGATTGTGCTATCAGCATCATCCCATTGATTATCTGTTGACCAGTAGACCACGTCCCACCAGCCTTCAATAGCATCACCATCTCCTTGATTCTTTACTGTCCAACTTATATCCACATTTTGCCCCGGAGAAGAAACCGTTGGCACCGCCATGATTTCGACTACATACAGATCTGGCGTACCTTGGCTAAAGGCTGACGCCGCCAAAAGAACCAGAATGAGGGTGGATAAAGAATGAATAATGCCATAATACGGTAATGAACGAAATCTAGACACATACATGTGATGTCTCCTTGCGTCCCTAAACTTACCCAAACACCACTCGAGGCGCCATTTTCTTTTTTGACCCTTTTTAAAATAGCCTAAAGATAATGGTAATAACGCCCAGGACTTTGAAAAAATAACGCCCACATTGCTTACTTGCCCTTTATTAAAAGGCAGTATAGCACACATAAGTGATGTCCGCAACGGAATTAAATTGACCTTGAAAGGTGCTTCCTGCAATAAAATAATCTGTTTTACCTCGCGTGTTTAATGCGCATTTTCCCAGGTAATATAAACACTGAATGTGATATTGGACGTCTTTTTAAGGTAAAATCACGTTCTTTCCATAGTAAAATCAACGGAAGGCGACATCATGGCTTCTGAGAGTACGTTTGAACGAACGTTAGTGACGAGCGCATTGCCGTATGCCAATGGTCATATCCATTTGGGGCATATCGCGGGCGCGTATCTGCCCGCGGACATCTATGTCCGGTATAAGCGGCTGAAAGGCGGCAAGGTGCTCTATATCGGGGGGTCGGATGAGTATGGCGTCCCTATCACGCTGACTGCGCTGAAGGAAGGCATCACGCCGCAGGAAGTGATCGACCATTATCACGGCGCGAACGAAGCGGAATTCAAGCGGCTGGGCATTTCGTACGATATTTACGGCCGCACCTCCTGGGATCTCCATATCGACTCGACCCAGGCATTCTTCACAAAATTGAACAATGGCGGGTATGTATATCCGCAGGAAATGGAAATCTGGTATTCGCCGCAATCCGACCGCTATTTGCCGGATCGCTATGTAAAAGGCACGTGCCCGAAGTGCGGGTATGAGGACGCCAACGGTGATGAGTGCGAGAGTTGCGGCGCGCAATATGCCGCCAAGGATCTTGTTTCACCCCGCGCCAATATTCCCGGGGATTCCTCAACGCCCATCCTGCGCCTGTCAAAACACTGGTTTCTGGATCTGACCAAGTTCCAGGAGCGGCTGAAAACCTGGCTCGACAGCCACGATGAATGGCGCGCCAATGTAAAAGGCATTGCCTACGGGTGGGTCAATGAACTGCGCGCGCGCTGCATTACCCGCGACACGGATTGGGGCGTGCCCATCCCCCTCGATGATCCCGAAGCGCCATCCAAGCGGATTTATGTGTGGTTCGACGCCCCCATCGGCTATGTGACCAACACCCGCCAGTGGGGCATCAACAAGGGCGATCCCGCTGCCTGGGAAACGTGGTGGAAAGACGCCGGGACCCGCATGGTCCATTTTATTGGGAAAGACAATGTGCCCTTCCACGCCGTAATTTTCCCCGCCATGCTCATGGGGCAAGATGATTACATTCTCGCCGACTATGTGGTGGGTAACGAATACCTGAACATCTACAACCGCCAGACCGGCAAGTCCGAAAAAGGTTCCAAGTCACGCGGAAATATGATCAGCGTTAAATGGGCGCTGGATCAGTTTCCGGCGGATGTCATCCGCTATTACCTGTGCGCCATCGCCCCGGAATCGAAGGATTCCAGCTTTGACTGGGACGACTTCATGAACCGCTACAACGGCGAGTTGTGCGACATCGTGGGCAATTTCGTCCACCGCTCGCTCACCATGGCCGTGAAGAATTTTGGGTATGCCGTCCCGGAACCCGGCCCGCTCGACGCGGACGATCAGGCCATGCTGGACGCTATTCCGGTGCAAGTAGACGCTATCGCCGAGGCCCTGGAAGGATTCCGGTTCCGTCAGGCCCTTGAACGGTTCATCGACTTGGGCCGCAAGGCGAATGTCTATTTCGATGCCAAGCAGCCATGGGTTACGCGGAAAACAGACGCGGTACGTACGGCCACGACTCTCTATGTATGCTGCCAGATTGTAAAGGCGTTGTGTGTCACGATGACACCCTTCCTGCCCACGGGCGCAAAAACCTTGGCGGACGTGTTGAGTCTCGCATTGCCTGAAGGCGGCCCCGGCGGCGGCCCGGATGGATGGGGTCTGGCCAAAGAAATCCTGCCTGCGGGAAGCCCCTTGCAAGCCCCGCAGATCCTGTTTCCAAAACTGGATAAAGATCGCATTGCTGAACTGGCCGAAGCCCATCTGCGCGGCGAAGCCTATTAAAGGGAAACGCCAGCCGCGGTATGCGGCTGGCGGAATAGTTGGTTGAACGGGGCCGGTTTCGCTGATTCTATTTTAAGGACTGTGAGTGGTGGCCAATCTCAACACTTCATCTTATTGTCCCAGCAATTGAAGTGCCGTCTGCGGGATTACATTGGCTTGTGCCAGTACGGAGGTGCCGGCGCTCACCAGAATTTGATTGCGCGTGAATCGAACGGTTTCCGCCGCAATGTCGGCGTCGCGAATCACGCTTTCCGAAGACGACGAGTTCTCTTCCTGAATTGCCAGCGTGTTGATGGTGAATTCCAAGCGGTTTTGCAGCGCACCGAGGTTGCTCCGAAGAACACTGACGCTTTGCAGCGCCACATCGATGGTGCTAATGGCCGTCGTGGCCAACGCCATCGTGGACACCGATACGTTGCTGATGCTCAAATCGTTGGTTTTGGCCCCTTGCACCGTGATCACCAGCGTCTGGCCCGGCTGCGGTCCCGCTTGAAGGGTCACCGTCTGCGCCGAACTCAACACGCGAAGCCCGTTGAATTCGGTGTCCACCGCGATATCGTCGATCTGCCCCAGCAACTGGCGCACTTCGCTGTCCAACGATGCCCGGTTAATGGTGCTGTTCGTGCCGTTCGCCGCTTGCACCGCCAGTTCGCGGATGCGTTGCAAGATATTGGACGCTTCCGCCAGCGCGCCTTCCGTGGTTTGCACCAGACTGACTCCGTCCTGTGCGTTGCGTTGCGCCACCTGGCTGCCCCGCACAACGGAACGGAATCCTTCCGCAATGGCCAGGCCGGCGGCATCATCCGCGGCCCGGTTGATGCGCAATCCGCTCGACAGCCGTTCCAGTGTTTTGTTCAGATCGACCGTGCTTCTGCGCAGGATGCGGCTCGTATTGATGGCCGCAATGTTCGTATTGATCCGAAGACCCATGGTGTGATTCCTCCGTGAAACTTGGGTTAGCCTTTGCATCCTTGCATCGGCGGGATCGTACAGCCTCCATGCCGTTACGCTCCGAAACTGGGTATCGGCGCCTTCCATGAAAAACTTTAGCCTGGATGAGAAAAAGGACGATTTCGCAAGTGCCTCCTGCTATAATTTGCAGTAGGAACCGCTTCGGCGGATAATGGAGAAGAAATGCCCCAAGCGGTGGCGGGCCGGGGTCCCCTTGCCGCCGTCCGCGGGCCGAACAGGTGATTACAACAGAGGAGGGAGCGCTTTATGGCTACGCCAAGTATTAAAGAGCTGTTGACCAAAATGATTCGTGAAGGGGCAAGCGATCTGCACATTGTCGTCGGTGCGCCACCCATGTTCAGGGTGCATGGCGGCCTGGAACCTATGCCCGGCTATGACCGGCTCAGCCCCGACCAAACCCAGGAAATCATCTACACCGTCATGAACGAAGACCAGATTTCCGAGTTCGAAGCGGAAAAAGAACTCGACATGTCCTTCGGGATCGAAAAACTGAGCCGGTTCCGGTTGAATGTCTACCGGGATCGCGGCTCCGTGGTGGCCGCCTTCCGCGCCATCCCCTTTGAAATCCTGTCCTTCGAACAACTTGGCTTGCCCCGCATCGTGGCCGATATGGCCTACCGGCCCCTCGGGCTCGTCCTCGTGTGCGGCCCCACCGGCAGCGGTAAATCAACCACCCTCGCCTCCATTATCGATAAAATCAATGTCGAGCGGAACGTCCATATCATCACCATCGAAGACCCGATAGAATATCTGCACAGCCATAACCGGGCGGTGATTAATCAGCGCGAAGTGCACTCCGACACCAAATCCTTCTCCGCCGCGCTCAAACGCGTCCTCCGCCAGGATCCCGACGTGATTCTCATCGGCGAGATGCGCGACCCCGAAACCATCCAGGCCGCCCTTACCGTGGCGGAAACCGGCCACCTTGCCTTCGCCACCTTGCATACAAACGATTCGCTGCAAACTATCAACCGTATCGTTGACGTTTTCCCCTCCGCCCAGCAGGCGCAGGTCCGAACACAATTGTCCTTCGTGCTGGAGGGCGTGGTGGTACAGCAATTAATCCCTCGTGCGGACGGCATGGGCCGCGTGCTCTCCATGGAAGTCATGATTCCCAACCCGGCCATTCGCGCCCTAATCCGCGCGGAAAAGCTCGAACAGATCCCCTCCATGATCGAAATCGGACGCGCGGAAGGCATGATGACCATGAATCAATCGCTCTACCGCCTTATGAAACGCGGCATCATCACGACGGAAATGGCCTTTAAACGCAGCTACGATCCCGAAGGGCTGCAGCACCTCGTGGAAAAAGGAATGTGAACTTCAGCACCGCCAGGCTATTGAGGCCCTCCTACGACGGGCCGAATTCGTGGCTGTGGTTTGTGGGCACGGCGCGCATCGCCGTCGTTATCATTGTGGCCGTCGGCGCGCATCTCATCGCGCAAGGCCGGCAGTTCGGGTTTTTTCTGGCCGCTATTTACCTCGCTGCCCTCGCCAGCAGCTTGTGGTACCTCATTACCCTGCGCAAGCATGACACGGTTCCCGCGCGCCTCACCTGGATGCAGTTGCTCGTCGATTTCGCCGTAGTGGCCGCAACGGTCAGCATCACGGGCGGCCATGACAGTTTCCTCACCCCCTTGCTCGTCATCGTTATTTTGGAAGCAGGCGTGCTTATGGGGCTCGTCCAGGGATTCATGTTCGCCTGCCTTTCCACCATGTTCATGCTCTTCCACTTCATGGTGGGAACCACCCTCGCCTACGACCCCGTCATGCACTGGTACAACTTCCTCATCCAGGGCATCGCCTTCTTCTTCACCGCCTTCATCAGCGGCTACTGGAACCAGCGGGTCAGCGGCATGAAACAATTCCAGCGCGAAATCCTCGATAACATGAACAGCGGTTTCCTCATCACCGACCCCAAGGGAATTGTCATCGCCGTGAATAAAATGGCTTGCCAGATCCTGAACCTCGTGGAAGGCAATGTCGCGGGCCGGCACGTGGACGGCATCATGCGGGCGGATTCCGGCGTGGAATGCCCCGTCACCACCGCCCTCCGCGCCAACAAGGACTTCTCCAGTTATGAATTGATCGTGCGCACCGGCCCGGAGGAAACCAAGCTGATTGGCCTGTCCACCAGCCGTATTCGAAATGCCCGCGGGCACATTACCGGCCTGATCACCTCGTTCACCGATCTAACCGAGATGGCGCAAATGCGCAAGGAACTCCAGCAACAGGACCGGCTCGCCGTCGTGGGCGAACTCGCCGCCGGCTTGGCCCATGAAATCCGGAATCCCGTCGCCTCGATTCGCGGCGCGCTGGACGAACTCCAGCAAAACATCGCCTCGCCCGCCATGGCGAAACGGCTCGCCTCCATCGGCGTGCGGGAAGCCGACCACTTGAATGAAATCGTTTCGAGCTTCCTCGCCTATGCCCGAAATCCCGTCCACCGTCATGAACGCTTGGTATTGACCCGTATCGCCAACGACGTCAAAGAACATCTCGAACGCAAATACCAGCAGGCACGGTTATTGGTGATTGAAATACTCGCCGAGGACGGACCCTATGTGGTGACGGGTGATTCCACCCAAATCCGCCAGGTGTTTTCCAACATTGCGCAAAATGCCGTGGAATCCATGCACGAACGCGGACGATTAATCATCGCCCTGAGCAAAGGCCGCGGGTTTGTGGAAATCCGTTTCGATGATGAAGGCCCCGGTATCGCCCCGGACAAGGTTGCACGGATTTTCGAACCGTTCTATACTGAAAAAGAGAGCGGCGTCGGGATGGGGTTGGCCATTTGCATGCGGATTATCACCGCGCATGACGGCACCATCCGCGTAGCTTCCCGGCCCGGCGGGGGAACCTCCATGATTGTGCGGTTGCCCGCCGCGGAAGAATAAGGAGAGAGACCTTTGGCTGTGACACATCGCGTTTTAGTCGTCGATGACGAACTCGGCATGCGGGAAGTCATGGAAATCGTCCTGCAAAACGCCGGCTACGAAGTGCATACCGCCGTAAGCGTCGAAGAAGCCTGCCGCGTCCTCGAAGAAACCCCTTGCGACGCCGTGCTCACCGATCTCTACATGGGCAATGACCGCCAGGCCGGCATGCGCCTCCTCTCCTGGATCCAGGAACACGCACCCAACACCCCCGCCATCATGATGACCGCCTACGGATCCGTGGACAGCGCCATCGAGGCCGTCAAGCGCGGCGCCACCGACTATGTCATGAAACCCTTCAAAAACGACGAAATCCGCATCATGGTCGAGCGCGCCATCGCAGAGCGCGACCTCCGCCGCGAAAACGAAGCCCTGCGCAAAGATAAAACCGCCCAACTCAGCGCCGAACGCATGATCAGCCCGGGATTCCAGGATGTGCTTAACATCATCCAGCGCGTCGCCAAACTCCCCAGCACCATCGCCGTTCACGGCGAAAGCGGCGTCGGAAAAGAACTCGTCGCCCGCACCCTCCACGACATGAGCGACCGCGCCGACCGGCCCTTCGTCGCCATCAACTGCGGCGGTATCCCCGAAACCCTCCTCGAAAGCGAACTCTTCGGACACAAGAAAGGCGCCTTCACCGGCGCCATCAAGGACAAGGAAGGCCTCTTCGTCATTGCCAACGGCGGCACCGTCTTCCTCGACGAAATCGGCGAAATGCCCCTCATCCTTCAGGCAAAGCTGTTGCGCGTGCTGGACAACCACACCATCACCCCCCTCGGAGGAACCGCCGAAGAAAAAGTCGACGTCCGCATCATCTCCGCCACCAACCGCAACCTCGAAAAAATGGTCGAAGAAGGACGATTCCGAAACGACCTTTTTTACCGCCTCAACGTCATCCCTATCGATGTGCCGCCCCTCCGCGAACGCCCCGACGACATCCCCCTCTTTGCCGAACATTTCGTTCAGAAACACGCCGCGAAGATCGGACGCCGCGCCCCGAAAATCAGCCCCGACGCCATGAACGCCCTCCGCGGCTACTCCTGGCCCGGAAACGTCCGCGAACTTGGCAACCTCCTCGAACGCGTCGTCGTCCTCTGCGGCAACGACTGCATTGAACTCAGCGACCTGCCCGCCAACCTCCAGGAAATCCGTCCCACGGCGTCCGCTGCTGGCGTTCCCGTATCCTCCACCCTCCCCCCCGAAGGCGTCGACCTCGAATCCATGGTCGCCGACCTCGAATGCGCCCTCATCAAACAAGCCCTCGAAAAAAGCCACTATTCCCAGAAAAAAGCCGCCCAACTCCTCAAACTCACCCCCCGCTCCCTCCGCTACCGCCTCAAAAAATACGGCATGGAAGCGGAATAACCGGATTCTTGTGTTTTACAGGCAAGTGTACTCGCCTGCGAGTCATTTGGCGGAGCTAAAGTTCTGGCGTCCGTAAAATTATTCCTTTGAGAGACGGCGGGCTTGCTGCCGCGCCTGATACAGCCGTTCCGTGAATCCGCCCTCATCAAGGAAGCGGGCTTCTAAATGCCGCAATTGTTGATCAAGCAGATAGTTGGTCTGATGGATTAAACAAATCATCGTATTAGCGGCAACCTCCCCCGATTCTTCTTCAATATAGGTCTTATACGTCCTATAGGTCCTATTCGGCTGATAGGCGAGCTTCCGTATCTTTTGAGCCTCCGGATGGTCTTTGCCCCATATCTGAAGGCCACGCTGACGCAAAAAGTCCTGGTAATCCAATAAGAGTTCCTCCAAACTCCCTCTGGCAGAGCCGGTCATATTAAGTTCTAACTTTTCCGAGGTGCCGGAGACCTGACTGCCCTCCCCGATATTCTGCCGTCCGCTCCGTGCCGCCTGTACCATCTGATCATGCGTCCGGGAGCCGGGCTTAATAAACCGGTCACAAAATTTCACGGTCGCATCATACACAATCTCAGCCATCTGGAAGGATTTAAGGTTGCGGTATCCGCCATGGGGGCGGATTGGCCCTTCTTGTGAATTTTCCCCCTCATTCATGGTTTTTCCTCCTAAGTTTGAACTTTTCATGAGTATAAAACGAATAGGACATATCGGACAAATTGGACCCATTTGTCCGATCAGTTCTTTTTCGCCTTCTTATTCTAGGTCCTATAGGTCTAATTCGTCCTATTTTCTTCGCTCCCCCCCAACACTGCGCCCGGCTGCTTGGCTCTATGCTTCCCTAAGCACAAAGAGAACCTATTCGTTCCATCGAATTTTCTGTTCCTTATTGGTCTTATAGGTCCTATACGTCCTATAGGTCCTATTCTTTCTTTCTTCTTCCCTTTCCACCAACACCGGCTCGCCTTCACTGCCGCATTGCTTCCTTGGGCATAAAAAAGTCGTCCAACTCCTCAAACTCACCCCGCGCTCCCTCCGCGACCGTTTCAAAAAATACGGCCTGGAAGCAAAGTGACAATCTGTATACCCAGTTTGCGCTATTTCAAAAGTTCAAATCCGCCTGACCAATGTCACCATTCTCCCACAATCCACCACAAGGAGGAAGAGGCAATTCTACGGAGATTAACTTTTCTATTGACCCCGCCTTAACAATACCGTTATACTATTTTTAGAGCTTAGAGGCGGGGATAAAGTGGGAATTTTGGTAATTGTCCCCGTCGGCATATAGGTGGAGGGTGATATTCATGCTGGCAGTTTTATTTTTATAAGGAGGGAGATTGCGTCATGGGGAAAAATCAATACTATTATCTTGGCTGGTATCGATGGGTGTCCATTGCACTCGTGGGGGTAATGTTGTTATCACAACCAACCATAGCGGTAGCAACATCCCCTTTTCCACGGGGGGACACAAACGGAGACGGGGTGATTAATACAAACGACATTCCTCCTCTTCGTGATCTTGTCCTTGAACGCAGTGCAGATACACGCACACTAATGCAGGGAGACTTCAATCAGGACGGTGTGCTCGACATTGCAGACGCACTGGCCATCAAGAACTATGACGGGGACTGGGACGATGATGGCGTAGCGGACCCATTGGACGCCTACCCTTTCGATCCTGAAAGGTATGAAGAGACCGAAGATGAAGTTCCTGATGCAATGAAACTGGACGTCAACGGCGACGGTTACGCTGACTCACTTAATAGGTACCGCATTGACGATGCCGCGGACATGGATAGCGACGGCATCCTAAATGCGACGGATACCGATGACGATGGCGACCAGATCTCGGACTTGAACGAGGATCAGGGTTGGACAAATACTGCGCAACCTCCCTATCATAGTGGAGGACCGTTCGTCACGGACTCGCTTCTTGCCGATACGGACCGCGATGGCCTGAATGACTATCAGGAGAAGATCCGCAACACCAACCCCCTGGATGCGGACACGGATGGTGATGGTTATGTGGATGGTTCGGAAGTAGCGGCTGGAACAAACCCCCTCAATCCCTCGCCGCCGCACCCTAGCAAAAAACGTGATCTGACTCCCACCCAGGTCAGGCTGAACAAACAGTTTCAGGCTAAGCAGGAACAACACCGTGCTGCCAAGTCTGAAGACGGGGAATCAGGCCGCGCTTTGGGTTTCCAAGGCCCTGAAGCCATCGGTGCCGGTTTTGAGTCGGTGCAATCGGACCAGTTCAGCGGAACCTTTTCATACAGTATCCCTATTAAAGTCCCCCCAGGCCGCAATGGGATGCAGCCCAATCTCTCCTTAGTATACCGGTCCACCAATGGGCACTCCTGGGTCGGCCAAGGGTGGGACTTGAATCCGGGACGTATCGAGCGCTCCACCAAGGATGGCGTTCCGAAGTACAACAGCGCATCAAATCCGCCCGATAGTGACGAGGACCCGATGACGCCGCTCGACAATCCTGACACTTACATATATACAACTTCAGCCGGGGGCAACCAGCTCGTGTACACAGGCACGGATAACAGCCCCACCAGCCCCACCTATGGATGCGGCATTTACCATGCCGATGTAGACTCAGGCTCATTTGTCCGTTTCATTCATCACCCGGATCCAAAGCCGGTCAACGCCGGGGGGGGATGGTGGGAGGTCTGGATGAAAGATGGACGTAAGGCCTACTTCGGCGGCAAAGGCGCCTTTGATAAGAGCGCGTGTTTATACGATCTTGCACATTTCAACGACGCGGCCGGCGAGTTCAGTTCCGGCTGGGGCGTATTTCATTGGGGGCTTGTTCGCGAAGAAGACTCTACTGTGGACGGTAATGCGATCGTGTATGAGTATGTGAAACTTTCAATAGAGAACAACATGTATTTGTCGAACATCTCGTACAACTATGACGGCATAACCGCCATGGCGAGCATTGCATTCACAATTGAGGAACGTGACGTAGACAAACCTTGGGCATCGTACCGTGAGTCCTATCGTTCAAAAGCGAAGATTATTTCCGATTTTTTTCTCAGATACATTGATGAAAGTGTTGCGGGACGTCCTTCGCCGCGGATACGAAAGTACGAGCTCACTTATTGGCCTCTCGACGTCCCCAAAGGCCGGACAATCTCCTGCCTGAAGAGCGTCAAAGAATTCGGAGAAACGGATGCGGACAGTTTTCCGGCGATCAGTCTTGCCTACTCTGAATCCGGCGGTGGATGGGATACCTATGATACAAGCAGGTACAGTCCATATCTACCCGTTGGGTACATAACTCAGGTGTTTGGGATTGATTATGGTGTCAGGCTTTATGACTTTGATGGGGATGCGTTGACCGACTATACAGGCCGTTGTTTTTTTCGCCCGGGGAATGAAACCTACCGGACTCTCCTCCGCAATACGGGTGAAGGTTGGGGTTCTGCCGATGTCCGATGGGATCCGCCCGAACATTTCTCGGCTGTCAATGAAGAGCTTTGGAGAACCTACAGCTATGGGGATTTTATTGCTGACATCGACGGTGATGGCCTGACGGACCTAGCATGGAGTGTCACTGGACCGTGGTGGGACTCTGGTCTAGACTACCGGGCCCTTGCCTTCAATAGAGGCAACGATCCTACACGTACTGGGGAGTGTGCTGCATGGGAATGGCGTACTTCGGACCCATACATTCTTCCATGTAATATAGGTTACGCTTGGACAAAGAAGACCTGGGGCGTGCGCGCGGCCGAACTAAATGGTGATGGTCTTGTGGACATCGTGCAGAGCTTCCTCACTGAACCCAGTACCATCACCTCCGCGAACTGGCTGAATACTGGAAGTGGATGGACCAACGGCTCATCCGGGTTCAATCTCGCCTACGGCATCGACTACCAATACAGTTCTGATCCGACGAAATTTAACGGCGGCATAGTGATCGAGCTCAACGGAGATGGGCTGACAGATTTCACAATAAACAATCCCTATCTAGGTGCATACTCCATAAATACGGGTATCGCTTGGGAAAACTATACAAGCGGACCCTATATGTGTCCTTGGACAATTGCATTCCCTCAGTGGTCTGATGATTACGGGGTCCGGTCCATTGACCTGAATGGCGATGGGCTTGAGGACATGATTAGGTCTACGAGTGGTGGCTCCTATGGTCCTGACCGGGGAGTCGTCCTCAACAACGGTGCTGGTTGGGTGACCGGCTCCGATTCGCTTGTCCCGATGGCGTTCACGTATTACGAAGGTACTACCGTGTTCAATACCGGCTCGGCCTTCGGAGACCTCGACGGAGACGGTTTCATCGATATAATCTATTCGGCGGCGGATTACTCCGGGTGGCCATATCGGAAAGTAATGTTTAATCTCGCTTCGGCCGCCAACCTTCTGACGGATATTGACAACGGCATCGGTGGGAGGGTGGAGGTGGAGTACACTCCTCAAACGAGGGGATTCATGAAGCTATACGACCCAATAACCGATCAAACGGAAGTCAACGAAAGAGTCCCTTATGTTGTGCGGGTTGTGTCGAAGATCACAAAGACGGGTGAGTGGCCGGTGGATTCCGGGGGAAAGGAATCCCAATCCTATACGAAACTATACCGTTATGCGGGCGGAAAGCATTTAGACCGCGAGTTCCGCGGTTTCGGGAAAGTGAAGGAAATTGACGCCCAGACGGGTAACTTCACGATCACGGAGTTCTTCCAGGACTACGCAAGAAAAGGCCAAGTGCAATCCCAGAGGTCTTATGTGGGCGACCGCCGGGACTACCGTACGGATGGAACGATTAATGGTCCGATTCAGTCTCCAGCGGATGAAGCGGAGCCCGCCCATGAACCAAAGTTGTCCAGCGAGATCCATTACCGGTATCGCGTGGTTGTACACGCAGACGATAAAAATCACCTAAAGACCTTCACCAATACGCACGCCGAACTCAACTTGGGAAATGATTTCCCCCTGGGTGTGACACTGGTCACCCCCGCGTGCGTCCTTACAAGAAAGTATGAATACATAGGCAGCAACTATGCCAATACGCCCAGTTCGTCCATCGTGATTTCGCAGGAATCATACTACGATGGGCGCGGCAATCTGGTTCAAACTATGGATTATGGCCAAGTGGCCACACGGGTCGCAGGCGCCACATTCCAGCAACTGGAGGACCCGCGCATTGATGTCACTTTCACCGACACAACGGGACTCGATCCAGATGGCCAGAGAGGCCAGATGACCCAGTATCTGCGCATGGGGAACTGGACAGACTTCCCGGTAAAGACCAACACATCAGGTTGCTTCACCGATCGGAACACGGGGAACCGTGTGAAGGATAGCGGCAAGATTCTGAAAGCTCAAGTCACGGAATACGATCCCGCGACTTACCTGCCCATCCGGAAGACAGCGTCCCTGGATACCGGTCCGGACCCCGTGACCGAATATGTACATGACGATTACGGCAATGTGACAACGATCACCAAACCGCGCGGCAATCAAACGCATTTGACGTATGAATCCACGTATCACGTATTTCCGGAGACCAAAACGGACGCCCTCGGCCACGTCGAGAGTTTTGTGTTCGACCCGGGATTCGGCGTTCTGTTGCGCCATACGGACGTAAATAACCGGATGAGCACGGCACAATACGACGCTTTGGGGCGAATTACGGTCCGCAACAACACCGCCGGAGCCCCGGTAACCTCCTATGAGTACGGATTCCTCGATGACCAGGGCGATGGAACCTACGCCCCTAACCGGGTGAGAACGATCACCCATATTTCTTCCACCGGTCAGACTTGGTCGGAAGAGCACTATGATGGCTTAGGGCGGGTGTATGAGAAATTGTCGGTCGGACAGCGGGGAGAAAGCGACCCGGTCCGTGTGGCAACGCTCTACAATGATCGTGAACAGGCCTGGAAGACTTCGTTGCCGCATTGGTCAACAGACGCCAATACCCCGGGTGCCGTCCATTGGAAATCCATTTTCCTGGAAAACGATGATCCTGCGGCTTCCACGGGACAATGGGCCAAGATGGGCCTGAACCGCACGGTCAAGACAAGAACGGAACTCAACGCGTCGGATACCGCAGAGACATCTATCGAATACGAAACACCGTTGTCCCAGAAAAGCGTAGACTCGCTGGGCCATGAGCGGCGGACAATCAAAGATGCCTTCGGAAATTACACTGATGTGTGGGAGCCGAACGCCGATACCGGGAGTGTGGGTGGCGCCTATCCTGATTGTGAAGGACGGGTTACAAAATACGGATACGATGCGACGGGCAACCTGGAATATATTCGCCGTTATGTGAGCCTGGACCTGCCAAGCGATCAGGACATCATCACTAACATTTGGTACGACACACTAAGCCAAAAGGTCCATTTGGACGACCCGGATACGGGCCAAACGCTCTATGAATATGATGCTAACGGAAACATGATTCGTTCCGTGGATGCACGTGGCCTGGTGGTCGTTTGCAAGTTCGATATGCTCAACCGGATGATACGAATGATTTTCCCGGACAGCGCCGGCGCCGGACTCCAGACGTATGAATATGCTTATGACGCCTATGCCTATGACCCTGGGCAACCCGGGACTAACCTTGTGGGAAAGCTGGCGCAAGTGGTAACGCCCGCGTGTATGGTGTCCTATTCTTATGATGCGGAAGGCCGGACACTATGGGAGCGGCGTAAAATTGACGACGTGACATATGTGACAGCCACGACGTATGACCGCGCGGGGCGCGAGACTACCAAGACATATCCGGATGGCATACAACTGGTCTATACATACGACCCAGTATCGCAGAACCTGAATCATATCACTCGGAATCCCTCCGGCGTTCTGCTTGAGGACAGCCAGACTAGTGAGTTTGGGTCCATCAAAACAATGTTGCTGGGCAATGGCGTGTCGCGCACGCGTGCCTTCGACTACTCCGGGCGCGCCATCAGCCAGCAGATAAAGAAAGGCACGCAGTTTCTGTCAAACATTAGCTATGCCTTTGATAGAAGTTCCAACATAACCGAAATCCGCGAACTCACTGGGACCGCTCCGTTCGGACACATGTACTATGGATATGACGCCTTCGACCACCTCCTGAAAGCATGGGGGACTACAATGAGCGGGCAGGACGCGGGTGACGCAATGAATCCCGGTTACGAGTATCGATACGACGGCTTAGGCCGGATGACCCACAATAGCCGGTTCAGTAACGATGGATACAGCGGGTATGATGTTGAGTACCTCTACTCGGAGAACCCGAGTTTAGACCGTCCGGCTCAGGCCGTTCGCGGCATCCGGTTCACGAAGGAAGGGTATCCACCCATCAGTGCGCATGAATTCTCGTACGACGCCGCAGGGAATCTCGATCACTCTTCAAATGGCCCAGCAGCCATACTACCCCAAAACGATCTCGCGCGGCAGTTCACGTGGGACGCCCTGGGCCGGGTTACCTCGGTTACGGCCAACAGCCAAACAACCCATTTTGTCTATGACCATGAGGGGAAGCGGGTAAAGAAATCCGGAACGTCCGGTACGGTCACTTACCTGGGCATTATTGCGGAATTGACATCCGACGGCTATACCGACCATGTATTTGCAAACGGTGAGCGCATTGCCACGATTCGCCCGGATGGATCGACGTTGTTCTATATGACGGATCATCTGAGTTCTTCCACGTTGATCACGGACACCAATGGCGACCCGGCGCAGAGGATGGACTACGAACCGTATGGCGCCCTTCTCGTAAACGACCGCAGCAGCAATGATCTGGAACTCCGCCACACCTATACCGGCCAGGAAGCAGATGCCGAGACCGGCCTCATGTACTACAAAGCCAGATACTACGATCCGATGGTTGGCATGTTTGTGAGTGCCGACAGTTTTGTGGATTCCATGCAGCCTGTCAACAGCCCCCGGCAATTTAACAAGTATGCTTATGCGAACAACAATCCCATGCGGTTTTCTGACCCGACAGGACAATGGCCCAAGGTGTTTGAAGATATAGCCGGTTGGATTGGGGAAAAGGCGGAGGATGTAGGGCAGAAAACAGAACAGGCCTTCAGTTGGCTAAATCAAAACGCTTTTAGTCCCGCGATTGAATGGGGACAGCAGAAATTAGTGGATGTTAAGCACTGGGCAATTGTACAGGGAGGGGAGTTTATTGACGAGATTACAAGGCCTTCCAAACCGTATGAAAAAAAGAGTAGCGCTGGGAACAGAGGGAAAAGAGAACCCCAGTGGGAAAGGTATGATAAAAGCAAGGGGAATTATTGTGATAAAACGGATCGTGATCCTAGAACTGGAGAAGAGGTTCAATATTTTATCTACTATGACCCTGAAACGCAAGATATGCAGGTGGAAGTCTATGTGGTGGAGAGGTCGATATTTGACAACCGCATCACAGGCTTGGATTACCGCTACACTGAAACATATACCCCCGGAGATGGAGACAACGGTAATTTTTGTCCCCGCGAGCATTACAGATTTGCCGGAAATGTCTATGGTAACAATCACTATGTTGATTGGGATTCGGGATGGTCCGTAAGCGGCCACTGAAAAAGGATATAACAAATATGTGGACAACGGTAACGCTAATATCCCTAATATTGGTGGTGGATGCATCCAACGCCATGTTGTCGCTTGGTTCCACATCGGTCGAACGCGGGGACACCGTGGCCGTCGATCTGAGTATCTCAGAAAATTCGGCGTCTTTTGCAGGTGTGAACGCGAAGATTGTCTTGCCGGAGGGCGTGACCTGTGTAAGCATATCGCCGGGTAGTATCGCCAGCAATTTCATGGTTGATTATGAAACGATCACGGAAGGATCAAACAACGCGGTGACAGTGTTTGCCTATTCTCCGTCGGGTTCAACAAGCAGCCCGAACGGCGTGGTATTGCAACTGATGCTGCAGGCCTCTCTCAGCGCGCCACTGGGACCACACCTGCTGGAATTTTCCACGTCTCCGGCTATGGCAGGCGTCAATTCAATCCATGCTCTTGCTTTGTCCTCTGGGGTTTCACTCCCTCATGACACTGAGTCCGGTTGGCTCACCGTAACTGGCGGAGGCGAAGGCGAGGGTGAAGGTGGAGGCGAAGGTGAGGGCGAAGGCGAGGGCGAAGGCGAACCGTGTACGGATGCATGGCATAGTGCAGATCAGGATCACGATTACCAGATCAGCCTGTCGGAATTGCTTCGCTTAATTCAGTTTTTCAATTCCGGTGGCTTCCATTGCGCGGACAATCCTGGGGACACCGAGGACGGGTATGTTCCCGGTCCCGGCGCAAATCATAACTGCTGCGCTCATGAGAGCGACTACAACGGCGGCGATGCGAACTGGCAAATCAATCTGAGCGAGTTACTGCGATTGATCCAGTTCTATAATTCCGGCGGGTATCACTACTGCCCGGATCAAAGTACGGAAGATACCTTTTGCGTGGGTCAAGCGGGCCGGGATACAGGGACCTTCTGGGGTGGATTCAAGGTGCAACCGCGTCCGGCAGCGCTGTACACAGGTGATTCGTATGTCTTAACTGCTCTGGCGGACACAGGTGAGAGAACTCCGTTGTACCAGTGGAGGTTTATAGACGATGCAAAAGCAACGCAGGCCGGACCGGCAGGGTCAATCTGGCGGTTCACTGCGGTGCGTCCAATAAATAGCGGTGAATACTGGTGTGAAGTTCTGGTGGATGGTGTGAAGCACGAGTCGGACCATGTCATGGTTTCCGTCGCGGAGCATGTAAGCATCATCGAACAGCCTAACGGCGGGGAGAAGAAAGAAGGCGCTTCCCATACATTCAACGTAAGAGCCAAAGGCGGGTATCCTCCATTAAATTATTTCTGGTACAAAAATGGAGATGAGGTGGCTTTCGGGGCTAATTATGCAATTGACAAAATTGATTCTTCCAATGCAGGGACATATCAGGCAGTTGTGGTTGACTTGTATGGTGACATTGTGGAAACAAAGGAGGTCCAATTGCATATTGTCCCGACGGTCCCTGCGGCTGGACCGCTAGCGCTTTTGTTCCTGACAGTTGCTATGTCGGTTATCACTCGATTAATTCTCCACCGCGGCAGGCAAGGTGATTTTAAAAAAATGGGTTGTAGCAGTTAGTCCTAAAATATATTAGTAACCTTCTTATCAACTACGTTGTGGCACTGGGTTCGGGCAGTGGGTGTTGGGGACTACGTCCTGGCGATGTACGTATTGCAGGGGTTTGTGGCCAAGGCGGGCAAGACCACTCTTTCCGGTTCATTTCCAAATTGTACTTGGGAATGTACTTGTCTCCAAAGCTATGCTTTGCTTCATGAGCGGTAAAATCCATGTGTCTTGAAGCACCCCTATTTCTTTTCGCTCTGCGGGTTTCTCAGCGCTCCGTGGCCTCTGCGTTAAGATGATTGCCAATTGCCCGGCAAAAACAAGCCAAGGCCGTCAAGCCCTTTCGAACTTGACGGCCTTGTAATACTGTATTTTAAAACGCACGCAAGCGTGCGGATGTACGGTTTAATACATGTCGCCCATGCCGCCGCCCATGCCGCCGGGACCGCCAGGCATCGGGGCCTTTTCGGGTTCCGGAATTTCGGCGATGAGCACTTCGGTGGTCAGGAGCAGGCCTGCGATGCTCGATGCGTTCTGCAGTGCGCTGCGCGTGACTTTGGTCGGGTCGATGATGCCGGCTTTCAGCATGTCTTCGTATGCACCGGTTTCCGCGTTATAGCCGACCGCGCCCTTCTTGCTCTTCACGTTCTGCACGACAGTCGAACCTTCCGCGCCGGCATTTTCCGCCAATTGACGCAGGGGTTCTTCGATGGCCCGCAGCACGATCTTCGCGCCGATGGCTTCGTCGCCGTCCAGTTTCAGCGAAGAAATGGCGTCCAGACTGCGCAGCAACGCCACGCCGCCGCCCGGCACGATGCCTTCTTCCACCGCCGCCCGGGTCGCGTGCAGGGCGTCTTCGACGCGCGCTTTCTTCTCTTTCATTTCGATTTCAGTGGCTGCGCCGACATTAATCACCGCCACGCCGCCCGCGAGCTTCGCCAGGCGTTCCTGGAGCTTCTCGCGGTCGTAATCGGAGGTGGTTTCGTCGATCTGGCGGCGGATCAGGTTGATCCGGCCCATGATGTCCGAACTCGAGCCCGCGCCTTCGACGATCGTCGTGTTGTCTTTGTCAATTGCAATGCGCTTTGCGCGGCCCAGGTCGCTGAGCGCGATATTTTCCAGCGAACGGCCCAGATCTTCGGTAATGGCCAGGCCGCCGGTCAAAATCGCGATGTCTTCCAGCATGGCCTTGCGGCGATCGCCGAATCCCGGCGCCTTCACCGCGCACGCCTGGAAGGTGCCGCGGATCTTGTTGACCACCAGCGTCGCCAGCGCTTCGCCTTCGACGTCTTCCGCGATGATCAACAGGGGCTTGTTCGACTTCGCAATTTGTTCCAGCACCGGAAGCAGATCCTTCAGATTCGAGATTTTCTTCTCGTGAATCAGGATGAAGCAGTCTTCCAGGATGCATTCCATCGATTCGGAATCCGTCACGAAATACGGCGACAGATAGCCCTTGTCGAATTGCATGCCTTCCACGACTTCCAGCGTCGTCTCGATGCCCTTGGCTTCCTCAACCGTGATCGTGCCGTCGTTGCCGACCTTTTCCATTGCCTCGGCGATCTTGTTGCCGATTTCTTCGTCGCTGTTCGCCGAAATGGTCGCCACGCTCTTCAGCACGTTCATGTCATTGCGGACCTGCTTGCTCATTTTCTTCAAGCTGCCGACCACCGCATCCACCGCCTTGTCAATCCCGCGCTTCAGGGCCATCGGGTTCGCGCCCGCCGTGACATTACGGATGCCTTCGCGGAAAATCGCTTCCGCCAGAAGGGTGGCCGTCGTGGTGCCGTCGCCCGCCACATCGGAGGTCTTCGACGCCACTTCTTTCACCATCTGCGCGCCCATGTTCTCATACTTGTCTTCCAGTTCAATTTCCTTCGCCACGGTCACGCCGTCTTTGGTCACCGTCGGCGCGCCCCATTTCTTATCCAATACAACGTTGCGGCCCTTCGGACCCAACGTGGCCTTCACGGCCTTGCTCAGCTTCGATACGCCGGCCAGTACCCGCCGCCGTGCGTCTTCGCCAAATTCTAATTGTTTCGCTGCCATGGTGCGTTATCCTCCAGGTTGTGCGAACCAGCGTTATTCAATAACCGCCAGCACGTCTTCTTCACGCATGATAATGTGCTCTTCGCCGTCAATCTTCACTTCCGTGCCGGCGTATTTGCCCATCAGAATACGATCGCCCTTCTTCACTTCCAGGGGAACACGCTTCCCGTTCTCATCCAGCCGGCCCGGGCCAACCGCGATGACTTTTCCCTGTTGGGGCTTCTCTTTCGCCGTGTCCGGAATAATAATCCCGCCACGTACCGTCTCATCGGCCTCTTCCCGTTTCACGAGTATCCGATCCGCAAGTGGACGAACCTTCATTGCTTTTTCTCCTCTTGTTGTTACTTGTTGTACCACTATGACCGCTTTTGACCTTGGTGGTATATTTTCCTCAATCGGGACTGCGCCATTTTGACAATGCGCAATCCCATCCATAAGCGCGTTTAGCACTCACCTGATTAGAGTGATAATAGCAAATCCAAACAAACCTGTCAAGCCCTTATTTCTAATCAAAATGCCCCATCATGAATACCCTCGCCCCAAAGGTTATCCCCAGCTTTTTCCCGCTTTTCCACCGGTTTTCAACCTCAAGGCGGCCAAAATTACACTGATTAATGCCAAAATGACAAAGACCTGGCAATCTTCCGGCCTGAGTGCCAAAACACCCCGCTTTTCCCAGCCATCCATAAAATAATTGCCCGGACAAACGCTATGCAGTGTTTTTATATGGATGAATGTGTATAATAAACCGTTATACGAGCCGCCGATGACCGCTGACGGACGCTAATAGACGATCCTTAGGTCAGTGTCTGTCCATGTTCATTGGTGGTTTTGCTTTCCAGAACAAAATAAGGATGCAGCATGAAACCGTTGGTATCCGTTGTAGTGCCGTTCTACAACGAGGAAGAGAATGTCCCGTTGTTGGCGGAGAAGATAGCGGCGGTGTTTCAGTCCTTGCCGGATTATGATTACGAGTGTCTCTTTGTGAATGATGGCAGCACGGACGGCACCCGCCAAGCCCTGGAAAAACTTCAACAGACAGACACGCATACACGGCCGATCCATCTGGTGAAGAACAGCGGTCAGTCGGCGGCGGTGATTGCAGGGATGCGCCGCGCCCATGGCGCGTATGTCCTGATGCTGGATGGCGACCTGCAAAATGACCCCTGTGATTTTCCACGATTCCTTGAGTTGCTTCAGGAATATGATTGTGTATGCGGCTACCGCGCGGAGCGCCATGACACCTGGGTCCGCAAGCTCTCCAGCCGTATCGCCAATGTGGTGCGGAATGCACTGCTGCACGACGGCATCCGCGATTCCGGATGCGGCTCCAAAGGATTTCGCCGGCAGTGCATTGAGCACTTGGTGGCATTCAACGGAATGCACCGGTTCCTGGCCGTGCTGATCCGCGCCGCCGGATTTACCATTGTCGAATGCCCCGTCAGCCATCATCCCCGTCAGCACGGTGTATCCAAATATGGTATTGGCAACCGTCTCTGGCGCGGCATCTATGATCTCTTTGGCGTGGCCTGGCTGCGGAAACGCTTTGTAGCCCCGCGCGTGGAAGGGGAGGAGTAACCATCTTGGCCTTTCTTTGGACCCTCATCGGCGTCACGGGCGGCATTATTTTCTTTGGACGCTTCTACGTGCAATGGTACGTATCCGAGCGGCAGAAGAAAAGCGTGGTGCCCATTCTTTTCTGGTACATGAGCAGCGCCGGCGTAGTGTTGCTGTTGCCCTATGCCGTGTTTTGGCTGCAATCGCCCGTTGGTGCGCTCAGTTACAGCTTCAATTTGGTGGTGTATGCGCGCAACCTGAACCATATCTGGCGCGATCAAGGCGTTTTGACGGCACGCCGGAAAACGCTTCTCAACGGTGCGGTCGTGATGGCCACCGTCGTAGCGGTGGCGCTCGTGATTGTCACCTGGCTGGGCGAATATCACGCCACCAAGGACGCCGCCCCCCCCGACATGGTGAAAAACTGGTTCTGGATTGGCATTGGCACACTGGGTCAAATACTCTTCGGATGCCGGTTTCTGATCCAGTGGATTGCCACGGAAGCCAAACGTAAAAGCGTGATTCCCGTGGTCTTCTGGCACATCAGCGTCGTTGCTTCCGTGCTTCAGGCCGCATCTTACATCCAGCGCGCGGAATGGGTCTTCGCCCTGGGCCTTATCGCCACCTTGCCCGTCTATCTCCGTAATCTCTGGCTCATCTACCGGCACAAAACCCCTGCCGCACCCCCAGGCGAATAAACTCCATCCTCATTGCGGTTTCTCAGTGCCGGTCCAATACGCCGCCGCCAAGCTCCGGGTTTCTCCTGGCGCTAGAGGTGTTTCCGGAAAACAGAGATCAAGGTTAATCTGCTGCTGAGACCGCAATACATTGCTGTAAAAACTCAATCCGGCGGCTTGTTTTGAATCAAATGTGTTATATAACGTCAGGCCCTTATCCGCCAGATGCGCCGCCCAAGCCGTGGCGGCTTCAGACGAACGCTGCCAGGCGCTCCAGCCTCCGGCTTCATAGCCGTCCATAGGCCCGGGCCGGGCCCATGCCCCGTTTTCCTGAATCCACAATTCCACGTTGGCAGCCTCTTGCGTAAAAAATTCCGGATGAATCTTGGGAGCATACATGATCGGCTGCGCGGAGCCGTTTTGGAGAGAAACAACCAATTCCAGGCGGCCCGTGCCCGGAGGAAGCGTCAACGTGCGGGTAATCACCAGCCCATTATCCCGCGTGGCTTGAAGCACCACCTTGGCGGGTCCGTTTTCCACCACCGTGTAGCGTTCCTCCAGGGAACCTTCAAGACCCGAAGGATCACGGTTCCAATCCTGCCAGACGCCCGGCTTCGATTCATACCGCTGGAATCCCTGAAGCCATTCCATATTCAGCGTTTTATCTTTCCAGCGCAGCACGGCTCCGTTAAGTTCCGGCACAATCCATACCAGCGTCCGATCATCCTCCAACGAGACCAGCGTGTACTCCGCGTGACGGGGTGGCGTCTTCCCATGACACTCATCAATGACCTGTTGCGCGGGATTTTTCACTTTAGCATCGGGATTGTACAGCGTCAAGGCTGCCGCAAATTGATCCAGCGTCATGCTCGGCGGGCGATCCATAACGATTGTATTGTTTTCCACGCGCAGTTTGGGCGGGCACACCAATGCCGCATAGGCCAGCGGCATATATGCCCTGCCCACCCGCGGCGTAAATTTTTCGGGGAGCGGCATGGAAAAGGCCTTTGCAAAAAGCTTTTCCGCCTCCACGACAAGATCATAATCCCACCAGCGGGACGCTTCCCGGCAGCCCAAATATATATTTTCGTTCTCTACGGCGTTGGTCATCAGATGTATATACTCAGAAATAGACTGACCTGCCGCGCCATAGTAAACATTCAAAAACAAACTCTGGGCTTTGTCCGGCGGACAATCCGGATCCCAAAGCAACTTCGAAAGCAAGTAGGATCGCAAGGTGTCAAACTCGCTGAAAGGCATGCAGGATGGTTTGGGACTCTCCACAAAAACGCCCCGGACCAGATTCTGATCGTACAATTGGAGGTTCGATTGGAACACATGCATATTGGGAAACGGTTGTATGCTGGAGCGCATGTTGGCCGCGTAATCCCAAATATACAGACTGTCGGTTAGTTTTGACCAAGCCTCCAGGTCGTGTACAAAGGCCGCATTTTGTGGGGATTCTCTGTCTTCCAGCGGCTGGCCGAAATCGCATTCCGCACTGCACGCCTGCACGATCACATTGGCCCGCGGACGTACTGTTTTGGGCGGTTTGCGGGAATACTGGTACGCCAGCGTGTGTATCCGGTATTCCTTTTCCGGAAACGCCTGTTCGATCTTTTCCGCCACGCGGTTTACCAGCGTCAGCAGCGAGCCCATGGGCGTGCCTTCCCGTTCATCAATGGCGCGGCATTGTGCACACTGACACGGCTTCAGCCAATCCATCTGAGAAACACTCCACACCATGACGCCGGGCTGCGCCTGGATACGCTTCTTGAGGGCCCCGGCGATGGCGTCGGCCACCGCCGGATTCGCACAACAGAGCTGGCCGCATTCTTCCGCAGGCGTCCACGTCAACGGTTTGTTGCGCCAATCCCCTTGGAAGGCAATGCGTTTCCCCTTGTATTCGGAATAATACTCCGGATGGGCGCTGAAAAATTGTTTTGGCGGAAGAAGATCGTAAAAGGTATGAACCCCGGACAATTCCGCACGGTACGCATCCGGAAACTTATGGGCGCGCCGGTATTCAAGCGCCTCCGGCGGATAATTCTCATAATAGCCCACTTCCCGGCTGGAAAAGTGAGGAATAATTTTATAATCCAAATCGGGTATCGAAAGAGTTACGGGCGAGACAAAATTCACCCCGGGGGCAAGCCATTGCTTCCCAATCACCCGCTGAAAAAATTCAAACACTCCATTTAAAGAGCCTTTATCGGTTGCGCCGGTGATAATCAGTTGCCGCGTGGCCCCCTGCGTTCGTTCCCGCTGGCGGGGGGTCAGGGTCCGGATGATGCAGCCATCTGAACCAAGTTCTTCCATTTCGCCCGGAGGAATCAGATCCCGCGTGATGATTTCCGGTCCCAGCCAGACATTGATGCGCCCGTCATTATACATGCTTATTTTCGGCTTCGAGCCGGTGCATTCCTGCCATAACCGGGCAAAAAGATCCGCGGCATATTGAATCTCAGGCGATGGTTTTTCAGGGATTACGATGTTCAAGTCGGCATATGCACCAGCGTTTATCCAAACACCGGTGGGCATGGGCGCCCCCCATGTGATCCCAGAAACAAGAAAAAACACTAATCCGATACAGAGGCAATATCGCATGGTACTCCTTCAATGACCGTGTCGCGTTTATTGTCCTAAAGCGTTACGTGCACTGCAAATTTTTGTCCAGACCATTGCAAAACAGCCCTTTTGCGCAAAAGCACACCCAACACCGGGCACAGTACCGGCGTGTCACGGCCAATCCCTTGCCGTTTGATTTGCCCGGACAAGAAAAAAGGACTATTTCGCAATGGCCTCCTATCTGGTATGATCTTCTCGTATGAACGGATTATCCATCGGAAAATGGCTGGTATGGGCAGGATTGGCGCTGGTTGTCCTGGGGGGAATACTCTGGTTCGCCGGCAAGATCGGCCTTCCCTTGGGCCGCTTGCCCGGAGACCTTCATTGGAAAGGAGAGCGGGGCTCCTTTCATTTTCCCATCGTAACATGCATTATCGGCAGCATTCTCCTTACTATTCTTGTAAACCTTGCTTTACGGTTTTGGGGGAAGTAAGCAACCCTGAACCAATACACAAGAGTGGGGGACTTGACCCAATTCCTCCCTCGTGATATAACTTTATACGGAGAGCTGTATACATGAAACTTAGGCGGCTGATAGCAGGGATGGCAGCCAGCGGCATCGTGGCGGCGTCGGTGGTGGTGCCCATATCCATCCAGACGGCCCAAGGGGATGTTAATGGAGATTGCCAAACCAACATTCTGGACATGCAAATTATTGCCGATGCATTGCTTAAGGGAACGCTGCCTTTACATTCAGCCGATGTTAATGGGGATGGCCGGATCGATGTGCTGGATTTCCAACTGCTGGTAACCAAAACCTCCCGGCCGGTTTCTGAAAAAAGCAAGCATCATTCAACCCTCCTGGAAGCGTACGTAGGCATCGCACCCTCTCGAATTCATGTTGAAAAATCCGTCGTGAAAAAAGTCGATGCTGTGCTGGGGAAATGCGAAGAAGCAGTGGGCCACGCGCGCTACGAAGCTATTTTCTCTCCCCAGTTGCCTTCCGGGGAACCCGCGGTGCGCGGCCCCTCCCCGCACTCCCCGCCTCTTGCTGCATAAGGCCCCGTGCAACGTGGCCGATCTAAGGCGTTGCTTGGTAGACTATGCAAGAGGAGCAAACCATTATGCGAACCATATTACTTATTATGATGTGCGTAGGCCCGTGCAGTTGGGTGTACGGGCAGATGACAGGC
>JAKQOG010000070.1 GCA_029565395.1 Candidatus Hydrogenedentota bacterium | reverse complement strand
AATAATGCAGGTATGGCCCTCCGCCCGCAGTCGCTCCGCAAACGCGACTACGCGGTAGCGGATGGCGGCGATTTTCTCCGGCGCATTTCCAAACAGCACAACCTTCATGCGCGGTATTGTATGAAGAAATGCCGCTCTTGCACAAACGCCCGGCATCCGGTAGCATAGAAGGAAGGAAACAGCAACAACCGCCCGCCGTGTAGCGGCAGGCGTGTTCTAGAGGATTGGACGGTACAGCGTATGCCAATGCCCGTGACAATGGAACCAGCGGGATTCGATGGAATCCAGATTATAAAGACCGGCCTGTTCCGCGATGCCCGCGGTTTTTTCAGCGAGACCTATTCGAAAATGATGTATGCGGAGGCCGGATTTGCCGGGGAGTTTGTTCAGGACAACCTGAGCGAATCCTGCAAGGGGACGCTGCGCGGCCTGCATTACCAGATTCATCCGCAGCCCATGGGGAAGCTGGTGCGGTGCATCCGGGGCGCGGTGTTTGACGTGGTGGTGGACCTGCGGCGGAGTTCGAGCACGTTTGGGAAATGGTGGGGCTGTGAGTTGAACGAGGCAAACGGCATCACCCTGTGGATTCCCATCGGGTTCGCGCACGGGTTTATTTCGCTGGAAGATGGCACGCTGGTGCATTACAAGTGCACCGGGCATCATTCGCCGGAGTGCGAGCGCTCGCTTTCGTATAAGTGCCCCAGGGTGGGTATTCGATGGCCCATGGAGCCGTCCGTTATTTCACCTAAAGACGCCGCGGCGCCGGATCTGGAGCACGCGGAATATAATTTCGCGTAGGGATGCCTCCAAAGGACCAAAATGACCGAAACGACATAAAGGACGGATGAGTACAGATGGGGGGATTCAAAGCAGAGATTCGGGGACAATTCAGTTCCCATTTTTGGGAAGGCGTGCAAAGATTCGGTTATTTTAGCCGGAGATAGTCTTCAACACTGAAACCAGCATCTTTTAAAATGCGTATAGCCAAGCCACGGCCCAAATCGCACCCTGTGTGAACTGGCACAGTTACCGAGATTTCGTTTTCTTCGTTCCAGAGCGTTAAATGGCTCCCCGATTGCCGATCATCAACAAAACCTTGCCCATGCAGGAACCGCACTAGGTCTTGAGCCGTTATCTGCGGCATACGGCTCATTCCGGGACTCCAACTGTTAATTCTTCCACATGAACAAGACGTTCCTTCTGCCCGATTGTTTGACCATGCTCTTTCAAACTGGTTATATGCTGTTGAATCGCTTCGCGAATGTTCCGTTTGGCCTCTTCAATAGTCAACCCATTACTGAAGCAACCGGGCAGTGTTGGACTATACGCAAAATATCCGGCATCTTCCGGTTCTTTCTCTATAACGATCTCGAAACTATAAAAATGCATCGGGATCCTCCTTGCATTTTAACTCCAAAGGTAGTATCTCATACTTTTGGGTCACAGGGAAACTTCTTTTAGAAGCTTGTTCAAAACATTCCCAAGCGCAGCTTGGGTATGAGAAAAAATATAAAAAGTTCTTGAAGGGGCTTGGGGAGACTTCTTTCAAGAAGTTTCCCCAACATAGTTCAAAGCAAAATATTCACATATTTTGGAACCGTATAATATTCGATGCCTTCGGAGCCGCCTTCGCGGCCGAAGCCGGATTTTTTCACGCCGCCGAAGGGCGCTTCGGCCGTGGCGATCACGAGATTGTTTACGCCGATCATGCCCGCTTCGATACCTTCCGCCGCGAGGAAAGCCGTGCGCGTGTTTTGCGTGAAAATATAGCCTGCGAGGCCGAATTCCGTGGAATTGGCTTTGGCCAAACCATCCGCGAGATCCGAGAACGGCGCAATCGGCGCGACGGGACAGAACGGTTCCTCGTGCATGATGGACATGCTTTGATCCACGTTACTGAGCACGGTCGGTTGGAAGAAGAATCCTTTGGCAAACTGCGCCGCGCGGCGTCCGCCGCATTCCAGCTTCGCGCCCTTCTGCACGGCATCCTGCACAAAGGCTTCCGTGGCATCGAAACGGCGCTTGTTGGCGAGCGGCCCCACATCCGTCTGCGGGTCCATGCCATTGCCAATGCGCAAGGATTTCGCTACCTCGACGAATTTCTTTACGAACCGGCCGCATACCGATTCCTGGACATAGAACCGGCTTGCCGAGATACAGACCTGGCCCATGTTCCGGAATTTACCCCGCGCGCATATTTCCGCCGCTTTCTCGACGTCCGCATCCTCGAACACCAGCACCGGAGAATGCCCGCCAAGTTCCATGGTGCATGGCTTGAGACCTTCCGCACAGAGCCGGAGCAATTCCTGGCCGATGGGCACGGAACCGGTGAGCGTGACTTTGCGGATAACGGGTGATGCAATCAGATACGGCGTGATAAAACTGGAACTGCCCGTGACGACGTTCACCACCCCTGCGGGAATCCCCGCATCGTGACACGCCTGGGCAATACACAACATGGTACGCGGCGCTTCGGAGGCGGGCTTCACAATCACGGAACATCCCGCCGCGACCGCCGGGGCCACTTTTCGCGCGGGCAACAGCGCAGGGAAATTCCAGGGACTGAACGCGGCCACGGGACCAATCGGTTCCCGCCAGACCAGGATGCGGTGCGCACGGGAATGCGCATCCACGGTGCGGCCGTAGATATGGCGCGCCTCATCCGCATACCAATCGAACTGATCCGCTGCGGCATTCGTTTCCCCCTTGGCCTCCGCCAACGGCTTACCCTGTTCCTCCGTCATCACCGCCGCAATATCCGCGCACCGCTCGCGCATGAGGGTGGCCACACGCCGCAAGGCAGCGCTGCGCGTCCAGGCATCCACTTCCCGCCACGTACGCCACGCCCGATCCGCCGCCGCCAGCGCCCGATCCAAATCCGCCGCCGTCGCCTTGGGCACCCGATCCACCACCTCCTCCGTCGCCGGATTGATGAGATCCATCGTCCCGCCATCCGACGCGCCGGTCCAAACTCCGTCAATATACATCGCATTCGGCGTTTTCACGTCACTCATTTTAAAAATTCCTCCTCGTGTATCTTACAATTTCCGCCTATTGTACCGAATTGCCTCACCAAGGTTTAAATATTGAATACAGGTTTCTTATGTTTTTCGTCTATATGTTTTCCAACACAATAAAATTATTCCAACAAGAAGAATGGCACCTATTATCATTCCAATACGGCCCATGGCCAAATGATTTAAGGCATTGCTTGATGGAAATGCCACTTGTTGTGGAAGGGGCAAAGTCTCAGGAGTAGAACCGGTAGAAACTGGCTGGTTTGCTAGTTGGGTTTTCGGAATACCAAGAGGGGGTGATACTGTCGCGCTTGAACTATCAGCCATCTCCCCTTCCTTTTGCGATGGCGCTTTCTTTTGTGTGTCTAGTTCTCCTTCTTGTTGGGGAGAACTAATCTTTTTGTATTTTTCTGGCAATAAATTTAAAGGCAAATCTTTAACTTTAAGTATTTCATAATAGGATTTCGTATTACTAAACAGGCCATTTAAATATTCTTCATTTTCAGGTTTTGTGAGATCCATTCTTCGGATCAACTTTGTCGTAAAGCAATCACCATCCCAAATATATGCTCCAAGATTTCCCTGCTTTTCCCCGGTATAGTAAAACTTCACAACACTTACAGTGTCCAAATCATCCAAGGTCCCAACATAGAGTTTTCTAAGATCACATGCAGGTGCACATTGACGAACTATAAATCCAGTTTCTTTACACTCATAAAAATGCCATGCATATACTTCTTCCTCATACATCGTATTATCTGTAAGTAATACATCATCGATACCATCGCCCGTAAAATCGGCTCGGATACGATAAATTACGAATACTGGTTCAACGGGCTCGTCAACCAAAGGTGCAGGGTTATCAAGATAATAATAAATTGGATCAATACCGGAAATGAATTCATCACTCGAAAAACATAACAACATAATTATCGATAAACTATTAAGGAACATAAGGCGATTCCAATATGCGTTTAACGCAATTTGTCGCACCATTTCGCCAAAACCAATGCGCGTCACGGTTATTTCTTGGCATACATGTCCAGAATATATGAGGCAGGGAAAATGATTGGGAGCTTCTAAATTTGTCGGAGATCATGTTTATAGGACACATAATGCACGCCCTTTTAATGGGTTTGAGAAGCCCGTCTGGCACCCCTCCAGGGTGCATCGTTGGTCGAGGAAAATGCTTTCCGGGGGTATCGCTTCGCTCAACGCCCCGGCTACTCTCTGATACACCGTTGGTGTATGCATTGGATTTGGAAAAGATGGATAAATTAGAACGGGAACAAGAGATGTTCACCTGCTTCATAGCATTTTGCCTCCCAGTAAAACTGTATTACCTCAATGAGCCATACTATACGTGGAAAGGGATAGGAAAACAAGAGGAGGAATTTGGTGTGAGGCTGGGGGCTCTGAATCGGCTTTATTTATCTTTTTCAGTGAAAAGCGGCTATTCCTTGTTCCCCTCTGCGGAAACAACCGATTCAAAACATTTCCCTTTTGAAGAAAACGGCGCCAGAAGCGGATCGCGCAGAACAATGTTGTGAGTTTTCTGGCGCTTGTCTTCCCAGGTCAATCCTTGATCTTCCAAATCGATTTCCTCGCGTCGGCGGCGCATCCATGCTACCGCGTCAAAGGTTTTCTTCATTGCGCAATATCTCCTTGGGAGACCGGATTTCGATGTCCCGGTAGCCCATTTCCAAATTAACCGCATTGAACAAGCGTATTCTACCCCACATCGTCATTCCCGCGGAAGGGGCCTTCCGAAAACCAGGTTGAGTGTGTTCCGCCCTTTCAGGGCTTCACCATATAGGAATTCCTGAACCCAGGGCGTCGCTTCGCTTGCCCTGGGCTGTTATGTTAATCCCCGTTGGGGATTGTTGCTAAATGAAGGGCAATCTAATGCGCAAGTAGAGTCGTGAATAGCATTTACCATCGGTATTTTCTATTCCACGCTGTAAGCGTGGCATATGGTAGCCCAGGGCAAGCGAAGCGACGCCCTGGGTAAATGCATCCAACAATAAAAAGCCCTGAAAGGGCGAAACAACTGTAACCGGATATTTTTGGAAGGCCCCGAAAGCGGCAATGACGGCTGGGGTAAAAATGATGGAAAATCTCTGGAGCATTGAGAACCACGTGCTACTGTAAATTGCGGTTGAAAATCCTAGTTTTGATGTATAGGCGCTGTTTTTCATCTGAAGGCTTGACGGTCCGAAAAAAACGGCGCACAATGGATGCAGGCGCATGGAGCGTGGATATGATTGTGCAATGCGAATTGTGCCCCAAAGGCTGCATTATAGAGCCGGGGCAAAGCGGTGAATGCCGGGTTCGGGTCAATATAGACGGAAAGTTGACCGCCGTCACGTACGGATATCCGTGCACGGTGCATATCGACCCGATTGAGAAGAAGCCGCTGTATCATTTTCTTCCCGCAACCGCGACGTTTTCCCTGGCGACCGTGGGCTGTAATCTCCACTGTAAGAATTGCCAGAACTGGGAGATTTCTCAGGAAAATCCGGAAAACATCCAGGCGTCGTTCCTACCGCCGGACAAAATCGCTGCATTTTCAAAACGGGAAGGCTGCGCGTCGGTTTCGTTTACGTATACGGAGCCGTCGGTCTATTATGAGTATGCGCTGGACAGTTGCATCGCCGCGCATGAGGCGGGCATTAAGACGATCCTGGTGACGGCGGGATATTTGAATCCGGAACCGGTGAAAAAGCTGTATCAGCATGTGGATGCGGCGCGGATTGACATAAAGAGCATGTCGGAGGAATTTTATCGCGATATATGCAGCGCCACCCTCGCGCCCGTGTTGAATACCTGCGTGCAGGCCAAGGGGCTGGGCTGTCATATTGAGATTATTCACCTTGTAATCCCGACGTTGAACGACACCGATGACGGATTCAAAAAATTGGCGAAGTGGATTGTGGAGAATCTTGGCAAGGAGACGCCGCTGCACTTTTCGCGGTTTTTTCCGCAGTACAACATGCGGCATCTGCCGCCCACGCCGGATGAAACGCTGGATCGCGCATGCGCTATTGCGAAAAGCGAGGGTATTTTATATTTCTATCAGGGGAATGTGCAGAACCATCATAATGAAAATACGGTGTGCCCGAAGTGTGGCCAACTGCTGATTGAGCGCGTAGGCTATCGTATTCTTCAAAATACACTCTCGAACGGCAAGTGCCCGGCATGTGGCACGGAAATTTATGGGGTGTGGTCATGAAACGCAGGTATTTTCTATACTCCCTGGCGGCGAGCGCGGCGGCAGCGCTGGGCGTGCTGCGATGGAAACGCGTGGCTCGCTGGGCGGAGGCGATACGTTCCCGGAAGTATCCGGGCCCGGTGGTGGCGCTGGATGAACAAGCGATGAAACAGCCCGGAAAGTGGGCTGGATGAGGATAATACACTATGGCTATGAAACGAAGTACGCTATATTCCATACTCACCCTGGTGGCAGTGATCGCCGTAATAGCGTCCATACCCTGGGTGATGGACCGATGGAGGCATAAGGAACCCATGTTTAAATCTGTTTTCGCCGGAAACACGGACAACGCCCCCAAGCGGGTGTTCCAATCGACCTTGGCCGGGTCGTGGTATGAGGCCGATCCCAAAGCATTGGCTCAGGAGATCCAGGGGTATTTTAAGAAGGTGGAGGGCGCCCCTTTGGATAATGTTCAGGCGCTTATTCTGCCGCATGCGGGCTATGTTTATTCCGCGCAGACCGCCGCATACGGTGTCAAACAGGTGGCGGGGAAAACGTTTAGCCGGGTGGTGGTCATGGGGCCCAGCCACCGCGCCTCGATGCCCAACCTGGCGTGCGTGACGGATTCCACGCATTATGGCACGCCGCTGGGTGAACTGCCGGTGGATCAGGGGTTCGTGGAGGCGCTGAAAAAAACGCCGTGTTTCAAGGTGATCCCGCGCGCGGAGCAGCCCGAGCACAGCGTGCACATTCAACTTCCGCTATTGCAGCAGGCGCTTGGATCATTTACGTTAGTGCCCATTGTGGTGGGGCAGATCGATGTCGCCACCGCCCGCACCATGGCGTCCGCGCTGCTCAATCTGATCGATGAGAAGACGCTGGTGGTCGCGAGCAGCGATTTCACGCATTTCGGGCCGAATTATCAATATGAACCATTCAACGACAACCTTGAAGAAAATATTAAGAAACTCGACATGGGGGCAGTGGATAAAATCGTTGCCAAGGATCTGGAAGGGTTCGATGCCTACCTCGACAGCACCGGCGCCACTATCTGCGGGCAATCCCCGATTGAAATCCTCATGGCCATGTTGCCGAAGGAATCGCAGGGGAAATTGCTGCGTTACGACACCTCGGGCAAGATGATGGGGGATTTTGCCAATTCGGTGAGTTACTGCGCGATTGCATTCACCGGCGCATGGGCGAAAGGCGCGAAAGTGGACGAAGCCGCCAAGCCGGTGGAAGCGCCGAAGGAGGCCGAACTGACCGCCGACGATAAAAAGGCGCTGCTCGATATGGCGCGCAAGACCATCCAATATGTTTTTGACAATAAAAAAGCGCCTACCTCGGAAGCACTCGGCATTACGGTTACGCCTGGGATGAAACCCTTGCGCGGCGCTTTTGTGACATTAAAGAAAAATGGCGATTTGCGCGGGTGCATCGGCGACATCTTTCCGGAACGGTCCTTGTATGAGGCGGTCATCGGTAATGCCGTGAATGCCGCCTTCCGCGATTACCGCTTCCCGCAACTGGCTCCGGATGAATTGCCGAAAGTCCATATTGAGATTTCCGCGTTGACGCCGCCCGCGCCGGTGAAGTCGTATGAGGACATCGTGGTGGGCAAGCATGGCGTGCTGCTCACCAAAGGCTCTAATCGTGCGGTGTTCTTGCCGCAAGTGGCGCCGGAACAGGGCTGGGATCGCGACACGATGTTGAATCATCTCGCAATGAAAGCGGGAATGACGCCGGACGCCTGGCGGGAGGGCGCGAAATTCGAGGTGTTTGAGGCAATCGTCTTTGGCGAGGAGACGCCGTGAGGCCGGTTTCCGCAGGACGTTCAGCCCCGCTCATTGCCGCCTTGGGCTTTTTTGCTCTGGCGGCGCAAACCCTGCTTTTCCGCGATTTCCTTGATGTATTTGAAGGCAGCGAACTCGCCGTGGGCGTGTTCTTCGCCATGTGGTTTTTATGGATAGGGGTGGGCGCATTGATTGGCCGGGCAACTCCGCGATGCGCCGCATGGTTCCCGTGGCTTACCCTCCTCTATGTTCCAGCGTTTGTGCTGGAGCATTACCTGATTTTTGGCGCGCGTGGGCTGGCGGGCGTGGCCGCATATGAAATTTTCCCGTACAAAACCCTTTTGGCGTGGTCGCTGCTGACGAATGCGCCCGTGAGCGCGGCAACCGGTTGGCTGTTCACCCTAGCCTGTCCCTGGTGGGAAGGGGAGCAGCGTTCTCCCTTGCCGGTCGCGCGCGTGTATGTGCTGGAAACACTGGGCGCGGCATTGGGTGGCGTGGCGGTGACGCTGTTGCTCTGGAATCACGTTTCCGCGCAGACGATCTTCCTGATCTGCGGGGTGGTGTTGAGTATGGCAATGACCTTGGCATCCCCTCGGCCAAGAATTCAGTTTATCCCGGTGGTTCTACTTATTGTGGCCTTTTGTGCGGGATTGGGTGGTTCGTGGGCACGCTGGGATTCTGCACAACGGTGGGGGCGTCTCTTGCCGCGAGAATCCTATCACGGTTCGTTTTCCACTGCGCAGGCGGAATATCTATATGGACAGCGAGAGAATCAATTTGTGGTACTGTCGAATGGAGAGGTATGCGAAACCTTGCCGAACGCGGAGCATGGGGGAGAGGTGACCGCCCTTGCTCTCTCGCAGTGTCCCAAGGCAAAGCGAGTATTGCTGGTGGGGCCGGATTCACTGCATATTGCGTTGCAGCTTCTCCGGATTCCGCAGATCACCGATATCACGTGGCTGGATCCCGATCCGCGCTATCCCGGAGAGCTTATGCGGATTCTGCCGGACGCATTCTCAAACGAAGCACGCCGCATTTGCATGCCTCCGCAGGATGCACGGGCATTTCTTGCGGAAAAAACGAATGAATATGATCTTGTTCTTTTAAACTTGCCTGATCCGTCCACGCTGATCCTCAGCCGCTATTGCAGCCGGGAATTTTTTGAGCTGATCGCGAAGGCCATGACACCGGCGGGCGTGGCCGCCTTGCGCGTGAGCGGCGGGGCGAATGTTCTCGGCGGAGAATTGGCCTATCAGGGTGCATCCAGTTTCACCACCTTCCACGAACTGTTTCAATTTGTGTCGATCAAGCCGGGAGATGAATCGTGGCTTATCGGTTGCCGGGAAGAGAACCTAAGCGAGCTGGGCGCCACGCTCCGCGATCGATTTGCGCAAATTCCGGGCGCGGCGGAGGTCTATCCGCCGGAAGGGCTCCTTTCTCTCTATTTGCCGGACCGCATTGCGTTTCAGCGGGGGAAATATGACGAAATTAAACACAAAACGGATCCGGATCTGTTGCGTAACACTGATGCGCGCCCTAAAGCGTTGCTTTTTGCGCTTCTGACCACGCTGCGTCAGGCGGGCATGAAAAAACTGGCGGAACACATACCGGTAATTCTTCAGATCGGAGCATGGATGGTCATCGGGGCCATCCTGATCTATTTGGTGCTCCGTTTGCATGCCCGGATCGGCGCGAGAAAGTCCCAACAAATACGTTTTACATCCTTTGACACCGCTTTTCTGATTTTCGCTGTTGGCTGCATCGCCATTTCTCTGAGCCTTATCCTGTTTCTGAACTACCAGGCCCGATTCGGCGCATTGTTCCTTACTATTGGCCTGATGTCCGCGCTCTTTATGCTGGGGTCAGGATTGGGAGGCGCGGGAGTGCAGTATCTTCTTGCATGGGAGGGCGAGGCTCCTGCCGAGCCGTCAAACAAGAGTGTTCTATGCACAAAACGGCACTTGGGCTTTTTGTCTTACGGCTCGGCGGGAGCCTCGCCCTCCCGGCTGCTTCTTCTTCTCGGACTAGTGGTACTGTTTGTTCTCTCGCTCCTTTTTTATGCTCAAGACGTCCAGAACCAATTGATATACGCGGGCTTGTTTTGCATGGCCGGGCTCGCTACCGGCGCTATCTTCCCTCTCGCCGCGGAACGTCTCTGCGCCGCCCAACACACCACGATTATCTCCGGCGCCATGCTTGAAACGCTAGATCATCTCGGTGCGGCCACCGGCGCCATTGTGACGGGGCTTTGGCTTATTCCGTTATTTGGCGCGAATGCCTGTCTGCCGATATTGGCCCTGTTGATGATAGTCAGCATCGGACTTTGTTTCAAAGGTTATATGGTGTCTACAGAAGGCGATAAGGTGGACTGGTTTACGCGCATTGGCGGATATAGTTTGGCGGGGATTGGAATTTTTCTGATCCTTACCGCCGATCTCGCGGCATGGGCCTATCGCAGTGAGGAAGGCCTTCGCCTGGCCAGCACCGCAAGAATCCTTTTGGATAACGCAACATTGGAAAAGCGTGTGGCTAAATTGCCCGACGGTTCAAGCACAGAATATTTCGTTTCTCCGGAAGGCGTATCCGTGTTCAGCAGCCGTCCTTTCACCCGTGGAATCCGGGGGTATGGTGGCACTATTGAACTTGCCCTTGCGATGGACCAGGATGGCGTGCTGAAAAAAGTACAGGTGATGCAATCGCGCGAGACGCCGGCCTATCTGCGCATGGTCGAAGGATGGCTTGCTTCATTTCAAGGGAAAAACCTTCTTGATGAAAAAGATTTTCAAAGCGTGGACGGTGTAACGGGGGCTACGCTCACCTCAAACGCTATTTTGGAGACCGTGCAAACAGCAGGACGCGCCTTCGCATCCGCCGCCCTCGGAAAAGAGGTAAAGGCGATGCCGGAAGCCCCGTCCCGAACGCGTGTTGATGTCAATTTCTGGTGGCTGGCGGGATTCTTCGCAGTGGGCGTGCTGGCGCGCTATTGGCCTAATCCCTGGATTCGCCGCGGGATTTTGCTGGCGAGTGTGGGCGTGCTGGGGTTCTGGCTGAATCTTCAATACTCCACCCAGCAACTCTTTTCCTCGCTGGCATTCAACGGCCTGCCGGGGCTCTGGACAGCGCCTTTCTTCTTGGTTATCTTGTTGCCGGTGCTGGCCCTCGTGTTTGGAAATGTCTATTGCGGATATGTCTGCCCCTTCGGCGCGGCACAGGAACTCCTCGGTGATCTGCGGCCGAAATATTTCGCAACCGATCCGGACAAATCTGTCTGGCGTTATGCGCGCCTCGTAAAATATGTGTTGCTGTTCCTGCTCACGGCGCTTTTTGCATTTACCCGCGACAGCGCCGTCCTTGGCGCCGACCCCTTGATCACGTTCTTCAGTTCGGCGCGCGGCGGTACGGTGTTGATCTTGGCCCTTATTGTGCTGGCCCTTTCCATTTTCTATCGCCGGTTCTGGTGCAGGAATGTATGCCCCGCCGGAGCCTTTCTCGCAGTATTGAAAAGTGTCCGCATCCTCAGGAAGATCAGTCCGCCCACCTTACCCAACCGCTGCGATCTTGGCGTGCGGAATACCGATGAACTCGATTGCCTCCACTGTGACAGGTGCCTCCATGCGAATAAATGAGAAAATATTCATCCTCGCCGTGGCCGTTGTGGCCCTGATATTCTGCGCGATCACCCTGTCCCAAACCCGCGATCTCCTGGTGCAATCCGCCCTTGAATCCGCCGCCCCCGCTCCCGGCTCCGCAGGCACTCCCCGCACCCTCGACCTCAATCAGATCAAGCAGATGATCCGGCAAAAGAGCCTCTCCAATCACGAAGCCGATTTTTACAAAAAACTCTCTGCCGAGGGAAAACCGTGATGGGGCTATATGTGATTTGGCCAGGAGGTTCTCTTGTCAGCGAAAGGCCATGTATAGGATAATGGTAGTTCGCAATCTTATGGAAAGAAAAATGAAACTGACAGAAGATACTTGCCCGTTCTGCGGAGGAACAAAAACCAGCGGGGAAACAATGTTCTCCGTTGATCTCGGATTTGGCGTGGTGGTGGTCCGACAGGTCCCCGCCATGGTATGTGATCAATGCGGAGCGGATTGGATTGCCGATGATGTCGCCGCACAACTGGAATCGTATATTGAAGACGCTCGGAAGAAACACAGCCAGATCGAAGTGGTTGCCTTTGCAAAATAATACGGAATATCTGAAAAATACGTGAGGATCTTGCTTAAAAAAGGTTAATGAAAAAGGGAGGTCTGTCCAAAATGAATCAGAATGCATTTTGAACGAAAGGCGTTGGCTTTTCTGATTGGCAGTTTAAAAGCCTTTTTCTATTCTGAATTCGTAGATCAAATGTTCCTTCATGACGTTCACTGGAAAATCAACTTTTAAAGATATCCCATCGAGGACATCTTCGTTTAAGGCATCCCTTGAACCAATCCAATAGAACAGCGCAACGAGATGTCCGCCGCCAATGTCTCTGACCGCCCGATAGATGTCCGAATACTTCCGATTTTTGATGCCGTCGATAACTATCACCGTCCCTTTGCAGGCCCTCACGCAATTCTCAAACCCGCGCGCGATGTCAATCCAGTGATGCAACGAGGCGAACGAAATCACATAGTCGTAATCACCTTGCACCTCCTGCAATTCCTCGACCGTGCTGCATATATACCGGATTTCACGGTCAGTGTGCCGTGCCAACTTTTTTCGTGCGATGGATAATTGCGTTTCCGCCGGGTCCACCAGCGTATAGCGCCTAATCAGCGGATGCGATGCCAGCATCAATGACGCCATCGCGCCGTCCCCGCTCCCAATCTCCAATACCGATATTTCCCGATCCTTCGGAATATCCATCCGGCGAATGACATCCCCATATACCCGTCTCATGAACGGCGTCATGAACGAATACATCCTGCCGAAAATTCCGTTAAATATTTTGGGTTCCATTTTTTCGTTTCCAACTATTTTTGCAGGAATCTCCAGACATCGTCTGTAGCTCTGGATGCAAGAGCCCTTACAAGTACGCTTGCACCTTTGACGGTGTTTATTTCGAAAAGGTCTTTTTTGAACATAATTTGGCCAGCGCGCGTGAGTTCATATCGCGCATAGAGAACTTTCTTTGGTCCTCGATGGCTGTAGCTTACAAGAGCTATGGAAAGACGGTACGATTCGTCAGATGATGTTTGCCACTTATCTGCCGATAGACAACGTACCCTATAACCCATTTTCGTCAAGCCGTCTTCCAATGATACCTTGAGGAGGGCTACCATCTCAATGATGCCGCTAGGGTTTCCGATCATAGTTTCTTCACACACTACGGATATGTCTATTGCCGGGGGTGACAGGGGCTGCTGAGGGGGGCTTGTTGTCTTGTGTTGGTTTTGTGTCTCGTCATGGTGAGCGGAAGTGCGAGATTCTCCTGCAGGAATTAAAGGATCATGCTTAGAGTGATGACAGCCGATTGAAAGCAAACAGAAAGAAATAACCAGAATTACGTTCCTCATTTTTATTCCTTTATAAAATGGTTGCACCTAAACTCGCAGTTGGGTTTTGCTTCAAGATAGTATATTACTGAAACTTTTCAGTAAAACATCATATTCAAATGCATTCTGGATATTATAGTTAAAAGGAAGCGTATAAATAGAACTTCTTTTTAGAAATATGGGGTCAGTATTTAGTGGTGGACGGTGTTTGGTCTGCGCCGGAGTAGTTGTAGAGGCGGCTGATGGAGTAGCGGTCGATGATGGTGTTGGCACGTTTGACTTCGACGATTTCGAGGACTTCGCCCTTGGTGAAGGCGCCGAATTGAACCATGCCCTCTATCCAGAGTTGGGCTTTGATAGCGTCGCCGCCGGTGACGAAGAGACCGTCGCGGCCCTTGAGTTCGGGCCAGCCGCCCCAGAGGTCGTATTGGTTCATGCGGCGGTCGCCAGGGTTGATGCAGTAGGCGCGGGGATGTCCCTTGGTATAGAACGCGGTCCATGCGGTCATTTGATAACGGTTACTGAAGGGAAAGGGGCCGAGCTTGGGATCGATGATGTATTTGGAGAGTGCCTGGCCGATTTCGCGTCCGCCGCGAAGTTTGTTGGTGGGATCTTTATCGGGGTCGATGGGGAGACCCGCGAGATAAATCAGGCCTGTGCTTCGCGCGGCCAGGCCGATGATGCAGCCCAGCACAATGGCGGCGGTAAGCCATCGCCGCGCCTTGAGGCTGCGGGGCTGTTCGGTCCAGATCCATCCGAAGGCCACAACGCAGGCGGTGTACGCGCAGATGGGCCAGTTGACGTTTGCCTTGCGGGTCAGTGCGATGAACAGGTAGAAGCCGAAGAGCACGGCGAAGCAAAGAAAGAGGTAGGCGGCATCTTTATTGACGCGGAATCGGCGCGCACAGTGCCAGATCGCCCAAAGATAGAAGAAGAACAAGATGGGCGAGGTGGCCCCGGCCTGGCCGCCGAGGTACTCGAAGAATCCACCGATGCATTTTCCGAAGGAGCGCGTGCCTTCCGCGCCGATGCTTGCGGTGTGGCGGATGGAGACCCAGTCGTGCTGTCCATTCCAATAGATCACGCCGGAAAGGCAGAGCAGGGTAATGACCATGGCGAGCCACGGCCAGAGGGTGCGGAGCCAGCGCCGGTCACAGATTGCCAGGTAGGCCAAAAAGGAGAGGGCGAGCACGAGCATGGTGTATTTACTGAGGGTTCCGAGGCCGAGGGCGAGACCGGTTAATGTCCACATGCTCTTTTCCCCGGCCACGGCGCGGTGGAAGGTGTACATGGCCATGGCCCAGAAGCATACGAGGACGGGGTCGATGG
>JAKQOG010000061.1 GCA_029565395.1 Candidatus Hydrogenedentota bacterium | reverse complement strand
TTCTTTTGCGAATTGCCGCCATAGGCGGTCGGCGGCTCGCAATGACAAGCATAATGAAGAGTTGGGTAGAAATCCGGGCCAGCGGGTTTAATTAAACCAAGGACTCAGATCTATCTTGGTGAATGCACACCGTGTTGCCGTGAGCAGAGGATTGATCCCTGCCACGGCCACATAAGCCGTTTTATTCTTTGGATCGAACACCCAGGAATGAAGGGTATCGTCATTGAATACGGGACCGTTAGCGAGCAATTGCAGGGCTTCTTTTACGTCCATTCCATGTGGTTTGGCCTGAATTTGTTTACCCAGCCAATCATACCGTTGCCACGTATTCTGGATCTTGAGTATAAATATGGCGGCCTTAAGTTGTTCCATGGTTGTGATGTTGAGCCCCATCTTTGGTCCCATTGATTGTGCAAGCTTCAGCAATTGCGTGGCGCTAATTGGGTGGTTTGTCCGGCGCACGGCATCGGGGATGGACCAATGCCCGGTCTCCTCATTTTCCTTGGGGTCCATTGATCCGAACACCTCACAGGCTTTCGCATCCACTTCGAGGGCGCGGCCATCTCCGGCATTTCCGTCGCCCAAGATAAAATTCCATCCGGTTGTTCTCGGACCTGTCCGGATGATATTCACCGCCTCATCCAGGTTTTTCGCCTCTTGGAGCACGCGCCGCATCAGGACACACAGAGGAATACCGTCAAACGTGGCATCCGATGAGACACAGGTCATTTCGCCAAGGGTGAGGCCGTGTGCATTCATTCCGCTTACACTGCCAATGCCCCCGGCCCATCCCACCATCATGAAGGGCGTTCCGCCCTTGGGCCGCCACACCAAAATCACTGCATCATCCTGTGCGCTCCAATCGATGCTCCAATCCAAATTCCGGCCGTGCAGCAGGCGTCCATCCGTGGTCCATTGCCCCCAACAGGCGAAATTGGAGCAGGCTGGGGGGGAATTCGGATCAAAATGAAGGATTTCCGCCTGCGTGACGCCGTTCCGGACCGCATCCTGCGTAACATCCATTACTCCCGCTTTCTTCAAGCCTTTCACGATCCCCTTTATTTCTTCCATATACGCCGCAGGTATGAATTTCTCCATTCGCGCGGACTGGGCATTTACGTATTCCGGCGTGTAGCCACGGTCCCACAGAGCCTTCTTAAAATAGCCCTCCGTAATTACGTGTTTGATTTTTTGGGCCAGGAGGCGGCCATGCTGAAAGCCCATTTCCTCCGGCGTCCCTTCCATCACGCATACCAGGTGTTCGCCTACTGAGTATAATTTTCCCGCACCCTCCGCATCGATCTGCTTTACTTCGGGATGCTCGATGATGTCCGGTGTTATAAGCGCTGCTTCGGCGGGTTTGGCCTCTGCCGCGGCAGAGGGCGCAGTCTGTTGTGCGAACACCCCCACTGTCAACAGCATCATTCCAAACAACGAAATAATGAAAAATCTATTGGAGTTCCGAAAGCTACTCATAGAACATTCTCCTCGCTCTCTCTCAGACTTATAACCAATAGAGCCGGTTTCATTAGAAATATCAGGCGGGGTTTGTGTAAATCACACCGAATAAAAATCGATTTATCAATCCGTCGTTTCCGCAATGGGCTCCGCGTCATGTGCATTGCTCTGGGGGACGGGCCATGCAGACCAGCACCAACGCAGGACCACCAGGCTGGCAAGTGCAAACGGCGCGAGGGACAGTTCGATCCACCACATGGAGACATGGCCAAGGTATTCCCCGATATGCACGGCGCCTGCAACGGTGTCAATAGCGGTCATAATCATGAATCCATAGAGGAAATAGGAGCGTCGGCGTGTAACTACACTCAGAAGAACAAGCGCCCGGGACGACGTATGGCAGAGAATGGCGATGATGCGTTCGACAGGGCCGCACAGCCACAGGACCGGAGTTGAGGCCATAATATAGGTGGTTGGAATGGAAGCCGTGTCTCCCAAGGTTCCACCGGATATCATCGCTATGGCGCTTATCACGCCTACCCCTCCCAGCAGCAGTCCCTCAAACGCCCCCGCGCCCACGCCCACGGCAATAGCGCGGCGGGGCTCCTGTGCCATTCGTTTCCAAAGCAGGGCGGCAATCAACGTAATGAAAACTTCAAAAACACCCGTGAGCAATCCGATATACAGACTGCCTGCCGCAATATAGTTTTTGGGATCCGTGGATGCTTTAATCATTCCCAGGATGTGTTCATTCAGCGCGATGGCAAAGGCAAATTTAAGCGCCACGCCCACGGTCCAAATCGCCGCGCCAATCAGAAACCAGCGCAGTTCCGCCTTGGACCAACGCCACCACCCTATAAAAAAGAGCAAGCTGATGAGAATCATCAGAGGGCCCGTGGCAAACATGGGATAAAAGGCGCTTTTGGGGGGCATTGCAACAACAATGGCCCGCCATTTTCCCACGGCTTCCTTCAACGATATTTCCAACCGGGCGCGGCCAGGTTTATCGAAGGGGCCATATTGTGCAGTGTGGGTATTTGAGCCCTGGGTCAGCGTCGTTTCTACCAGCACCTCTTCGTCCGGGCCCGAGAGGCGCATTGTGCCGCTTCCTGATTCCAGGGTGATGTCAGTGGCAACACCGATTTTCTTGCCATCTGTGGGAAGGTCGAAAAAACTGGTATTGCGCTGGGTTTTGGAATTAGGTCCCGATTCATCTTGAATATCGGCAAGCACGGATTCTTTTCCGGCAAAACTCGTCCCGCAAAGGCAAAGGAAAAGTGTGGTGAAGAGCATGGCTCGTGTACTGGTGATCATACGCAATCCCTCGAACATATCAATGGCCAGCAAACCCCGGTGGATTTCGCTTCGCTACACCCACCTGCTTATGTCACATTGGATTATAGGAAGCGGGAGGGGGTGGTGCAATTTATTGGCCAGGGGGCCGGATGGGAAGAACGATCGCGCTGGGGTGCTCTTTGTCCATGTGGACACGGTTGTGCGCCACGCGGAGTTCCTGGCCATCGGGATGATCCGCGCCGGTATTGGCATTCACTTCATAACGGGGATAATTACTGCTGGAAATATGCAGGCCGATGCGGTGGCCGGTATTGAAGATCCAACTGGTGCTTTGAAGATCGATTTCGATAGGCACGATTTGATCGGAACTGGTCAGGAGGGGAGCGGGTTTCTCAAGGGTTTCACGCATTTTAACGCGCTGGATGCTGTCCTGAATATTAATTTCACGCTCATCGCCTTTGGGGAAGATATCAAGGAGCATGGCGGTGAAATCCGTGTCCGGGGCGTCGGTGGATACCCAGAGTTTGACGGTAAGGCGTCCGGTGACTTCAACAGGCCCGGTGAGCGGGGCGCTGGCGAATTTGAGCAGATCTTTGCGAACCGTGCTGTTTTTACGCTGATCGTGCGGGCCGCGCGGGATGTTGTAGAAGAGATTTCCGCCGCCATTGGTCGGATAGGGGTCATTGGGATCAAAAATATACCCCTGGGAAGCGGTTTGTGCGGAGGGGAGAGAGTCAGAGAGGCTGTTGTCTTCGCTCAAATAGTAAGAAGTGGGCACGGTGGGAAAGGGAGGCCATGTATCGGCGGTTCGCCACTCATTTCCCGGGGCGTTGGGTGCGCGATCATCCCCGAAAACATAATAATAGACTTTTGCGTAATTTTTCAGGGCCTCCGTATCTCCCTTTAAATGACATTCAAAAAAAGCCCGATTGAGTCCGCCGGAGGGAACGCTATTTCGGTTTTTATTAAAGCGGAAATCGGGAGAGCGTTCATTGCCATTGTGGGTGCCGGCCCGAATCACGAGATAGTTGTTTCCGCGCGCGCCCGGCCCGCCATTGAGTTCGCGGGACATAAAGCCATTTATGGTTCCCTGGAGGAAAATGTCGAACCACTGCGCATTGAAAACTGCCGGGGCAGTGATGTCTTGTGCCCTGGAGACCACATCGTAGTATTTCCAAAAATCATCAAAATACGGGTGACCTTTGTAAAAGTCGATGATATGCGGCTGTCCGATGGCGGTAAGCCATCCTTCCATCAGGTTTTTGCGAAGAACCCCGCCGTGATAGCAGGTATCGGTGTAAAAATTCGAGGGCGTTACGGAATAGGTCTGGGCGGCGAGATCGTGGGTGGCGGGCGAAAGGAGCATGGTAGTCATGGCGAGGGCGGAACCGCCCGTGGTTCCAATTTTCCCGTTACACCAAGGCTGGGCGTTAATCCAGGCTGCCGTATCTTTGCCGTCCATAAGGCCTGGCCGCCATGTGTCCGTATAAAATACGTGTTTTTCGCCTTCACTCATCCCCATCCCCCGGACGTCTTGTACGACGACCGCATAACCATCCTTTACGTATCCATCCTCTCGGCCGACATAACGGCCATAGGTACTGCGGACGAGAATTGTGGGCCACGGGCCAGGGCCATCCTTGGGGAGGTAGACATCCGTGGCGATCTTCGTTCCATCCGTCATGGGCAGGTCGATATAAAACGCGGGGTCCGCCGCGTGGAGAAGGATGGGGAATAGGAAAGCTAAGAAACTGAAAATAAAATAGATGCGAATCAAAAAAGACCTGCCGTACATCATACTTACAGACACCTGTTTTTGCTCTTTCATGCCAAGATTATAAGCCTACTTGACAGTTCGACTTTGCTCTTCGCGAGTCAGTTTCAGGCAATACAAAAACCGTGCCGTACTATGTAAAAAAAGGGTTGAAGCGTTTTTCGATGCCGATGGTGCTGGAGGGGCCGTGTCCGGGATGGATTTCGTAGTACTCCGGCAGGCTGAAGAGATAGGTTTGGATGGAATGGATCTGCATTTGCGCATTGATGGGGGAGGAAGTGCCCCCTACTGATCCGGAGAAGAGAGCGTCACCGGTAAAGACCATTCCCGGGAGAATGAGGCTGATTCCTTCAGGAGTATGGCCGGGCGTGGCGACGACACGGCCTTCGATGTTTCCGAAATGAAGGGGATCGTCATGCCGGAGTTTGTGAACCGTCAATCCGCCGGCATGGCCGCTGCCGCTATAAGCGCGGACCTTGAACATGCCCATGACGGTATCAAGTCCGCCGGTATGGTCGTAATGATCATGGGTGATGAATACGGCGGTCACTTTCAGGTGATGCACTTTTAGGAAACGTTCGATTTGGGGTTCCCACAAAGGAACGTCCACCAGCAGTGCATGGCGCGTTTCCGGGCAAGCCGCAATGAACATATTGGCTTCGTTTGCACCAGAAAGGAAATGACCGAAAATCATCGCAGGATTCCTTCCAGGTTGGCATTCTCAAAATTAGCCTCGCCTTTCGCCCCGGAGAAATCCGCGCCCCGGAGATTCGCGCGCCGGAATATTGTCCGCTGAATGATCGCATTGCGGAAAAGAGCCTCTTGGAGATCCGCATTGCCGGGCCGGGAATAATAGAGATTGGCGGCGGTAAAGTCGGCCCGATGACCGGTCACGCCGACCAGATTCGCCCGCTGTACATTGGCGGACTGAAATCGCGCCTTGGAAATGTTTGCGCCGCCCAACACCGCGAATTCGAGATTGGCCCCGGAAAAGTCTGCCTGCCGGAGATCGGCGCCATCCAGAAAGGCATGACGAAGGTCGGCATGGCGAAAATTGGCCCCGGCCAGATTAGCTCCTGAGAGCCGGACACGCCGCAGGTCGGCATTTTCCAGATTGCATCCGGCCAGATTAATGCCCGCCAGCCAGCCGTCAGCCATAATGCCGCTTACGAGTTGCTTGAGATAGCCGGCTTTATCGTCCAGATGCTCCCAGCAATAGTCTGAACCGGTTAACGCGTTTTTCTTGCATGATTCATCCGCGCAGGTTTCCGGCGCATAGTGTGTACTGCTCATGTAAGGCCCTCCATGGAAAGCGTTTACAGGGGCTAAACCAACGAGAAGCATATTACAGTTTTTTAGGAATTCTGGCAAGCTTGTTGTGGCAAACATAAAAAAAGGACGTAATGAGAAATTTCATAAGCAGTGATAATACGAGGTATTTGCGAAATAGGCCTTTTTCTCCTTTGGGTAAATGAAAAAGCAACGATTCGGCTGTGCAATGCCAGTAAATTGCCCTGTATCTTTTGATTTTTAGATAGAAAGGCCTATTTCGCAAATGCCTGAATACATTTCGGGCGAATTGAAACCGGCAGGTTTGCGGTGTTTGGCGGGGATACATTATCATCCTTCCATTCAAGCGATGAAAGGGCTGCTCATGATGAAAAAACGCACGGCAAAGCTCATTGACGGGAAAAAGGTATCCGAAGCGATTTTAAGCGAGCTTAAACAGGAGATCGAGGGTTTGAAAGCGCAGGGCATCACACCGGGATTGGCTGTGGTGCTGGTGGGTGAAGATCCGGGCAGCCAGATTTATGTCCGGAACAAGCGCCGGACCTGCGCGGAGATAGGCGTGGCTTCCTTTGCCTATGATCTGCCCAAAGAGACCCCTGAAAAGAAACTTCTTGACCTGATTGCAAAATTGAATGCGGATCCCAAGGTCCACGGCATTCTGGTGCAAAGCCCGGTTCCGAAGCACATCGATGAGCAGAAAGTACTCAATGCCCTTGACCCCCGGAAGGATGTGGATGGTTTTCATCCTGTGAGCAAGGGGAAACTGTTGAATGGGGAGGAGTGTTTTGTGGCCTGCACCCCGGCCGGGTGTCAGGAATTGCTTCTGCGGTATGGATATGATCCTGCGGGAAAACATGTGGTGATCGTGGGGCGCTCGAATATTGTGGGGAAACCGGTCGCCGCCTTGCTCATGCAAAAAGCGAAAGGCGCAAATGCGACCGTGACCGTGTGCCACAGCCGCACCAAAAACCTTTCAGCGGTTACGCAGACCGCGGACATATTGATTGCCGCTATCGGCGTGGCGAATTTTATCAAGGCGCGCATGGTGAAGAAGGGCGTGGTGGTGATCGATGTCGGTATGAACCGTATTCCGGACGCGACAAAGAAATCGGGCTCCCGGCTCTGCGGCGATGTGGATTTTGCGGGGGTGAGCAAGAAAGCAAAAGCCATTACACCCGTTCCCGGCGGAGTGGGTCCCATGACCATCGCCATGCTAATGAAAAACACGGTATTCGCCGCAAAACGTTCAGGAAAGTGAATTCTATTCCCGCCACGAAAGTGGTTGCAGTTGGGAGGCCGGGGCTCACGCCGAGAAGCCGTCAAAAAAGGCATGTTTTATTTATGAGTCGGCGCGCAGGTGTCTTAGGATGGAGCAATTTTGACAAGAGGGGTTTGATTCGCACCAATCCTGGTGGACTTGCAGCAGGCCTTGTTGCACCTGGAAATTGATTCGTGTGGGATGGCAATCACCGAACATGCGCGGGATCATGGTCCGGAGAATATGGTTTTCCTGTTCGGCGGGGAAGGCGGTGAAGAATTCATACACACGTTCTTCCAGGGGGCGGTTATGTTCCCGGCGCGCGAGGGCGAGACCGGCGGGAATAAAAACATTGCCAATGATTGACCGTATACGCGCAGGGCCTATGGGTGCACAAGGTTTTAGCAGCCTTTTGCCGGTCCACGTGCAATGTTCCGCCCAAAATCCCATCGCATTGGGAAACAGCGATTCAAAGGCTTTTCGGCGGTGCGTGGGCGGTAAATCCTCCCGCCAAAGGGAATGAAGGGTTTCCACAAAGCCTTCTCGTGCGGTACGGGCCACAAAAAGAGCGGCGCCCGCCAAGCGTCGTTCAGGGAAATTGACGGGCCGCAGACCGATACGCCGCCAATATAGGGACAGGTTTTTCAAACCGTCCAACTTGTTTTGACGCAGTGCATTGAGCCGGAGAAGGTGTGTTACAGGCGGTTCGTTTTTCATGGGCATCAATCCGGCCAGTTGCAGGAAAGCGGCCTCCAGCAACAGGGGATCTTGTTGCGACAATTGCCGTGCGCGTTCGTAGGGCAAGTGGCGGGCAATCGCACGGAAGTGATGCTTGAAATGGCTGAATCCGCAAGCAT
>JAKQOG010000056.1 GCA_029565395.1 Candidatus Hydrogenedentota bacterium | reverse complement strand
CAGGATGGATCAGGCATTTGCGAAATAGGCCTTTCCATCTAAAAATCAAAAGATACAGGGCAACTTACTGGCATTGCACAGATGAATCGTTGCTTTTTCTTGTACCCAGAGGAGAAAAAGGCCTATTTCGCAAATGCCTCTGGATAATTTGTCTTGTTTTTAAACAACCTTGATGCTATAATGCTTATGGATTAAGTGACATGCAGAATTTTCAGGGAGTGAATTCAATAAAAACGGTTTTGTAATTTGATAAAAGTGCTTGTTTGTACGGCCCATCACAAAATAATGAAGGTGAGGATGAGGATCCCCTGTATAATGGAAGTACCGTTAGGTATAAAGAGACAAACTTTTTACAACCAGCAGAGTAAATACGGTTTTTGCAAAATGATGCTGTTTTAGGTAAATTAGATTAAAAAAACGTAATTTATTTGAAGTATGAACGGTAACTTCCGGTTGTTATTATTCATGTGTGTTAGCAACCGGAGATATAAAGATGAACAGCCTTGGATGTATCGAAATGGCTGAAATGCTTGAAGACCCTAAATGCATTCGGTTATTGATTGTGGATGATGAACCCAAAGTCAGGACCGCTTTGGTGAGTTGGTTCAAGCTTCGGGGGTATCGTGTCGATGAAGCGTGCAATGGTCATGAAGCGGTAATGACGTGCCAGCAAAAAGAATATGACATTGTAATCATGGACATTGAAATGCCGCGGATGAACGGTATTGAAGCCATTGAATGCATACGCAAAGACTATCCTGACCTGCCCATTATTATCTTAACAGGTTTTTTGCTCGATACAAGCACCTTTCCCTCCAACACCGTTTCCGCAGTTCTTTCTAAACCATTGCGCCCCAGTGAATTAGAGCGTCATATACGACAGGCGCTGGAGCCTGTGGGGTAATCGCATTTCATCCTTTTCCCCTCAGGAAGGGGCTATATTCCGGTCTTAACGACTGAGCCGGGGGCACTTTTTTATTCTCCAATAGAAAAGGCAATCGAAAAATGGGCCTTTTTCTCCTCCAGGCAAACTAAAACACAACGGTTTAGCCGCGAAATGCCGGTAATTTGCACTGTGTCTGGAACTCTTTTGAGAAAAAAAGGCACTTTCGCAACGCCTGTAGAAACCTCTGGACAATTTAGGTAAGAAGTGCTAAAATTGGCCTTAGTCAGGACAGCCGGTCACAGGGGATTTCAGAGGAGTAGTTTCGTGGCGTCACTCCATAAATTGATATTGGAAGCGGGAGAACATGATCGCTGCCAATGCCCTGTGACGGTTCATATTCCCGATAAGGGGCTAAATGGTGGTCAGTATAGATTAAAAGACGAAAAAAGCGGAAAGATCATTTTTTGTCAAATGGAGAGCGATCACACGGGGGTGTGGTTATCATGGCTTGTTCAAGGATTGAAGACGGGGTGCCGCCAAACACTTTTAGTAGAGAAGACCTCTCTTCCCTCTCCTTCCCTTGTTTCGGTAAATAAGTATCAGGAGAAGGGTCGAGTGGATATCCAGGTACATGGGGGTCTGTTTACTTCGTATAACTATGATTCTAAATGGGTTAGGCCTTTTTTGTATCCGGTATTGGGTCCGTATGGCGTTCAAGTAACACGCAATTGGCCGATGAAGAGAAGCCGGGGTGAACATCAGGATCATCCCCATCATAAATCGATTTGGGTGGCGTATGGGGATTGTGACGGAGTGGACAACTGGAGTGAAGATCCCGGGCATGGAACACAGCAGCATCAGAAGTTCCTGCGGGTGGAAGCCGGTCCGGTTTTTGGCCGGATTGAGGCATTGAATCATTGGTGTGATGCGAAGGGAAAGGTTCAATTTAAGGAAAACCGGGAAATACGGATTTACGCGCTTTCTGGAGGCATACGGTTGTTTGATGTGACCATTGCCTTCAAAATGACTGAAAGCGGTGTGACGTTTCGGGATACTAAAGAGGGCGGGTTAATTTCGATACGAGTGGCAAGTTCAATGGATGTCAGGAATGGGGGGAGGATCGAGAATGGCTTCGGGGGAGTGCAAGAAGCGGAGACCTGGGGTAAGCCAGCAGTCTGGTGTGATTATAGTGGGCAGGTATCGGGCCGGAAAGTTGGCGTAGCGGTGTTTGATCACCCATGCAATCCCCGTTTCCCGACGGGGTGGCATGTCCGGGATTATGGTTTAATGACGGCAAACTGCTTCGCCTGGAAACATTATGCACCTGATGCGAACATAAAGGGCGACATGAAATTCAGGAAAGGTCAAGTGGTTACGTGGAGGTATCGACTATATATTCATAAGGGAAATGCTCAACAAGGAAAGGTTTCAAGCCGGTATTTGGACTTCTTTGCTCCTCCAAAGGTAAAAGTGGACTGACGGGGAGCGGGTCCATGGATGGATGAGGCGCCTATGAAGAAGAAGCAAAAAGCGAAACAAGTCAAGAAAGTAAAAAAGAGCAGCAAGCCCGTCAAGGCCGTAAAGAAAAAACTGGTGCCGCGCAAGGCAAAACCAGCGGCCAAGACGTCAAAACACGCAAAGAAACCGGTAAAACCGGCGAAAAAACCGGCGAAAGCAGTAAAAAAGCCGGCAAAGGTGAAACATGTTCCCAAACCGGTTAAAAAAACCGCCCGGAAAGTGTCGGTCAAAGTGACACGCTCTTCACAGGCAGCCAAGGCAGCCAAGAAAAAGGTTTCGGCCCCCTCGAAGCCTGCCGCCAAGCCCAAGGAGATTATCAAAAAGACCCCAGCGCCGCCACCGGCAAAAGCGCCCGTAGCAGCCGTGCCCACCCCTCCCACGGTAGTATCCGTACCCAAGCCCTCTCTACCCCGTCCTGGGAGCAAGCCGTTGCCGCGTGAATTTTTGTTTCAATTGGCGGCTGCAATCAAAGATTCCGTGGCGCCGATGGTTCGCGCGCTACGCGGACGCGAGATTGTGAGTTCGGCGCCGACCGGTGACGCTACGTTTGAATTGGACAAGACGGCGGAAAAGGCCTTATTGAATTTTCTGAAAGGAGCGCGGGCGCCGGTAGCGTATTATTCCGAGGATGCGGGTTATTCGACGTTTTCCAACATCCAGCCGAAGAATCTTCTGATTGTGGATCCGATTGACGGAACGCGCGCGGCAAAATGTGGTTTCGAGAGTTGTGTGGTTTCAATTGCGAGCACCCGGGTTATCGAACGGCCCACCATTGCGGACATAGATAATGCGTGCGTGGCGGAAATCGTGGGTGATCGCGTTTTTTACGCGGAGCGGGGAAAAGGGGCTCGGATTTATGTCCAAGACCAGATAAAACGCCCGAAATTATCGACGACCACCAATCTTGAAACCATTTCGTGGTCGATGACCGTGCCGGCGCGCCCGGCGGAGCTGGTGTTTCCGACGGCGGCGCGGCTAATCGATCTGAATAGTTTGAAGGGTGGTTTTTTTGCGTGTAACAGCACGTCCTACAGCCTAACACGGTTGATCACGGGGCAGTTGGACGCCTGCGTGGATGTAGCGGCGCGGTTCATGCGCGACATACCGGAGATTGTGCGGGATCATTTTGTAAATGCGGGGCGGGGTTCGGTGTTGGGCATAGCCCCGTATGATTTTGCGGCGGCGATATTGATTACGCAGGAGGCGGGCTGCAAAGTTACCGATGCCTATGGCAACAATTTTGATCAGGTATTGCTGCTGGACAGTTCTTCGGGCAATCACCAGTCATTGATAGCGGCGGCAAATGCGGAGCTTCACGCCAAACTCATGAATTTCTTCGATACCCGGATGCGGCAGTTTGAAGCGCTGCTTAAACGGCGCGCGGAGGCCAGTCACTAAGCTGTTTTTATTTTTCGGAAGAACTCTCGATGAGGGTAATGGCCACGTCCGCCATGAAGTTTCCGTCGATGATCACGGTTCGGCCCTGTTGAAGAGTATAGGGCGCGTTTGAATAGATGTAATACAGTTCATAGCTGCCTTCTTCGACTTTGACGGTGGATCTATCTCCAGGAGCGAGGGTGCCGTTCCAGCCGCGCTTTCCTGATCGCAGACCGATCTTTACGGCACTATCGCCCTCATTACGGAGACTGATGTTATAGGTTCCTCGCCGTAACGTGTGTGTGTATTTCGGCAGTTTGGCCTTGGGCTTGTAGGATTTTCCATCCACTGGGGTGGGTTCTTTTTCCTCGCGCTGCCGAGTGCGGCGTTCCTGACCGGCTACTTTAATCCGCTCCGTCGTGCGGGGTTTGACGACAGGCTTGGGTTCTTCTTCCTGCCAATATTCTTCCGTGTTCTGAACCACGGTTTCCTCGGCGGCGCCCGTTTCCGCGCCTGCCGCTTCATCAGGGGCAGGTTCCGCAACAGCGTTTTTTTCTTCGGAGAGGGATTCTTCACCGGTGCTTTCCTGCGTTCTGTCCTCCATTTCACCGCCGTCCGTTTTTTCCGGTTCCATGGGGGCAATATACAGGCCTGTTTTCCGCACCAGTTTCCCGTTTTCAAATTTTGCCGTAAAGCTGGATCCGTTTTCGTCGGACCATTTATAGATGGTGATGGGTTCCCCCGTACCGCTCATCGCCTTTACTTTCACATCGAACAATGCCATCACCTCTTCCAGCGTCATTCCTTCTTTGACCTGGTTATACTCCTCCTCTTTAATTACCCCTTCTTTCTCCGAAGGTTCCTTTTTCGCGCCAAGAACGGTTTTCCGAACCAGTTTTCCCTGTTCAAACTTGGCGACGAGGCTTGTTCCGTCTTGGGTCCACTTATAAATCATGGAATCCGCCCCTCGGCTGGAAACGGCCATGCCCGCATTGCCCAACAGCGCCATCACCTGGGAGAAATCCATTCCTTCTTCGACCTGATTAATGGCGGCGAGGGATAATTCCGGCTTGGGTTCCGCGATTCCCTCCGCAGCTTCTGCTTCTGTTTCCTCAAGCGGGGGCGCGGCCGGTTTGGCGAGTGGTGTGACAGGGGTTTGTTCAAGGGGGCTTGGAAGGGGGGTTACAGGGGTTTGTCTTCCGGGTCTTGGCCCGGGAAACACTGGAGTTTGATTCTGCAGGATTACCTGGCGAGGTTTTTCGCGCGGCGGGGAAGAAGAAACGCATGATCGGAAACAACCGAATTCCATGAGCGTCATAGCCAGGCACAGGCCGCCTGCAAGAAATCCGATAACTGACATCCGTGATGGCATGCACTCTTCTCCGCACTATAGCTTATAAGTATCGGTCTCTTACCGGGTTGATTTCAAGAGGAGGCAGATGGCTGAAAAAAGCGCTTGACGCGGCAATGTCCTCCGGCTACAGTAAACAGGACATCCCAAAGGCGGTGCATCGTGGCAAGGAAAAGCAATCAGAAGTCCATTTCCTCGAAGGGTGGTTCAGGTGCATCCACCCGTACCCTGATTATGGTTGGCGGGATTTTTCTTGTGCTGGGCAGTGCTTTTTTTATTGTATTGGGTGCGCTCCCCTTTCTGGAACAAGGCGGGCATTCAGACCTGATCGGGGGCGGAATGGGTTTGTTGTTTGCCATCATAGGCGGGGGCATTATCCTGCATACGGTCCGAAACAAAGGCCGTGCGCAAAAACTGCCGCCTTCGCCGTTAAAAGCCCCCCAAGCGGCGACGGGAACCGTGGAACTCCCGCCAGGACAAAAGCCGCTTATGACATTTATTTTTGCCTGTGTTTTCGCGCTTTTCTGGAACGGGATTGTAGGACTATTTCTGGGTATCATGCTGTCCGACCTGGAAAACATAACCATATTCCCGCTGCTGTTCATGATCCCATTTGTGCTGGTGGGTCTGGGATTGATAGGTTTTGCGCTATATTCATTTCTGGCGATGTTCAATCCGCAACCGCACTTGAAACTCACACCGGGGGCGATCCCGTTGGGCGCAACGGCAGAGTTGGAGTGGACCGTCATCGGGACGGTGCAGCGCATCACCAAGTTTACGCTGGAATTACAGGGACAGGAAGTGGCCCGGTATCAACAGGGAACTGACACCGTTACGGTGACCAGCGTATTTGAAAAGATCCCATTATTCGAGGGATCCGGACCAAATGAGATCCGGATGGGGCGGGTTCAGATAGCCTTTCCGGAATTCACCATGCACACGTTTGAGGCCCCAAATAACAAGATTCAGTGGTTGATCAAAGTGAAAGGCGAGGTGCCGCGATGGCCGGACATTAACCTTGAGTTCCCGGTTACCGTATTGCCCCTGCCACCCGCATCCACGGCATAAGGACCAAATATGCTCATTTTGACGATAGACGATAACTTGCGTGAGTTTGCCCCCGGTCAAGTCATTGAGGGCATCGCGGGATGGCAGGATGAGGCCGCACCCAAGGATGCGGTATTGCGCCTGTTCTGGTATACGGAAGGGCGCGGCACCCAGGATGTGAATGTGGTGGCGGAGAAAGAGTTTGCCATGTTTCCCTCGGCCTATGAGGAACGCTTTCAGCTTATATTGCCGGATCAGCCGTATTCCTACAGCGGGGCCATTACCTCGATCCAATGGGCGTTGGAACTGGTATTGAACAAGGGGAAGGATGTGGTGCGCGTGGATATCCTGGTCTCCCCCTGGACAGAGAAGTTGACCCTTGCCAGTCTCGAAATGAAGTGATGGGTCATGTTCAGTGCGGCGCAGAATCCATTTCGCATAAGCCGGCTGCATGGCGTTGACTATATTCTCAAGGGGATATCCTGGGACGAATTACTGGCGCAGCTCGAATCCTTCAATTACCGGGCGGCCATTGCAGGGAAGCATGGACATGGGAAAAGCACGTTATTGAATGCACTCGGGAATCGGCTGGAGGAACGGGGTATATCAACACTGCGGCTTTTTCTGAATGCCTCGCGGCGGCGGCTGGACCCAGACGTATATTCCGAATTCAAGGAAAATACGGTGGCACTTTTTGACGGGGCAGAGCAACTGGACTGGCTGGGATGGCACAGGTTTCTCTGGCGTTCCAACGCGCTGAAAGGCCTGGTCATCACGTGCCATACTCCCAAGAGGCTTCCAACACTATACGAATGTGCGACGTCCCATGCTTTGTTGGATGATCTGATCGAAACATTGCATCCCGCCATGACTCAGGAACAACGCACTACGGCCCACGAACTCTTTGAACATCATGCGGGGGATCTCCGGCAAGTTTTCTTCTCCTTGTACCACGATTACATGATCCAATCTCCGGAATAGCCAAGCGGATAAGTTTCCGCAACCATAACAAAGATTGGTGGTTGTGCAAAAACACCCCTGAGATTGTTACAATGGGGCAAAGCAACGATCAACCTGAATACTGGAGACGACACATGAGCAATGGAAACCCCCATCCGAAAATCGCGCTGCAACTGTATACGGTGCGTAAACCGGCGGAGAAGAATTTGCCGGAAACCCTGAAGAAATCCCGGGATATCGGGTTTGAGTACGTGCAATGGAGCGGCATGCCCAATTTAAGCGCGGAACAAATTCGCGCGGAACTTGACAAAGCGGGATTGAAGGCCATCGCCGCGCATGTGGGCGTGGAAGATTTCGAGAAAGATTTTGAGGCCAATGTGAAATTCTGGCAGACGGTGGGGGCGAAAGACGTGGCGCCGGGCGGCATGATGGGGGATTGCACCAAAGATCTGGAGGGATGGAAGCGGGGCGCGGCGCGGCTGGATGCGCTGGGCGCTAAACTGGCGGCGCTGGGGATGCGGCTTTCGTATCACAATCATGCGCACGAATTGGAGAAATTTCCGGAGGATCCACGGACAAAGCTGGATATTCTATATGAAAGCACATCGCCCAAAAATTTGTATTGCGAGTTTGATTTGGCCTGGCTGCATATCGGCGGCGTGGAAGAAGCCGCCTACTTGCGCAAATACGCGAATCGCTGTCCGGTCATTCATGTGAAAGACGTTTCAAAACCGAGTCTCTTCGGAAAGAATAAATTCTGTCCTCTGGGCAAGGGCGTGCTGCCATGGGACGAGATTTTTGCGGTCGCGGAGGAATCCAAGGTCGAGTGGTACGTTTACGAACAAGACAGTTGCGACGGCGACGTATTCGATGCCGTCCGTACCAGTTATGAATTCTTAAAACACAATATTTGACCTGTTTGCAACATACATAACAGCCCCGGTTTGCGGGGCTGTTGTGGCATAAAGAGCCAATGGGAGCAATGGCCGTGGATAAACCAAAAAGCAGCCAATATTTTAATCCTGGGGACGGTCTGATTAACGTGTTGCGCATGTCGCTGATTAAAAGCACGGGCGCGGATATAGTGGAAGCCCTGCAAAAGCCGATGATTGCGGTGGTGAATTCGCACACCGACCTGAATCCCGGCCATATGCATCTGCGCGGTCTGGGGGAAAAGGTCAAAGAGGGCGTTCATGCGGCGGGTGGGCTGCCTTTCGAGTTTAACGTACCCGCGCCCTGCGACGGCATGGCGGAGGGGCATGAAGGCATGCGGTACATCCTTCCTCAGCGGGAGTTGATCGCAAACATTGTCGAGACCCATGTGCGGAGTATGATCTTTGACGGGGTGGTGCTGATCGCGTCGTGCGACAAAATTATTCCAGGAATGCTGATGGCGGCGGCGCGGCTTGACCTGCCCGCCATCCTGCTCACAGGCGGTCCGAACGCATGGCAGGTGCGCCAGATGCCGGGGAGGAAGGACAGCGTGGATTTTAAGGACTATGCGGGCACCCCGCTGGGCTTGTCGTGCGCAGCGGCCGCATCGTGCGGGGCATGCGAAGTGATGGGGACGGCCAACACGTTCCAGTGTCTTTCGGAAGTGATGGGGATGGCCCTGCCCGGTTCCGCCAATGTGCCCGCCTTCCATCCGGAAAGGATGACGTATGCCCGAAAGACCGGGCAGCGCATTGTGGAAATGATTAAGGAAGGGTTGACTACACGGAAGATTATTACTTATGAAGCGTTGGAAAACGCCGTGATGGTGGATCTGGCCATCGGCGGTTCCACCAACAGTACCCTGCACCTGCCTGCGATTGCCCATGCGCTTGGACTCGAACTTCCGCTGTCTGTCTTCAATGATTTCAACCGTAAAATCCCCACACTGCTGTCCATCAGTCCCAATGGGCCGCATGGCGTGATTGATTTGTATGCGGCGGGGGGCATTCGCGCCGTGATGAAGGAACTGGCCGGGGATCTGCACCTGGATGCCATGACGGTGATGGGAGAAACGTTGCGGGAAACACTCCGGGACGCGGAGGTACTGAATCCGGAGGTTATACGATCAAAACAGTCGCCCTATTTTCCTGAAGGCGGCACGGTGATCCTATACGGCAATCTGGCGCCGGAGGGCGCGGTGGTGAAGCAGTCGGCAGTGGCCGCGGACATGCTCCATTTCACCGGCAAGGCGCGCGTAATGAATTCAGAAAAGGAGGCGTTAAACGCCTTTGACGAGAACACCATTAACGAGGGCGAGGTCATTGTGATTCGATATGAAGGACCGAAAGGCGGGCCGGGGATGCCGGAAACCCTGGCGGTGACCATGGCACTGGCGCATTCGGGGCTTAAGCGCGTGGCATTGATCACGGATGGGCGTTTTTCCGGGGCAAGCGAAGGGCCGTGCGTGGGGCATGTATCGCCCGAGGCCTATGCGGGCGGCCCGCTGGCGGCGTTGTGCGACGGCGACGAAATCGAAATCGACATTCCGAACCGGGCCCTCAATGTTCACGGGGTGGATATCGGCCAACGGTTAAGGGAGGGATTCACGCCTCCTCCGCGGGACATCCCTCCAGGATTTATGAGGCAATACGTGAAATATGTGACTTCCGCCGCGCGTGGCGCCATCCTGGAGTAGTGGAGTCAGGAGTTTTTAAGTACAGAGCGTTGATTTGACAAACCATATTGCCCAGATGAAAATAGATCAAGAATGAAAAAGCCTTCGCTATATATGGAAACGACCATTCCCAGTTACTTGCTGGCTGAACCGTCGAGAGATCTTGTCGCAGCGGGACGGCAACAGACAACACGGTCTTGGTGGGAACGTGATCAAAAGCGTTTCGCGATATTCGTATCGGACGTTGTCCTAACGGAAGCCAGTAAAGGGGATCGGCGTGCTGCAAAAAAGCGTTTGGCATTTCTTGCCCCATTTCCGGTTTTAGAAGTTACATCTGATATTCAACCTGCAATTGAACTCTATTTACGCAAAAACGTCGTTCCTTTTGGCAGTGCAGAAGATGCTGCTCACTTGGCTTTTGCAAGCGTACATAACATTGACTTCCTGTGCACATGGAATTTCAAACACCTGGCCAATGCATTTGCTTTTCGAAAATTACGGGAAGTAAATGAAAAACATGGATTGTTTACCCCACAGGTGTGTACGCCGGAAGAATTATTAGGAGAATGAATTATGAAAGCCGACCCTATCCTCAAAGAAGTCTACCGAATGAAAGACGAGTTCGCGAGAGAGATAGGAAATGATGCGGGTAGGTTGTGTGCGTTCTTGCGGGAATCGGCCAAGAATCATCCTGAGCGTATCGTCAATCTTCAACTGCAAAAAAACAAGCACAACTGCACTCGGCCTGCCTCCAAGAACGCTTAACGAACCCAAATCTTCAATACGCCGGTTTTCGTCTTTTCTGCATATTTAAATCCCCTGTAAAGTTCTATGACATGTGGCATTGGAGGCGGTCCCAGATTTCACGCACGGTGAGGGGGGTAAAATCAGGCTTGGCAAATTCCTCATTGCAGAGCGTATATAAAGCGCGGTTATAGGGTGCGGGAACACCATGTTTATCCGCCAGACTCACCAGATATCCGTTGATAATATCCAGCTCGGTTTGTCCCCGCCGATGCTGGATCACATCCTGCGCCATGCTGCTGCGCACCATTTTTTTGAGGTTGCGCCGGAAGAGGGGGCGCGTAATGCGTTGCGGGAGCTTCGCACTGGCGGTGATAAACAACCAGGGCGGCATGCCGCCAATGCGGCATTCTCGATATCCCGCCGCGCGCACGATTTGCACCCCTTCATACAAAACAGTGGAAAGGATGCGCTGAAACAGGCCGAGATCATCCACTTCCCGGTAGCGATGCCCGGCAAGGGTGGTGAATGAATTCGTCAGGTTCAAGATCAGCTTGCTGTGCGCGGCATCCTGGAGCCGCTGCGTCACAACAGTCTTAACTCCAAGATTAAATATCCGCGCAATGGCCTGCATTTCCTGCTGAAGCGAATTATCCGGCGTACCCAGAAGAATAGGGCCTCTTTTCTGATAGCCGATGATATCCCGAGCATCTCTCCATGCATTGTATCCAATCACGCCATACACCACCCGTGAAAAATACGTGGGGAGAATGCGTTGATTCGCCACGCCATTTTGCAGGCCCACAATGATGGGCTCTTTGGGCAAGATGGACTTGATGTTCCGGGAAACTTCTTCAAGGCTGTAGTTTTTCACAGCCAATACCAACACCTCCACCTCCCCGGCCTTTTCCAAGGCATCCACGATGGAAACCCGGACATTTTTCGGCGCACCCTTACCCTCTTGATATATCGTAATGCCATTATCCCGGACGGCACGATACGTTTCGCCGGCGGCTACGAATAAAATGTCTTGATACTGCGGAGCGAGCCATGCGCCCAGTGTCCCCCCAATCGCGCCCGCACCGAATATCGCAAGTTTCATAATGTCACTTTCAAGCCGGCCGCGTTTAGAAAAGCATAATGATGGCATCATAAAGGCGGCGGGTGACTCACAATTATAATTTCTTCTTGCGGTTGAGCAGTTCCAATTTGAGCGCGATGAGACTGGTTTTCAACGCGCCAAGAGGTCCGCCGTTGAAGACCGCGTCCATAATATTGGAGAGCATGGTATATTTCTCGACGGAATAGGGGTACCAATACGGTTCGATGCGGGGCAATTGCCGGTCCACGATAACCGCTTTTACATTAGAGAAGGCATGCAAGCCCCATTCACCCTTGTAGCGGCCAAACCCACTGTCCTTGATGCCGCCAAAGGGCAGCCCGGAATTGCCCTGTGTTGCCATGACATTGTTTATCGATACGTTGCCGGTAACAATTCGGTGCGCCACGCGCTCCGCGCGCACCAGATCACGCGACCATACGCTCGCGGCCAACCCATAGGGTGAATCATTCGCCATTTTGATCGCTTCTTCTTCGGTTTTGAACTTTGTGACGGTCACGACCGGCCCGAAGGACTCGTTGTAATGGATCGCCATCGAATTATCCGCATCTACAATTATAGTGGGAGGCAGCACATGCGATTTGCCGTTTCGCGCGCCGCCGGTAATTACTTTCGCGCCCTTTTGCCGCGCCTCTTCGAGCTGACGTTCGATTTCCTGAATCTGGAATTCCGTGGTCATGCAACCCACATCCAGATTGCGGTCATCCACAGGGCCGCCCGGCGATTCCAGATGCCGCATATTCTCTGTTTTCTCTTTGAACACGCGGACAAATTCATCGTAGATGGTGTCCTGAACGAAAATGCGTTCCACGCCGATGCAGGTCTGGCCGCAGTTTGCGAAACTGCCCCAAAGGGCGCCGTTGACGGTGCGTTCGATGTTAACGTCGTCGAAAACGATGAAGGGATCCTTGCCGCCCAGTTCGAGTTCGACAGGGATAAGATAGGGAGCGGCCTGTTCCATGATCTTCTTGCCCACGTCCACGCTTCCGGTGAAATGGATTTTGGCCGGACGGTGCTCGATAAGCCGGTTGGCGGTCTTGCGGCTGGCATAGGCGACCTGGAACACGCCTTTCATGAAGCCGCTCTTCTCCACCATTTCCTCCATCACGCCATGGAGTGGTGTATAGCGCGAAGGTTTCAAGATGACCGTGTTGCCCGCCATCATGGCGCACAGGGCAGGCACAAACGCCAAATGGAACGGATAGTTCCACGGGGATATCACCAGCACTATGCCCATGGGATCATAGACCACCTTGCTCTTCTTTCCAATAAGCATGAGAGGTGTCTTGACGCGCTTATCCGAAAGAATGCGCACGGCGTTTTTCTCGTAATAATCCATGATGTCAATGCTCGGAAACACATCCATGATCAAGGCATCGGAGCGGCACTTGCCCGCTTCCTCGACGATGCGATCCACGACATGCTCCCGGTTTTCAAGCAAATATTTCTTCAGCTTAAGGATTTCCTGGAGGCGATCCCGCACGGACATGCGGCCCCATACCTCGAATGCGGACCGCGCCGTATCATACATGCGATCCACATCTTCTATCGCCGGTTCCGGAATGGTGTACAACTCTTTGCCCGTGCGGGGATTCGTTACGGTGATCACGGGGGTCTGTTCTGTACTCATGGATGCATTCCTTCTGGTGCCGGCATTCTGGTTTCATTCAACATTGAACGCACACTATATCAATTGTCCATTTCCCGAACAAGGGGATACTTTCAAGATATATACGAAGGGGGAAGCAGGCTCCAAAGCCCATGACAATCTGAAGCACTTAGCTCATTAAAATAAGAAGAATCAGAACGATTCGGCAAAGAAATGTTAAAATATTCAATGATTATTTGATAACTGCGAAATAACAGGGATACTACCCCAACGGTTATTATTGGCCGCACCACATCAATAGATCAATTATGCTGACCCTACAATTCCAAAAATTGATCTTTCAGCGGAAGTTTATGCCTCAGAGCACAGATCTCTTTATGACTGTCTAACGTATGAACTTCAAACTGCTTGATACAATTCAACCGAACTATTTTGCGGTTTCGAGAAAATGTTTCACTCGCGCCAACACCTGCTCCGGCGTACCCATCATTTCGATTTCGCGAAAAAGTTCACTCAAAGTCACTCCTAGTGCGTTAGACACTTTCGTGAGAGTATTTAGGTTGACACTGCTTTTACCTCGCTCAATCGTACTAATTGCGGCTTGCGTTACGTCTGCTTTCTCAGCGAGTTTCTGCTGAGAAAGATTTTGCCGCAAGCGTTGAATACGAAGTGCAGTTCCTGTTCTGTATGTCCAGTCGGTCTTGCTCATGATATTCCTTTTCAAAGACGTCGCTTTGAGAAAAAGAAGTCCTTCAACTCCTTTATCATTTCTCGGATAACTTGCTTCGCCATATTCTCATCGAGAAGTTTTATTAGCTTCAAGCTGAGCTTTTTAGCGCGCTTATTATTAGAGTAACTTTCCTGGAGAGCCACGAGAATATCTCTCATGCTCTCATAATCTACATCTCCTGTTTTTTTGGTCATTAACATTTTCTCCTACCGGGTATTGAAAACAATCAAAAGATGACTGCTGAGTTATACCCGACAGTACGGAAAAAGCCGGTCTCCCAAGCCCTCTCCTTGCTTCACATAGATTACCAATTTTAGATTGGTACTTGACACGTGCCCCTCCTTGGGCCACATTCAAGCATCCTTGCTTTAACAATCCGTGCGCTAAACCTGCAATTGTGAACAAGTCACCACTAAACAGATTCGAGAAAAATAAAACACAATCCTGTAAATTCGCCATGCCAATTCTTATCTCCTTTCGTGCAATTGGCATTTGAAAAAATTTATTGCCGTCAGAACCGTATTTCGTCATAACCCAAATCTGCTTTTTTGTTTTGGAAAAGAATATCTATCAACTTTTACTTTGATATCCAACTTTCCATGTCAAAGACTCATTCTATTGAAGGTTTCTCCTTAGCTGATTATCCCTTTAAACTATTTTCGGGGGTACTCTCAGCTTGTCACTCCAGCCTTCCTTCTTCGCGGCGGCCTTCATAGCGACGATCTTGGCTGCTTTCTTAACGGCCATCCTTCTCTCCTTTCAGATTTAACACCTGACACATTTACCGATGGCTTTATTGGAGGCAACAGGCCCCAACCACCATCTCGTAACCTGTCCCAGTACAGGATACGTATATACGGACATTTGTCCGTTTTGCTCAAATAAAACATGTTCAACTTTCTGGATAGTACCTTATGCCTATCCGTACTATAAAACAATGCAATTATAATTAAAACGATAATGGAAGTCAAGCCTTTTCTTTGGAAGATAAACTACTAAATTTATAAAATTTATGGCTATATGCTCTCCGGGATGGGAGGATTGAGCTGAATCCCTAAAACAAGCCAGGCATCCAAGGCATCCTCTAAATTGGCACGGCATTCTTCCAATGTAGCGCCGCATGCCATAACCCCATCCAATCCCGGAATCTCCCCATAATACGGCTGCCCTGCCTGGTCAATCAGTTCGTAATGCGCCCGTTCCCTCGCGGCCTGCACATAGGCTCTAATCATGTTGCATCACCTCATCTGAAACCTTCTTATTACCCCTTAATTATACACAACAACATCACTTTCCAGAAGTTCAACGCATATCGAAAATGCAATGCGTGCCATCTATTGAAAAATCGATGCGTCTTTTAGCTTCTCAGCAGCATGGCGCGGGGGATAATCTCGAAGGTGGCGGGGAGTTGGCCGGGGGCTTCGCCGTCCACGTCGAGCAGGACCGCCTGGGCGCTGGAAACGGGTGTGGCGACGATTTTTCGTCCTCGGAGGAAGGTTATCCGCCGGTCAGTCAGATGCCGCCCGGAATACACGAGGCGGAGCTTCATCAGGATTTCCAGGCGTCCGGCGTCCCTCAGGATAATAATATCGAACAGGCCATCATCGGGGGCGGCTTCCGGGGCGATATGCATGCCGCCGCCGAAAAACTGGCCGTTGCAGATGGCGATAGTGGCCGTATTGATTACCTCATCGAAGGTGTCGTCCACACAAAGCCGGATGGGCTGATTGCGGTAGGACAGCAGGGCCTTAAACGCGCCCCATTGGAAAGCGATTTTGCCGCCGAATTTCCTTGCGAAGCGGAGCTGATTGACGGCGCGGTCGGTGGCTCCGCTCAGGCCGAAACTGGCGATGTTGTCGAAATAGCGCACGCCTTCTCTTCCGGTGGCGTCTTCACGGAAGGTGAGTTTGCCGATGTCGATGGCGCGTATGGGGCTTTCAGCGATTCGTGCAATCTGCGCATCAATATCAATGGGAATGCCGAAGGTCTTCCGAAAATCGCCGCCCGTGCCGCTGGCCAATACGGCGAGGACGGCATTGGGATTAATGGGCCGTCCGTTTTCAAAAAAGCCATTAACCACTTCGTTCACGGTGCCGTCTCCGCCAACAGCGATAATCTGCTCAATGCCTTCTTTCAAGGCTTGTGCGGTGAGATGTTTCGCTGCCATGGGGCCATCGGTAAACACCACGTCCACTGGTCCCAGCGCGGCATTCAGGCGTTCCGCGATCATGGGCCAGCGCGCGCCGGTCCGGTCGCCGCCGGAATGCGGATTCACCACGGCGCGTGTGCGCGTAGAGGGCCGGAACCGCGCTTTTGCCCGATCGGTCTGGCGCGTGCGCTCCACGGTATCCCAGCCCAGTTCTCCACCCATCAGATCCGCAATCCGAACAAGCGCTTCATCGCCCGGGGATCCCAACGTGCCCAAGCCGCTTCGGCGAAAGATCACATCCTCAACGGTCAGGGCCATTTCTTCGCGGACGGCATAGGTCACTTGCGCGGCGATATCCGGAAACCGAGCCGAGAGGGGTTCGAGCAGGCGGTTGTCTTCCTGTGCAAGGGCGAGTACGTTGTCCATTCGATTTCCAAAATCCCGTGCCAGAGATTCGACCAAGGGGCGCTGCAAGGTGTCATGGGAAGCCACGGCCTGTTCGACAAATTCCGCAAAGGGTCCGGTGGCTCCGCCCCAAATAGGGGTGGTGGCCGTAGTACAGGGGCGGACACCCAGTTCCAGTTTTTCACAAATCAAGTCCACGAGGTGTTCCGCCAAATGCCGCGAGGTTGTCCACTTGCCGCCGATTGCCGTAATCACCCCCTTGATTCCGTCTTCTTCTTCATGATCGTATATTTCAGCGGCGCGGCTGGCCTTATACGAGTCCGGCGCATCCTCATCTTCGCCCGTCAATTGGCTGGAGCTGGTGTCCACGATGGGGCGAAGGCCGCCATACGCATGCAGCACATCCGCCCGGGTAAGGCGCGCAGCAGGATATCCCTGATTGATCACATCGAGGAAATCGGTAATATCTTTTTCCGTCACCCGAAAGGCATCGGGATCACCTTTATACACGGTATCGGTCGTGCCGAGAATGGAATACCCCCGCCACGGTAAAATAAAGAAGTGGCCGTGTTCCGAGAGCACGGCTACGGCGTATTTTTGCGTCAGGGGCCGCGTAAGCAAATGGATGCCTTTGGATCGAATCAGTGTTTTTGCGTGTTTTCCAGGCGTCAGGGAAGCCATCAGGATATCAGCCCACGGCCCGGCCGCATTCACGACCAAGCGCCCGCGAAGGGTGTATTCCGTTCTGGGCACGGCGCCGCGGGGTCCTTCCGCCAAGCGGCATGCGGGGGCGTTATCACGGGCCAGGACGCCGGTAACCCCGCCGCCCTCCTGTAAAAAGCCGATTACTTCCGCATAATTGGCCACCTCCGCGCCGGCTTCCACGGCGCTCATTAAACAACCGAGTGCGAGACGTTCCGGGCAATACATCTGGTAATCAGTGAATTCCATGGCGCCTTGTAAATCGTCTGATTCGAGGCCGGGTTCCAGATCCAGGGCTTCCTTGCGGCTCATTTTCTTGTGCTTGGGAATGGCCATTTCCGGATCATCCAGCCGGTTGCGATCATAGGCAAGCCAATCGTACAGGGTAAGCCCGATGGCCCGTACCGCGCGGTCCTTGAGACGGAGGCTGGTGATGGGCATAAGGAAGGTCAGGGGATAGACCTGATGCGGGGCGATATTCGACCAGATCCGCCGTTCCCGGAGGGAATCACGCACCAAACCAAGTTCCAGGTTCATCAAATAGCGGAGGCCGCCGTGAATCAATTTGGAAGATGCGGCGGTAGTGGCGCCGGCGAAGTCATTTTTTTCCAGCACGGCCACGGAAAGCCCGCGCAGGGCGGCATCCCGTGCCACGCACGCGCCGGTGATGCCTCCTCCTACAATGATAACATCGTACGTTTTTTCCATCATCGCGGTCAGATCGCGTTTCATTGGGTAGCTCCTCCCAGTTGATCCGTCGGGGATCTTTATAACAGGAATCCGGCAGACAAGACAAAAAGACCTGGGTTTGCTATACTGGGCCCAAAGGAGGAACGCCATGGCACACACGGCTTTCACCACCACGACGCGGGGATTGCAGTATGGAACGCCTCCCATGCTGTTATTTGAGCAGGCGAAAAAACATGGGATCTGGAATCCCAGCGAGATTGACCTGACTCGGGATCGTCAAGATTGGGAGAAGCTCTCCCGCGACGAAAAAGACTTCCTGCTGCGGCTCACAGCGTTGTTCGTGGCGGGGGAGGAAGCGGTTACGCTGGATCTGCTGCCCATGATCCAAGTCATCGCCAACGAAGGGCGTACAGAAGAGCATTTGTACCTGACCTCATTTCTTTTCGAAGAGGCGAAGCACGTGGATTTTTTCAGCCGGATCCTGCGGGAGGTGTGCGATGCCCCCCCCGACCTGACGCACTATCAGTCGCCCAGTTTTAAAATCATTATCTATCAGGCGCTGCCGAACGCGCTTCAGGCCCTTCGGACCGATCCCTCGCCGGAAGCGCAGGCGCGCGCCGCGTGCCTCTACAACATGATTGTGGAAGGCATGCTGGCGGAAACCGGCTATCACGGGTATTATACGGTCATTGATCGCTTCAACATATTGCCTGGGATTCGGGAAGGTATCGGGCGGGTGAGACTTGATGAATCGCGCCACATCGCGTACGGGGTGTATCTCTTGAGCCGGTTGATGACCAGCGATCCTTCCCTGTGGGATGAAGTAGAGATGACCATGAACGCGCTTTACACGCCGGCGCTGGGCGTAATCAGCGATATTTTTTCCTTCTACACGCCCGCGCCGTTTGGCATCCTCCATGAGGAATTCTCCGCTTTTGGCACGGCTCAGTTTCAAAAACGTCTGGATCGCATTCGCAAAGCGCAAAACCAATCTCAACACGAAATAGACTCGGAAACGGAAGCGTTTATACAAGCGAATGATGCATAAGAGAGCGCCCGGCCAAACTGCCGGTTCCGCGCATGAAGACCCCCAACCCGCAAAAAAGGAGAAACCGGTTTGGAGCCCAAGAGGGAGGAAAAGAAACCTTGGGAACCCGTATTCCGGCGATGGGCGGTATGGATCCTGGCGTCTGTGTGCCTTCCGGCAGGAGTCCACGCCACCAACGGCATGGACATGGTGGGGTATAGCGCGGAATCCAAGGCAATGGCGGGGGCGGGCGCCGCAAGCTGTAAAGATCCCGCCTGGAGTATTATTAATCCCGCAGGGATTGTAGATCTAGACCGCCGCGTAGACATCATGTTGAGCGCTTATTATATCGAGCGCGGCTTGGAACCACGGGGCATTGCCTCAAACTGGTTCAACCGGAAAATGACCGATCGCATGCCGCTAGGGGGACCAGACTTCGGCGTAGTCTGGCCCACCCAATATTTTACCTTCGGCACGGGGTTCTACGTTATGGCGGGGCTCACCACGAATTTTGAGCATTCCCGGAGCATTGTTCCCGCGCTCTTGGGCCAAAACTGGGATCGCCGCTTGCAGCTTTTCGCCGCGAGAATTCCATTGGCCTTTGCCCGGGATTTAGGGAACGGCTGGGCCGTCGGCGCGGCGCTGAATATCAACGCTCAATGCATGATATCCGATCATCTCACGTTGAAATTTCAACAGACGAAGGCGGATTTCAGTTGGGATGATTCGTATGGCGCAGGACTCACCCTGGGAGTGCAAAAAAAATGGGAACGTTTTGCGATCGGAGCTTCCTATGCCACGCCGCAATGGATGACCCGGTTCAAAAAGTACTCCGACCTTTTCCCCCGCCGCCTGGATATGCCCCAAAAGGTCCAGGCCGGCGTCGCCGTTAAAATCATGCCCAAACTCGAAGTTTTTCTTGACTACAAGTGGATCAATTGGCACGGGGTGCCCCAATTCGGCAGGGAAATCCTCCAGCATGGAATGGGCTGGAATGATCAACACATTGTCCGCGCTGCTCTGGAGTATACGCTGAATGACCGTTGGACCTTCAGGACGGGCATTTCCTACGGCAAGCCGCACGTTGATAAAAATCATGTTTTTACCAACGGATTGGCCCCCATTATCATCTCCACGCATGTGGCCGCGGGATGCGCATACAAAATCAATGACCATCATGAAATTCATGCCACCTATATGTGTTTTGTGCCCAATTCCATGAAGGAACACGGAGGCGGCGATATCCTGGGATGGCTTGGCAAAGGAACGCGCTTTAGTGCCGAAGCCCACAGCCTCGCCCTGGCCTACACCTATTTTTGGTAACTCATCGTATGAACAACGTCATGTATTGATCTATACTGACCCCAAAAAGGAGTCTCGAACCATGAATCGGATAGGGCTGTTGATCGCGATTGTACTGGGAAGCATTTACACGGCGGGCATAGCGGCGCAGGATCTTAAGGTATTGCCGGATATGCTGGACGGCGTTGCGCCTGCCGATATGATGAAGCACTATTTGCTCAAGCAGGTCAATGAGAGTTGGGAACAATGGAAGGTGGACTATGAAAAGGTGATCACGCCGGAAGATCTCGCTGCGCGGCAAAAACGGCTTCGGGAACTCTTTGTGGCCGCATTGGGCGGCTTTCCCGAACGCACGCCATTAAACGCCCAGGTTACAGGCGCCGTACAACGCGATGGCTACCGGGTTGAAAAGATCCTGTTTGAAAGTCAGCCGAAATTGTATGTCACGGCGGCGCTTTTCGTGCCGGAATCGGAACACTACAAGCCGCCCTATCCCGGCGTATTGATTCCATGCGGTCATGCCGAAGATGCGAAGGTGCACATGGAGTATCAAACCATGGGGGCACTGCTTGCCTTGAATGGTATGATGGCGCTCGTTTTTGACCCTATTGAGCAGGGAGAGCGGAAGCAATTGCTGGATGAAAAGGGGAAATACATCATGTGGGGCACGCGCGCACATACGATGGGCGGCATCGGCTGCATGCTGGTCGGGCGGAATACGGCCACCTATGAAATATGGGACGGGATGCGGGCCATGGATTATCTGGAATCGCGTCCGGAAGTGGATCCCAAACGTCTCGGATGCACCGGCAACAGCGGGGGCGGCACACAAACCGCCTACTTGATGAGTCTGGATGATCGCATTATGGCCGCCGCGCCCAGTTGCTATATCCACCGGGAAAGCCGCGAATTGGAAAAAGCGCCGGGGGACGCGGAGCAGAACATCTACGGTCAGCTTGCCTGGGGCATGGAGCACGGCGATTATCTCATGATGCGCGCGCCCGTGATGCCCGTAATTGTCTGCGCGGCCACGGAAGACTTCTTCGATATCAATGCCACCTGGGAAACGTTCCGGTATGCCAAGCGCATGTTCACGCGGATAGGGTATGCGGAACGTGTGGATATCATGGAGAACGCCGCGAAACACAACTATAACCAGCTTCAACGGCAGAGCGTGGTCCGCTGGATGGCCCGGTGGCTCTGCGGACGCGATGAAGCCATCACGGAACCCGAAATTAACATCCTCACCGCCGAAGAGCTGCAATGCACGCCGAAAGGCCAGGTGATGCTGATGGAGGGCGCCCGCACCACCTATGACCTGAACGCGGACTATGAAAATGAATTGGCTTCGCAGCGGCAGAAGCTCTGGGCCTCGGAAACGCCTGAAACCCTGCTGAACCGCGTTCGGGAAATCGCTAAGATCCGCAATTCCAGCGATCTGCCCAAGCCGGAGGTCCAGTCAGCCGGTCAACAGACACTGGGCAAAGGGAAAATTGAAAAACTGATTTTGAAACCCGAACCAGGCATTTATCTGCCGGCATTGCTGTATGTCCCTGAAGCGGTAAAGCCCGGATTGGCAGTGGTGTATGTAAATGAAGCAGGCAAGGATAAAGCGGATTTTGAACAATTATCGAAGGAAGGCGCGCTGGTGTTGGCCGTGGATCTCCGAGGCACGGGCGAGACGAAGCAAACAGGCCAGAAAGCCGCCGGGGAAGACATTGCACTTGATTGGGAAGACCAAATGGCCGCGTATGCGCTAGGGCGGACCTATGTGGGAATGCGCACGGAAGATGTATTAGTCTGTGCACAGTATGCCTTGGACCGTGTGGGCGCACAACAAGTTCATTTGGTGGCGGAAGGAAGCGCCGGGGTGCCCGCATTGCACGCGGCCGCACTGGAACCGGGACTTTTCACCTCCGTGAAACTGGTCCGCACGCTTCGATCTTGGTCGGACATAGTTCACGCCCGGGCCACCAACAACCAACTGGCCAATGCGGTGCACGGCGCCTTGCTGGCGTACGATCTTCCGGATTTAGTCAAACTTTTAGGACCGGTGCTCACGATTGAGCAGCCCCTGGACGCCTTGGGGAAAAATCTATAATCGGCAAAACATATCGTTTGAGTTACCGTGGGCGCTCGCGTCCGGCGCGGGCGCATATAGCATCAAACAGTTCGGAAACGGGCTCTATGCCGTAGTCGAGAAAGTTTTTCGGATTTTTCCAGAACTCTTCGAGGCGGCCGCGGTGTTCTCGTTCGTAACAGAGGATTTTAATCATCATTTGCGCCTTGTCCAGTCCACGCAAGAGCCGGCTTTCCGGAGTTTTGGCCGCGAGAAATTCCTCATGCAATCGGGGGAATTTTTCCGGCAGCCCCTGAAACAAATCTTCGATGATAGCCTGTTCCGCGGCCTTTTTCGCATCATTAAGGTAAGCATCGGCATACGGCATGGGGATATCCATCAAGCGGGCTTCGGAGAGATCGTGAATAAGGGCCATGCCCAGCACTTTTTCGCGGTCGAAGAGATTAGGATATTGTTCCAGCATAAGCAGTGCCAATAGAGACATAAAATGGCTGTGCGCCGCCACGGATTCCGGTTCCGGCACGCCGCGCAGGATGTATCCCGCGCGCGGCACGCGATCCAGGGGGTGGATCTGTTCAAAAAAAGTTATGATGCGTTCCATGCCGGATTCCATGGGTGAATTGACCTCCTATGCGTCCTTTACCGTTGCTGGGCATCATCGGGATACAGCGCCCGTTCCACCATTTCATTCAAGCGTGAAAAAGGCGAAGAAGCCGGAGCGTCCGCCGCGGCTTTATCTCTGGGGGAGGCGCCCGGCAGGTTCGGGTCCAACAATGCGGCATCAAAAAGAGGAATCTGATCATGGGCCAGCACGGCCTCTCCCTCGCCGCCATACGGCTCCAGCGACGCCCCTTTCAATACAGCGTGCCTGCGCGCAATGTCTTTAAGGGTATCAGCGGTTCGGAACAGTTCTTCGGAAATGCGCTGCATGCTTGCTTCCGTGGCGCGGCTGGTCTGGCGGGCGGCATCCAGAATGGATTCGAACCGGGAAAGCCGGTTCTCCATTTCACCGGTTTGAATCGTTGCCGAGGCGACTTGCGCCGCCGCACTGTGCCGCAGTGCATCCATCTCGGCGGTTTGGGCAGCCAAGTGCTTGCGCGCCTTTTCCAATTCGGCTTCCATCACCTCCATGCGGCCGCGGGTGGCCTCAAGTATTATGCTGATGCGGCCCTGTTCCGCACGCGCTTCTTCCAGAAGGTCGTTGAGCATATCGCGCTCCATCCGGATTTGGGCAGTCTCCGCCGCCATCCGCTGGTGATCGTGTTCCAATTGCGCTTGAAATGCATCCGCCAGCGCGTGCGCCTCCGCCAGTTCCATTTCACGCCGCCGTTCCAAGGGCGCAGAGGCATCTTCCCCGCCATCAGCGGATTCTAATTCGTGAACATGGCGCTGCGCCTCCTCATGCGCGGATACCTGAACTTGGAGCAGTTCGTTTTTCTCTTCCAGCCGGCGCACCTCGCCGCGGAGCGCGTCCCGTTCCTCCTGAAAATCATGGAGCGTTTCTTCCAGGCTTTGTTTGGCGCCCAGCAGACCTTGCAGACGGGCCTGTTCCGCCAACGCGGAAGCGGCGTCTTCCTTCGCCTCTTCCAATTCACGGCGCAACGCCTCAAATTCCGCCTTTCGCGCCGAGACTGCCTCCGATACCGAATCCGCAAGCTTGCGTTCAGTTTCAAACCGTTCCCAACGCAAGGTTTCGACTTCGGCCTGAAGCGCGGCTAGTTCATCCCCTTTGTTTTCCGGCAGTTCTTCATCTTTCATTGGCACGGAAGCACGATCATGGGTTATTTCTATAAGCCGCCCCTGCCCCAGCAGAATTTTAAAGGCAGTGCTGAATACATCCAGACGATCCGGATGCACATTGCTGGCAATCACCACCACATGGCGGCTTTGATGGAACAGATCGACCACCTTCTCCAAATCGGAAGCGTTCTCCTGGAATTGTTCCAGTTCGTCCACCAGCAGGATGGCCTTTTTGCCTTGCTGAATCGGCGCGGGATTCTGTATCAGTTGCCGCACTTTTTCCGGAAATTCCCGCGCGAGAACGAGCCCTAGACCTGCTTTCAAGGCATGGGCGCGGACATGCTTCACGATGGACCACAGCAAGTGGCTCTTCCCCGTATCGCCGACGCCAAGCAGCAGCACCGGCGACACGCCCTGATAACGCAATGCGGCAATCGCACGGCAGGTTTCAAACGCCTCCCGGTTGCCTTCCCGCACTTCAAACGTATCGAAACTGGACTCCTTCATCCACTGATCCCATCGTTACCGTATTTCCCTGATTGATTGTAATCGTGTCCGGCAGGGCAGTCAACCTCTTGTTTGGCGTACCAAAACCCCTTAAGTTTCGTGTGTTTCGCGCATTTCGTGGTAAAAAAATCCGGAAAGATCCACCACGAAGGACACGTCTACTGCGGCTGGGGTATGCTGGAGGAGTCTTTTTCGGAGGGGAGGTTTTCGCGCAATACCCGGAAAGCATTTTCACCCATAATCTTGGCGATATCGGCTTCCGGCACGCCTGCCTGCATTAACCCCTGGGTGAGCAGCGCCATACCACTCGCGTCAAAAGGCGCGCGGGTGGCGCCGTCAAAATCGGACCCTAGAGCAACATGGTCCACGCCCGCTACGGCCACCGCGTGTTGAATGGCGCGGAGGATGCTGTCCACGTCCTCCCCGCAGGTGGCCATATTCCAGAAGCCGATACCCGCCAAACCGCCGTTTTGCGCAAGGCGGCGCAGTTGATCATCGCTCAAATTACGGGCGTTATTGCAGGCGCCCTGAACACCGCCGTGCGACACCACCACGGGCCGCGAGGCGATGTCCAACACGTCATCGAATAGTTTGGGGGAGGCATGGGCTAGGTCTACGGTGATATGGAGTTGTTCCATGAATTTAATGACGCGCTTCCCGAAGTCCGTGAGGCCGCCTTTCTCCAGTCCTTGGGCCGACCCGCCCACTTCCGTGTCAAAAAAATGGCTTGGCGACATCATGCGGTATCCGGCATGGAAAAACACCCGCACATTTTCCAGATCCCCCTCCAGGGCATGCAGTCCTTCAATGCTCAACAACCCCGCCGTTATTTTTGGATTTTCCTTGCGCCGCTCCAGATACCGATCCATATCCTCTTTCGTGCGGAGAATGGTCAATAATCCATTGGACGCTTGTGCGTCCTTATCGAGCACACCCGCCTGATACAAGGCCCGTTCACGCGGGCTGAACCACGTAGCGGCGGGCCAGCCCTGGAAATACACCAGCGGCATCAGCACGTCACCCACATTGCGCGTGGAAGTGAAACTACTCAGAAGGGGCATGCGCGTCACGGCGGAAAACACTTGTAATGAGACATTGCCTTCGATAAGGCGGGGAACATCCACAAGCCCGCGGGTATCCCGTTTCAGCAAATCCCTGCACCACAGCAGGGCGTCGCAATGCAAATCCGCCACATGCAGACGGTTGTGCAGCGTCTGGGCCGGTTCACTAACCGCATAGGGGCCATGGGATGTGGCGCGGTTCACGGCATTCATAAGCATTCCCGGCATGAACATGTATCCCCATGCCACAAACACTATTAACAAGACCGCTGCCGCCCACCCCGCGCGCCTCAGCCAGACGCGGACGAACGCTTTATTCATCCACAGGTTCTCCTCTCGACGCATTATCCTATCAAACATCTCCGGAGGATATCATCTCTCAACAGATTGGAGTGTCTCAACAGATTGGAGGTATTTGCGAAATCGTCCTTTTCTTTCGCTATTAAGAAAGTGATGGTAGCCGGGAAGGCGCCCAACGCCAGGTGTCTCCTCTCAAGATACAGCCGGGGGCCGGATTACCGGGATTCGAGAAAGGCCTTGATCAAGGGCAGGTATTGATGCAGGAAAAATCCCGCGGCGCCGCAAAGGGCTCCATACAAAACCAGAAACAGGAACCAGGCGATCCCAAATCCGCGGCGGCGCAGAAAAGAACGCAACCGCAAATAGATCAGCCGGAAAACATTCGGGCTGATGTTGGCAATAATCACGGTTATATTGTCTTTGCCGCCATTCTCATTGGCCAAGCGGACCAGCCGCTGCGCAATCTCCGCCGCCGTGCCATGTTTGCGGAATTCCGCCTTGATTTCACTGTCACCCACCATATTCACCAGGCCGTCGGTGCACAAGAGCAGCATGTCGCCCGGCACAATGTGCCAGCGGTAGGTATCCACGGAGATATCGGGGTGCGTGCCCACACAACGTGTAACGATGTTTTTGCGCAGATCCGTTTCCGCCTCGGCTTTGGACATCAGCCCCATCTTTACCTGTTCATCCACCCAGGAATGGTCTTCGGTCCGCGCGATGATCTCGCTGTCGCGGATATGATAACAGCGGGAATCCCCGATGTTGCAGATATACACTTTTTTCGGCATGACAATGGCGGTCAGCACCGTGGTGCCCATCGGGCGCCCGGCTTTCACCAGATCCCGGTTCGTCCTGAAAATACTGTCATTAGCCCGGTTGAATGCTGCGCGGAGTAAGGGGAGCGGCCCCTCATCCCGTTCGTCCACTCCCTCTCCCTCTTCCGAAGCCGGCAGTTCTTCCTTAAGCACATCCTTGACAATGGAAACGGCTATCTTGCTGGCAATTTCTCCCCCGACGTGCCCACCGAGTCCGTCCGCAACACACAAGAGCGCCCCTTCCTTGAACATTTTCAAGTCAGGAACATCATCTTCGCGGTAGACACCGTAGAAGTCTTCGTTTTTAGTCTTCCGGCGTCCGACATCCGTTTGCGCCGCTATGTCAAGCCTCATGCATCGTTCCCTGTATCGCCTCCTGAATACACTATCAAAATCAATAGGGAACAGGCAAGGTTTTCCCCTTCAATAGATGCTTATTCCAAAGATTTCCATAGACACATGCAAAATAGCCCTTTTTTCAAAAACATACCGGACAGAGAGCAAATCACCAGCGTTTCACGGCCAAACCGTTGCCTTTTACTTGACCCGGATGAGAAAAAAGATGATTTTAGCACATGCCTCTGCCAGGGATTCTATTGATCCGGACCGGGGGCGAGTGCCGGGGAAGGCCCGGTGAGATAGCTCAACAGATCGCGGAGATTCGGGAAGGCGGGATCCGTACGGACAATACGCCAGATGTTGTCAGGATGGGTAAATGTGATCAGAATTTCCGAGGAGTCCGTGCGGGGGAGACGAATGGGGATGTCAGCCTTTCGCCCGGAGGCGTCGCTCACCGCAAAGCCTGTCACCGCGCCGTATAATGTCACCTTGACCGTTCCTGCGGAAGCATATTCGCTAAAATCCCAGTTGCGGATTTGACGGAGCATTTTCGGAGCGGCGCAAACTTCAAAAAGGCTTTGATAGGCGCGTTTTACATACTCTAAATGCCATCCCTGCGGATCTTCGTATTCGTTGGCATATACGCCCAGCACGCCGTTCAGATCCTTCTCGGCCACCGCGTTGTCCCAAGACTCAATCCTCTCCGCAATTGCTTTTGCAACAACCTGTTGGGTCTCATCCAGGCCCTCCAGATTAGGCCACGACGGCACCAGAGGGGCGGGGGCCGCACTTTCTTCGGGTGGAGCGATGGGAGTGCTTTCCGCCGTGCTCAATAAAGGATTTATCAGCGCTTCTTCCGCAATGCGGCTTTCCACCATGCTCAGCGCCAGGTATTCACCGTAGTTCACGGTTCCTTCATACGGCTCCAGATCGTTGGTGAGCGCGGTGACGGCGTATCCCACGCTTTGATCCGTGCCGATTGAGGTATCTACATAACGCCGCTCCAACAGGCCTTCCACAATGGGAGTGAAGCGCATTTCCGGCAAAACCCGCTTGTAGACGGTATAGGAAACATTTCCTTCACGGAAGGGCCAGGTCAGTTCCACGGCATCCCCTTCGCGGCGGGCAAGAACTTTACGCACGGGCGCCGGCGCGGCGGGCAATGCGAAACTTTGCGGTTCCCGGATGTTCTCCCGGGTATTCATGATGAAAGCGCCCCGTCCAATAACCGATAGGAAGGCGGCGCCGGATCCGTCCGCCTGTCTGTATTGATCCAGGAGAGTTGTCCATTCCTGTGCGGAAATTTTGGAACCTGCCGTCACTACTGCCGCAAAGGTGTCCAGGCATTGAGCCGATGCTTCCGGCGAGATCAGCGGCACCCAGTAATGGTCGCCCCGGTTCAGCACCAATTCGGGAACTTGCCCTGGACGTTCCATGCCATAGGCGCCATGGATCAACAACCCCTGATCCAGCACGCCGTCAATGTCCCGAAGGTTCGTATGGAACGCCATCGGCGTCCCCGCCGGAACCAGTTGACAGGCCACACGGGCTTTTTTCGTCACGAAATCCTTCCGGGCAATCAGGCCTTTCTTCGTGAGATCCGACAAGACCGGAAAAATCACGGTATCCCAAATCGTCCGATTCATGCCAAACCAGAGGCTGGTTTCCGGCGCAAAGGAATACACGGCGGCCCCGGTCATGGCGCCATTTAACACCATCGCGCGGTAAATCCCCGAGGGGATTTTGGCGGCATCGGTTGATTTTCCAAAGATTCCCGGTTCAACAAACCCGGCGTCGAGATACCAGCGGGCATCGGCCGCAAGACCCCATTGAGACACCATGTCTTCCAGCCACATTCCCATTAATGCGGACTGATTTGCCACCGTATGGGCGTCCCGATACAGGCATGCCGGAATCACATAGTCTTTGCATTCGATCATTTTTGCGCGCAGGGCGGTGCAATCCGGCCGTGCCATCATGCGGGCCCATTGCACTTCGCCCAACGGGATGTACACGAACCGGCCATACCGCGCCGCGGCATCCACAATATCCGTCAGCCAGCGCGCGGCATAGGGCACGCCTTTTTCATCGGCATAGAGTGGATCATAGACATTGAAGGGCACGCCCGCCACCTCCACACCCTTGATTGTGGTATACGCGCGCAATAGGGCTTCGGTCTCCGTCCCGCTGCACCGCTTGAGAAAATCATTGGAAGAAATCCGCGCCACTAACGGAACCCCCGCACCTTGCAAAGCGCGGAACAGAACTTCGTAGAATTCCATGCGGGGGGCCTGTTCGGGGGCATCCAGTTGGAGAACGGAATAGGGCTTCAGGGAGTTGGGGAGTTGCCCCCAGACCTCGGCAACTTGCTGCGCATAGAGTTCCGGGGAAGCGCCGGGCGTTCCGAGATTCTGGAAAATAAACAGTGGATGATCTGCACTGATTTCCACGCTCAACGGCGGAAAATCGGCCGCGTAGCCGGATATCGCCCCGCTCAGAATAACAAGGTTTATAATAACGGACACAGGGTGAAAAGAGGGGAATCGAGAATCCCTGACCCGGCAACGCGAGAGGCTATGTTTCCCAGTATCAGGGCGCTTCACCTTTTTCTTCACCTTCCGCGTCGTCGAAGAATACGAGGGGCTGCCCATCCGCGTTCATAAAGACCAGGCACATATCGAGGCTGCCCGCCCCTTGTGATTCCGTGGAACCTGCAATCGCAAGACCGCCTTCCGCAGTTTCCGTCACGCCATAGGCCGTATCCGATTTTGGCCCCCCCACCGTCCGCTCCCACAGCACTTCGCCCGCCGAATCGAGTTTCACTACATACATGTCAAAAAGACCCGCGCCGGAGGACGACGTCTCACCCGCCATCACAATTCCGCCATCGGCGGTCTCAATCACCGAACGGGCGCGGTCCTGGCCATTTCCGCCCAACGTTGTGCTCCACACCTCATTTCCTTGCCCATCCGTCCGCACCAGATACAGGTCGGTCGTTCCATTGCCGGGATTCACCCGGCTGCCTGCAAGAATGAATCCACCCGTGGCGGATTCCGACACCGACATCCCGGAGGCTTCCACTCCCTCCCCAAAGGTATTATTCCACAAGGGCTCGCCGTTTACGGTAGTCTTGAGCAAATACATGGTTTTCTGAGCGCCCACCGTTTGCATCATGCCTGCGGCGATGATCGCGCCATCGGAGGTCGCGGCCACACCGTTGATCAGATTGGAATCCACTTGATCCAACGGTGCATATTCGCGGACGGCATTCCCGAGAGCATCGGCCCGCAAGAGATACACCACCGGCCAGGAAGAATAAAACGCACTTCCCGCGGCGAAAAACGTTCCGTCGCTCAGAGCCGCGACGGCATTGGCCACCTGCCGAAGGGATTGTTCGTAGTTCGCGCTCCATATCCGGTTGCCTTCGGAATCCGTCTTCACCAGATACACCCCTTGATAGGCCGTCTTGGCCTGTTCTATCGTGGCGCCGCCCGCCAGGATGAACCCACCCTCCGGGGTGCGGGCCAATGCATTGGCAAAATCGTCGCCCGGCCCGCCATACTGCCGGCTCCATTGTTCCACACCCTCTTGATCCACTCTCACCAGATAGGCATCCTGCCCCACCGCCCCAAAGGACTGTGTATCTCCCGCCAACACCACGCCGCCGTCTTCAAGCGCGACGATGGCCTTTGCCTGATCCGCCGCGCTGCCGCCGAACGTCAGCATTTCCGTGGTAACCGTTATACAATCCACCTGTGTTTCCGAGTCTTCTCCGTCGTCCGTGGTGACATTTAATGACACGGTATATTTTCCCGGTTGGACATAGGTATGGGAAGGATTCTTTTCCGTACTGGTTCCTCCGTCCCCAAACGTCCACTCCCATTTATCAATCACGGCGCTGCCGGCTATTGAGGCATCGGTAAAGGCAACCGCTAGAGGAGCCAGTCCTTTTGCCGGAGTAGCGGTAAATGCCGCTTCCGGCAATTGTGCCGCTTCGACAAACGCCTCCTTTATTGCCTCCCCGGTCCCGTGTTTGCTGGACACCCGTAAACAAACCGTAAATTTCCCCGCCACTTCATAGGTATGCACCGGGTTTTGCTCCTGGCTCGTTTCTCCATCCCCGAACTCCCAGCGCCATTTGGTAATTTCCATGGTGCCCGGCTCTGATTCATCCGTGAACTGAACCGTTAATGGGGCCACGCCACTCGCAATGTCCGCACTAAATGCCGCTTTTGGGAGAACAGGCTGCAATACCGTAATCAAATTGGGCTTGGTTTCATCATCCGAACCATCCGCCGCCATGACGGTTAACCGTACAGTGTAAATACCCGGTATCGTATACGTATAGAGTGGATTCTGCTCAATTGAGTTCGAACCATCACCAAAATCCCATAACCAGCTCGCAATCGGGCTGGTTCCAGGCGTGGAATGGTCCGTGAACGGCACCTCCAGCGGCGCGTAGCCATAGAGGGTGTAGGCCTCAAACGCCGCCTGGATATGCGCCACTGGCAAGCGTGGACATCCCATCAGGGTACTGGCAATACAAACAGCCAGCAATAAACCGCCCATTCGGATATATGACTTCATACTATGCGTCCTCCTGGCAAACCATCGGCCTTAGTATAGAGCAGCCTCCTGTGTCCACGTCAATGTTTAGACATATTTCATCACCTCTATATATCCCTGGAGGTGGCCGCAGGTTGCATCATTTTGGCATTTTTGTCCATAAAATCTTCTTTTCCAGGCAGAACTCCAATTATGCGAACAGGTTACGGTATAATGGGGCGTGTGGAACACAACAAAGGGTAGACTATGAAATATCCGATTACGCGGCCGGTGGTGCAGTTATACCGGCCCGCCGCCACCTTGAAAGTGCGCCCAAAGACCGCCGGGAACTATGTGCAACAATGCAATTATGTCTATGCCGAAGCGCATGGTCTCGGCTTGGTGATGGACATCTTTATTCCCGAGCATACTCCCAATGGCTTGGGCATTGTGGATGTCATCAGCGGGGGATGGTTCGCGGACCGGGTCCAACTGAATGAACATATTGGCCTCGGCGTGTTTGATGTTCTGTGCGCGCACGGATACACCGTTTTTGCGTTATCGCCGGGTTCCGTAACCAAATTCACCGGTCTGGACATGGTGCGCCATGTGCAGGAGGGCATCCGGCATATCAAGGCGCGGGCGGCGCATTTCAATATTGATCCTGATCGCCTGGGGCTGACCGGGGCTTCTGCCGGGGCCCACATTGCCGCGCTCGCCGCCTTGGAAGTGAAACCAGCCCGGCCACAGAGCCGCGATCCGTTCCGCCACCATGATACGCGGGTTAACGCCGTAGGCTTGTTTTTCCCCCCCACGGATCTCCTGGATTTCGGCGGGGTTCCTTTCGACTTTATTGAGTTGGAAGGCGCATCACTCGGTCATCTGTTGTTTGAGAACGGTCTTCACGGGCACACGCCGCACGAAATCGAAGAGCGCATGGCGCAACTCTCCCCCGCGCGCAAGGCTATCGCCGAACCACCGCCCTTCCTGCTCATCCACGGCGATGCAGACCCGATCGTTCCGGTGAGTCAATCCCACACGCTGGCGCGCGCCCTGCGTGCGGCGCATGGTTCCGCCGAACTCATCATCAAGCCCGGCGGCGGCCACCCCTGGCCCGATATCCGCACCGAAATCGAACTCCTCGCTGATTGGTTCGATCAAAAACTAATAAATGCCGCAAATCATCAAGCATAAAGAAATTGATTATTGGCGATTAGAATTAGTTGCCAAATAAATCATACAGCGATGGGGATATCAATAAAAACCGGTTCACTGGATGGTTCTGGAATTGGATCGCCAAACTCTTTCATCACTTCCAGGTGGCCCTCTATGGCCTCTCGAATTCCCAACATCGTCTCATCAAGGGTTTCGCCTGCACTGGTGCAGCCAGGCAGATCCGGCACATACGCCGAGAAATTGTTGGGGCCTTTCTCAATAATGACGAGGCACCTCATAGGTTCTCTTCCTTGCTCAGACCGGCTTGCTTAAAAATGCTTATCGGTCCATCATAGGGGTATAAACTTTAGAACAAACGATATGTCACATTCCTCCGAAAACGGATACTCCCTTAACTCACTACAGTGGCCTTATCGGGATGGAGCTTATCAGAGCTCAATATATTCTAGGGCAGAAACCATCCTCCGTGAGCGGCACTTCATCCGGACACCAGTGATACCCGCCGGAATTGAAGAACTGAATCACCCGTAGCAACTCAGATAGGTTAATCAGCCAATCCTGGGTGTTGTAGTCGCTGGCGTGCGGCGCACAGCTTCGATCGCCCGGACCCGGCGCATAGCCATCCTCCGTCCCGGCCTCGCAGTGATAGCCGCCGGAGTTAAAGAACTGGATCACCCGCAGCAGTTCGGACAAATTCACCTGGCCATCGCAATTTTGATCCGCGGTATGACATCCGGTCTCGCCTTCCACCTGACCTTCCACAACACCCTCCTCAGCGCCTTCAACCGTGCCTTCCCCGGCGCCTTCGAGTGATCCTTCCAACGCACCTTCCTCCAGTCCTTCGACTTGCCCTTCCAGTACGCCTTCTTCCAGTCCTTCGATTACGCCTTCTTCTTGACCTTCGAGTGATCCTTCCAGCGTACCTTCTTCCTGGCCTTCGACTTGCCCTTCCAACGCTCCTTCTTCCTGGCCTTCGACTTGTCCTTCCAACGCTCCTTCTTCCTGGCCTTCGACTTG
>JAKQOG010000043.1 GCA_029565395.1 Candidatus Hydrogenedentota bacterium | reverse complement strand
CTCTTTTTCCAGTTCCTTGACGGTAGTGCCTTCAAAAGTCACCACATCTTTTATGCCCAATACCCGCCCAAGAAATGTTTTCACGGTATCATCGTACTCAACTTTTGCCATGTATCCCTTATATTGCATCATGGTTCAACCCTCGCGTTTTTTAAATAGATACGTACAGATTCCACCAAGAATAAAGACCCGGCGGAAAAAACGCACATACTTTCCTGTTGATTTATCCCTGGCATGAATACCGCGCCATTCTTTAGACGACCATCTCTGATCATACTGACAAGTTGGCCCCGCGTTCTTCAACAGATTTACGCACATCAGTATAATCCAGATTCTGAATGTCGGTATTCCGTTCGGCCATTTTCGCAGCGGCAATTCCCGCCGCCTGCCCCATCATGGAACAGGTGGTCATTACCCGTGCGGAGGACAACGCAAGTTGATCCGCGGATAGGCAACGTCCGGCCACGAGCAGATTCTTCGCCCCTTTCGGAATCAAACTGCGAAAGGGTATCTGGTAAGGCGGCACCTTGCGTTCTTCCGGAGGCAGGATGTAGGTTCGCTTGTCGTCATCAGGCTTGTGTCCATCCAGATAAAACACGCCACGGGCTATGGCATCATCAAACGCGCGCCCAGATCGAAGATCCGCGACGCTAAGCACATATTCCCCCACCGTCCGCCTTCCCTCGCGAATTCCGATACGCGATGCGGCATGGTTCAGAATCCAGGACTTCTTCTCTTCCCGCTGGTAGTAATCCAGCACTTCCATCATTCTTCTTCGTCCCTGAATTTCTGCCGCAGTTAGAGATTCGGTATCGGTGGCGTCGAATTTCGGGATCTTTATTTTCACGGCTGAACTGCCCGGGCCATTGGGCCATAAACTTGTCATGGGCAAGTCATTTTTCGTTTTCAACGGCGTAAACCAACCTTCCGGCACTTGCGCATGCGCCTCCTCCTCTGTAACCTGCCGAATCGTGAACATCATCGACATCGGGAGTTGGAGCCCATCTTCAGGACGCCCTTTAACCGTTTCAAATCCCGCCGCAAGCGCTAATTGGGCTTCGCCCGTGGCATCAATGAACTGTGCCGCGCGCAACGCTTCCGGCCCCGATGGCCCGCAAAGAATAGATTCGCTGATTTTCCCTTCTTTAACGCATACATCCACAAATTGCGCATGAAGAAGCAGGCGAACACCACGCTTTAACAATAGCTCTTGAAGCACAATTGCGAGAATTTCCGCATCAAACGTTCTCGACTCTTTTTCTGTATAGGGTTTATAGGGAGCGATGGCCCCGAACGCTTCCAATCCTTTTATGATCGCATCAAATGCTTCGCCCTGGCCGGCGGTTTCCCCGCAAAACGCCCCCACGCCACCCACCGTGGCATTCCCTCCCGTAATCGCAAACCGTTCCACCAATATCACTTTTGCTCCGGAGCGCGCCGCCGCCATCGCCGCGGAAACTCCCGCAATCCCGCCGCCGATCACCGCCACGTCGCAGGCATACCGCACCGGCACGTGACGTTGCCAGACGATATCCACCGATGCTGCCGGTATCCCCTCTTCGCCGCTCCCTAATGGGGAGGCCAAACCAATGCCTGCAGCGCCCATCATGGATTTTCGCAAAAAATTTCTTCGTGTAGTCATTTACCTATTCCTCGGTAACACTTTGGTCCTGTCAAATACAGTCTGATACACTGCGTTGATGTAAAACAAAAAATTACAGGAGTATCTGTTCAATGGAACGTGAAAATGCAAAACCCTCTACCGGCTTGAATATAAAAAAGCCCCGCCTAAACCGCCGCGATATGATGCAATCCACACTGGCCGCTGTTGCCTTGGGTGGAATGGCCTGTGCCACTACGAAACAAGCCGCCGGAGGTGTTTCTACGAATGCCAATGCCGGTCCATCAGAATCTTCCCTTACCGTGGATTCCCCAAGCCATCTCGCGCGTTCATTGCAACTTTGCGCCGATGCCTATCCCGTAAACCGCCGCAAGGACATGCTGAGTTTCACCAACAAAAGAAACTACCGGATGACCGTTTCCCCTGTTGGCTATCCCGTGGCTATTTGCATGTGCCCCGATCTCACGTTTGGCATGCTGGGTAGCCGGTATATTAAAAACAGGGATTATCTGGACACTTTCCGGGGCCATCTGGACCATCTCCCCCGTGAAATGCGCCGGAATGGTAAATTTTTCATCAACGAAGACATGCTGGCCGGCGCGGACCGCGTGCTCAGCCAAGTGATGTATCCGCTCTGGATCTGGGAGATCTACCGGGCCACAGGCGACATCGAGTTGCTGAAATTTCATCATAATCCACTGAAACGTTGCTTGAAGTATATCGAAAGCCGAACGGACGCGTGCGGGATCGTCACCCAAGTTGATCCCGATGACTGGCAGTATTCCGAAGGCGCGGATTGGGTGGATTGGTGTCCGGAACGCATGGAAGGCTCCACCTGCGTGTATCACACCTGGTATGCGCGCGCATTGGAAGGTTGTGTCTCCATTTTCCGGATTCTTGAAGATAATGAATTCATGACGATGTGCCAAGAGCGTGCAAAACGTCAGCGGGCCGTGCTTGATCATTATTTCTGGAATGGGAAAGCGTATTGGGACAATCTGAATTTCCAGGGAGAGAAAGTGGGCCGTTTTTGGTGCGATTCCCAGATTTGGCCCATCGCTTATGGCTATTCCTCGCCTGAACAAGCTGCCAGCATCTTTGCCCGAATCGATGCCGAACCCGAAATCTTCGAAGGCGTGCCCATGCGCTGGTGCGCCCCCATTGCTCCTGAGGATGAAGACCCCCGATACCTTCCCGGAGGGAAATACGAGGATGCCCCTCGTCCGGGTTTGCGTGAATACACCTGGTTTGGACGATTAGGTGCAGGCGATATCCTTGCCCGCTACCAAATGTCACAAAACGATCATGCCTATCGCCTAATCCTGCGCTTTGCGGAGGTCGTAAACGAACTCAGCACCATGCCCGAATGCCTGGACATGCAAGGGAAACCCCGGCGCGGCACCAACGGCGGCAATAACTATCTCGAACATGCCGGCGGATATCTCTGGTGCGTCGGCAAGGGCCTCTTCGGCATCGACGACATCCAGGACGGAAAACTAACTTGGACCCCGCGTTTCCCGTCCGAAATCAGAACCGCCACCACCCCCTTCTGGCACAATGGCGCTTGCTGGGAATTCGGTTGTGATTCAAATTCATATTGGATTGATCCCAACGGAGCCTCCGGAGAAGTGCAAGTCACCGTAGATGGTAAAAAAGAAAGTGTACACGCCAGGGGAGAAAAGCTGACTATTCCACGCAAAGCGTAGGTTTTGGAACCACTTACTTTGCCGCATTATTCTTTTTCAGCCTTAATACACTCACAGCCGCCCAGAACAATTCCCCCGCAACCAGTAATATGGCGAATGGCCCCAAGGCAGCATAATCGGCGGTGGTTTCTCTGGAAACGCCGAAGGGAAGACCGGCATAGACAAAAAAATCCAAATCCCCCCCCGCTTTATAATGTTTGGAAAAACCATCCGTGATGATGCCGCACCAGAGGATATCATGCACATTCGATACGGCGAGCCCGAGTCCAAATGCGGCAAAAGCCACCAAAAGAAACGTGGACAATGGAATAGATTCCTTGCGCAGCGAGCATTGTAGCGCCCAAAACACACCGGCCAACAATGGCATGGCCATGGGAATTCCCAGAAATGCGGATAACATAAACAGCCACGTGATCGTTCCCTGGGAGAATGGCAGATAGGGCGAATCCACCAACGTCATGACAATCCCCATGAAGATCACCCACAATACACAGCACACCCAAAATACCGCGCGTGCATTTAACGAACGCTCCCATCGGGGAATGCGCAAAAAATATACGAGCGTCCCCACTGCAAGGAATATCGCGATGAATCCAAGACACATGGGCCAAGCTGCTTTGTAGGTTTCAAAAATCAACATACCTTCATTCTCCTTTAGCATACCTATTGACTAGAGACGTATTGGAATTGATTCACCTGAGAATCACATGATGTGAGAACGTCAATATGTGATCAATGCGAATCCCCCTAACGCCAGCAATGCTGGGATATTGGCGCTATCTTCTTTAACTCATCCCGTGAAATACATGTAAATGCTAAGGATCATGAACAACACAAACGCCGTGGCCAAGACGTCCCATTTGTTCCAACTGCTGCGGGAAGCCTCGCGTTGTTCTCCGGTGACCGTGGCGTAGCTCAGTCCTTTCAGTCGTTCCGGAGCTGGAGACGCCGTAAGCAGACTCACTCCCACGACCAATACGACCGTGGTAAAGAACAGAATTACGCAAAAATACAGAAAATTCAATTTGCCAAATTCGATCATCCACGACGGCATTGTAGCGCTGGCCCCTTCGAGACTGGCCAGAATTTGCACCGTAAGTTTAGTGAGTCCCAATGCGAAACCCACCACTAATCCGGCCACTGCCCCCGGACCATTCACGCGCTTAATGAAAATCCCCAGGAAGAACACAGCGGTAATGGGCGGTCCTAGATAGGCCTGCACGCTTTGCAGATATTCATACAACGCTCCGGAAACATGCCGCATGACGGGAATCCAAATAATCCCCAGCACCACTACCGCCGCCGTCGCAATCCGCCCCACCGTCACCATTTCCTTTTGCGAAGCTTGGGGACGGATCTTTTCATAAATGTCGATGGTAAACAAGGTCGAGCATGAATTGAACAGAGAGGCAAGCGAACTCATCAGGGCCGCCAAAAGACCCCCTACAACAATCCCGCGAATGCCTGAAGGCAGCAATGCTTTTACCAGCGCGGGAAAGGCCATATCCGTCTTCGGCAGATCTAATTGACCGGTTTTGGAGAGTGCGAAGGCGATCATGCCGGGCACGATGAAAATAAACAACGGCAACATCTTCAAATAAGCGGCAAAAATGGTTCCTCGGCGCGCGTGCGTTTCATCTTTGGCCGCCAAGGTCCGCTGCACGATATATTGGTCCGTGCACCAATACCACAAGCCCACGATGGGCGCGGCAAAAAACATGCCCGGCCACGGAAAATCGGGATCATTTGCCGGTTTCCACAAGTTAAAAAACT
>JAKQOG010000028.1 GCA_029565395.1 Candidatus Hydrogenedentota bacterium | reverse complement strand
CGCTCTTCCGATCTACGGATTCTTCCGCCTGCTTGGGTATGATCCCCAGACCATTCATCCTTCCTCCCATCGCGATATTCTGGAGGCCATCAACGCGTGTGCCGGTCATGCCGCATGCACGCACTTCCCGACATGGCTTCCTTTGGACTTTTCATTATATTGTGTCGGTGTCCTGCATAAAGGTGTACGGGAACCGTGAGTTCCCTGGGGTGGAATTTGATATGCTACGAAGGCATAGGGCATGAGAAGGAGTCACGCATGAAAAGTACGGTGGGCATGTTGGCCGGAGGCCTGATCCTCGCCGGGCTCCTGCTGGCCTATGTCGCTTCCTCGCTGCACTACCCCTATTATCTCCTTTGGGATGGCGATTTCGTTCCCGTGCTGGACACGCTGCTTATTGGAGACGGGCAATTGCCCGCCCACGTGCATCACCCCTCACTCGGCGTATATCTCATTCTCTCACCCATAAGCCGGATCGGGCATTGGGCCGGTTGGATATCTATTGGAAGCATGAGCGAACTCTTCACCGCACTGAATCCCTTCCCGTGTGTTGCGGAACTCATCACCTGTCTTCGTTTGGTGTACCCATTCCTGGTGCTGGTGTTAGTGATCGCACTGTGGCTGGCCATGACCGTTATATTTCGTCCGGGCTGGCTGGCAAGTCTGGGCATTCTCCTGTTCCTGGGAATGCAGGAGTCACTGTTTTTTGATGCCAGCATGATCCGGTCCGAGTTGGTGAGTGTCCTGTGCTGGTCCTTCGCCTTGCTGGTCATGGCGTTTGCCGCACGCGCCGGAACCTTGCGCCTCAAAGGAACGCTGCTTCTCCTGGCGGGATTCTTATTGGGGCTCGCCTTCTTGACCAAGGTCCAGAGCGTGGTGTTTGTGGTGATAGCGGGGGTGTTCTACCTGTTTCTGGAAACCCTGCGCGAGGAAAAAACTGATCTGACCATACCGGCTGCTGGGAAAACACTATTAACCTTTATTAGCGTCGTCACGCTGATCTTTTTCCTGTTTTTGTTTTTCACGGCGTGGAAACAACCTGTTCCCTGCGCGCGCTCCATGAACGACTGGGACCGGTATTTTTGGGCGGGATACTACGGCGTCGAGTTCAGTCAATGGCGCGGTGCGGGGTTGCCTGTGTTGCTGGCGCTCATTGCAATCACATTCACAAATATTCTTTTGCTCATGATCGGGAAAAGCAGGTATTGGATGTACAGCCTCGTGGCGGCGGCGATACTCCTGGCGGCGGGATTCTTTCTTTCTTTCCTCTGCCACTTCCTCCTGTATTCCGAGCCTGCACAGGGATTTCATTACCTGTTGACTAATTTTAAGGTGGCCTTTTTTCGAGATCGCCGCCATTTTGAACCCACCACCTTGAACTACAACCGCTTGGAATGGCAGGCCATGGTCTGGCATTTCCGCTATCTGCTGGGCGTGCACGCCCTGCTTATCGGTCTCTTGCTGTCGGGAAAGACATTGCGCTTCCTCAATATTCAATGGAAATCCATTGGGTTACTCATAACACTAAGCCTATTGGCCAGTATCAACTCCTCCTTTCTGCTTCGCTATACCGACAACGATATGATCTGGCTGCAAGTACTGTTCGCCACACTCACGATCACGTGCGCCTTGTTGCTTTTCACACGCGCACACCACCCCGCCCCGTGGCGCTTTCTCCTGGTGGTTCCATTAATGGTTCTTTTCGCGGCCAACAGTCTTCATGTGGGCACAATTAATCGCCGTATCGATGCGAACTTCAATTTCTTTGGCTGGAAAGACGACTGGCTGTTGCGCGGCATCTTTGGCGGACATAAACACTACGATCAGTTCATGAAATCCTTCTATGCCACGGACGCCATGAAAGCGGAAGGGTTGCGGCAGGCGCGTGATTTTCGCTTCAACCGCCGCGCAGCCAATTTCTTCGTTCAGAACCAATCCTTGCCACTGACGCATGTCGGCGTGGTTTCTACCGGCTTTCCACTCTGGCGCGCGCAAAACGAATGGAAAATATCCGCATTTTCCCCCGATTTACAGGCTTCGCTTATCATCGACAGCGCTGATTTGCCGGTGAAAAAGTTCGCTTTTTATGAAAAGGAGGATGTGCGCAAGGTGCATATCTACCCGGAAAAATTCCGCGTTCCGGAAAACGACAATGCGCTCGCGCTACTGATCCGCGCCGATATGGATTCCTACATTTTCGTGGATAAGGGCGATATGGAACCGGTAATGGCCGCCATCAACGATTACCGTTGGCCCATCGGCGTGGATTCGGAAAAAACCATTGAGGTAAGCAACGGGGGGGAGAAACGGATTCTGCACGGCATTCTCCTTCAAAACTATGCCGAACTGCCGCTGAATGTCCTCAAGCACCCGTTCACCTTTGTATTGTCACGGCACTACAACTGGGCTTCGAGCGGCGCCTCAACGCCCTGAAGAACCGCATGCCGTTGGGTAATCGAAGAGGGTATGCCGGGAAAAATTCGCGTGCAGGGCTGTGCCGCGGAGTTGCTACTGCGAATACTATAATTGACACACATAGGCGTATTTTGCTACAGTAAATGCCCTTTAACAAAGCACGAATTTTGACCTAGCGAGGCTTTTGTGGGACGCATAGTGATCAACGCGGCCCTCTGCAAAGGGTGTTACCTTTGCGTGGAGGCCTGCCGTAAAAAACATATCGAGATCGACGATCATCTCAACGCGCAGGACTGTTATCCGGTCCGGGAGGCGCCCAACACGGAATGCACGGCGTGTCCCCGTTGCGCCACCGTATGCCCGGAAGCCGCCATCGAGGTGTTCCATGACTGAGCGATGCGAACGCAAGACATTGACGATGGGCAACATCGCCGTCGCCGAAGGCGCGGTGCAGGCGGGATGCCGTGCCTATTTCGGATATCCCATCACGCCGCAAAATGAAATCCCGGAATATCTCTCCGCGCGGTTGCCGGAAGTGGGCGGCATTTTCCTGCAGGCGGAAAGCGAGTTGGCGAGCATCAACATGGTGCTGGGCGCCGCATCGACGGGCACGCGCGTAATGACCAGTTCCTCCGGGCCGGGCATATCGCTGATGCAGGAAGGGATCTCCTTTCTGGCGGGCAGCCAGTTACCCGCGGTGATTGTGAATATTATGCGGTGCGGGCCCGGATTGGGCGGCATCAAACCGACCCAGGCGGACTATTTTCAGGCCACGCGGGGCGGAGGCCATGGCGACTACCGCACCCTCGTGTTTGCGCCGGGAAATGTCCAGGAAATGTTCGATTTCACCGTGTGCGCCTTTGAATTGGCCGACAAATACCGTAATCCGGTGATGATCCTTGCCGACGCCATCTTGGGCCAGATGCGCGAGCCCGCCACTCTCGTGCCGGAGCATCCCCCCGTGGAATATGACAAATCGGGGTGGATCCTTAACGGCGCCCACGGCCGGCCCTCGCGCAACATCCGCAGCATGTATCTCGAGGGCGATGGTCAGGAAGAACTTAATTACGTCTTGCAGCAGAAATATGAGCAGATGGAAGAGGAAGAGCCACGGCACGAAGAACGATGGACGGAAGACGCTGACCGGCTGGTTATCGCCTTCGGCACCTCAGCGCGCATTGCCTCCACGTCAATTCGGGAGGCGCGCGAAGAAGGCATCCGCGCCGGCTTGTTCCGTCCCATCACGTTATATCCCTACCCTAAAAAAGCCTTGCGCGCCCTGACGAAACACATCAAGAAGATCCTGGTGGTGGAAATGAATTGCGGTCAAATGCTGGAGGATGTGCTGGCGATTGTGCCGCAGGGCGTGAAGGTGGCGTTTCACGGAAGACCCGGCGGCGGCGTGCCCACGCACACCGATATTCTCGAAAAACTCAAGGAGCTATAAGGTGGAGACGAACGTATTTAAACGTCCCCAGGCCTTGACCGATACTCCCACGCATTACTGCCCGGGCTGTGGTCATGGCGTGGCGCATCGTCTTGTGGCGGAAGCGATAGATCATTTCGGCCTTCGCGAGCATACCGTCGGGGTGGCTTCCGCGGGATGCAGTGTCATGATGTATAAATATTTCGACGTGGACACGATTGAAGCAGCCCATGGCCGTGCGCTGGCCGTGGCCACGGGAATCAAACGCACCCACCCGGAACTAACGGTATTCACCTACCAGGGCGACGGTGATTTGGCCAGCATAGGTCTCGCGGAAACCATGCACGCTGCGAACCGCGGCGAAAAGGTATGTGTAATCTTCATTAACAACGCGGTCTACGGCATGACGGGCGGGCAAATGGCGCCCACCACCCTCCTCGGCATGAAAACCTCGACCACGCCCACGGGACGCTCCCTGCACCGGGAGGGATCACCGTTGAAAATGGCGGAACTGCTGTCGAAGCTGGATGGGGTGGCGTTTTGCCAGCGCGTTTCCCTCCATGATCCGGATCAGGTGTATGAAGCGCGCGAGGCCATTTTCAGGGCGTTTGAAGCGCAATTGGAAGGACTGGGTTTCTCCTTTGTCGAGGTGCTCTCCGCCTGCGGCACCAACATGCGCATGAAACCCTCCGATGCCCAAAAATGGGTTGCCAACCAGATGTGCCAGGCCTATCCGCTCGGTGTATTTAAGGACGACGAAGCATGATGTTGTTTGAGATTGTCATGTCAGGTTCAGGCGGGCAGGGCATCCTATATATGGGCAACCTGCTGGCGCAGGCCGCCTTGCGGGAAGGGCGCCATGTAACCTTCATGCCCACCTATGGCGTGGCCATGCGCGGCGGAACCGCCAACTGCGTCGTGAAAATTTCCTCCGAGGAAATCGGCTCCCCTGTCATGGAGCGCCCTCATGCAGCCATCTTGATGAACCGCCAATCCCTTGACAAATTCGAATCCGTTGTGCGCTCCGGCGGCCTGGTTATCGCCAATTCCTCCATCATCGACCCCGAAGCGTTCGATCACCCCCATGAAGCTAAGGTAGTTCCTGTTCCAGCGAATCACATTGCCCGGGAAGTGGCGCAAAATGATCGTTCGGCGAACATCGTGTCACTCGGCGCTTTTTTAAGTTTTGAGCCCATTGTGCAAGCCGCCTCCGTCGAAGCGGTGCTTCATGGCAGCGGCGCACCCAACACTGTTGTGCAGAAAAATATCGCCGCATTCCGCGCAGGACTGTCCAGACAATTCACCACGGCCATGCCCCAGCCTCATGCCCCCTCCGCAAACCGGTCCTCCGCCGTGCAATTGGAGATCCCCACTGAAACACCAGCGAAGAAAGAAACCACATTGCCTCCGCCGGAAGTGGAAGTCTTTGAAGTGAACGGTTATGTCCCCCCGCGGATAGATTCCGAAAAATGCACCACGTGCGAAGAGTGCGTCAATATTAATTCCAACATCTTCGCGTACGACAATCGGAGAAAAGCATACATCAAAGATCCCCATGGCGGCCCGTACAAGCATCTCGTCCGCGCCGCCGAAAAATGCTCAGAAAAAATTATTCACCCCGGATTCCCGGCGGATCGCAGCGAAAAGGGCATTGCCCGCTTGATCGAAAAAGCGAAAAAGTTCATGTGAGTGTGGTTGAAAACTGGTGAAGAGAAGGTAGATACAGATCTAACGGAAGGGGGAATAGAAAAGAGCCTTGTGCACTCAGGCTCAAATGGGAGGCTTCAAATGCAAAGATTTTTATTTAAAGCATTGTGCGGGCTTGCGATCTCAGCCATGCTTCTCGGCGTAACGGATCCGCAAGAGGTGCGGCTGCCGGATGGAACCATATTCCAAAGCTGGGAACAACCCTTGACGTTCACGCGGACGTTTCACGTGGATCAGCACCATCATGCAGCTTCGGATAAGAATAAGGGAACGGAAAAGCATCCGTGGAAGACTATCAGCAAGGCGGCGGAGGTGTTGAAACCGGGCGATCGCGTCATCATCCATGCAGGAACATATCGCGAGTGGGTGAAGCCCGCGCGCGGCGGCACAGGCCCGGAGTGCATGATTTCGTATGAGGCCGCGCCGGGGGAAGACGTCATTCTTAAAGGTTCCGTACCATGGAATCCGGTGTGGCGGCCCAGCGAGACCTTTAAGATCAAGGACGTCAAGATATGGCAGGCGGGACTGTCGCCGGACCTCTTTGAAGGCGCAAATGTGTTTTGTCTGCAGAACTTTCCCGTTCAACCGGACATGAAAACGTGGACAACGTTTCCGGGATGCGAACTCCGGCGTGGGCAAATCTTTGTTGATGATGAACCGCTGATCCAGGTGGGCGCCTTTTCTTCACTTGGAGATGGTCCAGGCAGGTTTTGGGTGGATGACAACGGCATGACCATCTATGCGCGGTTGCCCCGCGATGAAGATCCCGGCCAACAGCGCTTTGAAATCACCACGCGCGAGCAGGTTTTCGCGCCGGTAACGCCGTATTTGAATTACATCCGGGTCAAAGGGCTGCGCATGGTTCATGCGGCTAATCCAATTCCCATTCCACCCCCGCAACGCGGGCTGCTTAGCGCAACCCGGGGACATCACTGGATCATCGAAGACTGCGAAATTGGTTTCGCCAACACCCTCGGCATGGATCTGGGCGGACAATGGTGGGCGTACGGAACCGGCGAGATGCAGGGCTACCACATCGTCCGGCGGAATTATATCCACCACTGCGGCGTGTCGGCCATTTCCGGCTGGCACAACATGGCCAACGTGCATATGCTTGTCGAGGACAATCTGGTGACCGATTGCTGCGGCCTGACCATTGTGGATCATTGTGAATCCGCGGGGATTAAAATACATCGAACGGAACATTCGCTGGTGCGGCGCAATGTGATCCTGCGCACCTACAACGGCCCGGCACTGTGGCTGGACGGCGAAATACTCAACACGCGTATCACGCAAAACCTGTGCGCCGATATCCGGAAGCCGCAATGGGGCGCCATCTTCCTCGAGATCAATAAAGGACCGAATGTCTGCGACAACAACATTGTCCTCGACGCCAATGGAAACGGTATTTACGAACACGATGCCGAACGCCTGATCCTGCTCCAGAATCTTGTCGCCAATGGCACGGGCGACGCCATTCACTTGCGGTTCGGCGATCCCGGGCGGGTCAATCCACCTTATCAAAATCATCACCGCGTGTTTGGCAACATCCTGGTGAATTTCAACGGCGCCATATCACGGCCTAACGAGACCACGCTGTGCGATTACAATGTAATCGGCATGGCGGACGCGTCCAAAGCCTTCAAGCAACACGGCGATCCCGCAAAGCCAAAAGAGGAAATGGATCTTATCGCATGGCGCGCCCGCGGCCAGGATCTTCATTCGATTCTTGTGGATGCCCGCGTGACCTTCGACATAGACACCCTAACACTGCGGATGACCAACTCGGCGTCTTCTCTGCCTGCCTTCAGCGATTTCCCCAGCCTTCTGCCGGAAACCACCACCGCAGACAAGCTGCTTACCTTCGACTACTTCGGGCGCATGCGCGATCCCGCCACCTTCCAGGCAGGACCCATCCCCGATCTTCCCCAAGACGGCACGCCGGTTTCCATAGACCCGCGCATAAAATGAAAAAAACTATTTCTCATCCTGCACAAATGTCATTGTCTGGTGCGGCTTTGCTATGCTCAAGGTTTCAATGAGGAGCACATTATGAGACAAGTAACATTGTGTGTGATGGCCATGTTGTGCGCTGCGGGGGCCATGGCGCAAAACGCTGTTCCCCGGTTTCAGGATTTGATGGATCCGTCGGTATTTTCGGAGGCGCAGTGCGGGATGGTGGTGGAAGAAGCAAAACCGGTGGAGTCCGGCGTGCAGGTAAAAACCACGGGTGCGGATATTGCATTTGACGCAGCCAGAGGGGAAATCCTCTTTCATCAGCGGCTCGTGGAGCAGCGCCTGGTTGGAAAAGTGCTTCTAGGAAAGCCGGTAAAGGGGCTGAAATTGACGCATTCCGGTCCTGGGTTTGCCCGGCTCATGGCGGAACAACCCAAGATGACCATACGCGTGAATGGGGACTCATTATGCTTGATTCATGTGCATGAACCGCTCGAAATCGCCGTGCAGTGTGCCATCACGCCGGCCTGGAATGCCTCTTGGAAGAATAATCATCTCGTGGTGGATGAATTGGGCGGATTTGCGTTGTATTGTTCGGAAACGGATCTCAACGACCATTTTGACCCCTATCAACCCGAGATAGCCCGTTATGCGTTGCCCACGGACGCGGTGCTGTGCTTCGGGGTGTGTCCGCCGAAGCCGTATGATTGGCAGCGCTCGCTGGATCAACAGGTGATCTGGCATTGGTCGAATAAATCATCCTATCCGCCCGATGATGAATTGAAATCCTGGAAACCGTACGGAACAATGATCCTTCTTCAATCCGAAGTGATGCTCTGGAAGGATTGGAACCTCGATTTTGTGCCGCGGCTCGGCTTGGATGAATGGAACCGTGTCCGGAACACGATCCACGGGATGGATATGCCCTATATCGTATATACCAGCCCGTTCTATTTTCTGAAAGGAACGCCGCAAGAAAAAAATGCTGTGAATGACCAACCAGGGGTGTGCCCCGGCGCGATCGTGAACGGCGAGAACATGCCGCTGTTCCTCGACGCCATCACGCGGGTGATGCAGGACCTGAAGCCGGACGGACTGTATTTCGATGGACAGTATATGGAAAATCCGGCGGCGTTGTATGCCCTCGCGCGTAAAAGCCGGACGATTATCGGGGAAAAAGGCCTGCTCGAATGGCACTCCACTGCGGAACTGGGACCCGCTGAGGGCATGATGTATATGCCGCATGCCGATGCCTATACCGACATCCAACTGCGGGGGGAAGGCCGTGACGCGGTCTACGGCAACTTCGATTATCTCCGGTTTTTTGTGTCCGGCTACAACATCAACAACTGCATCGGCGTGTTGTGTACGAACAGCGCCAAAGACCTCACCGCGGAATTGATAGAACCGCTGCTGGAGGCCAATGGGCGTTTGCATACCTTGATCGGAAATCCGCAAAAACGTGATTTTATTGTCAATAGCTACCGTCCCCGAATGACCATGGACCTGCAAAAATTCGTGGATCAGCGCGTGCGGGAACGGCAGGCCGGTGTGGCGGACAAAATGAAGGATCTCCAAACGTTCTTGTCAGGAGCAGACTGGAATGCCGCGCCGCAGTGGACGAATGAATTTGATGTCATGCCGGACGCGGCGCGCTCGGTTTCCCCCGAAAACCCGGATCCCCTCTCCATCCGCGACGGATGTCTGCACATCTCCGCGAAAACCAATACCTATGCCTTTCTGACCATCCCGCTGAACAAAAGTCTTCACGGGATTGAGATTCGATTGAAACAAGGCACGGACGGCGGCATGTCGTGGGGACCTTCCGCAATGGTGCGCTGGAATAATGGCGATGGCGCGCGCATCGGCACGCGGAAGAATGAATATCAGGCGGATATCATGGGCACGCAGGTCATCGGGCCGCCTTATACCGCCTCGGATTGGGTGTGGGTTCGCGCGCGATGGGATGATGCCCGCGGCGTGGTGGAATTCAGCACGGACGGCGTTCATTACCGGTATTTCTTCGTGTTCTACCGGAAAAACAGCGCCAGCGAGCCTGTGAAAGAACTGCTGGTGGGAAAAGTGCCGTATAACGGCCTTCCGCAGGATTGCCCCGATGCGGGCGTTCCCGGAGAATGCGACATCGATTTCGTGCGCGTGTTCAAATAAATAGGGACCTATTATTTCTGTTCTTTCCCGGTGATCTCCGTGCCTCCGCGTGATGATCTATCGCACACGGAGCCACAGAGCACACAGGGAAAAAGACGACTGTCCTCTGGCTGCCTATTTCCCCTGTCTCACACCTCCCGTGAAGGTATTGCGCCGATGTTTTCTATTACCCCTCCGGGGTAAGGGTGAGGATGGAGGAATTCATTTTCCGGGGGTATCGCTTCGCTCAACACCCCGGCTACTTTCGTTTACCCCTTCGGGGCAAGAGCGGTAGATCGGTGTGCACGGCGCACCCTACTGGCTTCCCGCTTGCACGGAACGGACGATACGGGCAGCAGTATCGGTTGTGTTTTATCTATTCTGATGTGTACATTGGTCCCCAGCAAAGAGAAGAGCAGGGTATTTATGGCATTGACGAACATGAACGAAAGAAAGTCATGATAATGTTTACAAGGCTATCGGCAATTGTTGGTGTACTACTGGTATTTGGGAACTTGGCCATGGCCGCAAATACTTCCAGCGAAATCAAAATTGAAAATGCGCTCTATGCCGTTCACTGCACGCCGGATACAGGCATCTTTCAGATTCTGTCCAAGGCGGGAAATCTCGCGTTTATTCAGGAAGGCAAATGGACGCTTGCCAAGGCAACGGCCTCGGTGGTTTCGATTAATCATCCTGTCTATGGGGCCGGGAAAAGCATCTTGCTCACTGGACAGGAAAGCACAGCCAGCATCACGCTTTTTGACAGCAGTCCGTTTGTTTTCTTTGGCGGAAACTCGTTGAACACCACCGCACAGGAAATGATTATCAACGAATATGCGCCGCATCAACTTTCTATCCAGATCAATGAACCCGTGTCCGCGATCCGGGTATTGGGTACGGCAGGCTTAAAGAAACCGGAGGAAAATCCGGGCAGTTACACCTTTCTTGCAGTGGGCAGTGTGGAACACCGCAACGGTATCGTCGCGGGCTGGCTTACACAAGATCGCGGAAATGGCGTAATATTTTCCGAGCGGAAAGAGGACGCGGTGCTTCTCCGTCCCCAGATCGATTACGGCCGGCTGGTCATTCCGGCTAAAAGTGAAGCGAAGCACGAAACGCTGGTGGTGGGCTATTTTGACGACGTGCGCGACGGGCTGGAGAAGTACGCGGACCATATCGCCGCGCACTACGCCATCACGCTGCCGCGCATTCCGAGCGGCTATTGTACGTGGTACTCCAATCCTCACGGTGGCGCCAACGACGAAAAACATCTGCCGGAACTGGCGGCATTCGTGCAGAAAACCTTAAAACCGTTCGGATTGGACTTCATTCAGATTGACGATCAATGGCAGGGCCGATCCCGGGATCGGGGCGAACTCGACCGGCGCGGCCGCACCGATGACTATCTCGGAAAGCCCAAGGATGAGCAAAACAAAAAGTGGTGGTGGGGTCCGCATGCCGATTTCACCCAGCACGATCCCGAAGGCCCCTATCCTTCGGGAATGACCTCCGCCGCGCAAAATCTCAGCACATTGGGATTCATCCCCGGCCTGTGGTTGATGCCCTTCGCATGGGATCCCCTGTGCGATACGCTGATCGATCATCAGGATTACTTCCTCAAGCGGGCGGATGGCGGATTGTATTACGCGAAGTGGGCGGGCTGGTGCCTGGATATTACGAATCCCGCCGCGCATGAGTTTCTACAAAAGTCCATCCAGCGCATCACGAAAGAATGGGGATTCAATTACCTGAAATTAGATGGACTCTGGAACGGCACCGGCGCGAATCTCCTCTACGTGAATGACGGCTATGTGAAGGATGATCTTGGCGAGGCCGTGGCCTATGATCGGACAAAGACGCCCATCGAGCGGTATCGCGAAGGCTTGAAACTGGTGCGGCTGGCCGCCGGAACGGATGTATTCATTTTGGGATGCAACGTCTCGCAGAACATGCGCACGCTCGGTGGGAGTTTCGGGCTGCTCGATGCCATGCGCATCGGCCCGGATAACGGCCCCGATATGAACAGCCTGAAGGCAGGTCCCTGGCACGGCAGCAACCGTTATTTCCTGCACGGACGCGTCTGGTACAACGATCCCGATCCCGTGTATCTGCGCGCATCCATGCCGCTGGAACACTCTCTGCTACTTTGCTCGTGGGTGGCCCTGAGCGGACAACTCACCGTGATGAGTGATTGGCTTCCGGATCTCCCCGAGGAACGGCTCGACATTGCCAAGCGCATCCTGCCGAACCATGGCCTTAAAGCGCGGCCCGTCGATCTGTTTGAACATGACCTGCCGCAGGTTTGGATACTCACCGACACCCAGAGCGGCGTCCGGCGCGATGTCCTCGGCTTTTACAATTGGGATGAGAAACAGGACACCACGATCACCTACACCGCGGAAAAACTCGGTCTGCCGGATGCCCCGCGCTATGCCGCATTCGATTTTTGGGAGAAGAAATCGCTGGGCGTTTTTGAAAAAGAATTATCGGTCAGTCTCCCGAAGGGTTCCTGCCGCGTAATCGCCGTGCGGCCATTGTTGGACCACCCCTTTGTCCTCAGCACCAACCGCCACATCACCCAAGGCATCGTGGACATCACCTCAGAAAATTGGGATAGCGCCGCCAACACCCTGAGCGGTTCCAGCAAAATCGTCGAGGGCGATCCCTATGAACTCCGCATCATTGTTCCTGCAGGATGGTCTGCCGACACTATCAAATCTGAAACCCCGGACTGCTCCGCCGCCATGACCCAAACCGATACCGAACTCCGCGCCGTCCTCCGCAGCCCCACCTCTGCAGAAGTCCGCTGGGATATCACTTTCAAAAGAACATAAAGGGAAATGAAAATTTGACTTTATTTGATATTTTTAAGGTGGCATTGGCCCGCAGGTAGTCCGCTTCCACAAGGGCAGGGATCTTTTGGATTCATTTTCTGAGAAATTTGAATAAATTCTGGTTCGTGAATAGGAGAAAAGTCATATTGACTCGATGCATTTTGCTGTGCCGTTGCCTTAATTAATTTGAGACGAGAGAGAATCTCTTCTTGCTTTTCCTTAGACATAAGAAACGCTAGATTTTGATCGTCACTTCTCACTGGCGCAACATGTTTTTTCCAAAGGTCCAACACTATTGAACCTTCACGTTCAGGGGGCCAAATATATGCTTTTTGGTTTGGGGTGAACTTAACCCAAAGCGAATCTATAGCGGCTAGATCTCTTTTTAGGTCGTCCCTTCCAACAAATGACTGATCTTTGCGTAAAAAAACACGGCAAATACGTACGTGAAAATTATCGCCACTGGCAAATACATTACAAAAGGGCAGGTAATAAAGATATTCAAGGTCTATTTTATTTGTAGCGCGTGTTCCAGTGAATGGACAATTATGAAAAAGGCCCATATAGAAAAATAACGACACGCGAACACAATGGTGAGCATAGGGGGCAAAAGAGACTAGGTTGGTATATCCACAATTCTGCCACCTAAGACTAGCTCGCTCTATTGTGTTCGGCGCTACACCTAACTCCAAGAAAAGCCAATACAGTTCACCTATTGGATTGGATATATTTGATAAAAAGTCATCAACCATTTCAATCAATTCCTCCGGTATCTCAACTCGAGGAATACGCAATGCTTTTGCGCGAAGTTTTTGCCGCAAATACTCAAGGTTAATGCCTTGGGTAATGTTGCGCCATCTTTCTGCAAGTATTTCCTCCGATTTCAGGAAATTTCCATCTTTCCACCTATTTACTGCCTCTAACTCTGGGGAACAATCAATAACAACTCCTTTGCCTTGTCCTTCAACATAAGATGATCGACCCATTCCAATCAATGGTCGACCATCCATAAAAACAGGTTCTCCTTTTAGGGATGAAGTGAGAAGCTGTGTAAAATGTGTGTTTACAAATCCGTTAGACAAAAGTAACTTGCCTGCATACTCGCTTACCATTTTGTGAGGATCTTTTTTTAGGGAAAGTTTTTTAAGATCACCAATGATTTCAAGTACAAGGACTGGCGGCACATTCACAAAGAAATATTTATGAAGAATAAAAGACTCTGACTTTTTAAGAGATTGAAAAGCAGATTTATCTAAAATAATACATGGCCCACTCATAAAAATTCCCCTTTCTAACTGAAACAAGTTTGTCTCAAATAGTACAACAACCAAGAATAAAATGTCCTCTCGTTCCCAAGTTGCACTTGGGAAACGGGCTTGTTCCAAAAGCTTCGTTTTGAACAAACCGAGCAACAGAATCTCTGATCACACCGCTTTCGGCTCTTCCACCGTAATTGGCCGTGCTTCATCCAGCAGTTTGATATCCATGAAATGGGCATAGCGTTTGAGGTCGGGGCGGAGGTCGCCGTAGCAGGTAACACGGTGGAGTCCGTTCGACCAGTTTTTCCACAGGCACTCGATATCGCCGTCCACTTTCACGTTAATTTTTGTGCGGCAGCCGCGTTCGATATCGGGGGCCTCAATAACGTCGCCGGTGAAATAGCGCAATTGGTCCGTGCCCACAAGAATGGCCTGGGTTGTTTTCGGTCCGACGGGCATGCTCACCTGGGTTACGGCGCCTTCCTGGCGTTCCATGATGCAGCGCAGTTTGTAGGGGCTGGCCTCGCCGTCCGGGCCGTTCATTTTGGTGGAACCGAGACAGTGCGCGAGGATAATGCCGCCTTTGGATTCGTCCACGGTCGGATCGCTGATGAATCCCGGCTTGCCACACAAGCTTTGCATCATCATGAAGGTGACGGCGGACTTAAGGTCAGATTCGCAGATGCCCGCGAAACCAATGTCGTTGAGCCGGGTGAATCCGATGCATGGGAACGCGGGCAGTTGCCGGTACATGCTGCCATAGCAATCCACGGTGATCCCCGTGGCCTGCTCCTCGTCCATGAGTTTTTCAAAGGCCAGCGCGAGACGGCAGGAGTTGACGACTTCTTCGCGCGACGGTTCCACCACCTTGGTGGCGTGTTTTATCCAGCTCTTGGCTTCGTCTTCTGCGGCAGCGGGAGCAATGCTCTCATACGCGGCCATCATACGGGGCTTTTCAATCTGTACAATCTCCGTACCGAATTTGTCCTTGATCGATTGTACATACTCTGGCGCAGGCGGTCTGGCGGTGACATCCAGAAGTTTTGCTTCGCGCAAGTGATGGATCGCGCGGAACGGGCGCACCGCCGCCGCAAGTTGCCCAAAGTCGCTGGTGAGCATACATTCGAGTCTTACGCCCGGTGTGTTTTGCAGACTGCCGAATTGTGTCCACTCATGGCCCGAATACGGCGCTGCGAACAGCATGGTTGGCTTTCCTGCTTCCAGCACCTTTTTCAGCATCGGCACAATGCCCATGGAAAGGTGGATAACCAGAATCCCGTCCACCTCTGCCAAGCGCTCACGAAGCTGGTCAACCTGTTCCTGCTTGGTGACCAGTTCCGACACTACAAAATCAATATCGGAAAAGTCTTTGGAGCGCTTGGCGAATTCCTCTTCGTACTTTTTTTGCTCCGCTTCGATATCCATCGTTGGATGCGGCCAATGGGCCTTCGGGATGCCCAGATACAGTTTGGCCACCTTCACTTTGGATTTCCGCGCCCCCGGACTGATGACCACCGTTGACGGCGCCGCTGCGGAAACCATGCCCTGCATCGATCCCAGGTATACTGCCGCGCCGCCAATGCCCGCCGCCTGCATAAACGCTCTGCGTCCAAACCGCCTGTCCATAGCTCGTGCTCCTTTATATAGGTTGACTGCCCAAAAACCGCCCAACGACAGTGTGGCTCCCATTTTACTCCACGACGGGCCGTTTCGTGTATCCCCAAAAATCAGTGCTCTGCTTGATGGGGATAGTCGTTTTTATAGAGTTTCCACTCTTGCCAGAGGACTTTTCCGGGAAATTTAACCGGGGTTCCAATAAAAGATACTAATGCCATAGGGTCATCACGGCCCGCAACAGTTTGAAACTCACTATCCACTTCCTGCATGTCTTTTCCGGGTTCCAGCTTCAGCAAACAGGAACTTAGCACAGCAAACCGCATTTCCGGCGTATCGTACCCATTCACGTAACACACGGCCATATGCACGGTGTTTTCAGAGAAATTCTTGCCCACCACGCTAAAATGATAAATCGTATCCGGTTGCATGGTGGGCACATAGCCACTCAACCTGTTTCTAAATGCCTCCCCCTGATCATCGCCGGTCCAGGTTTGGATCAATCCTTGCGGCTCCTGATTTGCGCCCAGGGCAGGCTGTATGGCCGACTTGCTTCCAGATAAAAGGCTGAAACCCAGCGGAACAGTTTTATCCATGTTCCATTGCTTAAAGTTGCCGTTGGCAAGCAGGTTGGGGGGAAGTTTCAATGCGTTTGCCTGAGCCGCATCCTTCCGAATAAAAAGACGGGCAACATACCTGCCGGTGCCCGCGCTTATGCCGGTGTACCGGTAGTTTTCTTGCGCCCACTTCGGGAATGCCGTTCCTTTAATGGAAGCTTCGGAGTCTTTGCATCGAATCAGGAAGGTTGGGGGCCTCTCCTCAAGTTGGCGAATCAAGGCGGCGCGGCGATCCTCGCCGGTGCGCACGGGCGTATCCAACAGATAATCCCAGTGGGGATAAAACATGGCGGCGGGCGACACCAGCCCTGTTTCGGTGTAATACGAAGTATGGCTGCTGCTGGATACATAAAGCGTGTCGCCCGGACGCTTGTTCTGCCGGACCGTATACGACACCACGTCCATCCGCGCATCCGACACCGGCTTTTGCACGCGTTCCGCGTACGCGGCAAGCGGCTCATAATCCATCCGCCACAGACAAACCGCCGCCGCAAGGACCAGCGCCACCTGGATGGAACGCCAGTTCCGGAAAAGAAACAGCAGGAACGCGGCCCCCGTCGCGGACAATAAAATAAACGACGGCACAAGCTGCAAGCAGTAGTGCCCGCCAATGGGGCCTAAAAGCTGGGTGGCAAAGAAGTCCAGCAAGCACATTGCCAGAATGGCCCAGGGCGCGCCGTGGCATTTTCGCAAGAAGGGCGGATACAACGCGGAGACCATGCCCGCAACCGCCAGCCATTTTGTGGTCCATGAAACATTGAAAACGAAGCCGGACACGGACGGTAGATTTTTCCAAAGCCGGACCCAGATCGCCTCCGAGGCCAGGTGCTTGGTGCGCTTGTCAATATATCCGAAATTGATAAAGAGCGAGTCATACCAGGCCATCAGCGCCCCATGCGTCACCAGGTATACTAAAAACAGCAGGCCCGGAAGGATCGCGCACAGGGCAAACACCGCCCCGCCGGCGAATGATTTCTTCCATCCCAGATCCCGCCGTATCAAAACAAAAAAGAACCATGGCAGCGAACACAATACGAAGGGTTCTTTACTGAGCACGGCAAACGAAAAGGAGAATCCGGCAAGCGCACACCAGATTAACCGGCGGGCATCCGTAAATTTCTTGGAAAGAACGGCGAACAAGACGCCTCCAATGGTAAAAATCGCGCCATATTCTTCCGTGTAATTGCCAAGGTGATAGAGTTTTGGATTATAAAAAACAACCAGGAAAAGAACCCCGAACACCACCATCAACAAACGGCGTCCATACAGGAAATAAATTGAAAGGGCAATGCCCGCCGTGCCCAAGGCGGCAAAAAAACGTTGCCCCTGGCGCACGGAATTCACGGTGCCGTCTCCCAGCCACAAGGCGGCGGCATTTACCAGAAAAACCATGGGGGGCTTATGCTCGAACACCTCCGTGTACAGTGTCTTCCCATTGAGCAGGTGAACCGCGGCAGCCGTAAAGATGCCGTCATCATGTTGCTGGGGTATGCGGGTAATGTAATTAACCGACGCCGCGCCCACGAATGCCAGCGGCGCCAGCAGAAGAATGGTAAACCCAACAAGAACAGGGCCATTGGTGAAAATACGCATAAGCCCTGTGCGTGGTTCAACCACACTCTTGTTTACGGCATCCGTCTCCGCCTCCGGCATCCGATCCGCTTCCCATGACATACCCATCATCCCCGGCTCTTTGTGGACGTTATCCGAGCATTGACCCGTCATGCGCTCATCTGTCTTACGAATAGCATGCTATCGTAACCGGAATCCCCCTGCTCGTGCAAAAATAAAAGGTCCTGTGCCATTTTATGCGTTTCATTTCCTGAAACGGATGTCACACCAGCCGTAATTGCGGGAAAAAAATGACCTCGCGGATAGAGGCGGAATCCGTGACGAGCATGGCGAGGCGGTCCAGGCCGATGCCAAGGCCCGCCGTGGGCGGCATGCCCACCTCCAGCGCCGTAACAAAGTCTTCGTCGAGGTATTGCGCCTCGTCATCGCCCGCTTCCCGCAGTTTCACCTGCTCCATGAAGCGTTCACGCTGATCGATTGGATCGTTCAACTCGGAAAAGGCATTGCCCACTTCCAGGCACGCGATGAACGGTTGAAAGCGCTCCGTCAACGCCGGATTGCCGCGCTTCTTCTTCGCGAGCGGCGAGAGTTCGATTGGATAGTCATAGAGGAAAGTGGGTTGGATCAGGTGCGGGATGACTTTCGCCGACATGACCTCATCCACGATTTTACCGTAGCCCATCGCCGGCGTGATTTCCACGCCGGCGCTTTTTGCACGCTTTGCCGCTTCATCGCGGTCATGCGTGGATTCCAGATCAATACCCGCGTACTGCCGGATGGCCTCGTGGAGTGTGATGCGCCGCCAAGGCCGCGCCAGGCTGATTTCCATGCCCTGATAGGTGAACGTAGCCGCGCCCAGCACCGTTTCCATCACCGAGCAGAGCATATCCTCGGTCTCGCCCATAAGGCCCATGTAATCCTGATAGGCCTCGTACATTTCCATCGTGGTGAATTCGGGATTGTGCTTGGTGTCCACCCCCTCATTGCGAAAACACCGGTTGATCTCAAACACCTTGTCAAAACCGCCCACAATCAGCTTCTTCAGATACAGTTCCGGGGCGATGCGCAAATACAGATCGCAATCGAAGGTATTATGATGCGTGATAAACGGACGCGCCGTGGCCCCGCCGGGAATCGGATGCAGCATAGGCGTTTCCACCTCGTAGAACGCATGATCCGCCAGCCATTCCCGCATCGCGGCGATCAACTGGATGCGCTTCTTGAAAATATCCAGCACTTCCGGGTTCGCGGCCATGTCCAGGTACCGCTGCCGGTACCGGGTCTCGACGTCAGTGAGTCCGTGCCATTTTTCCGGCAATGCCCGCAGCGATTTGCACAGGATTTCATACCGTTCGGCGAAAATGGTGATCTCCCCGCGCTTCGTCCGCTTGACCATGCCATGCACGCCGATGAAATCACCGATATCCAGATCGTCCAGGGCCGCATAGGCCGCCTCGCCAATTTGATTAAGACCTAGAAACACCTGGATCTTGCCTGTCTCATCCCGCAGATCCGCAAAGGCGCTCTTGCCATGGCCGCGGAATGCCACGATTCTTCCGCCCAGTGAGGCCGGTATCCCGGCGGACTGCCCGTCGCTGGCTTTCGCCTCCGCCTCTTCAAACGCCGCCCGCGCCTCGCCTATCATGCAGGTGCGCGTGAAGGCATACTTGTACGGGTCATCGCCCCGGGCGCGAATGCGCTCCAGCTTGTTGAGCCGGAATTGACGCAGATCCTGTTCCGTCGAATGATGCTCTTGCTGTTCCATGGCCGGCCTTCTTTTCCTCTCCGCGTTATTTTGCCCCGGCCCGCGCGGGGGCGCTCTTGCTGCGCTGTTCCAGACTCCACTTAAGATAGGCTTCGATAAACATGTCCAACTCGCCGTCCAGCACGCGGTCCACATTGCTGGTCTCCGCGCCGGTACGGTGATCCTTGATCATTTGATACGGCTGTAAAACATAGCTGCGGATCTGGCTTCCCCAGGCCACGTCCTGCTGCCCGTCGCGCTGGGAGGCCAGTTCGGCTTCTTTCTTCCGCACTTCCTGGTCATACAATTTCGCCTTGAGCATATTCAAGGCGGTGGCGCGGTTGCGGTGTTGCGACCGTTCAATCTGGCAAGACACCACAAAGCCCGTGGGCAAATGCGTGAGGCGCACCGCGGAACTGGTCTTGTTCACTTTTTGCCCGCCCGCGCCGCTCGAACGAAACACATCCATCTTCAAGTCCTCTTCCCGGATTTCAATACTGATGTCTTCATCAATTTCCGAGATCACTTCGATGGCGGTGAAGGAAGTGTGCCGCCGCTTGTTCGCATCGAATGGGGATATGCGGACCAGCCGGTGCACGCCCGCTTCCGACTTTAACAAGCCGTATGCATACGGTCCCGCCACCCGGATCGTCACGCTCTTCACCCCCGCTTCTTCTCCAGGCAAATAATCCAGCACCTCCACCTGAAATTCCTTGATTTCGCAGAAACGAAGGATCATGCGGTACAAAATGCTCGCCCAATCACACGATTCCGTGCCGCCCGCTCCAGGATGGATGCTCAGTAGAACAGGCTTGGTATCGCGCGGATCCGTGAACAAACTGTTTAGTTCCAGTTGATGGATTTCCTTGCTTAATTTCTCATGCAGTGCCGCGATTTCCCCGCCAAGGGATGCATCCTCTTCTTCTTGTGCCATCTGAATGAGCACCTCGGCGTCGGCCAGTTCGCGGTGCAAATCATCCGGCGCGCTCACCACCGCTTTGAACGCCTTGAGCTCCTGCATGACCTTCTGCGCCCGTTCCGGCTCGTCCCAGAATCCGGACGCGGTCATTTCATGCTCGATCTCCGCAATCTGCTCCTTAATCCCGTCAACATTCAAACACGAACGCAATTCCAGCAGCCGCTGCTTGAATTCCTGAATGTCCGCCGCTTCCATTTCGTACATCGTTATACCCCGCCGATCGCCGCCAGGTAATACAGCATGGGCGCGGCGAATAATAACCCATCGCATCGATCCAACACCCCCCCATGTCCGGGGAAAATCGTGCCGGAGTCTTTTACGCCGGCCCCGCGCTTCAACACCGATTCCACCAGATCGCCAATCTGACTTACTATCGACAAAGCTGCGCACGACAATACATATGCCATGAGCCTCCAGTGCGGATAACACTGCCAGTCAAAGATGGCGCACAGGAGATAAAGTATGAGCGCCCCAAATACAGCCGCGAGCACACCGCCGACAGCCCCTTCCCAGGTCTTGTTCGGGCTAACCCTAGCCGCAAGCTTGTGCTTCCCAAAGGTTTTTCCCGCAATAAACGCGCCCGCATCGGAGCACATCACGCCCACACACAACAGGATGATCAATCCCGGGCCAATCGCCGGGAAACGATGCAGCAATACAAAATGGGCCGGCAGCCAACCCACGTAAAACACACCAAACACGGAAGCAAGCAGCCCCTGAAACGACCATGTGCCGCGCAGAATATGCACCCACGCCGTCAGCGCCGTGCCCGTAAAAAATACCATCGCCATAATATCCACACTGCCCGCGTAGGCACTCAGCATGATCGCCGCACAAGAAAGCATGGCGCATGTCTTCTCAGCCACTATCCCCTTGATTCTCGCCATCGCTAGGAATTCCTGTATGCCCAATACGGCCATGCCCGTACAGAACAGCAGAAATACCACGGACAGCGCGGGAAGCAATACCAGCGCCAGCACAAGGGGGATATACACCGCGGCGGTCATTAACCGCTGCATCACCGCTCCGCGTTTACCCAAAAACATTACCGTCCTCCAAAACGCCGCTTCCGCGACTGATATTCCGCAATGGCGTCGCACAGATGCTCCTTACTGAAGTCCGGCCAGAGCACTTCCGGAAACTGCATTTCAGCATAGGAAATCTGCCACAGCATGAAATTGCTCACCCGCACCTCGCCGCTGGTCCGGATCAGCAAATCCACCTCGCTAAATTCAGGCTGATACAACGCCTGCGCAAAAAGTTCCTCCGTGAGTTTGTCTGGCGCAACGCCTTTTTTTATCAGACTCCGGGCCGCATCCACAATTTCGGCGCGGCCGCCATAGTTTATCGCCACATTCACGGTCAGTGACTGGTTGTCCTTTGTTAATTCGATGCAATAGCGCAAATCGTCCACGGCGCGTTTTGGCAATCCTTCCCAGCGGCCCATGAACCGCACCCGGATGTCATTCTTGTGCAATTCCCCGATTTCCTTGTGGATGTACTTGCTCAACAACCGGAACAAGGCATTGACCTCGCCCGCGGATCTACGCCAGTTTTCCGTGGAAAAGGCATACAGGCTCAGCACGGGCACGCTCAACTCCCGGCACGCCTCGATCACCGCGCGGACGCTCCGTGCGCCGGCTTCGTGGCCCTGCACCCGGGCTTTCCCGTGTTGCTTCGCCCAGCGGCCGTTCCCGTCCATGATAATGGCGATGTGCCGGGGAAGCTTTTCCGGGTCTATGCGTTTATCGTCTTTTAAGGAGTGCATCATGCGTAGTGCGTCCATAAACAAAACACCGCCGCGTAACGCGCAGGGGCGCATTGCACGGCGGTGATACTCGTCAGTTGTGGGGGTGCGGCATCTCGTTATACTTCCATGATATCGGCTTCTTTTGCGGCCAGTGCTTCATCGATCCGGGCAATGTGCTTGTCCGTGACCTTCTGCGTTTCATCCGTCAAATGATGCGCGTCATCTTCCGGTATTTTCCCGTCTTTCTGGGAGGTTTTGATCTCTTCCACGGCGTGACGCCGGATATTCCGCACCGACACGCGCGCCTCTTCCGCCAGCTTCCTGGCCACCTTCACCAAATCCTTGCGCCGCTCCTCGCTCAACGGAGGAAAGGGCACCCGGATAATTTTTCCATCGTTCGAGGGATTCAGTCCGAGCGGCGACGCCAAAATCGCCTTTTCCACCGTGTGCATCTGGCTCTTGTCCCAGAGGTCAATGGCGATCAGGTGGGGGTCCGGAACCGTGACGGTGCCCAATTGATTAATCTTCATCCGCGATCCATAGGCATCAACATCCACTACATCCAACAGGCCCGCTGTGGCGCGGCCGGTCCGGATGCTGCCCAGTTCCTGCTGAAAGGCCTCCACGCTCTTGTCCATTTTAGCTGTTGCGTCTTTTACAATCGCATGCAACATGGTTCACTCTCCCCGCACCAACGTGCCTATAGCTTCACCTTTCAATACACTCAGAATGCTGCCGGGACGATTCAGGTCAAACACCAGGATCGGCAGGTTGTTCTCGCGGCAAAGCGAGATCGCCGTGGCGTCCATCACCCGCAATTTCTTCGCAAGCACTGTCGTGTAATCCAGGCGATCATACCGTTTTGCATTCGGATTTGTCACGGGGTCGTCGTCATACACCCCATCCACCTTCGTGGCCTTCAGCAGAATCTCCGCGCCAATCTCGCTGGCGCGCAAAGCCGCCGCCGTATCGGTGGAGAAAAACGGATTGCCCGTGCCCGCGCCGAAAATAACCACGCGGCCCTTTTCCAGGTGGCGATTGGCGCGGCGGCGGATATAGGGCTCCGCCACAGGGCGCATTTCAATCGCCGTCATTACCCGGGTGGGCAGGCCCCGCTTGTCCAGCGAGGCTTGAATGGCCAGCGCGTTAATCACGGTGGCAAGCATGCCCATATAATCGCCGGTGGGCCGGTCCAGTCCGGTTTCGGCGCCTTTGGCGCCCCGGAAAATATTGCCGCCGCCGACCACCAGCCCGATCTCCACGCCCATGGCATGGGCTTCCACAATTTCATCGCAGAGACTTCCCACAATGCCGAAATCGATGCTGCCGGAACCCGGCTTGCCCTCCAGGGCTTCACCGCTGAGTTTCAGCAGGATGCGCTTGTAGATCGAGGCCGCCACGCGACGCTCCTTGTACTAGGCGTTTTTCGCTTCCGCTTTCGCCAGTTCCGCCGCCACTTCTTCCGCCAGGTTGCTCACCGGCTTGTCAATGCCTTCGCCAACCTGCCAGCGGACGAAGCGCCGGACCGATATCTTCTCTCCGCACTTGCCCGTAAGTTCGGCAATCAACTGTTCAAAGGTCTTGCCCTCATGTTCCGGCTTTACGGACACCTGTTTCAACAAGCAGACTTCCTCGTACCATTTCTTCAGCTTGCCGTCGGCAATTTTTTCACATACATTCTGGGGTTTCCCCGTTTCCAGAGCCTGCTTGACATAAATCTGTTTCTCGCTCTCCAACACTTCCTGCGGCACGTCTTCCGGCTCCACCCAGCGGGGATTCGCGGAACATACCTGCAGGCAGAGGTCCTTGGCGAAAGTCTGGAAATCGGCGCCGCGCGCCACGAAATCCGTCTCGCAATTCACTTCCACCAACACGCCGATTTTTCCGCCCATATGAATATAATGGGCAATCATGCCTTCCGCCGCCACTTTGCCCGCGCGTTTGGCCGCCTTGGCCATGCCGCGTTCCCGCAGCCACACCACCGCCTTGTCAAAGTCGCCATTGTTTTCCGTCAGGGCCCGTTTGCAATCCATCATGCCCGCGCCTGTCGATTCACGCAGGTTCTTCACGTCATTCGCTGTAATCGCCATCGTCGTCTCTCCTTAAGAAAAAGCGCGTTCCAAGTGCGCGGGTTACATCGTCTCTACCACTGTTTCTTCGTCTTCGGCCGTTTCAGCTTTCACGGGTTCTTCTTCCACGGCCTTGCGGCGCGCCGGACGGCGATCCGGGTTCTCACTCAGAAGTTTCTCGCCTTTCATCCGGCCTTCCAGCACCGCGTCCGCGATCACTTGACAGAACAGACTGACCGCGCGGATGGCGTCATCGTTGCCGGGAATCGGCAGCGACACATCGTCCGGATCGCAATTCGTGTCTACAATGCCAATGCAGGGAATGCCCAGCCGCACCGCTTCCTTCACCGCAATGTCTTCGCGCTTGGCGTCAATAACAAACAATACATCCGGCGTCCCGTTCATGTTGATGATGCCGGAGAGGTTCTTGTCCAGTTTCCCACGGCGCTTGCGCAACGCGGTGGCTTCCTTCTTGCCGTATTGCTCGATTTTCCCGGTCGTTTCGAGTTCCTGAAGCCGGAGCAATTCCTGGATGCTGGAACGGACCGTCTTAAAATTCGTCAGTGTGCCGCCCAGCCACCGGCTGGTCACATAATGCATGCCACACCGCCGCGATTCGCGCTGTACGGCTTCCTGGGCCTGGCGCTTCGTGCCGACAAACAACACCGTGCCCCCCTCGGCCACCGTGTCGCGGACCAGCATGTACGCCTGATAAAGCTGGCGCATGGTGTGCTTCAAATCGATGATGTAGATGCCGTTGCGCTGGCCATAAATATACCGGGCCATCTTGGGATGCCAACGGCGGGTCTGGTGGCCGAAATGGATGCCGGCCTCCAACAATTGACGCATGGTAACAATAGGCATGATTCTTCTCCGTTTGGGTTTAACCTCGGGGTTTCCGGCACACCCGGCCACACGCCGGGCACCCAAGCCATAACAAAGGACGAAACCCCTGTGAATTTTTATGGCCGGAGCATACCATAAACGCTACGCCCACGGCAACTTCTGAACCACCGGCTAAACCTCCATGCCTCCTGTAGGGCATGTCACGCGCGCCATCATCCACCCGCCCCATTGGACTGACAGGATTCCAATGCGATACCCTTAGCGCGTTGGCGGCAGGAAAGGACTTGTAGTGAAAGCGACCTTAGATTGTTTGGAATGCATTGTGACGCAAGCGTTGCGGGTGGCGCGGCGCGCCACGGCGGATGAAGCCCTTCAGCGCCATATCCTGGACAAAGTGGCTGTGCTGTTGCCGGGGATGGACCTGGATAAGTCCCCTGCGGCGCTGTCTCAGGTGGCGTATGAAATCACCTCCCGGCTGACAGGGATCGAAGATCCTTATCGTGACGCGAAGCGGGAACAAAATGAAATGGCACTTGCCCTTGAAGCGGAAATGCGGGAGCGGATTAAAGCCAGCCCGGATCCGTTAGTGGCTGCCCTCCATCTTTCCGCGGCCGGCAATGTGATCGATCTCGGCACCATGCATGCCCAGGAAATCGATATCCGTGCCGCCATCGAACAGGCTATGGAAGAACGATTTGCAGTGGATCATACCCCGGCGTTCAGGGAATCGCTGGCGAGTTGCACGGATCTGCTGTTTTTACTGGACAATGCGGGGGAGATTGTCTTTGATAAAATTCTAATCGAGGAACTGCTCAAACACACCCAGGTTACGGCGGTGGTGAAAGCCGGTCCCATCATCAATGACGCGCTTATGGCCGATGCCGAACACGTGGGGCTTACGCGAATTTGTAAGGTGATCGACAACGGCGGGGCTTTTGTCGGGAGCCCCCTGCATCTGGTGCCGGAACATTTTCTCGCCCGGATGCGGCGCGCCGGTATCCTTCTCGGAAAGGGACAGGGGAACTATGAAACGGTGGATGATTTTCCCGGGGACGTTTTTCTGATGCTGCGCGCAAAATGCCCTGTCGTCGCAAAACACATGGGTGTCCGCTACGGACAGGTCGGGTTTATCTCCACCCGCGTGCGCAATTACTCCTAAACTGTTCCCCGTGCCAGGATCTTAAGGGTTTTTTACCCCTGCATTCAGTATTTCCGGCGGGTTTTGTGTTCCAAAAAACAACAGCCGGGGCATACCGCGAAGAGGTGTTTTTGACAAGTCTGGCGGAATTCTCGGACCGTGAGATTGTTCCATAACTCCTTGAGGGTGTGTTCGCGAACGTTTCCGATTTTCACCAGCCAACAGGGATATGCATCGCCTTGACGTCCCACAATCAACGTGTTCCAGGGATTTCGACACTCAAATTGCCCCAAGTGAAGACCCTGATCGTAGTAGTCGAGGAGGGCTTCCCGGGGCATGCGCGGCAGGCGGATCTCGATTCCGGCCGATTTGGCGTTGGCAATCGTTGTGTCCAGCGCCTGGGCCAGTTTGCCGCGCTCTATCTTTGGCCAGTGAACCTCGTCGCGGCGGTAGGACACAGGATCGCGTTCTCCAAATCCGGGCACATCGAAAATACGGGTTTCCGTAACAAGGTTCATTACGTCCACTCCCGCCTCTTTTAATAATTTCGGCATAAGATGCAACACATCGATGCTCGCGGTCTGCAGCACGGTGGTCACATGGATCGCCGGACAGGACTTGCCGGCCTTTTCACGATAGATCCGTAATAATCGAACGCCGTTCATGGAACGCTCAAACGCGCCGGGCATCTGCCGGATTTCGTCATGGAGTTCGCCCGGCGCCTCAATGGAAGTACCGGCGAAATTGAGTCCCAATCGACCCATTTTTTTGGGTGCAAGGGCCACCACGGCCTCAGCCCGATCTTCCGTCAGAAGCGTCGTATTCGAAATAAAATGCGTCCGTGCTTTACGGCTTGCATGCTGCAGGAGTTCAAGGAAATCCTGCCGTACAAAGGGTTCGCCTCCGGTAAAGGTGATAAAACTCAGCCGACCCGCTTGATCAATAACGTGATGCCACTCCTCTGTTGTCAATTCCCCCTCTTTTTGTTGGGTGGCGGGCATATTTTCGAGCCACTCGATGTACTGGCACATGCGGCAGCGCAGATTGCACCGGCGGGTAACTTCAAAATAGTAATGCCACGCGGGAAAAGAATATCCACCCTTGAAAAAATGATAGGGAATGGCGCTGTAGGCGCGCTGGGCCGTTTCATACAGCCGCGCCATGCTTATCAGGTTTTCGTGTTCCGCCGTGCTCACATCAATCCTTTAACCCATTTATACTTATCTTTTCCTGTTGTGTCCATTCCAATGGCATTTTACCTGTTAACGGGCTCTCTTCGCACCTGAGGCGTGTTTCATCGCTTTCCTTGGTAACGTGCAGCAAAGACGATGTATCAAGCATTGGACTCAGGGGGCGCGATGCACATAAAATGCGTGCACATGACTCTAGCCAAACGCAAAAGGAGATGCGCCATGAGCCGTAACACACAAAACAATGAACATACCGTCAACCGCCGGGATTTTGTACGTCTGGGAGCCGCCATGGGCATGGGCGCGGCCTTGGGCGGAATGGCCATCAACGCGGCGGGCGCGGATGCCCATGAGGCGAATCCTGCGCCAAGCTGGCCGTTCTCCGCGCCGCCGATGAAGCGGGTGCGCGTGGGGTTTGTGGGCGTCGGCGGCATGGGCACTAATCATGTGCGCAATCTATTGCGCATCCCGGGTGTCGAGTTGAAGGCGGTGTGCGATATTGTTCCCGCGAAAGTGGAGAATGTGCAGCGGCTGACCATGCAGGCGGGACAGCCAAAACCGAAGGGCTATTCAAAGGGGCCGATGGATTTCAAACACATGTGCGAAAAGGAAGACCTTGACTTGGTCTACACGGCAACCCCCTGGGAATGGCACGTGCCAGTGTGCGTGGCGGCAATGGAAAATGGAAAGCATGCGGCGACGGAAGTGCCCGCCGCAGTAACCTTGGAAGAATGCTGGCAAATGGTGGAGACGGCGGAAAAACAGAAAAAACATTGCGTGATGATGGAAAACTGCTGTTACAACCGGACCGAACTGCTCACCCTGAATCTGGTGCGCAAGGGACTCCTGGGCGATATTCTGTATGCTTCGGGCGGCTACCTCCATGACCTGCGGGAAGTGAAATTCAGCAAAGATGGCGAAGGATTGTGGCGGCGCGCACATGCCATAAAACGCAACGGCAATTTGTATCCCACGCACGGGCTCGGACCAATAGCGCAATGCACGAACATCAACCGGGGCAATCAATTTGAATCGCTGGTGTCCATGAGCAGTCCGTCGCGGGGATTGCAGGAATTCGCGGCAGAACATCTTCCGAAAGATGACCCGCGCCTACAGGAAAAATACGTCCTCGGCGATGTGAATATCAGCATGATCCGGACCGTGAACGGCCCGATGCTTACCGTGGTGCACGACACCAATCTCCCGCGTCCGTACAGCCGCATCAACTTGGTCCAGGGGACGAAAGGCATCGTGGAAGGCTATCCGGACCGCGTGTATATCGAAGGCCGCAGCCCGCATCATGAGTATGAAAAAGTGGACGCCTATTACGATGAATTTGATCACCCGCTATGGAAAAAACACAATGAGAGCGCCAAAGGGGCCGGACATGGCGGTATGGACTACATCGAAGACTTCCGCCTGATCGAATGTCTGCTTAACGGCTTGCCCATGGACATGGATGTATACGACGCCGCGGCCTGGAGTGCCGTTTGCGAACTCAGCGAACGCTCCCTCGCCAACAAGAGCGCCGCAATCGATTTCCCCGACTTCACCCGCGGCAATTGGAAAACCAACGCCCCACTCGGCATTATCGGCGCATGAATTTGTGAAAACGTTCTCCTTTCTTTCGCGAGAAAAGAAAAGGAGCAAAGAAAAGCGAAGATAAATTTAATCCCGTGGGTCCATAAAGACCCACGGGATTACTTCAATAACATCAAGATTTAGTAGATACCGGGGCAGAACCCGTCTTCGGTGCCTTCCTCCGGACAATAGTGATAGCCGCCGGAATTGAAGAACTGAATTACACGCAGCAGTTCGGACAAGTTGATGTGCCAGTCCTGTGGATTGTAATCGCTATCGTAGAACACACAACTGGTATCGCCCGGCCCCGGTGCATACCCATCTTCCGTTCCTTCCTGACAGTGGAATCCATCCGAATTGTAGAACTGGATCACACGCAGCAGTTCGGACAGGCTGATCTGGTTGTCCTGGTCCTGGTCCGCCGTCTGCCAGATATCTTCTTCACCTTCTTCCGTGCCTTCGGCTGCACCTTCTTCGGAACCCTCAACAACGCCTTCGCCTTCCATCATGCCTTCGGCTGCACCTTCTTCGGATCCCTCCACAACGCCTTCTTCCACACCTTCGACAACACCTTCGCCTTCCATCATGCCTTCGGCTGCACCTTCTTCGGATCCCTCTACAACGCCTTCGCCCTCCACAACGCCTTCTTCCACACCTTCGACAACACCTTCGCCTTCCACAACGCCTTCTTCCGTACCTTCGGTAACACCTTCGCCCTCCACAACGCCTTCTTCCGTGCCTTCGCCTTCCATCATGCCTTCGGTTTGACCTTCGGCTGCTCCTTCTTCCATACCTTCGGCAACACCTTCACCTTCTATTTGGCCTTCCACGGATACAGCCGTCAAACAAACATCGTCCACGCAAATATTAATTGGTCCGTCGGAATGGCTTTGAAGAGCCAACGTATGCATATTGCCATCCGCATAGGCCGAAACATCAACATTCACCAAGGTATAGGTGGAATAGCCGGCGGCGTCCGTTTCCGTGGCGCTGAACACCGTATTCCCATCCATGAGCACAACTACATTGCCCGTCGAATTCACATCGCTGATCCGGAGATAGAATTCCAGAGCAGCAGAACCGGTGGCCGAAATGACAATATCCTGTGCAATGGAGGCGTCATCTCCATCCGCACTTCCTCCAAACCAGCACCACCACAGGCCGGAATTAGAGCCGGTCATGCCACCGCACTTGTCCACGCTGCACAATGGTGTTCCAAAGGAGAGGGAAAACTCTGTCCAGGCTGCGTTGGGCGTGCCCGTCTCAAAACCGCCATCCCCTAAAAGGTTGCCAGGGCATTCTATTTCGCCTTCCATTTGGCCTTCGGATTGACCTTCGGCTGCACCTTCTTCTATGCCTTCGGCACTGCCTTCGCCTTCTATCATGCCTTCTACTTGGCCTTCGGCTGCACCTTCACCTTCCACAGCGCCTTCTCCTTCACCCTCACCTCCACAGCTTTCAGTGGCCATAACGAGTGTAGTCATCCAGAAGGGATCGCTATCTTCCAGCGAGGAACTTGTTCCCAGAACGCCATTGTTGGCCGTGGGCGAATGATCGGCAAGTACTTGCCAGATGTTTTCATTCAAGGGCCAGTACCCGGCCAAGCCGGTCTCGGAACCCGTGAGCATGCAGTTCATGGCGCTTTGAATATCCTCGATGCTCCGGGCTCCATTCCACACCCGGACTTCCTGCATGTACCCCTCGAAAGGATACGGATAACCGCCATTGGAATGCCTGCCCAGAAGCAGTGTGCTCGAATTTCCTACGAGAACTCCAGATTCCGTATCGGTATCTTTCAACTCTCCGTTCACGTACAATTTCAGATTCGTCCCATCATAGGTTCCCGCCAAGTGATACCAGGTATCCGGAAGAATCGCCATGGCAACACTCGCTTCGTAGCCGTACGCGTAATGCCCCAGACTGAAACTGAATGTCGGCCCGGAACCCCAATTATACGCATATAACCGGTAGGAGCCATCCATTTGATCATCGCCTTTGGAGACGAAAAACATGACGTCTCCATAATCCACCGGCGGCGCGGGCATCTTAACCCAACACTCCACGGTCAACTGGGCGGGATTGATCGCTGCATTATCCGGGATGGTGGCCAGGTCGTCCACCCCGTCAAACAAGAGTGCATTGCCGTTTTGACCGCCATAGGGAACCACGTCAATGCTCATGGTTTTAACATCCGAAAGCCTCGGAGTGCCGTCATCCGATACTGCGATCTCCAGGTCCCAGTGGGTGCCTGCAAGGCCCGCCTCGGGCTGCCAGGTAAAGACGCCTGTCGCGGGATCCAGCATTGCGCCTTCGGGCAGATTCCGGCAGGAGAACGTCAGCGGATCATCATTGGGATCCAGGGCGTGCAGTGCAATTTCCAACGGAGCCAACTCATAGGCCACTTGAGCCGGAATCGTGTCCAATCGAGGCGCATAATTGGGTTCATTGTAGTTGGAATTCCAGATGGCCAGCGTAGCACCGCCATCCGTTTGGTTCAGGATATTTATTTTCCAGCCGTATTGCCCGGGACCCTCCGGCGCATCCTTGGGATTGCCCGTGCCGCCGTCATAGCCTAATCCTACGCCAGACCCAAACCAATACGCCCCCAACCGGCCACCGGTGGCCCGGCTAGCGTGGTACCTGAATTCCTGGTTAGCCGCGTATCCGGGAGCTTTAATGCCATAGAACTTCTTAGATGGGATCACCACACTGGAATCCCATTGCCGGGTGACCCATTTGTAACTCGGAGGATTATATCCCGGTCCGCGGTTGATATATTCTGAGCCGGGATAATATCCGTATGCATCCAGAAAAGCACTTGCGGCGGGACGTCCCGCGAAGGTTACGGGCTCCGTTCCGAATACATAGGGCGGGTTCAAAGTGAAACTGACCGAATCGTTCAGGCTGAAGGGTGCGTCACGCATCTGGCATTGGCCGGTAATATTTGCACCCTCATTATGGTACCCATAGGCTTCCCAATACGGATCACGATAGGGTTCCGGATGTGCGTCCACCACCAGCATCCGGCCCTTGGGGCCAAATCCCGGACTGTTTGTTAAATAGTTGAAGATATCATTGTTCTCAAAGAAATTGTTGTTATACCACACAAGCATTCCCGTATTGGCGGAGCCGAACGGCCCATTGGGATCGCCTAAAACGGAATCATACCCTCCCGTGCTTGTGGTGTTGCGCCATTGGAGGTAATAATTGTGAGTGAAGGCCTGGGTGCCGTCCTCATACAACCAGGGATCTTGATAGGTCCAGTTGCCGCCACCGGATTCTCCATCATCCGAGAATAACGTGCCGCCGGGCGTGGCCACCAGGATATCATCCAAAAACGGCCCCGCATACGCGGTACCCCAATCCGTCATATACCAGAAACGAATCAGAATGCTCTGTCCCGCATACGGGCTAAGATCAAAAATTTCCGTGCTGTAATCGGGCCATGAAGGGCTATAGCCCGTGAATCCGCCAATATTGGCCGCGCACATATCCTCCGGGAACCCGTATAACGAGCCGATCCATCCCGAGACATGGGTACAAGTGGTATTTGTATTGGCAAGGGTATTCCACGTGGTCCCTGAGTCTGGTGAGACCTGCACCCACAGAAAATCCCACTCGTCTTCGATATCATAGACCATATCCACACTCAAGGTTGCACCGGGAGAAGCAGGCAGCGCAATGGGGGTGTTCAAGGTCATCATGGCATTACTAAGGTCCTTTTTGCCGCCCCACCAGCCATAAGAGCCCTGGGGAGCAATCGCCAGGGGAAGATGACCATCCTCCAGGGCAATTTTTATGCTGCGAAGGAGGCTGTCTTTTATAGGGGGAATGCCGGTGGCTTGATTCAGGTACATTTCATAGGTCTGGGCGGGATCGGAGACTATGGTTGGATTTAGCCAGCCCCATTCATCCAGCGTCAGAGGATCCAGCGCCGCCGGTTGGAACCCGGTTGGAAACCCCATCATATAATCCGCCATCGGCGTCCAGAATCCAGCAGACGGGTATCCATTATTGTTTGGATCACCCAGATTGTCTGCACCTAATGCTCTGGCAATTTGATAGGTTACTGCGGCCATGCCGCAATTCTCCGGCAACATAACGTAGAGGCTCGCGGAAATGTTGTTTATAGGATCCACCAGATACGGGGCCAACGCACCTGCCCTCGACCATACAGCATTTTCACCGTAATCCGTGCGGTTCAGCAATTCGGTGGAAGGCTCTTCTTCCCCCAACCCCGCATGGATGATAATTAAGCGATCAATAACGCCATCGCCATCCCCGTCATAGTTCCTGAAATCAAACCCAGGTATTGTATTTTGAATGGCAACCAGTGTATCCAACGCATCCCTCACCAACGTTGACGGAGCGCCTGTGCCAGCGATGGGGCCGTTATCATACGTGGTTGCCCCGGATCGGCCACCGGGACAACAATCCGCTCCGTAATACGCCGTGGAATGGGGCATCGGCAGCCACCCGATAATGTCTCCTGTCACATCGTATTGACCGTTCGACATCTCTAGAAAATAGTTCCGCACCGACTTGCCCGTGTAATCAATGTATACGGGGGAACTATCCTGGCGGGAATAATCAAACACTACGCCATCCCCGAAAAGAAGATCCTGGTACCATTGTGGAGAGAAATCTTCTGTCCAAATACTTGAAACCGAAGCATCGGTTGCCGATAGGGGACGCGGGATCTGATTATGCAGGGGCCCTGCCATCGTAAATCGTTGTGAGGGTATCCCAAGCAGTGAACAATCGCATTGGGAACCTGTATTTGCACTGCTGTCCGCCTGTCCCAGGGGATCCCAGGTGGATGAACTGGGCACCTCGCCTTCCCCTTCGCCCTCGCCTTCCCCTTCGCCAGAAGGTGAAATGTAATCGAACTCGTCTATGCCGGCAAATTCCACCAAGAGCACCAACGCTCTTTCGGTATCTGTAAGGGCTTTGCCAGGAATCATCTTCCCTTTTGTTACCGTGGGACAGGTATCTTGATTTTCTTCGGGTGGCGAGGCCATCACTGGGACTCCGGTCACGACCAAGAAAAGACTGATTAAAATTCCCACAACATACGTAGCCCGCATGAAAAAGTGACTCGTATCCATACTCTTTAACCCTCCTCTCTTCCAGCGCCCTGTACGCCGGAAACTACACATAAACAGTATACCATAGACATGATGATGTGTCTTGGTTTTTTTATGGCAGAATGCACAGTTTTCATACATGGCATGGCGCCCTGAAGAGGTGATACCATGACACGCACGGGCGGCCGATAGAGAGAGTCCGCTTTATACAGTAGCGGCGGCCGCTCTGACGAAAAACGAGCCTGATGAGGAGAAGCGGCATGGTGGATTTCAGTTTAACGGGAAAAATAGCGTTGATTAATGGCGGGAGCCGAGGCATCGGCGAGGCCATCGCCAGGGGATTCGCGCAACAAGGCGCAACGGTGATTCTATCCTCACGCAAACAAGAGGGCGTGGACGCCGTAGCAACGTCCATTAATGATGCCGGAGGAAAGGCCGTGGGGATTGCCTGTCACGCGGCAAAATCGGATCAGGTGGACGCTCTATTTGCACGGATCAAGGCGGACTTCGGGTGTTTGGACGTGCTGGTGAACAATGCCGCAACGAATCCCTATTTCGGTCCGTTTATCCAAGCCTCGGAAGAAGCCTATGACAAGACCTTCGAAGTAAATTGCAAAGGGTATTTCCTGATGGCGCAACGCGCCGCGCAAATGATGGTGGAACAAAACGGCGGCTCGATCATCAATATTGCCTCAATTGAAGGATTGACGCCCTCGCCGATGATGGGGGTGTATTCAATGACGAAGGCCGCGGTGATCATGCTGACTAAAGTGATCACCAAGGAACTGGGCGGCTCCAATGTGCGCTGCAATTGCATCTGTCCCGGCCTGACCGACACGCGCTTCGCTTCCGTGCTCATCAATACTCCGGAAATTCACGATCACTATGTGCAGCGCGCGCCCATGGGCCGCCATGCCCATCCGGAAGAAATGGTGGGCGCCGCAATTTATCTGGCCTCGGAGGCCTCCAGTTACACGAACGGCGCCATCATTGCCTGCGATGGAGGCACGGCGGCATAATCACAAATTAAAAGGATATGGCGTTTGAGACGGCTCTCACGGAGAAAATTTTTTGGAGCGGCATTGACCGGCGCATCCGCATGGGCATTCACGGGCTGCGCCCATGCGCCGGAAGGCACGGCGCCGCCCATAACCCAAGGGAATACACCCATGAAAATATACATGATCACGGATCTCGAAGGCGCGGCCATGGTGTCCCGGTTTGATCAAACCCGGGATGAAGCCACGCCGGAATCCAAAGCGCAGGCCATGAAACTGCTCACCGCCGAAGTCAACGCGGCCGTGGACGGAATTCTCGAAGCGGCGCCGGTTGCGGAGGTCATTGTATGGGATGGGCATGGCAACGGCGGTATCGACGTTATGGAATTCCATCCGAAGGCAAAGCTAATCGCGAGAGGACCCATAAAACCCCCGTATTTCCTCGACAACACATTTGATGCCGTGTTTTTCATCGGACAACACGCCATGGCCGGGACCAAGGACGCCCCGCTCGCACACACCTACTCCTCGAAAACCGTCGAATACTACAAACTCAACGGACAGGTGGTGGGAGAGTTCGGCGCCCGTGCCTATATGGCAGGAAGTTTTGGTGTGCCCGTGGTATTTATTTCCGGTGACGACAAGGCCGTGGCGGAAGCCAAAACGTTCGTACCGAACATTTTTGGCGCGGTGGTGAAACAGGGCCTGGGCCTGGAACTTGCCTTGCATCTTTCGCCCAACGCGGCGCAGGAATTAATCCGAAAAACCGCCGCCGAAGCGATTCGGAATATGCATAGCGTGAAACCCATCACGCTCGATCCCCCCTGCGAACAGGAAATCCGGCTGAAAGAAGGCATGAGCATCGAGCACTACCTGCGTTCCGGCGCGAAAAAGATCGATGCGCGCACCGTCGTCTTCAAAAGCAACACTATCTGCGACTTACACATCTAGCCAATCGAGTCACACAAAACGCGTGACGAGACGGGGCTGTCCCAAGTTTTTCGATTCTTGACACCCTCTACTCTCAATCCTTACTCTTTCCTATTATGAAACAATGTCATAAATGCGGAACGGAATGGGTGAGCGTAAAACGCCAACCGGGCGTGAAAGAATTTTGCGCCCAATGCTCGGCGTATCTGCACTGCTGCCTCAACTGCCGCTTTCATGATCCTTCCTTGCATAATGAATGTAAAATTCCCAACACGGAATGGGTGGGCGACCGCAAGGGGGCCAATTTCTGCGATGAATTTGAATTCGCGGACACGATTCCCGGCGGAAACGCCTCCGAAACTAAAAAAGACCAAGCCCGCCAAGCCTTGGACGGACTTTTCGGCGGTTCCGCGCCAAAACCCAAAACATTGGACGATCTCTTCAAAAAATAGCGTCTGCTTATTTTTACGAAGAGATGTCTTGTCGTTTTGAGGAAAAATCGGCCATGATGCCCTCCAATACCCCCTTGATCTCTTGCTTAACGGACAGCGGGACATCGTCCTTCTGAAAAACGCCATCCAGGATCTTCGTGGCGGGGAGTAATGCGCACCGCGCGATAAGCCGTTGGGCGAATCGGATGAAAAAGAGATATTCTTTCGGATAGGCGTTTAGAATAAACTTCAGAAACTCTTCAAAGGATGCCATATCATTTCGCTTGACGCAATCCTCCATGATTACCGCATAGTTGGCAAGTTCCCGGTCCACTTCGCGCCGGAGGGCCTCCGGAGTCAGCACCTCTTGATAGAGTTCGTGTACGGACATGTCTTTAATGATGACTTCGACCACATCCGGCTTACAGTCATCTTTCTTGTTGATGAGCGCATAGTTGTGGCCAAGGAGCCAATCGGTGGGCCCGGCGTCAATTATCCGGTCAATCCGGAAATACATCTGCATGAAGAAACGCTCCAGGTTGTGCTTCTCCAACAGGCCGGGATACACAAAGGTGTGCCGCAGTTGGCCATAGCCCATATCCACTTCTTGCGCGGGCACGGAAAAATACAGAACATGATCCCGCTTCAGCACGCGCCGGATCTCGAAAAACAGCCGGTGCGGATTGGTGAGATGTTCCAGGACCTCATAGCAATAAACCGCGTCAAAAAAATCGGTGTCAAACGGCAATGGTTCTTCACTGACATCCACGCGAAACACATGGGTCAGTCCCTGCTGTTTCGCCTTGTCAACGATGTCCTGACCAGCATCCACGCCATAGACTTCATTCCCCGCTGCCGCCAGAGCCCTGAGGAGATCTCCACTGCCAAAGCCCACTTCCAACACACGGCATCCCGACACAAGCGGAAAAAGACCCACCCCTTTCCCCGCCGGGTTGTAATGTTCATACACCGTCTTGCCAATGGTCATTCGCAGCCTCCTCATATTTGCTTTTGATGGTGACCAGTATACATCAACCTCTCTATACATGCTCCTCTATGTTTTCACGCCTAACGCCTCATGCCTCATGCCTCATGTCTCATGCCTCATGCCTCATGCCTCGTGCCTAATTTTGACCCCCAGCCCCGGGCATGGTAGATTCTAGGGAGACCTTTAAGGACCACGCATGGACAAATACAGTGAACCGCAGATGCCCATCCGCCGGATGCTCGTGGTGGACGATCGGGAAAACATGCGCACGCTGCTGGAAACCACGTTCAGCGAGCGCGGGTTCGACGTGGCCACCGCATCCTGCGGCGAGGATGCCATCGACCTGATTTCCAACGAGCCCTTTGACGTAGTGATCACCGATCTCAGCATGCCGGGCAAGAATGGGATTGAAGTGTTGAAAGCGGCGAAGGCGGTGTCGCTGGACACAGAAGTGATCATCATCACGGCCTACGGCACGGTGGAGACTGCAGTCGAGGCGATGCGGCTCGGCGCGTGCGATTTCATCAGCAAGCCGTTCAAGCTGACCGAGATCGAACTGAAAGTCGACAAGGTGATCCGGAAAATGGACGCCCCGCGCGCACAGCCCATTCAAACCTGGATTCACCCCTCCGTCCAGCATTTCGTCGGCTCCAGCGCGCAAACACGCCAGCTTATGAAACTCATCACACGCATTGCGCCCTCGAAAAGCGCCGTGCTGATTACCGGCCCCAGCGGCGTGGGCAAGGAACTGGTGGCTAAGGCCATCCACGAAGCCAGCCCCCGGCGCAACCGGCCTTTCATCGCGTTGAATTGCGCCGCCCTGGCGCCGGGCGTTCTCGAAAGCGAACTCTTCGGCCACGAAAAAGGCGCCTTCACCGGCGCGGGCGCGCGGCGCGTCGGCCGCTTTGAACGCGCCCATACCGGCACCCTCTTCCTCGACGAAGTCGGCGAAATCGACACCGGCATCCAGACCAAGCTCCTGCGCGTGTTGCAGGAAGGCGAATTCGAACGCGTCGGCGGCACCGAACCCGTCCGGGTGGACGTACGCATCCTCGCCGCCACCAACCGCGACCTGCGCGACGCTATCGCCAAAGGGCAATTCCGCGAAGACTTCTATTACCGGCTCAATGTCTTCTCGCTGAATGTGCCGCCCCTCTGCGAACGCCCCGACGACATCCCCTCGCTCGTGGACCACTTCCTCCGCAAATTCTCCATGGAACTGAACAAGGAAGTTTACGAAGTCGACGACGATGTCATGGGCATTTTCCTCAAATACCCCTGGCCCGGCAACGTCCGCGAACTCGAAAACGTGATTGAACGCAGCGTCGTGCTCTGCGAAGACAACCGTATCACCCGCGACGAACTCCCCCCGGAACTCCTGTCCGCCGAAAGCGCGCCCCTGCGCTTCGCCGCCCCCCAAGACGCCTCCGGCTCCCTCATCGAACGCACCGACCGCCTCGAATCCGAACTCATCCGCGGCGCCCTCGAAAAATTCCATTGGAACCGCTCCAAAGCCGCCGAACATTTGGGGCTGAAACGAACTACGCTGCAATACAAGATCAAAAAGTACGGATTAGAATAAGAATATTGAAGCCATTAGGGGAATTGACTGCAAAGATGATTGAACGTCAAGAATTCAGGCTTGCAGGAAAGTATCGACGGTGCGCCTATTATATTTTTGCCGCTGCACTACTCGCGCCTCCGTTAGTGTGGTGGATTTCGAATAAGGATTCCGTTTCCCAAGACCTCACAGCACTTTGTGTGGTCTGGAGCTTTCTTCTTTTTATCTCTGTTTGTTTTTTATTGTGGCTTTTTCGCTGGCGTCTAACGGTCGATTCTCGCGGTATCTCAAGACGGCGCTTTCTAGGGTGGCGTCATTGGCCTTGGGAGTGCTTCCAAAATGGAAATGCCCGCCAACGAAGACTGCCAAGTACATTCGTGTTCGTTTGGGACTGTCAAAGTCTGAAACCACTTTCATTCCTCTATCTTGAAGACAAAGATTGTGAGTATCTGCTAAATTTCTGTCGATCGTTGATGCCACCGATCACCCCGCTTGATACTGATGATGAAATTGCCTTTACGGTGCCGGTCAGGCCATCATTTGGAACCCGAGTACGATGTTGCAGCGGAGGCATAACCGTACGTTTGTGGCGAACAGCCTGGACTTTTTCATGGAGCGATGTCGAACAATTGACTATAAAACGGTGGAGTCATTTCCATGACGACTTCTATCATCTCTCTCTGCAACTTCCAGATCGCCAGGTTGTTCTCCGCTGCGATGTAAGAGATGGAAGCAAACTATGGTTTGGCCCAAAGCCCGAAGTTATAACCGCACTTTTTCTAAAGTATGTACCTCCAAGTCGAGTGATGATCTGTGCTGAGCAGGGAATAACCTTATCGCGAAAAGAACTTGGAGAACGACGGGCAGATATCGAGAAGATGCTCTTGTCGCTTCGAAAAGCTAGAATTATCGCTACATTAGGATATTTTGCTTATATTTGCTATTTTTTAGTATGGCCATTGATTAAGATGCTCCCATTAAAAACATCCTGGGATTATTGTATAAATTTCATAATCGTATTGTATTTACTCGGCATAGGAATTTTGATCTATGCTCCGTTTTTTAGTGTATCGAGACGTCTTCGAAAGAAACTTGATGAGATCGCATCGCAGGAGACCGATATGCCACCCCAGACCAATAAAGACAACAAACACCCTATCAAGTGACGCCTGCAGTAATTTATCAATCCGAACTCATCCTCGGCGCCCTCGAAAAATTCAACTGGAACCGCTCCAAACCCGCCGAACATTTGGAGATCAAACACCCCACCTTCCAATACAATATCGTAAACTATGGGCTGGAATAATTCATGTTTATTCCTATCTGCGAGAAAGTCTATAAAACTTCAATAAACGATTATTTGATCGTGCAAGGCTCGTGGTCTACAATCGTCATCGATGTTCATTGGAGCGCATAGTGAATGCGAAAATTGCGTGTATATATAGATACTTCCGTAGTCGGGGGATGTCTGGAAGACATATTCGCCGAGGCTAGCCGAAAGCTGTTGGAGATGGCGGAGCAGGGTGAAATCGTCCTTTTGGTTTCCGACTTGCTTGCCGATGAACTGCTAGAAGCGCCGCCCGCGGTTGCTGAAGTGTTGCAAATGCTCCCTGGGGATTGTGTCGAACAGATCATTCGTTCGGATGAAGCCTATCGTCTTCAGGAATGCTACTTGAACGCTGGCGTTGTGGGGCAATCCTCTAAAGATGACGCACTTCACGTGGCACTGGCCACCGTCGCCGCCGCAGACATCATCGTCAGTTGGAACTTCAAGCATATTGTCCATTTGGACAAGATCAGGAAATTCAACGCAGTAAATGCGCTCGAAGGATATTCTATGATTGAGATTAGATCGCCTCAGGAGATCGTAACATGGTAGCCAAAATCAAAGAGTTTGATTGCGTTGCGATGAAGGAAACCATCCAAGCGCAGCATGCAAAGGAATACGCAGACCTGTCCCAGGACGAAATCCGCAAACGTGTTCAGCAGAAGCTTGAAACCTCAGAACACCCCGCAGCCGTTTGGTGGCGCCGCATTTCGTCCAAGACCACCTATTCGCCACCGAGAAACATGCCCTGATGGCGATGGCGCGCCGGGATGAGGTGATTTTATTGGTTTCGGGCCATTGAAGTTCTGATCCCTAGGGAGTTGGTTTTCACATGAAACAAAAGAATGATATTGATTGTGTCGCATTGAAAGACGAAATCCAGGCTCAACTGCGGCTAGAGTTTCAAGGTTTGTCAGACATCGAGCAGCGTGACCGTATTCGGCAGGAACTGGAGACTTCGGACAGTATAGCGGCACGTAAGTGGCGCATGACCAGGGAAAATGCGCCATCAGGCTCGCGAGATCCGAGTATAATCTCAGTCGCGTAATCTTTGTGCGCTTTGTGGCGCCGTGCGCAGAAGATTTTCACACAACGCCACCAAGCCGCAAAACAAAACACTCAGAAAAGCAAAACCCCCATAACATAGTAGGTCACATCTCCAGGTGGGACACTCTTGAATGGCCGGATGTTTAATAATCCCCATCTTTTCCGGCATAAGGGTTGTGATTGGCCATGTTTTGTGCGATAGTGAATGCTCAAAGTGTCAGTCATCATGGTGGAGAATATGGAATGGCAAGGCTATTTTCTCATAATGGGAAAGGCGAGGGAGGGGCGTGATATCTGTAAAGCGTTAGCCCATCTATTGTGTACAAGAACCAGGACCAAAATAGTGGTGTTTGAATAGAAGGATGATGGATATGTTAAAGGGACACGGAATCAAAGGACGCCGCACAGTGATTGGCCGCTGGCCGTCGCTGTTTGTATTGACGGTAATCGCGGGCGGGGTATCTGCGGCAATTGTCGTTCCCGCGGTCTACGCCGGCGGCGCCCAGAGCGTTGACTTGGGCAATGCACGCTCCGCCGCGCAGCAAGTCCAACCTCATGGTGTCCTGGGGGAAAACTACCGGCGTGACGGGCAGCCCCTCACGGATATGGCTGAGGGAGAAGTTAATCTGGTTAACAATCCCAGCTTCGAGGCGGACCCGCTGCCCGAAAGCTGGCCGCATTACACCACGAGCGTCACCGGTTGGAATGCCGGGGCTGGAAGTCTTCTGAATGACTCGAGCGGCCCGTTCTATACTTCCGGACTGGGCCCGATCCCGCACGGTGCTCAACTATACGGGAAACAGGGCGGCGGCACATTGTCGCAAGCCATCGGCGGACTGTACCACGGACGTTCATTTCGGCTGGTGTTCCATGTGAACAACAGGGCTTCGTATCCTTCGATGGACCTCACCGCCACCCTCGGTTCGCAAACACTGTATGGACCAGTAACCATATCGACCAATCCAAGCGTGTTTCATTATGTCTCAGCAGGCCCGTTTCAGTATGATTCGATGGGGGATAATACCCTGACCTTTCACTTCACCAATCCCCAAGGGGACAGCACCATATTGCTGGATAATGTCCAGCTTCTCTCCCCGCAAAGCTATACGGTAACCTATCAAGCAGACCCGGCAATAGGCGGCGCCATCTCCGGCCCTGGCAACATTGCACAGAGTGGTTCTCCGGGCGATTCCATTAGCGTGAGTGTAACACCGAACCCCGGATTTTTACTCACCAACGTAGCCGCATCAAACGGAAATATTGTTCCTGCGGGCGGTAATGAATACACCCTCTCCGGTGTGACGGCTGCCACGATAGTAATGGCGTATTTTGAAGAAGACAGCGGTGAAGGCGGGGTGGAAGGCGAAATAGAGGGAGCGCCACAGGAAGGAGAAGAAGTTGAGCCTTTGGTCATTGTTGAACAGCCGCTGGGGTCGATTTTGTACGTGAACATGTCGTGGGCAGCCACGATTCTGGTGGAAGGAGGAGCGGGAGCGATTGTCTATGATTGGAAAAAAGATGGCGTCTCGCTCGGCTGGCCCAGTGCGATGGTGAATATTCTGGGGCCGCTGGTGGAAACCGATGCGGGGGTATATAGCTGTACGGTAAGCGATGGTGTAACGACACTGGACTCAAATGGCGCGAGTCTATCTGTTTATCCTGTTCCATTGATGGGGCAGCATGATGTGGATCGGAATAGGGACTGGATAATCGGCCTTTCGGAGTTGTTGCGGTTGATACAGTTTTATAACAGTGGCGGGATCCATTGTAACGCAGGTTCGGAAGATGGATATGCGCCGGGTGCGGGGGAGCAGACCTGCGAAGTTTACGGGGCGGATTATAATCCTCAAGATTGGAGCATTGGATTGGAGGAATTGCTCCGTCTTGTTCAATTTTTCACTTCTGCCTGTTATCACCCCGACGCTGGAACAGATGATGGCTATGGTCCAGGCGCTGGTCCTGCATGAACAAATGGATAGGATGCTTTATGGCACTGTGCTTCCGAAAGGCGCCCTGCGTCTTCGTTAATGTGTTCCGCAGGGATGTTCCGTGCGGCCTATAGCGGGTCTTTCCAAGCGTGCATTTTTCATGCGCAGAACCAATCTGCGCCAACCGTATACTCGCGGAAACGAGGGAGAAGTATCATGCGTATTTTTTTCGTGGTTCTTGCGATTGGAGTGTTGTCTTTCGTTACCTATTCGGCGGATGCGCTCGTATTGTCGCGGGATGGCGTTTCGGAATACACCATCGTGGTGGCGGATGGAGCGATTCCTGCGGAAAAGACGGCTGCGACGGAGTTGCAGGAATTTCTGAAACAGGTGACGGGCGCAACGTTGCCGGTACAGGAAGAAAACGCCGCGCCTGCCCAAGGCAAGTATATTTTTGTGGGACAAAGTGCGCGGGTACAGGCCGCGTTGCCGCAGGTGGATTTCGCGAGCCTCAGACATGATGGCATTGTCATCAAAACCGAGGGTGATACGCTGTATTTGTCCGGCGGGTGGCCGCGCGGAACGCTCTATGCCGTGTACACGTTTCTGGAGGACGTGGTGGGCTGCCGGTGGTGGTCGTCCACGGAAAGCACGATTCCATCAAAGCCGACGCTGGAGATTCCGGCGATGGAGAAGGTGTACACGCCAGTGCTCCAGTACCGCGAGGCGTTCTATCGCGATGCGTTTGACGGGACGTTTGCCGCGCGCTGCAAGTGCAATGGCCATTTTGAGCGCATTTCGCCGGAGTACGGCGGGCATTACAGCATCCTCGGCTGGTGCCACACGTTTTATCAGTTGCTTCCCCCCGCGCAATATTTCGCGGCGCATCCGGAGTGGTACAGCGAGATTGACGGCAAGCGGGTTTCGGATGGCGCGCAATTGTGCCTAACCAACACCGCCATGCAGGATGAACTCGTAAAAAACGCGCTCGAATGGATCCGAAAAGACCCCACGGCGGGCATCATCTCGATTGCGCAGAATGATTGCGGGGGGAACTGTCAATGCGCTGCCTGTTCCGCCATCGAAAAGGAAGAAGGCGCGCCGTCCGGCCTGTTGATCCGGTTTGTGAACAGCGTGGCCGAGCGGATCCAAAAGGAGTTTCCGGATGTCTTAGTGGAAACGTTGGCATACCAATACACGCGCAAGGCCCCGAACATCGCCCGGCCCCGCGAGAATGTCATCGTCCGCCTGTGTTCCATCGAATGCACGTTTCCCGAGCCGCTTGCCATGGGCGCCGCGAACGCCGATTTCAAACGCGATATCGAAGCCTGGAGTTCCATCTCGCATCAGTTGTATATCTGGGATTATGTCACCAATTTTGCGCAATACCTGCTGCCACACCCCAACCTGCAGGTGCTTGCGCCCAACATCCGGTGCTTCGTCACGAACAAGGCCATCGGTCTTTTTGAGCAGGGCGATGCCGGTTCCTCCTGCGGCGACTTTGTCGAATTGCGCGCATGGCTGCTGGCCCATCTCATGTGGGAACCCTCCCGCGACGCCAATGCCCTTATCGATGAGTTTCTGAATGGCTACTACGGCCCCGCCGCATGGCCTTTGCGCCGCTACATTGATCGAATGCACGACGCCATCGGGCGTTCGGGCGCCACGATGCGGTGTTATGCGCAGGACACCTCTTCATGGCTGGAACTGGACGACCTTAATGAAGCCACCGTGCTGTTCAGCGAAGCGGAAAAAGCGGTAGCCAGCGATCCTGTGTTGAGTATGCGTGTTCGCCGGGCACGCCTGCCGCTCGATTATGCCTGGCTGAATCGCTATGCGGGATTGAAACGCACCGCGCGCTTACGCCACGAGCCGTTTGCAGGCCCTGCAGATCCTGCTGCGGCAAGCGAAGAATTTATCGCCACTTGCAATGGCTTCAATGTGGGCCAATACGCGGAAGGCAACCCCTTTAAAAATCTTGAGACGGTGTTGCGCGCGCGATTCCAGACGCCGGCCGCTGTGCCGGAACTCTGCAAAAACCTGCCCGAAGATCAATGGGTGGATATTCAGGACAACGATTTTTCCCTGGCCGGTGTAGGCAACTGGTCTCAGTTAACCGACGATCCCTCAGCCTCGGACGGCAAGGCCGCCCGCATGCCCGCCACGCACGGACAGTGGGCTGTCCAGTACCCCATTTCCGCGGACATTGCGGCGATGAGCCCTGCTCGTGTTTACGTGGCGGTTCGCTGTGACGCCAAGGTGCAAAGCGGCAACGCATGCGTGGCGGGAATATACGATTCCAAGGCAAAAGCCGCCGTTGCGCAGAAGGTATTGACAATAGAAGAAACCAAGGACAAATATGCCGTAATCGACCTCGGACAGTATTCGCTCCATGATGATATGTACATTTGGGTAGCGCCCATGAACAATCAAGACGCGGTTAATGCGGTATTCGTTGACCGCGTGTTTTTTGTACGGTGAAAGCACCCTGCCGCAAAAAGCTGGCGCCGATTCTATCCGCGGAAAAATTTCTGCGGGTCTTCATAGAGAAAGGGCGGCCCGTTTAGGGGGCCGCCCTTGAATTCACTTCTATTTGTCACCGGCTGCCGCCGGTTCCGCCGCGGTTATTGACAGGGGCAGAAGTATCCGCCGTTGAGGCTCTTGCCGCCGGTAATGAGCAGAGGCCCTACCGAGATACAGCCGGCGCCGATGGGCGTCTCGCAACTGGTGTCGAGATTCCCCGCATACTGAGCGCCAACCCATATGGAGATTTCGGGAGGAAACAGGCCATCAATGCCAGGGCCATTGACGGTGAGTTCCGCGTTGGGTTCCACGCACCCCCAGAAGAAGGGGATGATGCTGCCGGCCTGCGTTACGGTGAGCGGAATGCACTCCACGTCACCGAGGTATTCGAACGTAAGCTCGGTCACGCCGCCGTCACATGCGCTGCACTCGTATTCCTGAATCACGGGGCAAAGGTCAAGGCTGCCGCTCTTGCCCGAAACCACTCTGAAGTCGCCTATCAACAGGCCGGGGCCAACTTGCGAACTGCAATCGGTGATAATTTTCGAGTCCACCTGATAGTTAACGAAGATGTAGATCTCCGGCGCCAGGATATCGCCCTGGAGCGTGATTTGTTCGTGAGGCTTGACCTTGCCTTCGAAGAGCGGACCCAGAAGCATGTTCTTGGGATAGATGTGGACCATGGCTTCGCAGGACCGGAAATATTCGAGCACCAACTCGGTAATCGATCCCTCACAGCCACATTCTTCCTCGCCTTCGCCTTCACCTTCCACGGCGCCTTCGACTTCTCCTTCTTCCACCGCGCCCTCGCCTTCTTCTGCGCCTTCACCCTCAACGGCGCCTTCTACAGCGCCTTCTTCCGCACCTTCGCCTTCGACGGCACCTTCCACAGCACCCTCTTCCGCGCCTTCGCCTTCAACTGCGCCTTCCACAGCGCCCTCTTCCGCGCCTTCACCCTCGACGGCGCCTTCTACAGCGCCTTCTTCACCACCTTCGCCCTCGCCTCCGCAGCATTGCAGTGTATAGGCCGCCACAAGATACCACCGGTTGCTGTGCTCGCCGGGGGTGTCGCCGCCCCATGCCGTTTCACTCTGAATTACGTTGCCGTTATCATCCAGCAACGACACCGCCGCATGGGCAAAGACATAGAGCGAAATGTCGCAGTCCCACGACATCAATTCGAGGTCCGTCAACGGAACAACAAAGGTGTACTCCGTTACCGAACCCGTAAAGCCGGGATCATCGTCGGTATTATAAGGAAATTGCCCGGGAATAGGCGCGCTATTGCCTGACCCATAGCCCGGATAGTCCGTGTCGCTGAACCCGACATGAACATGGGCTTGGGTGAGAACCCACCCGCCGGTGGTCGCATAGGTGACGTATAAATAGTTCACATCATTCGAGATCACCACCGAACCGGCATCGTAATGCTGACCCGCCGTCAGCGCTTGCAGCGAAGCCTCTCCACAGGATGGATGCGAATTCTCCTTGTCCCAGTCACCATTCGGATTCAAAGTCACATCCTTTTGCGGTGGACATCCCACCAGAAGCCCTAAAACAGCCGTTACAACCAGACTGAAGGCCCCAAACCACAAAATCTTACTAGCCCCACGCATCGTTTTTGCTCCTTATTTTGTTGAAACATCACGCCGAATATGTTGAAACATCACGCCCTGCGCCGATAAGGCAGCCCACAAGAGACACTACTCCCGTGTTACCATGAACGACGCAAGAAACTATACTTTTCCCTTCCCGCTAGAATGCACCCTATAGACTCACCTTCTGAGTCCATCTACTACGGAACATGTTTTCTCTCATTAACAAGCGCAGCCATGGTCTTTCACCCATGAGAGAAAAGCATTCCAATTTTATCACGCAACGCTAATTATGTCAAACATCTAATCAGTAAAAGTGACTGTTCAACAAATACATCTTTTTTTGATCGCACACTAGCCAGGTAGTGTATCGCAATTTCAACATGGATACACACTTCAAGGGATTCCAAGGTAGTCTGACAAAAATTTCTTGCGGCACAACTGCCTGTACGCCAGATAGATACGCTTTTCGAAACATGTATGCTAAACAGCTCTGGGTTTTTGTATTCCCTTTAATTATGTACAAGATCGTTAACAAAAAAGACGGCGGAAATATCAGTTTGCGCAGATACAAAATTAATAATACGGCTTGAAAGCCTCCAGATTCAGCATCCCATTAGGGAAAGTGCTAGAAATGCGCGTCCATCATCTCCGCAACACCATAAAATCCATCTACGGGGATTTTTTCGCCTGCTGCGTCGATGACAACTCCTTCAAAATGGCCGTGGCATTGGAAGTAATTCATACGGAGAAGAACAAGATTATGCCGCTCGGATTTTTTCGCTTCGGGGAAAAAGCGAACGTCGACCCGGCCCTGGCGATCATGGATATGCCATGGCTTCATGGGGCCGGTGCGGTCATATACAAGCTCTCCAGCGCCCAGCATGGACAGGGTATTCCCCGCCCAGATACAGTTCTCGGTCCAATGATCCGGATCGGGAATGTAATCGTGGTCCCCGAAATTAAGCCCCACCAACCTCCCCTGAGTGTCATAGCCCGCGAAGGTGCACCAGCGCCATGTGGTGCGATAAGGCAGGAAGGAGCGGTGCTCGTCCAAAATGGCGATATCACGCGCGGGGTCGAGCGTGATTTCATCCGCGCCGATGCGAAGGGTGCCGGAGGCGGGCATGAGCGCCTTGTGCGTGTATAGGCTGTTTCGTTCGCCCACAGGCAGGCTCACCACAAGCGGTGGCACGCGGGACATATCCTCCGTGAGGGTAATGTCCGCTTCAACCGCCGGCATGTTGCGTGTGGCGGCCGCCTCGACGGTGATGTGATGCGCGCCCGCTTCAAGATGATGATGACACGCGATGCGAAAGCCGGATTTTGTGAATTCGCATCGTCCATTCCACATGGTTTCGGGCAGGCGCCAGGTTCCCCCTATCCGTGCCTGAACGTGTTTTACCGAATCGTTCGTGCCCCTATGGAATGCCTGGAACAATGCGGAAGCGGTTATCTTGGCGTCGAGCAGGAACGTCGTGATATGCCATTCGGGATGGGAGATGCCAAAACCAATCCACTCTTTAAGGCGAATGCGGCGAAGCGGACCGCCCAGTCCGGGGGCATCCATAAAATTCATGCGCCGGAAAGGCACTCGGAACGCACCTGTGCATAATCGCCCTCCTTCAACAATCGATGGAGGCGTCTCCTGAATGGTCAACGGCATGGCTGCGCTCCTCCCGTCCCGTAGTTGTTCATAAAATTGTCCTTCGGGAATAGTAACTCTTTTGCTCTTGGTTTGCGAACAACCAATGCACAATTAACGTGAATCAAGTGCAGCGTAACCATAATCATAAAGCGGGAATATGGTAAGAATGTGGCCCAGGGCAAGCGTAGCGATACCCTGGGTCGAGGATATCTTCGCCAAAGTAGTCCCGAAGGGCCGAAAGAAGGACATCATTCTATTTTTAGAAAGTTTCTAGAAAGTCCCTTTCGCGGGAATGACGATTTTGAACGGGAAGTATGGGACTTTCTTGGCAGGAGTCTTCGATAAAGCAATCTCGGAACCATGCACGGTTGACAATCCGGCGAGATTGCGTTGCTCAGCAGGAGCCCTCCTACGGCGGATAAACCTCGCCCTCCCGAACACATCCACTTTCTGAGCAGCAGGAATGTAGCGATGCGGTAATCTCGACATAGTGCCACCCTTGTCAACGGTACACGAACTTGCGAAAGTGCAATATTTTTTCATGAAGTTGGCAGAGAGATGTCAATGGATACCGGGCGCCTTATAGTTCGATGTCTTCCGCGCAGGCGTTGGCTTTGAGGATATGGCCGGATTGGGTGCGGTCTTCGGGGTAGAGGAAGGTGCTGTCGAGGAGGTGGAGGCCGTTGAGGGGGGCAAGGTGTTCGGGCATGAGTTTCAGGAAATGAGTGGTGCAGATGGCCTGAGCGTAGGGGGCACGGGTGATTTTTCGGGCGAGTACGTCGGTGTCGTTGAGGGCGGGGTTGATGTGTTTGAGGGCGTCCCAGGAATGATCAAAGAGGGCGGAATCGTCCATGGTGTAGTAGGGGTGATCAGTGGGGACGTAGTAGGGGACGTAGACGATATGGCCGTGTTTTCCCTGGAGAGGATTGAGGTTGGTGTATTCGATGATGCCGTTGAAGGGAGCGCGGGGGTCCTTCACGTTGAGCCAGAAGTTTTGGGAAATGGGGCGCTTGAGTTTGAGGACAAGACACACAACGCCGATATAGTGGATTTGGCGGAGTTGTGCGGCGTAGTCATTCCAGCCGGGAGGCAATAGATCGGCGAGGACGGACAGGGGGACGGTGGAGATCACCTGGCCGCATTGGAAGGAAGGGTGGTGGTCGAAGGAGAGGCCGGTGATGTGTCCGTTTTCTTCATTGATGCGGGTGACGGGGCAGTTGGTGTGAATGGCAACGCCGTCGTTTTCGAGGCGTTTTACAAGAGTGTCAAGGAGCAGGGCGGTGCCGCCTTCAAGATAGCCCATGCGGCCTTTGGATTGAGCGACGCGGTGCAGGCGGTGCCAGACCCATGCGGCGGAGATGGTGTCGTGGTAGTGTCCGAATTTCAGGGTGAGGAGAGGGTCCCAGATGACGTCATAGGCGCGGCGGCCAAGGCGGTCGATGAGCCAGGGTTTTGCGGTGAGTTCATCGAGTTGGGTCCATTCCTTGCGGAGGCGCGCTTCGAGTGCGAAGAGGCCGAAGCGGATGCGTTGCGCGAAGGGGATCGGCGCAAAACGGAGCAAGTCGAGGGGGGTGGTGAAGGGATACAGTTTTCCGTCGTGGTAGAAGCCGGTGCGTGCGCGGGGGAATCGGATAAGGTGTTCGAGACCGAGTTCGCGGCAGAGCGTGAAGTAGCCGGTGTCGGTTTGGCAAAGGAAGTGATAGAAGTGTTCGAGAGGGAGGCCGTCGAAGTCGAAGGTTCTGATCAGTCCGCCGATAGAGGCTTCGCGCTGGAAAATTGTGACGTCGTGGCCGCGTTTTCGCAAGGCGAGTGCGGCGCTTAAGCCGGATATGCCTGCTCCGATGATTCCAATTCGCATGTTGTGCTTTCGACTCTTGTGAGTTTAGATGTAGAAGTAAACATACACTGCGCGAAGGGGAGAAGTAAAAAGGAAAAACAAGAACCTTTGAATAGGACCTATATGACTTATATGTCCTATAGGTCCTATTCAATGTGTCATGGAATTTGATAGAGCGTGGCGCCGTCGGTATCAAAAAGAATGGGCAATTGTAATTTAATGGAAGGCAGCGAGATTACATAGTGGAATTGGTATTGATGGGAAAGGGTTTGCCATTCCTGGAGTGTGCGGTCTGACCAGATCTGATCCCAAGAGGTGGACGAGGAGGCAGGATTCAGAAATGAAATGCCGTAGAGATCTTCGTAGAGGCGGTTGATGCCGGGGCCGAGGGCGGGAATATAACTGATTAATGAGGGCGTGGCGCTTTCTGCGAGGATGGGATGGCCTGTATGGGCTTGAAGCAGAAGGGTGTCAGGCGGACCAACCAGCATGGCATTGGGTTCGTCTGTTAAGGTTGTGCGGAGCTGTTGATCGAAAGGAGGAATCGGGAGTTGTTGGCGGGATTGTGTTTGGTGGTATACCGCGGTAACAAGAGCGAGCAGGATGGCGGTGGCCAAGGCTGATAGGGATAGTATGTGGAATTTTGGGAGATGGTTGAAAAGGCAGGCCGCAAGTATTCCCAAGATCATGCAACACGCGCCGAATTGATGGAAGAAACCGAGGGTGATGGAGAGGGCTATGATCAGAAGGCAGGCAGGAAGGCTTAGGAATGGAAGAGGGGATTTGGAATCCGGGGTCCGGGAGCCGGGAAGGAGGAGAGTCCATAGGGCGGCGCCATAGAGTGCGAAGAGAATGCATTCGCCGCCGGAGAGGTAGCGGGTGTAGAGGGACGCGCCGAGAAGGGGTTTAAGAAAAGGATGGAAGGTTGCGAAGAGAAGCGCGGCGATGATCCACAGGGTGTGGCGGGGAGCCAACACGCTGATAATGAGTGCGAGACAGAGAGGAGGCAGATGATTGATGAGACGGCAGGGCATCCAGGAGACGAGGAGGAAGGGGGTGTTCTCTCCCAGGAGGATTTGGGCAAGCATAATGCCCCAAACGCAGAGCGCGATGGCGGCGCTGTATAGAAACAAACCGAGGCAGAGCCGGCGGTATTCGGATTTTCTCCACGCGGCTACTCCGGATAACAGCAGCATTCCGCAAAGGAGGATTTGGCCGTTGGCGGGCGGGAATCGGCGATGGGGATCAAAATGGAAGGTGTATCCTTTCCAAATGGCCCATAGATCATTTTCGGAAGCGGCTGGGAGGTTTTCGTGAAAGAAAATGCGTTGCGTTATGAAAAAGAGGAGGCTGATAAGAAGTCCGAGGGTGGTATAGACGGCTAGGGGCCGGATTTTTATGAAATTCCGCTGGTGAAGTTCAAAAAGGGCGAATATAGAGAACACAACCACGACGGGGGGCCATTGTCCGAGGTGGATGCAGGGCATAAGCCCGAAAAGGAGGCTTGCGGCACGCAGGTGGTTTGAGAGCAAGGCCCAGACGGTTATCAGCGCCCAGGCGCCGCCGATATGGCCGTTGGAGTAGAGTTCGGGCCAGACGAAAGTAGGGTAACTTCCGTCAAATTCGAGCAGGATGCCTTGGAGGAGGAGGGCGGCGGCGGCATGGCCCCACAGGGTGCGGCCAGTGGCTTGTGCGGTGATCATATACACGGGGAGGAGAGTGGCGAGCAGGAAAAGGATGTTGCGCAGTCCGCAGACAATCAGGGGACCCGCACCGCAGAGGAGAATTCCTGCGGATAGGAAGGGTTGGATACTGAAGGCGTTGTGCACATAGAGCCGGAGGGGGTGATCTTCTGGATAAGGAACTTGTCCGGCGAGGAGTTGCGCGTGCTCGTAGGTTTCGTCCCATCGGATGCCGCGAAGGAGCACGGCGATGATACAAACGAAAACCCAGAGCGCCGCGCCGTAGAGCAGGCGGCGATGAAAGGTCTGATCTTGACCGTCTGTATCCATGTTGGGAAAGATTGTATATGAAAAGGCGGGGTGAATGCCGCTCTGTTTTTCACGGGGGGCTTTGTTTAGAATAGGTTTTATGCACGATGAAACGTATGAAGATCAGTTTGGGCGGATACGCCGGCGCGTGCGGCGGATGACGCGCGCGGTGCGGTGGCCGTTGAAACGCATGGTGGGGGCGCCCCGCACAATCCTGGTTGAGTTGCGCTGGCGGCTGGGGGATGAAATCATGGCGTTGCCGGTGTTTGAGAGTCTTCGCGCGAAGTATCCGTCCGATTATATTTCCGTGCTGACGAATTTCCCGGAGCTTTTTGAGGAGCACCCCTTTGTGGATTCGGTGAATGCGGTTCCGGCGGTGGTGGACCGGTATGTGCTGCTGCGGGGCGCGCCGAGGGATGTGTACCGGTTGCAGCATTATTGCCGTGTGGCGGGCGTAGGGATGCCGGTGTCGCGTCCGCATGTGTATTTTCAGGATTGGAGCACGGGGTTGTTGGAGGGGCTGGCAGAAGGACAGGGACCGGTGGTGGCGGTGGCTCCTGGAACTACCTGGCCGACGAAACACTGGCGCATGGACCGCTGGCGGGAGTTATGCGGGGTGTTGCAGGCCCGTGGTGCGCGGGTGGTGGAATTGGGGCGGAATACCGAGCCGGTTGGCGTGGGGCTTAACTTGATGGATAAAACAAGTGTGCGCGAGGCGGCGTGTGTTTTGCATCAGGCGGATCTATTGATTTCGTGCGATTCCGGGCTGATGCATCTGGCTCTGGCGGCGAACACGCCGGTGGTGGGGTTGTTTGGCCCGACGGAACCAGATATTCTGATTCAAAATGAGCCGAATTTTTATCCGATCAGGAGTACGCAGGAATGCCAGGGGTATTGGAATAAGGCGGAGGTTGAACCGGATATGCGGGTGTGCCCGTGGAAGCATGCATGTTGCCTGGACAGCATAACTGTAGACCATGTGATGGAAGTGATGGAGAAAAGATGGCTATGACCATGATGATTTTGGATTTCCGGATCCCGGATCCCGGATCCCGGATCCCGAAAGCCAGTGATCACTGAGTCTGGATGGAGGAAAGTCAATATGAATACCACAGTAAACCGTCGAGTATTTCTGGCGGGGGCCTTGGGTGCGGCGGCGTATGGGACGGTGGTGGGTTCCGCGGCGCGTGCGGTGGAGCAAAAGACCGGACCGTGGGTATGCGCGTTCTCGAAGCATTTGCAGTTCTTGGATTACAAGCAGTTGGCGAAGACGGGGCGTGAGGTGGGGCTGGACGGATTTGATTTAACGGTGCGCAGCAAAGGTCATGTGGAGCCGAAGAACGTAGCGAAAGATTTGCCCGCGGCGGTGGAGGCCATCCGCGCGGAAGGGCTGGAGGTGTACATGATCACAACCAGCCTGAACAAAGGGAGTGACCCGGACGCGCGGCCGATTCTGGAGGCGGCGTCGAAACTGGGGATTCGATATTTCCGGGTGGGCGGGCTTAGATATGACATGGAAGGGCCGATTCTTCCGCAGTTGGATACCTTTACGGAGGGGCTGCGGGAACTGGCGAAGGTGGCGGAGGAGTTCAAGATGACGGCGGGGTATCACAATCATTCGGGCTTGCTGAATGTGGGCGGGCCGGTATGGGATTTGCACCGGATGCTGGAGGCTATCCACTCGCCGAATATGGGGTCGAATTTTGATATTGCCCACGCCATGGTGGAGGGCGGGTATGGGGATTGGCAGACGACGGCGCGGCTGATGGCGCCGCTGGTGAAGATGATGGCGGTGAAGGATTTTGTGTGGGACAAGGACAAGCCGAAGTGGGGCCCGCTGGGGGAAGGGATTACGCCGACGGTGGCGGTATTGAAGATTATGCGGGGAGCGGGCTTCCAAGGCCCAATCTCGATGCACTTCGAGTACAAGATAAAATCGAATGATGCCGTGATCGAGGAAGTGCGGAAGTCGGCGCAGATAGTGCGGGGTTATTTGTCCGAGGCGGGATACGCGTGACCGTTTTCCCAGAGTTCGGACTCGCTGAGATCGATTTCCTCGTTCCAGGAAATGCCATACCCCCCGGAATCGACTTGAACAGCTTTGAAAAGCCACTCATCCTGTAATGGGCTGAATACAGGTGAATCCAAAAGTGGTGAACAGTCATACCATTTCTGAACGCCATTTGAGAACGTCACAATCAGATGTTTTTTTTCGTCCGGGATGACGCTTTTTATTTTTGGGTAGGATGACATTCTATTCTAATCCTGGCATCTGCCTGAATTGTTGTGTTCTCCACATCTCCAGCAGTTCTGGCCGGTAACGTTCAGCCCATTCTTTTACCAACCTGATCGCCCTGTTGGGTAAGTCCCCCTCGATCATCTCAAGGGTCTCAACCTCAAAGACCCCATTGAACTCCCCATAGACGGCATGAAAATGAGGAATCCCATGTTCCTTGAAATACATCTTGATCACGATTCCGTAAAATCTCGCAATAACGGGCATCACAGCGCTCCTTTATACTTGTATTTTCTCATGAATGAAATAAATGGTCAACTGTGACGATTGGAGGCTTCTTGAAACATATTGGGCTTGAGAAGATCATGGAACCTTGCGATTTCCCACGGGATATATGCATGGAGTATGATCCTGGTGATGGTTTTGGTGGAGCGAATCGCCTTTGCAACTTCCCGTCATATCTAATTTGCGCGAGCTGAGCCCGGCGTCGCGGCGTTTCCTTGTGTTTATCGCATTCAATGTGGTGTCGTGGCAGTGCCTGATTGGTCCGGCGATGATCCTGTTGGCCCGGCACATCGACATGCCGCCGTCGTGGGTGGGGTTTCTGAATTCGCTGACGCCGTTCTCGACGCTGCTGGTGGTGTTCACGGCGCCGGCGATTGCGCGTCTGGGGGCGAAACGCGTGATGTTCACGGCATGGCTCACGCGGAATCTGGTGATGTGCGGGGTGTTTTTGATGCCGCTGGCAATCCAATATGGAGGGCAGATAGCGGGGTGGTATGTATTGATGGGCTCCACGCTGGCGTTCTGCCTGATGCGCGCGCTGGGATCCGGGGGCTGGTTTCCGTGGCTGCATGAAGTGGTGTTGGAGGAGGAACGGAGCATCTATTTCAGCGGAGAATCGGCGCTGACGCAATTGATCAATATCCTGGTGATGCTGGCGCAGGGCTTATTACTAATGGGAGATCCCGGAGTCGGGCGGTTTTTGCTGGTGTATGCCTTGGGCATTTCCGCGGGATTTATCAGTCTGATCGGGATGTCGCGGATTCCCGGGGGGAAAGGGAAGGCGGGAGTTTCTTCATTCCGGGAAGGTCTGCTGCCGCACCGGGCCGCGTTGTCGGATCGCCGCTTTATGGTGTTTGTGATAACGGCGTCGTTGTGTTTTTCCGCGCTATCATGGTTCGGGGCGGCCTATGTGTTGTATTTGCGCGATGCTTTGCATCTTCAACCGCAGAACGTGATGATTCTGTCGGCGGCGGGCAGTTTCGGAATTTTGCTGACGATTCGATTTTGGGGGCGGTTCGCGGATCATAGCGGGAGCGGGCGTGCAATGTCGAAGGCGCTCATTGGTCATGCGATGGGCGCGCTCGTGTTCTTGGGGCTGTATCCGGGCGCGCCGTGGACAATCTATGCGCTGGCGCCGATGATAATAGTAATGAGCATTTTTGGGGCGGCGTTTTGGATAGGGGCGCACCGGGCCATGTTGAATTATGTGGAGGAGGCGCACCGGGTGGGGTACACGAATTTGTGGACCATAGGGACGGCGCTCACGCTGGGTACAACGCCTATTCTGGCGGGTTTGTTGATAGATCATTTCGGGATGTGGGGATTTCGTGTGTGTTTTGTGATCGCGGGCGTCATGGGGCTTGGATGCGCGATGGCCTGTTTAAAAGTGGTGCAGGACGGCCGGCCGATTGACTTCTCGATGAAGTGGCTGCTGGATCCCGCGTTGCCGGTGAGGACGCTGGTGCGGATTGCGTGGATCACAGTGGGATTACACGAGAGTAATCAGGAAGATAGGGTTTAGGGTTTTGGGGTTCAGGGTTTATGATTTGGGCCTTTGTGCAGGAGTTGGAATTTCTCAATCAGCCGGATCAGCCGGATCGGTCTGATTAAAGATAGTATTAGAATTACCAGCACGCGATAGCGATCCCGATAGTTTCTCTGCTGAAACCTTTTTTGGGGGAAGGGGGGTCTAGGCTTTGTACCGCAAATGACAAGGGAGATTTCGTTATGAAGCGCGTGATTGGTTGTCTGTTTGTTTGTCTTTTGGTAATGACAGCCGTGTATGGCGAGTGGATGGTAAAGGAAGGAAAGAGCGCGTATGTGATTGTGCTTCAGGCGGGGGCGAGTCCATCAGAGAAAGTCGCGGCGGAGGAATTGAAGAGTTATGTGAAAGCCTGCACGGGGGTTGAATTAACGATTACATCAGATAAGCCGGGAGACGGCATTCCGATGATTGTGCTGGGGTGTGGCCCGGTAGCGGAGGCGCTGGGGGTATCGCCGGCAGCGGAACAGCTTGGCGAGCAGGGATATTGTATGCGGGCCATTTCGCCGCATCTGGTGATCGCGGGAACTTCGGCGGCCGGAACGTTGTATGGGGTCCGGGATTTTATCGAGCAGTATTTGGGGGTGCGGTGGTATGCCCCCGGGGTGACGAAGGCGCCGCAAGCGAGTGAATTGTTGTTGCCAGAGGTGGATACTATTAAAAAGCCTGTGTTTGCGTACCGTCAGACAACGTATGGCTGGCCGGGGGGGGACGCGGAGTTTCGTTCGCGCCAGGGGGAGAATGCAGGGAGCGGTGGACCGGATAATGCGCAGGGGATCCAATATGCGTTTGACGGGATCTGCCACAGTTATTTCAACTTTATCAGTCCGGGCGAGTTTTTTGATGCGCACCCGGAATATTTTTCGGAGATTGGAGGCGTTCGGCGCAAAACGGAAACGCAGCTTTGCCTGACGAACCCGGATGTGCTGGAGATTGTGACGGAGCGGATGTTGAAGCGGATGGCGGACAACCCAAACGCGCGGCAACATAATTTTTCACAGATGGATTGTTACAACTATTGTCAGTGCGCGAAATGCAGGGAGATCAATGAACGGTATGGCACGCGGGGCGGGACGCAGTATTGGTTTCTAAATCAGTTGGCGGAGCGGACAGCGAAGGTGTATCCCGGCAAGCTGATTGGCACGCTGGCGTATATGTACACGGAAGAGCCGCCGAAAGGGCTTGTGATGCATCCGAATATTGCGGTGTGGCTGTGCCATATGTTTCCGTCATGCGACAGCCACCCGATTGCGTCGTGTCCACTGAATGCGGAGTACAAGCGCCGGGGCGAGGCATGGGCGAAGATCTGTTCGCACGTGTACGTCTGGCATTACATCGTGGATTTTGCGCATTACTTCAATCCGTTTCCGAATTTCCGCGCAATGGCGGCGGATATGAAGTATTACCGTGACATTGGCGTGGAGGGCATGTTTCTTCAGGGAATGGGGCCTGCCGGGGGGGAGTTTGGATTGTTACGCCCGTATTACGGAATGAAGTTGTTGTGGAATCCCGATCAGGATCCGGAAGCGCTTATTCAGGATTTTCTCGAAGGATATTATGGCGCGGCCTCCGGGCCTATGTATCAGTACATCACCCTGCTGCATGACAAGGTGCAGAATGAAAACATTCATATGCATCTTTACACGAATCCGGGGCAGGGGTACTTGACGGACGAGGTGATGACGCGGGCCGGGGAGCTTTTTGATCAGGCGGAGGAAGCGGTGAAGGCGGATGCGGAATTGCTGGAGCGTGTCCGTGTGGCGCGGATGCCGCTGACCTATGCCCGCTTTTTCCCCAGGAATGGATTCACCCTGGAAGAGGATCGTCTGTCGTTTAACGGGGAAATTGCCCAGTTGCCGGAAATCATGACGTTTCTTGACCGGATGAAGCAGCATAATTTCCCGACGCTTCGGGAACACGGCGGGGACCCGGCGCAATTGGCGGTTCTTGGACTGGTGATTAATGCGCCGGTGCCGGTGGAGACCATTCGCAATGCGGCGTTGACGGTGCAGGCGGTGCCCTTCTTTAGCGGGCGCGCGCTGCGGGTGGCGGACAATGCGTCGGGGCAGAGCGTCACGGCATATAACACGGTGCGGTATTTGGCCTTTCCGTTTGAGGGGGGGGAAGAGACGCGGATCGGCACGGAATTCGATACGGGGCAGGAATGCCTCTTTGAGCGGTTTGAAACGGTGGAGAAGACAGCAACATCGGTGGCGATGGAGGTGAAGACGCCCCGCGGGATGCTGGTGCGGCGGACGCTGAGCTTGGTGGAGGATCAGCCGAAACTGCGGGTTACGGTGGACGTGACGAACACGACGGATAAACCGAAGGAACAGATTGTGCGGAGTCATCTCGCCCTGGATCTGGGTGAACTCGCGAAAACGCGGGTGCGGTTCACGGATCGCGCGGGGCTGACGGTGGAGCGGGACATGGCGCCCATCATCGCCGGGCTGCGGGAAGGCGAGCATTATTTTGATCAGCATGCGCCGAAAGGGGAGTGGATGCTGACGGGCTCAAAAGGACTCCAGGTAACGGAGCGGTTTGATGATGCGGGCACGGATTACACCTGGCTCTATGCGTATCCGGAGTATCTGAATGTCCTGGAGTGCGAGGTCTGGGCGAAACCGGTGACGCTGGCCCCGGGAGAAAAAATGTCGCGCACCATCGAACTGGAAGTAGGGAAGGCCGGGTTTTAGCCAATTTTAGGCATTCTTTTGGTAAAAACGCAGTCTGCTGTGTTTTTTTGAGGAGAATATCTTCTTTTTGTGAATCGACATGCTCTTTTACGCCTGGCAGAGTTCAGTGGTTTCTATGGCATCGAATACTGCGCCTTCCCGAAGTGCACCGTGAAACTTTGCATCGTTTAAGGATTGCGCCGTAGAAAATGATATGATCATCGACTGCAAGGAGAACAAAGAGCAATTTTATGAAACGGATTCGACACTTGGTTCTTGGAACGGTTGCAGAATATGCACTTGACAAGGTATTCCCGAAGGATGAGAGTGATTCCCCTTCCATATGTAAGAAGAAGCAAGCAAAGCTGAAAAAGGGGGATATCATAGGTGTGGAACGAAGCCTTGGATACGAGCATTACGGCGTTTATGTGGGGTGGAACAAGGTTATTCACTATACCGGGGAATCTGAAATAGGCAGAAATGCCATCATACAGAAGACATCTCTGGACTGTTTTTTAAAAGGGTCCACGTCCTATTTTGTGCTGGCTTTTGCCGCAAAAAAGAAAACAAAGAAAAAACCTTCTGTTTCGGCGCCAAAGGTGAATGCCAAAAGGACCATTGTCCAAGATAATGTAATTCCATTGCTGCTGGAATTCCTTGGCCGCTCCCAACATCAACTCTTTTCCCCAGAAGAAACCGTCCAGCGGGCATACTCACGTTTGGGAGAACAAAATTACAGTCTGATGTTCAACAACTGCGAGCATTTCGCGGTTTGGTGCAAGACAGGATTAAATAAATCGTATCAAATAAAGAAGCTGTTTGCATACCTGAAAAAAGAATGGAATGAGCTTGAATAGTGATAATCCGCTCGCGTTTTATCACATGCAGAACCACATTCTAACAAAAATCCGCAACTTTATCTGTAAAAACAAGCTAGTCAAGTCGTAACGGCTCATTTAGGTTGGTCATAAAAGCGTCGAATTCCTCAAATGAGGGGAATTTGAGTTTTTTGCCAAATAGTCCAAGAAAATCGGCAACAGCAGAAATAGCATTCTCATGGGAATCACTCTCAAGTGCACCATCAATTGCAGCAAAGCAGCAAGCAAACTCCTGACGGCGTATTTTAATATTCTTCTCCAAGAGAGATTCGAATTCCTCACGTTGTGAGCGCATCTGGCGGATGGACTCCTCGCAGATAGCTACTATTCGATTGGCCTGTTCTTCTGCCAATCGAGCATTCTTAAGAATCGCCAGGCACCCCTGATACAGGTTTGATGCGACCAAATATCCTGCAATACTCCCCACCACTGCTCCCACGGGTCCAAAGATCGCGCCAGCGGCAGCGCCCACATAAATGCTGGAAATGGTGCTGGTGCCGTTTTGACCGAGCTTCTCCATTGTTTCTTCGGCAGTGAGTTCTCCTTCGGCGAATTTCCATATGGTTACTCCACAGTCAATGACACCCGCTGCCACAGCAGTCGCGACGTTGGATTTTGCCAGTGCATTCAATCCCGCTTTCTGAGCTCCGTATCGTATACTGGCACCAATTATGCCAGAGGCTCCACTACGGGCACCTGCTTTTCCTGCATCAGCAATGATGGATTTGGCCGCTTCCTCCTTGGAAAGGTCTCCTTTGGCTAGGCAATATGCATTTTTTGCGAGTGATATTCCGCCACCCACGATAGCGCCAGAGGCAGCCGCCCAAGCACCAGCAGTTGCGGCTTCACGAAAGACATAAGATACCTCATTCCCAAGGGCATAGATTTCCGGCATTTTGTCGGCATAGAGAACTTCACGAATACCCGTATCATGATCCACCAGCCGTTTAGCTGTTGCCTCAAGCTTGCGACTCATATCCGTATCCGTCGAGTTTTTGGCCATCTCCAGGAGTTTTTCCCTGACTCGTTCAATACGGTCTGCCGGAACATATAATCGCATTCCATCATATTTAGTATCATTGACTGCCTCAGCAAGTCTACGAAGTCCATTTTCACCTAATGCAGCAGTGAATTTTGCCTGACCTTCCGCAAGAATTCTTCCTCCTTCCTGCCATTCGAGATCCTGAGGCACTGTGTTTCTGTGGTCAAGATGAGTGACAATTACACGCACTTTGGACCCAGTTCCTGCCAGAGACGCGTTCTCCTTTGCAGCGAGTATCGTCTCAAAAAGGTGGCCTGCCCTGAAGCGAATATCCTTGTTTCCAACACGCTCAACCATGTCGCGGAACTTGTCCATTCCATCAACCATGGCATCCGTTGCGGCTGCCTGAAGCACTGTTGCCTGCCCGCCAACAAGAGCGCTTCCAAGCGCAGCCGCATTGTCTGCTGTCTTAAGAGTATTGGCCTTCGATTTCTTTTTCTTATTTTCGGGCATAAAATTTCCCTTCAGGTTCCCTCAAGACTCGTTTGCGTGTCTCGAAAACTCTCCAACATTCCTGCAAGACCACGTTTAGGGGCTCCGTTTTTACTGAGGAGTGGGGTTTCCAGGATTTGTTTTAGAAGATAGGTGAACTCTAAGGTCAAATGAACTTTCTTCCGTTGTGAGAGAGTATAGGTTGTATAATCGCTACCATTTTCTTGAACCAGCTTTGCTAATCCATCAATCTGTTTTTTCACCCGGGGGGTTAATTCTCCAATCAACTCTGAAAACTCAACAGTGACTTTCTCGATTCCTTTCAAAGTAGATGTGACGTTTTTCATCTGTTCTGCAGCTTCCGATGCTTCCGCAAGATTACTATGTGCGGCGGCCAGTTTTTGCTTGGCCTTTGCTGACAGAATCACTCCTCCTATTAGCAACGCGGGGCCTGCCACAATCCCTCCCAAGACAGCAGTACCGCCAGCAATTCCAAGACCTCCCGCCGAAAGGGCGCCTCCACCGAACCACGCCAAAGTGGCATTTGTAGCCGCCACTCCTGACAGAGTTGAGATCGCCGTCCCTGTAGACGCGGATGCCAGCAAGGTTGCACCGCCATAGGCGCCAAAACCTGCCAATGCGCCAGCACTTAAGGCTGCTATTCCACCTCCTAGAATCTCCGTTGCATGAAGCGAAATCTGTTGCATTTCAGCCAGATCATCTTTCACAAAACCCTTTAGTGCAAACTGACTGCTAATTGTTCCAGTAATCTCGACATTTTTGATCTTTCCGAAGACATCCACGAATCGCCGTATTTGGTTCTTCCATGCATTTAGCTTGAGCGTGCCGAGTTCCTCAAGAGTATTTGTTGTCAGTCGTTTCTGATTTTTAAGTTTCCTTGATGCCGTCCGAAAAACCTCATGAGCCTCCGTATTCAGTTTCGATGCCTTAGAAGAATCACTCACCGCTCGGCTTCCCTTATATAAGCCCCAGAGACCCGAACCGAAGACAATAGGTATTATAAGAAGTGGCAATGGCATGTCATTTCCCCTTTCCGCTTATGAGCGCGTGTGCTTCGGTCACGAGTGCTAACTGTCGGGATACCCAATTTTCCAGGACAGAAACCTCCTTCTGCGTAATTTTGAATGCTTTGGACATCCTTGCAACGAATTCGCACTCGCTTGCAGAATACTTGGAATCAGAGTAGCCCAAGCCAATTATTTCTAAGAGCGTTACTATTCTGGATTGCCGCGTATCGAAGATGGCGAACAACGAGTCTGCGGATCTACGGTCCAATCTGGGTTCCGAATCCAGCCCCATCTCCTTTTTCATCATGTCAAGCATTGTCTTCTCGGAGGCATCAAGTTTTCCATCAGCTGCCACGAATGCGTTTGCGAGCGTCCAGAAAGCCTTCTTCTGTGGTTTGTTGAGCAAAGCTAAAAACATACGCTTCTCCCTTCTTTAGTTTCTTTTGGTTTATTTTTCATTTTTGTTTGTGTGAATACCGTTAATGCGACAAATGCAACACCTAGCTCCAAACCCATTCTCACCATGTACTTCATAATCCCTCCCTTCCAGAACACATTAATATAATAAGATGCGATACATGGGTAAATCAAGAAGGATTATCGTCTGGCGGCGTTCCATAATATGGAACGGGCAGGGCGGGGATTTGCAGGTTTGCAGTTGTTGTCCTGGATTCGAAATGCGGGAAGCAAGGTGCAGTTGCTGGAGATAATTACGGTTTTTACTCGTGATGGATATTTCGGCTGGCGGGGATAACGCAGCGGAAGCCGACGGTGTTTTCGCGGATTTCCGGGAAAAGCCCTTTGCGGAAGGTGCAGAGAAGTTCGTTGGATTTTGAATTCCAGCAACCGCCCCGGGCCGTGCGCCGGGGGGCATTGGCGCAGGCTTGGGGGTTGTAGCGTTGGACGGGATAGGGAACGAAGGGATCAATGGTCCATTCATACACGTTTCCGGCAAGATCGTAGATGCCTTCCGGAGTGCGTCCGTCTTCATGCATGGTAACGATGGAGGGCATGCCCAGGTATTCAGCGAAATTCGCGCGGGTGGAATCCGGGGGGAGGTTGCCCCAAGGGTATTTCCGGTTTTGCCGTCCACGCGCGGCGAATTCCCATTGTGCCTCCGTGGGAAGCATTTTCCCTGCCCAAGCGGAGTAGTCGAGGGCTTCTTTCCAGGAGATGCCGACAACAGGCTGGTTGGGGCCATTGCATTGAGGGTCCCGCCAGAACCGTGGATCGGGCGCCCCCGTGGCTTCCAGGTACTGGCGGTATTGTTCGATAGTCACGGGGTAGATGTCCATCCAAAAAGGATCAACATGGACTTCTTCTTCGGGGGTTTCTTCGCGGACGTCGTTGTTGCCCATGAGGAAATTTCCTCCTTCGAAGAAGATCATCCCTTCGGTGGAGACAGGTTCGATGTGCTTATTGACGTGGAATGTGGCGATTGTCTTTTGGTATGAGTCTTCATACGCGGTGTCGAGGGCTTGGCGGAATTCGCCCGCGGAGGACCACCGCTGTTCTTTTTCTTCCTTGAGCGCTTTGTCGAGGACGGTGAGGAGGGAGGGGGCGACGTCGTTTCGGGCCTGCAAAACGGTAACCGGTTCGTCAAGCGGGGTGCGCAGGGTAAGCAGTTCGTGGAAAATGAGGCCCACGGCATAGATATCGGCGCGGAGATCGATGGTTTGTTTTTTCTTTTGTTCCGGCGCGGCATAGGGAAGGGTTCCCACGACCCGCTTGGGTTCTTCGCCCGCCAGAAGTTCTTCGTGGATCGCTTTGGCCAGCCCGAAGTCGAGCACTTTCACCTGTTCGCTGGGCAGAAGCATGATGTTTTCGGGTTTCATGTCCCGGTGGATCACCATGCGGTGGGCGAATTCCAGCGCCGCCAGAACTTGTTTGATAACGGTGATGACGAGCCGCACCGGGATAAGTTTGCGGTCCGTGCGTTGTTTGCGGAGAAAGGCCCGCAGTGACTGTCCGTCGGCGTATTCCATGCTGAGATAGAGAATACCGTCGGAAGTCCAACTGACGTCATGGACCGCGACGATGTTCTCGTGCCGGAGCCGGCGGGCGATCTGCGCTTCATGGATGAAGAGTTGCTGGCCCTTTTCCGTGCGGAGATAACTGGGATTCATGAATTTGAGGGCAACGGTTTCTTCCACCAGGGTATCCAGGGCGCGGTAGACGACGCCCATGCCCCCCTGGCCGATTTTATCTTCGATGATGTAGCGGTCGGAGACCCGTTCGCCGCGTTGGAACAGCAAATCTTTGCGGACGCCGTTGCTGGCCGCAGGCACTTTGATGGGCGCTCCGCAGTTAAAACAGGCCCCGGTCTTGCCCTGCACGGACGGGGGAACCAGAATCCGCAGCCCGCATTGTAAACACGTCACTTGAATCATCACCGTAGATCGTACACGTTTACCAAGGACTGTGACAAGTCGGACGAGCCGGACCCGCCGGACCTTTCGGGAAAGCAGGAGAATCGAGTACAACCCAGGGGAATCAAGGATACATGGATTGTGGATTGAGGGCGTTGAGGGGAGGGACTCGTTTGGGTCTGAGTTGGTTGTTCTCGGGTGCTTGACGGCGGACTGGGAACTCCGCGATACTATGTATTAAGGAAAAAAAGAAAGCGCAGGCATTTCATGGCATTTCAACGAGCAGGTGTGATCATTTATCTTGCGGGTGTGATGATGTTGGTTGCTGTTCCGGCGGGCGCATTGACATTGACGTTGACAGGGGGCACGGCGAATATTGGGGATACGGTGGAAGTTTCCGTGGGCTTGGAATCCGGGGGCGTGGCGCCGTCGTCCGTGGTGTTGTTTATTCAGTATGACCCGGCGAGGCTTGCGCCATATACGGATTTTTATGAATTTATCGTGCAGGATTTAGAGGGGCATTCCGTAGTAGATAATGAAGGAAATGTGGTTACGGAACGCAGTGCGGTGCGGCCGGAGGCGTCGATTGATACGGCGGTGAAGCTGGTGGAGACGGAAGTGCATGCAGCGGAAGGGGTGTTGGCGATAGCGATTGTGGGCAAGAATGTCAACGAAATTCCAGATGGTCCGATGTTGACCATTGCCTTTCAGATTTTGAGCGGCGCCCAGGAGAATGAGTATATCGCGGTGAACGGCATTGGAAGTGCGGAAGCCGGGGTTTCGTTGGCGCATGGCACGGCGAAGTCGTCGGCGGCGGGATCTGACGCGCAGGCCATTGCGGTGGTTATTCAGGATGGGCAGGTTCATGTGGGGTGCACGCCGGCGGAGACGCCGGCGGGGGTGACGGCGACACGGGGGCAGACCGATGCGGTGGTGGTGTCGTGGACTGCGGTGGCGGATGCAAATGCGCGGTACAGGGTTTACCGGAGCACGGAGCAGGATTCTTCGACGGCGGTTCCGTTGGGAGAAGGGTGGCAATCAGGGGTGATATTCCAGGATTTTACAGCGGAAGTCCCCGTAAATTCCGGGGGATGTTCATGTGCGCCGGCGTACACGCCGGTCCGGTATTATTATTGGGTAAAGGCGCAAAATGCATTTGGGTGTGAGAGTGGTTTTAGCACCCCTCCTGCGGAAGGGTACAGGGGGAATGGCAAGTCGGGGGTATTGAAAGCGGGGATCATGCCGGGATCGGCAGGGGATGATTGGGTGGCCTTGTGTGTTGTTGGGGTGTGTGCGGTGTTTTATCGGCGGCGGGGCGCCCGGCGAAACGCCTGATACTTCTGAAACAAAGGGAGGGAAGGCTGGTTTTACTCAGGGTGGATATGTCACAATTCGGACGATTGTTTTGTGTAATGAGACAGTTGAAAACAGGGACAGACCCGAATGACCCTTGTTTACGCGCGCAAACGCCCCCAAGGCAGGGATATACACCCCCAAAAGCATTGACGGGATAGTTGAGCCCTGTAGTATGAGTGTGGTTTTGGGTGCCTGTCCTTGTTTTTAGGAGCGCTACTGGGAGAATCTATGCGGCCTACGTTGTTTTCGTTGGGACCACTTGAGTTTCACGCGTATACATTTATGCTGGCGCTGGCGTTTTTGGCGGCGGTGCTCTTGATTGTACGGAAAAATTATACGCTGGAAAAACCGTTTGACATTACGCCGATGGGAGGATTATGGGTGTATGTGGGGGCGTTGATTGGGGCGCGCTTGTATTGGATTGTGCAATATGATTCACTCCTGCATGCATATCGTGCGGTGTTTTTTTGGCAGGGCGGGCTGGTATTTTATGGGGGGCTGATTGGGGGTGTTCTGGGGGGAATAGTCTATGTGAAGCTTAAAGGACAGCCTGTAATCCCGTTAGCGGATCTTTCAGCGCCCTATATTGCACTGGGTCAGGCAATAGGCCGGATAGGATGTTTCTTTAATGGATGTTGTTGGGGGCATTCCACGACGCTTCCGTGGGGAATCCATTTCCCGAAAGCCTCGTGGGGGGCGTATGGGCAGCAGCTTGAGGACGGGCTAATTAAGCCCGGTATGCCGGAATCCTTGCCCGTGCATCCAGTGCAACTCTATAGTGCTGCGGGACTTATATTGATTTTTTTGTTTCTCCGGTTTGCGTACAATAGAAACCATGCTCCCGGCACGATTATCCTTTTATACATGGGTATATATGGAACGTTACGGTTTATAACGGAGTTTTTCCGGGGGGATAGCGCGCAGTCGGTTTTTGGACTGACGGTATCCCAGGCGATTGCGTTAGGCATGGTGGTGGTATCGCTGGCGGCTTGGGGAATATTGAAGAAGGCGGCCAGGGGGTCGAATCCGGAAAACAATGAAATTAATTTGGATAGACAAGAGAAAACACTTGAAGAATAGCTGTCTTTGTGGTAGGGTAAAGCCCTACTCGTGAGGCAGAACACGAAGCAGAGCAGAGTTGAAATCTCGTTTTATTTTTTGATATACAGGGAATTCAGCGTTTTTGCCGGAGACCCTTCGGGCGGGAAAGATGTTGAATCCAGGCTTAAAAGGGCCGATTTTTTTTCTAAAAAATATGGGATAAAGTGTTGACAAGCGAGGTAGAGTTTTTTATAATGGACTGGCTATCGGAAGAGTGTGTAATGGAGAAAGTCCTTTTGTGGGGGCGTGTAACCAGGGCACATTCTTCAATAAATAGTGATTCAGTAAAGAGTAAAGTGTAGGCTGATAAAGGCGGTAGAGCTTTTGTCAGTGAAGGGTGTATTTAGGAACAACGGTGTAAAGGAGAAAGGTATGGGGACAAGGAAAAAACTTGTATTAGCGTCGCTGGTAAGCGTGATGATGGTGTTCGCATTCGTCATCGGTTTCGTGCCGACGCATGACTCGGAGAGCACTGGCGCAGGCGCAGGCGGGCGGATCGCAATGGTGGATCTGCTTGATATGATTCTGGGCCAGGAATGTGATCTTCAGGTCGTACTTAGTTCGCGGGTGGAAGGCGTATGGGTGAAGACACCCATTGACAATTCCGCAATCCCGCAAATCCCCGTACCGGTTTCGGCGGAAGTTACGGGTACCGGCGCGGCCAGCGCGGACGTCACCTTTGTGGCGAATGTGGACGGAGATCCGAACACGTTCGTTTCGGTGGATGCGTGCGCGGGCGAATGGACCGGGGATCAGAATGCGACCTCCCTCGAGGTAACGGGCCCGGTGACCTTCCCGTGGAGCAGCGGGGTGGATGTCAGCCCATTCATCACGGGATTGGCCGACACGGTCCAGACCCTGGCGGTGTATTCGCTGGTGAACGCGGTGGAAAATGAGAAGGCAATCACCTTGTCGTATCAGGCGGCGAATAGTGCGCTGACCAATCCGATCCGGCTGACGCTGAATGAGGTGGTGGGGACGGTGGATAACGACAATAACGCGCTCCCGGACAATATCTTCACGGACGTAGGCCCCGGCCAGATCTGGATTGCGAATGTACTGCTCAACGGGCAGTTGCGGACCATATTGGTGGCGAATCTGGATCAGGGCGATGCGTCGAAGCAGACCGGCACGGTGTATGTGTCGCCGGATGCCGACATCGCCGTGGAAGCGCCCGATACGGACAGTCTGGTGGCCGCGGGCCTGGTGGATGCGGGTCAGACAGCCTTGGTGATTGTGGAATTGGCCGACACCCTGCAGACAATGGTGGACGCAGTGGATGGCGACAATTCGTGGGCGGCCCGCAATGGATGGGCCAATGATGTGCTGGCCAAAGCGCCCGGCGCCCTTACGGGACTTGGTCAGTTTGTGGAAATCAGTCTCCTTTACACGTATTTAGATGGATCTACGCTGCTGTATGACGAAATTGAAGATTTGAGCAGCACGGGATTGAATGTAACCTTGAGCATCAGCAATCTTGATCCGGGCAATGCGAAGCCGCAATTGTGGTCGTTCCCGAGCACGGTGGCGGATAATGCGGGTCAAGTGTATATCACCAATGAGCCGGGCGACAATAACTGGAAGCTTGTGTACGGTGAAACGGCGGCGGGCGATACGAATATTGTGGCGACGTTTGATACGTTGTCGATATTTGCCCCGTTGGATTCCGGCATGGTCATCACCGGCGCTACGCCGAATGCGTTGCCGCAAGGCTTTACACAAGCCCTCACGCTGAGCGGGTTCTTCCCGGTTCAGGCGGGCCTGAATGTGGCGGCGGCGGAAGCAGCCTATCAGGTGCTGGTCGGCGGCGAAGTGGCGGCGTTCCGGGCCGGTTCGCTCGCGCCGAAACAAACCGGCGTGGCTATGACCGCGGATACGATTTATGTGACGGCCCCCGCGCTGGAGAGTGTAGGCGCGGCGGATGTCCAGGTGTTGGATTTGGCCAATACGAATATTCAGGCCACGGCGGCCGGCTTGGTTAATGTGATTGGCACGGCGGCGGTGACGGCGTCGGTGGACCCGGCCGCGGCGGGCACGATTGCCCTGGCGGAAACGGGCGGCGGTGACGGCTTCGATTTGCCGGAAGGCAATTATGCGCTTGGCACACAGGTTCAAGCGGCCCTGACGTATGATCCGCTGACCTATACATTCGATGGCTGGACAGTGAATGGTGTGGATGTCGGCGATGCGAATCCGCTTCTTTTCAATGTGGATGCTCCCACCGCTTTGGTGGCCCATCTGTCAATCATTGCTATCGATGAGTGGACGCTTGATCTCTCGGCTACCGCTGGTGGAACAGTTGTAGCCGATCCTGCGGCCCCTGGGCCTTATGCAACAGGGACGGTTGTTGCACTAACCGCCACTGCGAATGATGACTGCAACTTCACAGGCTGGGGCGGTCTGAACGGCGCGGATGTGGTCGATCCTGAAAATGACGGCACAGGCACCATTACAATGGATGCGGACAAAGTGGTGGTGGCGCAGTTTGTCTGCGGTGAATGCAATGCCCTCCAATTGAGTGCGATTCCGGGCGGTGGCGGTACAGTCGCGGTTACCACGGCGCAGAATTGCCCGGGTGGCTGGCTGCCTGACACGGTTATAACCATCGTCGCCACGCCGAATCTGGTGGATGAGTTCCGCTTCCTGAATTTCGGCGGCGCCAGTGCGGGAGACCTCACCAACATCAGCGATCCGGATACTGAAACCGGCGCTGTTACGGCCAACCTGGTGATGGACGGCAATAAGATCATTATTGCGAACTTCATCACCCGGACCACCGTGACGGGCTTTGTGTTGCTGGATGGCGAAGTGGGCGCGGAAGCGTGGATCTTCGGCGGTGTGGTCCGCAAGATCACCGGTACCGGCCTGACGAATGACACGCCCATCTTTGTGGACGGCGTTCAGATTCAGGGATTCCGGGCGGCCGCGGATTATACGTCGATTGACATCGTGATTCCGCCGTATGCGGGATCCAGCCTTGCGGCGACGGTGGCTGTGGATATCACGGCGGGCGTGGGATCTGAGGCGTTTACGCTTCCCAATGCCCTGACGTATAAGCGCCATGAATTGAAGGACGGCGTGAACACGACGGCCTTCATCGTGGCGAATCCGATGGTTGAGACCACGGTTGCGATGACGTTGGATGGAACGGAAGGCTCCACTACTTCGGTGGTGCTGCCTGCCCTGAATCCGCCGACGGGGGTCAACCGGGTGTTTGGTATCGCGCGCAATGCTGTTGCGATGCCGGAAACAAAGGCAAACACCGAGTCGATCGGCGCGCTGGGCACCGGATACATCTCCTCGCTGGTTGCGGCGGGCGATATCCCCGCGGGCAGTTCGATAAACAACGCGTATGACTTCAGCCTGCATCTGTATGCGGAAAGCGAAGTGAAAGCGAATACGCCTCCGGCGGGTTCGGGTTCGTACGCGACGGCGAGCGGCCTGCTCGACTTTGGCCGCCCGGTGGATCCGGATGGAAATCCTGATCCGGCTGCGGCCTCGGCGGTTGTGACACTGCCGCTGGATGCGTCGGCGTTGACCTATGCGGACGTCCGCAAAGGCCTGACGATGTGGGGTGTCGGCACGGCGTTTGATTACGTCACCGAGACGACCACGGTACTGAATCCCCCGACAGTGGCGTATCAGTCGGAGCTGGAAAATGACGAAGTGAATCCGGCCCTGACGACCGCCACGCCCGATACGGGTCATCCGGACACAATGATCGCCCGCCTATACACGCTGAACGGATTCAGCCTGCGCAGCGGCGCGCTATTGACCGAGGAAATGCAGGAAGGCGTGAAACTCTTCCGCAAGTCGGGAGACAATTGGTTCGGCTTCGGCACGGCCAATGGCGATATCGACGGCGGCACGGAACTGAAGGTTGTGTCTCCGATGGGCGGTATTGCCTGGGTTGACCGGATTGAGTTCCGCAGCGTTGCGAAAGCCACCGTGGCCACCGCAAAAGCGGCAAACTTCACGACGGTCCCGGGATCGGATGAATACAATCTGGTCTTGAAGACCCCGAAAGCCAGTGCGGCGGGCATCACCGACATGGTGATCTTCCTGAAGGCCGACCCGAATACGGCGGCGGTCACGCTGGAACGCGCCTTTGAATACAAGAAAGCGGCGTTCCCGCTGGATGCCATCATCCTTATCCTGCTCGGCCTGCTGATTGCCGGTATCGGCCTGCTGGCCGGTGGCGATAGCGGCGGCGGCGGCGGCGGCCCGTGCTTCATCGCAACGGCTGCCTATGGCACTCCGCTGGCCGGTGGGATTGACACCCTGCGCGCGGTCCGCGATGAATACCTGCTGAGCAATGCGGCCGGTACGGCCTTCGTGGACGCCTACTATCAGGTGAGCCCGGCGATTGCCGATGTCGTGGCGAAGAGCCCGGTGTTGGCGGCCTTGGTCCGGGTGCTCCTGGTGCCGGTCATCTTCCTCGGCAAAGTGGCCCTGGCCATGCCCATGCTGACGGCCATCGTTGGCATCTCCCTTGGCGCAGCCTGCCTGCTCATCCGCCGGAAGGCGCGCGGCAGAGCGTAACATCAAAAGAGAGTGTTCATTCCCGGCGGGAGGCCAAAAACCTCCCGCCGGGGTTTTTAAAGGCTTGAGACCTGAGGCGTGAGGCCTGAGGCGTGAGGCGTGAGGCCTGAGGCCTGAGGCGTGAGGCGTGAGACCTGAGTCCGCCTGCGGCGGATGAGACCTGAGGCTTGAGACCTGAGACTTGAGACCTGAGGCTTGAGACCTGAGACCTGAGACTTGCGACCTGAGACTTGAGACCTGAGGCTTGAGACCTGAGACTTG
>JAKQOG010000012.1 GCA_029565395.1 Candidatus Hydrogenedentota bacterium | reverse complement strand
GTGTTCAAGCAGTGTTCAATCAGGAGGCATTTGCGAAATAGGCCTTTTTCTCGTCTGGGTAAATGAAAAAGCAACGATTTGGCTGTTCAATGCCAGTAATTTGCCCTGTATCTTTTGATTTTTAGAATAGAAAGGCCTATTTCGCAAATGCCTGAGCAGTGTTGAAGCTTGCAGCACATGCGGTTAATTTGCTATAGTTCTCACCTGCTTCGGCGTTTTCATATGCGTACATTATCCCAGAAAGGAAAAGTGTGAGCGAACGTACGTTCGTGATGATCAAACCGGACGGTGTGGGACGCCGCCTCATCGGCGACTGTGTGCAACGTCTGGAAAAACGCGGGTTGAAGCTCGTGGCGGTAAAGATGCGGATACTGTCGCGCGAAATGGCCGAGAGGCACTATGGCGAACATGAAGGCAAGCCGTACTATGAACCGCTGCTGACCTTCATTACGTCAGGACCCGTGGTGCTGATGGTATGGGAAGGCGTAGACGCCATTGCCCAGGTGCGGAAAATGATCGGCGCCACCAACGCCTTTCAAGCGGATACAGGAACCATCCGCAGCGATTGGGCCATGAGCAACCGGTATAATTTGGTTCATGCTTCCGACGCGCAAGACACCGCGCGGCGGGAAATGGATATATATTTTGACGAACATGAGTTGGTAACGTACAGTATGCCGGACGAACACTGGCTTAAATAGCGCTGGTACACGGCAAAAACAGAGACACAACCAGGAGGAAACAGGCGTGGCCGGAGGTAGAAAAGTCCGAAAAGCCAAGATCAACAAGCACAAGCGCAAGAAAAAAAGAAGGCTGAACCGCCATAAGAACAAGAAATAACCGCACTTGTTTGCCTGTATGAGCTTTTGATCTTTCCCGGCCTTGATACGATCAAGGCCGGGGGAGATATTCTTCAACAATAACACCGGCCAAGTGTTTTGGAGCACCCCATGGCAGACGATCAATCAAAAATTATCATCGACGAGGACTGGAAAGAAAAGGTCCGGCGGGAAAAAGAAGAAGTGGATAAAAAAACTTCGGAAAAACCGCCTCAAGGCACACCCGCTTCAGAAGAAGCCCAAGAACAGGCGATGCCTGACCCCACTTTCTCCACCCTCTTGAATACACTCTCCATGCAGGCCATGATAGCCTTGGGCGTGATTGCGCCCCGGGAGGCCCAGCAGGTCTACATTGACTTGGATCAGGCCAAATTTGCCATCGACCTCATTATCATGCTTCGGGATAAAACCAAGGGCAACCTCTCCCCCGAAGAAGAAGGCGAAATTACCGCCGCCATCGCTGACCTTCAAAATGTATATGTCGCCCGCGTGCAACAATATCAGGACCACCTTATGCGCAATGCGGGTCTGGGACCGGATAAACTGCGAAATCCCTGATAACCGGTAACTTAAAGATAGCTTCGGCGCTAAAGACGCGTGATAAAATAGGCAAGCAACACATCATTGAAAAACTGCTTGTCGATATCCAGGTAGTACACCCCCCGCAAAAAATAGATCCGCCCGATAATGCAATCCTTGCAACAAATGCTCTGTTGCTTGACCACATAGGTGCGTGGCTCAGGCTGTTCGCAGACTACCTCGGCAATGGGCGCCGTAAACGACAAACGGCGCTCAATCCGCCCAATACAGTCTTCCCCGGCATAAATACTGAACCGGCCCGGAAGCACTGCCTCAAATAAAAAGCTCCGAGGCCCCCCCGCGGCCCGTATATGAAGTCCCGGCGTGCCTGCCGCCTGTATTGTCCAGGATTTTCCCTGTGCCGAACAGTGAACCTCATATTGAGGCACGGACTCCCCGGATCCGCACAGATAAATGGTTCCGGGGGCATCCAGCCTATAGGCCAACAGCAAATGATGGGCAAATGGATCAGGCACATCCTCGACAGATTCCATGGCGGCGGGCAGATTCCGCGCAGCAGCCAGCGCTTCCCGTTGCCTTACCTCATTAATGAATGCGCGAATCGTGAACACCACCATGCCAAACAGTATGATGCCCACCAGCGCCGCCGTGCCAGCCACCGTCCAAGTACGGCTGTCCAATACTACGCCAATCACTAACGCCCCCACGGCCTCAAAAAGACATACGGCATATGCCACAATAATGCCGTACGATATGGGATTAATAACCTTTGGAAGCGTGTAATAGCATACCGCACGCTCATAGTCCGTCATCCGGTTCCAAGGCATCTCTTTAGGCGTCGAAATAGCAGTCATGTTGATACCATTCGATTTGCTTACCTCGCCGTATTGTACAAAAAGACCCCCATAAACCAAAATAAACAACTCTCGTCATCCAGGGCGGTATCGTTCCTGCCGGCGGTTATGGGCGACTTAAAAAATGGCGAATAGCAATCATATCCATATCCACCCGCTTTTCCATCGGAAATGTGGAAGGGGTTTCCAATGTATAAGCGCGTCCGGAATAATCCAACCGCATAATATTCCCAATGCTCATGGTGCGGATGGCCCGCACAAAATACAGCGTCCACATTGGTGCGCGGATAAGGCCGTCATGCGACCTCAAAACAACCATCCACACCTCTTGCGCTATGGAATATCCTGCAGCCCGTTCTTTAGCTATCAAATCCCGCGCGGGGCCCGGATCAGCCTCGGCATATTGGTATAAATAGAACCCCGCCGCCGTACCATCCTCATGTAGATCCAGGGCAATATCATATCGTTTCCCCCGCAAAAAATCCCGGATTAACCGCGTCTCCTGTGTGTAGAAATGTGCAAAATCGCGGTTGAGATCATACCGTTCATAATTCCGGCGGCGATTGTGCACCCAGCCCCACGGATTCGCCACGGGGATAATGTCAAAAGCCGTATCCGGATACGCATTTTCATTGGCCGACAATTGCTCAATAAACCGCAGAAGCGTCTCCGTCCCCGCAGGTTCATTTCCATGAACTCCCCCAACCAACAAACAGCGGCGCGTGGGTGGAGAAACCGGCTCAACACACACAGCCCACATCGGCGTCTTAAATGAGGGGTACTGTATTTCACCAATGTTCCGAAGAGTCATTCGGCCCTTAACAAGGGTTAATCGATTTTGAATTTCATTAAGATCTCGAACCGCCTTCACATGCTGATACGGATCAGGATGCTTTAAATAAATGTGATAACCAGTCCACCCTGCCAGCAACACAAACACCAGTACCCACGTGAGTTTTGTTCTCCGTTTCATGGACCACCTCTTTCAAAAAAACATCCTCGCATACAATCTAGGCCGCAAACAACGGAAAATCAACCTATTTTTCTCTCCGCTAGAACAAAGAGGCGCACGGAGGGGTGGGGGAAACCGAACTCCGTGCGCAGGGGGGAGGAACTGTTTAGGGTGGTGTAAGGG
>JAKQOG010000127.1 GCA_029565395.1 Candidatus Hydrogenedentota bacterium | reverse complement strand
AGCAGCCGTTGCAACCGGTAGCCGACGGTTACGCTTCGTACTATACCGTCAAAAGCAATAATGGTTACAGAACGGCGTCTGGTGAACGGTTTCGTGACACCCAAAAGACCTGCGCCATGCGGCATGGCATTTTTGGCGACTACTACATGGTGGTGGCGGAAAATGGCAATTCTGTTGTGTGCAAGTTAAATGATCGGGGCCCGTACGTCAAGAATCGCGTGATCGACCTCTCAAAGGCCGCAATGCGTGAACTGGACAGCAAGGCGGGTCTGTTGCGGGTTCGGGTATATCATTTGGGGAGCCGGCCTCCCAGAGGGCCTTCCGGCACATAATAATTCGTCTTCCTACACCTGACCCATTTAGCATTGGCGCTGGAACGTCCCTTCGTTCCAGCGCCCCATTATTGTGTGCCAAGCATGGAGCAAATCAGCGATCGTGACACCTGCAACGCTGAATCCCGGTCACAATAATCGGCTAAAATATCCTGTGGGAGAGTGTTGAACCAGAGAGGGAGATCGGCCATGTTTGATGTCGTGATAAAGAATGGCACGGTGATCGACGGGACGGGGAAGGCCCGGTTCCAGGCGGATCTGGGGGTAGAGGGAAACCGCATCACGGCGGTGGAGGATATCGGCAAGGCCGAAGCCAAAACCACCCTGGACGCCACGGATAAAATCGTCTGTCCCGGCTTTGTTGACCCGCATTCCCACGCGGAACTCGCCATGTTCCGTGAAGACCACCACACGCTCCTGGAACCGCTTATCCGCCAAGGCATCACAACATTTGTCGGGGGGAACTGCGGCATGTCCCTCGCCCCATTACAGGAAAAGAATCTTGCCGCCATCGGCACCTATATAAACATCTTCTCCAGGATCGATATTGAACGGGATCTGCCATGGCGCACATCGGGCGAGTTTTTTAATACATTGGAAACGCGCGGCCTCGCGATGAACATGGCGCCGCTCGCACCGCACGGCTTACTCCGCATGAATGAAACCGGGCGGCAAATGCGCTACGCCACGGAGGATGAAATCGAGAACATGGCCCGCGCCCTGGAACAGTGCCTGGAGGAAGGAGCTATCGGTCTGTCCACCGGCTTGCAATATGTGCCCGGAAGCCAGAGCGACAGCCGCGAACTGCATCGCCTGGGGCAGGTATTGAAGAAATACGACGGCATCTTCACCAGCCATTTGCGCAGTTATTCCAATACGCTGCCCCAAGCCATGGACGAGGTAATTGAAGTAGCGGACAAGAGCGGGATCCGGGCACAAATCTCGCACATTTTCTGGGTGCCGGATATGGGGTGGATTGGCCCCCTTGCGCGGGGGGCCGTGCGCGTCATGGCAAAATTATCGAAATGGTGGACGCCGCCAATCCCGCTGCATAAACCGATTCAAGAACGGATCGAGCAAATGTTAGATGCGCAGAAGCGGGGCGTCAATGTCAGCATGGATATCATGCCGACGACCTCGGGCTTCACGCACATCTTCGCCTTTTTCCCGCCGTGGTCCGTTGAAGGCACTTCGGAGGAAGTGCTTGCCCGGCTGCAAGACCCGGACATGCGCAAAAAGATCCGGCACGGCATCGAACATGGCAAAACAGAGTGGCCGCATGTCGAGGGCGATTCGTGGTCGCTGAATTTGTTCAAAATTATGGGCTGGGAATGCGCGCACATCATGGCGGTGGGGTCTGAGAAAAACAAAAAGTATGAGGGGCGGCAATTGGTGGAGATTGCCGCGGAACAGGGCAAGCACCCATTCGATGCGGCCTGCGATCTTATTCTCGAAGAAAACGGTCATGTGCTGGTCTTTGAAAGCATGGCGGAGCCGGACGATCACTTTACCGAGCGGTCCATGTTCGCTGGCTTAAAGCATCCGGACGTCATGATATCCACGGATGCCATCCTCATGGGCGAAGGGCATCCCTCAAAACTATTTTATGGCTGTTATCCCATTTTCCTCGGACGCTTTGTCCGGGACATGAAATTGATCAACCTCGAACAGGCCATCCGCAAGTGCACTAGCCTCCCCGCAGAGCATTTTCGGCTAAAAGGACGCGGCAAAATCGAAAAGAACGCCTACGCGGATATTGTTGTGTTTGATCCCAACACCCTCCATTCCAATGCCTGCTTCACAAAGCCCAACCAATTTCCCCAGGGCATCGAACATGTGTTCATTAATGGCAACCATGTAGTGAATCAGGGCACATACTGTCCCAACCCCCGCCCCGGACGAATACTCAAGAGAAATACTTCTTAATTCATAGAGAACCGGAAAGCAACAAAATATTCTGACGTATACGCTTACGGATCAACCAATTCCCAGGGTATCTGCCGGACAATTCCATGACATTTGGACGGCGGGCGAAAATTTCACTTGACAAAACTGGAGATAGTGATTAACCTACTTTAGGTCCGGGTGTGAGTTAAGGAAAGCGCTGAGTTATGGAAGATCCACTCGTAGAAGAAACCCTTCTAGCCCTCCAGCAAGTGATTGAGAATGAACAGAAGCGTGCCGCCTCCGTTCATAAGGCCTTCGCGGAACAGTTTGGGAAAGCACAGCAGAGTCTCGGGGAGTTTGCCCGGATGCTGGATGCGGAACGCGCCAACCTTGACGCACACCCCGGCACCGCTCTGGAACGGCTGGCGGCCTTGCGCGATTTGCTTGAAAAAGGAGTGGCGGGAGAGTCGGATACGCGGGAACAGTTGGTGGAGACGGAGGCGCAACTGGCGATGGAACAGGAAGCGCGCCGGCGGGATACTGAGCGGCTTGCGGCGCTGAATCAGGAGTTGAGCGATCAGAAGGCGGCGGTACAGGCGTCGCGGCAGCGCATGAATGAACTGGAACAGGAACTGGCTTCGCGGTCTTCGGCGTTGGAATCGGAAAAGCAGCAGGTGGCTTCGCTCGAGCAGGCGTTGCAGGAGCGGTCACAGGGGGAAGAAGGGGCGCGTTCGGAACTTACCCGCCTGCATGAAATGGAACAAAACCTGCGGGGAGAATTGGAGGAAGCGCGGTCGAAACTGGCGGGATTGGAATCCGCTCACAAGACCCAGCAGCAGGCTTTAATGGAAGCCCAGGCCAAAGTGGAGGCGCTGCGCGTCCGGGCGGAAGCCGCGGAAGAAGCCCAAGGCGAACTGGAAGGGTTGCGCGGGGAAATAACACAACTTAAGAAAACCGCCGCGGATCGCGATGAGAAACTGACGCGTGCATCCGAGGCCGAGAAGACATTGGAAACAGAACGGGAGCGTACGCGGGATCTGGAGGAAAAATTGCGGCTGGAAACCGCCAAGGGGACCAAGGCCTCGCTGGCCGCGCAATTGGCCGACGCCATCAAGGAGAATGAAGACGCCCAGGAGGAGATTCTGCGGTTGCGTCACGAAATCGATCAGTACCGGCGCACGTATGCGCCGCACGACAGCAATGGCGATCTTCAACGCATTCTGACCGCCGCTGGGAACAAGGGAGGGGCAAAACGCACCATCGGCGAGATTCTCATTGAAGCGGGCCTCATCACCCAGGAACAGCTCGAGGAAGCCCTTGATGAGCAGCGGAAGAATCCAAACCGGCATCTGGGCGCTTTGTTGATTGAAAGAGGCTATACCGGGGAAGATGCCATTGCCCAGGCGCTGGCCTGCCAATGCAATGTCAAGTTCGTGCATCTTGCCGATATGAACGTGGCGCCCACTGCCGCCGCACTTATCACGGAGCGCCTCGCCAACCAGCATCAGTGCCTGCCCGTGCGTACCACTGACGAAGGACTCATCCTCGCCATGGTCAACCCCCTGGACCTATTGGCTATCGAAGATGTGGAACGCACCACCAACCGTAAAGTCGAGATCGTGGTCGTCACCCCTTCTGACATCAAAGAAGCCATCGCCAAATACTACTGGGAACCGGAATGATTCCTGCGATTTAGGATGTGGGGTTTAGGGATAGGAAAAGTGGCTGCTGCACCCCGCCCCAGCCCCCCAGTATCCAGGGAAGAAGACCGAAATCCAGGCTAAAGGCTCTTAAACGTATCGATAATGCGTTTAAGAAGTTCCTTATCCGGGCCGGTGGCGATAATGAGAAACATTCCCCTGCGATCACACAGGCTGGGGGTTTCCTTGGGAATCGCGGCGCCCAGCGATTGGGCCAATCCCCAGGTTTCCACAATGGCTTGTCCAGCATCTTTTTTCTGGTATTCGCGCTGTTTGACGATTTTCCCCTCGTCATCGTATTGCAGGATGCTGACCTGCGCGGAATCGATATACATGTTGACCTGCGCGATGGATTGCAACATGGGTTGCGCGGCTTCATTATAATCGTCCAACGTAAATTTGGCTTCCAGCCCTGTTTTTATCCGGTCAAAGGTCATGGGCTTGGGCAGAATCATTGGAATAAGCGGAATCACCACCACCATGACAACAATAAAAATAAGGACTTTTTTGACGCCTTCGTTCATGATTGGAAACTCCTGACGAGCGAGCCGATCAGCAGGTTCCAGCCGTCGGCCAGCACGAACATGACGATTTTGAACGGCAGCGAAACAAATATGGGGGGAAGCATCATCATGCCCATGGCCATCAATGTGCTCGCCACGACCATGTCAATAATCAGGAAAGGAATGTAGATCACAAAGCCGATGTAAAACGCCGTCGTGAGTTCGCTCAACACAAATGCGGGGATAAGCACATGCGTGGGAACGTCATCGGGCGTATTGGGCCGGCCCAGTTTCGCCATTTGCATAAACGTCTTCAAATCTTTCGGTTTGGCCTGCCGTAGCATGAATTCACGGATGGGCTTCATCGCCGCCGTGAGGGCCTGGTTTTGATTTTGAAACTCACCGCGCAGATACGGCTGCAATGCTTCATCATTCACCCGCTGGTACGTGGGCGTCATGATAAAAAACGTGAGAAAAAGCGCCAGCCCGATCAATACCTGGTTAGGCGGGGTTTGTTGCGTGCCCAGCGCCTGCCGCAGAAAGCCGAACACCACAATGATGCGGGTGAACGAGGTCGTCATCACCAGAATCGCCGGAGCCAGCGACAGGATCGTGATGAGAAAGACGATCACCAGCGACGTGGAAATATTTTCCTGATCCACGGCGCGCCGCGCGCCTTCGAGCAAATCCACGCCCAGCGGGTTTGGACGCTCCTGCGCAAACGCGCCGCCCATGCCGCAGAAAAACACCACGGCCAGTATCAGGCAAACGCCCTTAGCGCTCATTCGATTCACGTGCGCTTTCCTGTAAATAGCGTTGGAGCCGCTGAATATCGCCCCGCAATTCGGCGAGGTCCTCGTCCGCACGGCCAGTGACACCGGTTTCTTTTTTTACCTGGGTGCGAAGCTGTTCCATAAAATTGCCGGGATGTTTCGCCCCTTTCTCCGGCGCAACTTCTTCAGATTCCAACGCGGACTCAAAAGCCCCTGCCTCGAATTCAGTGATCAGCGACACTTGGTTCTGCGTCAAGCCAATCACCAGCACCCGCCCCCCCGATTTCACATAATGAAGACTCACCTTCGGCGTAAGGTACACCTTCCCTAGAACCACCCCAAGCCGCTGCCCCGCTAACAGCGGGGTGTGCCGGCCATATTTTTTCATCAAGACGCCCCCTAAAATAATTATCCCGCACACGATACAGAGTCCCATAATCGTGCGCGGGATATAGGTGTTCCATCCTTGTTCTTTTGCCGGCGTAGCCGCCGCGGCTGCTGGATTGGCCGTCTCGGCCAACGGTTCATCCCAGATCTTTTGATGTTCCTTAAAGTACTCCGGAACCTCCTTGGGCCCGGAGGCGTCTTTTTGCTGCGGCGCTGAATTCTCCCGTGAAGCCGGTGTATTTTCCTGGTCTGCCCCTGCATTTCCTTGAGGGGATGCTATATCCACTTTCGGAGGTGTTGTTGCCTGGAATGAAGCCTGCTGAGATTGCGGCCACGCACCCAACGCTACGCAGCATCCCATCAGCAACACAAGCCCAAGTCTATTCATAACCTCCGCCTTCTTTTTCTCCCGCCCCGAAAATTTCCGCGATGCGGATGCTTAACGAATCCCCCAGCACCACCACTTCCCCCCGCGCCATGGGAATTCCATTTACGCTGATATCCGCCATCTCTCCCGCCAGTTTGTTCAACGGCAAGACTGAACCACGCTTAAGTTCAAGCACTTCCCTAACAAGCAGGGGGCACGTGCCCAAGTCCGCCGATACATTCAACTTCACCGGACGCAGATCGTTAATGTCCAGGCTTTCCCCGGTGGCCTGGACCGGAACAAGCTCCTCGTCCCTGGCGGGATCGGGCGATTCATTTCGCGGTGTGGATTGTGCTGGGCTCATAAATCAAATATCGCATATTTTGTGTACATAACCTCAAGCACCTGCATGTTTTCTTCAGGAAACAGCTTCTTAAGCAGCACATTGGCTTCCTGTTTCGCCTGTTTCAGGATGCTTTCCTGAACCTGCGGGTCATTCAGTTCTTTACGGGTGCGGTTGCGATGAAGCTTTCCCAGCATCGCTGTAAAGAAAGACTGCTTTCCTTTGATGAGTTTCACGCGTGCATCTTCTCCACCCCCCCCGTGTCCGCCACCGCCACTGCCGGCTTCCCCCCCCGTCATCACCATGCTCACGGCATACGTCAACAGGGGCGCGGGCGCATTGGGATTATCCGTCATTACATTGGCCTGCGCTTCATCAAAATCCACGGTAAACGCTTCCGCGGGAAAGGCCTCTTCCGCATTTTCCTCATGTTGTGGCGTTGCCGGCGGCGCCGCCAGCCGCGGTTGAACCACAAACAGCACAAGGGCTACCGCAATCCCCGCCGGTACCAGCACCATCACTGTTGCCAGGATGATATAGTTGACCAGCGAAGATGATTTTTGTGGCGCGGGCGCTTCTTTTTCTTCTGTTTTTTTCGTATCCGCCATACAATCACCTTAATGAGTTCAATTCACGGGGAATCGTTGCGGGCGTGGCCGGCGCTTCCGTACCAGGCCCTGCCAGTCCTTCGCGAAACATTTCTATTCTACTCTTGTCCACCAATCCGCGCACGAAAATCTCCACCCGCCGATTGGACGTGCGCCCCTCCGGCGAAGCGTTGGATGCCAGCGGCTGATTGGGGCCGCAGGCAACGATCTCAAACTGTTCCAGCGGAACGCCTCCGGCGTTGATCTGCCGAACCACCGCATCGGCGCGGAAATAACTCAGATCATAATTATCCCGGAAACGCGAGGTATCGGTAAGCCGTTCCGTATCGGTATGGCCCCGCACTTCTATAAACGTATCCGGCAATTCTTTTAGCACCGCCGAGATATTCCGGAATATCGGCAAACTTTCCGGACGCAAGGCCGCACTGCCCTGATCGAATAAAAATGCGCTGGGCAAACTTATCTTCAGCCCCCCCACTGCATCATATTCAATTTTCGCCTGCCGCGTGAAACCTTCCTTTTCCAACAAACTGCGGAGACGGTTGGCCGATTCCTCTACCGCATTGACAGGGCGCCGCTGGCTTCTTATAACGGGGGAAGGCACCAGCCCGGACGCCGGAAGCACGCCAAATGCAGTGCGAATGGACACCGCCGCCTCGCTAAATGTCTTGTTATTCACCGTGGAGAAGGAAAGCACCATGACAAAGCACGCCAGCAACAGCGTCATCATATCCGCATACGAAATTATCCAGAGCGGCGCCCCTGGCTGGGGAGGTGTTTGCTTGTGGTTGTATCTTCCCATATCACCGCATCTTTCGTACCCGCGCACGGATGGCCGGCGACACAAACGACTTGAGTTTGTTCTCGAGAATACGCGGATTATCACCGCTCTGAATGGAAAGTATCCCCTCGATTATGATTTCCCGGTGCAACAACTCGATCGCCGTGCGCACCCTCAATTTCCCCACCGTCGGAAGAAAGAGCACATTCGCCATGATTACCCCGTACAAGGTGGTGATCAACGCCACCGCCATCCCGCTCCCCACCTTTGAGGGATCGTCCATTGTCGTTAACATCTGAATCAACCCGATGACCGTGCCAATCAGTCCAAAAGCGGGAGAATAGAGGGCCATGGCGCTCAAAATGCTCTGGCCCATCGTGTGCCGGTCCTCCATAAAAGCAATTTCCGACGTGAGAATATCCTTCAGCAGATCCGAAGGTGTTCCGTCAATGGCCAGTTGGAGACTGCGCTCCAGAAACTCATCCTGGGTGTTTTTCACATAGCTCTCCAGCGCCAGAATCCCTTCCCGCCGGGCTACAATGCACATTTCCACCATGTGTTCAATAAGCCGTTCCGGCGTGGAGGCTTTTTGGATAAACGAGTTCTTGACCGTGGTGAATACGCTAAGCACGTCGCTCAGGGGAAAGTTGATCAGCGTGGCCGCGAGCGTGCCCCCTGCCACTAGAATGAAGGAAGGCGCGTTAAAAAAGACACCCACATTGCCACCCATGAAAATTGTGATGGCAACGAGGAATATCCCCGCCACAAAACCAATAATGGTTGCAATATCCATACAGTATGCCTTGTGTTATGCCGGCGCTGCCGATGGACTCAATGTCTGTTGTCCCGCGTCCGATTCTATCATTAGCCCTGGGTGCGCGTCTACGGGCACGAAATCCGCCCAGGCTCAACCCAATCCGTCTCTTGTCATGAGCCTTGCCCCAGGAAATCAAAATTCATGGCTGGGGGCGCGCGCAGGCGCGCCCCCAAAACATTATTCGATATTACCGGACCAGATTCACGGTTTCCTGAAGCAACGTGTCCGCCGCCGTAATGGTGCGGGCATTAGCCTGGAATCCGCGTTGCGTGATGATTAGATTGCTGAATTCACGGCCCAGGTCCACATTCGAGTTTTCAAGAACGCCGCCTGTTACCGATCCGCGGCCCCCTTGTTCCGGTGCGCCGATCTGCGCGGTGCCGGAGGCGGGGGTTTCCAGAAACATGTTGTTCCCATCGCGCATCAGGCCGCCGACATTTGAGAAGTTGGCCAGCGCAACTTGTGCAATTACCCGGGTAAGGCCATTGCTGAATACGCCATTGATCTTCCCGCCGGAGCCAATGTTAAAGCTTTGCAATACACCGCGGGGGAACCCATCCTGATTACGAAGCGTTATATCGCTCGTTTGCTCATCGCCCGTTGAAAGTTGCGTGATGGATGAAAAATTCAGAGCGACATTCAGATCAGCCGGTTCGCCGCCCGTGTCATTCATCAACGCCCCTGCGATGCTAATATTGCCTATGGTGCTCGCGGGAAGCGTGCCATCGCTCTGGAAGGTCAAGGTTCCACTTCCAACGGTTGTGGTACCGCTGCTTGTGGAGTCATAGCTGGCTTCCCATGTCCATGTATTGGCGGGCGTGGCTTGCTTGGTGAAGGTAACCGTCACCTCGCGCGCGGTGCCCAGCGAATCATAGAACTCAAACGTGCGCAACACCTGAGTGGCAGGCGAACTGGGGGCATCTGCGTTCAAATTGCCGATAAGCGTGGCCTCGGTTGTCGGGCGCACAATCCCCAGGCCGCCTAGCGGTATGAGAATGTCCGACGCCACCACATTCGTGTCTATATTGCCCTGATCATCGGCCAGGAAGCCCTGTACCCGCATGCCCGTGCCCGGATCGATCAGCAAACCATTCGCATTCAGCGTGAATGATCCGTCCCGTGTAAAAGCGCGCTTCGTGCCATCGCTGAGCACGAAGAAGCCATTGCCTTGGATGGCCAAATCGGAGGATACGCCCGTGGTCAGCAGCGAACCCTGATCAAAATCCACGTCTATGCTGGCAATCTGAACGCCCAGGCCTACCTGCTGAGGATTCGTCCCGCCGAACGTCCCTACCGGTGCGGAACCGCCTCGAAGCGTTTGTGAAAACAGGTCTTGGAAAAGCGCGCGCGAACTGCGGTACCCGACGGTGTTGACATTGGCGATATTCGCCGCCACCACGTCGAGCCGGCGCTGATGCGCCTGCAACCCGGTCACGCCTGTAAATAATGCTGTTCCCATAGTATCTTGCTCCTTCTAATCACGCCGCGTCAGTCATTCGGCGGCGCTCAGGCCTCCCCAAAGGGGGGCCGGCCTGTTGGATTCGGTTGAGGGTGATGATACCGGTACATTCGGCACCACCACGGCACTGTCAATATTGGTGAATACGCTATTTTCCGCCTCCTGATTCGGAAGTGCGGTAATTACGGTGCGGTTGGGCACGTTGACCACGAGGGCCACCCGCCCCAACAGAAACAGAGATTCCCGGGCGCCTTTCGCCGAGGCTTGATCCATCGCCTTGCCGATGCCCTTCATCTCTTCTTCGGATAGCTCGATCCCCCGGCTTTCCAAACGCTGACGCGCATGTGCGGAAAAGCGAATACCGCTTTTCTGACGAAGCGTTTGCTCCAATACCAGGGCAAACTGCTCCGCCACCGGATGCCGTATGGATTTTCCGGACATCTCCGGGGGGGAAGCCGTCACGGAACGGAGTTGCAGCGCATCAATCATGACGACTTCTTCTCCGTGGTTGTCGTATCCTCTTCGGAAGGCGCTTCAGCCGCTATGCTCAGCACGCCCGTCATGGGCATGAACTTGTCGTCCACGGTCAGGATAACAATGCTTCCGTCCAGCGTGACCGACTCCACAATGCCCGAGGATACCGTGCCTTCTACATTGATGCCCTGGACCCACTTGCCCAGCATGCCTTGCGCGGATATGAAATTCAGTTGGTCCACATTGCCCGTGAGATACTCCATCGTTGTGTTCATGGTCTCAAAACTCTCGTTCAGATTATTCATCTGTTCGAGGGCGGAAAACTGGGCCAACTGCGCGATCATCTCCGTGTTGTCCATCGGCGACAGTGGATCCTGATTCTGCATCTGCGTTACCAACAACTGTAAAAACGCGTCCCGGTCCAGTGTCTGCGTGCCGCTCGCCGTATCCGAGGACTTGGCCGCCGCCGCCGATTTTGCAGCGTTGGCCGCCGCAGACGTGGCCGCCGTGGGCGTTTTTGATGTTGTCTTGGCGGACGCGCTCGTGCTGGCCGCGGCGTTGGCCGCCGCCTTTTGCACGGCGAGCAATTTCGTACGCAGCAACGAAGTTACCTGTTGCCAGGCCTCTTCCCGCTGCGCGGGGTTCACCCCAAGCGTGCCCGCACCGTTTGCGCGAAACGTCACTAATGCATTCATGTGTTTTCGGCTCCTTTCTATACAAACACATTCAATGAACCCTGGTGCGCTGGCAATTGCCGGAATGTTGGCAATACCGTTTGCACTGGATCCGCATACGATTTGGTGTAATACGTTGGAACCCGGGCCGGCATGTTTTGCTGTCCCGCCTGTTGGCTGTTCCAACTGCCTTGTCCAGCGTTCTGGCTGGTGGTCGAGGCAATTTCCACCTGGCCTACCTCCAGACCATCCTGTGACAACGCATCCCGCAGTCCCGGCAATTGGGACTGCAGTGTGTCACGCACCACAGGGTTGGCCGATACCAGACGGATTGTGAGGTCATCGCCGCGGCTGTGCACTTCGATGTGCATTTCCCCCAGCGATTCGGGAATCAACCGCACACTCAGCATATTCTCCCCACGACCCGCCAGATACCGCACACTCTTGACCGTAAACGCATCAAGTGTTTGCAGCGTGGCCTGTCCGGAAGGAGCTGGTGTGTCTGACATTGGAGAGGCCAGAGACGTGCTCGAAGCTTTCGACGGATCCATCAGCATGGGCGCGCCAGGAGTCTGTGCGGAAGGCGCCTCTGTTGAACCAGCCGGAATACGAAGCGTTGTGTCCGATGCCGCCTTCAGATCTTCACCCGCGCGTGCCACGGTTTTTTCCTGTACCCGCTGTGCCACGGCGTCCGATTCCAGCGTCTGTGCAAACAACGCTGGATTAACGGAAGGTTGAAGTGAAGTTGTTTTTGACGGCGCCAGATCCGGCGGGGGAAGAGGCTTCACTTCCACGGAAGGCCATGGCTTGGAACTCATGGCCTCCTGGGCAGGCTCCGTAGCAACGGCTTCTTTCGATGCAGTCACTGGGGGCATCGGAGTATCTCCGGAAACCTCTGCCGACGAAGCGGTCACAGCCCCGGGCACTGGGTTCCCGGCGGACCCCGCCTTTGTCTCGCCGGCGGTTGACTTGCTTTCAGAAGCTCCCGCACTTTCTTTATGTACAGGAGTCTCTTTGGCCGCAAGCGAAGGCAACACCACATACTCAGCCTTGCTTACAACCGCCGGTGAAACGTCTCCAGGCGTTTCCGTTGTCGCAACCACATGCGCTGGCGAACCAATGGTCTTATACTCCGCCGTTGATTGCACGGCCTGTGTTTCTGGGATCTCCGTCATCACGATTCCCAGGTCAGCCACAACCAGCGGCCGCGGAGTGCCTGGCGGCACTATTTCTGGAAGAGCCGTTTCCTCAACAACGTTTGACGGGAGCGCACTCGCTTCGTCCATGATCTGGACGGAGGAAAGTGTTCCCAACGATTCTTCCGTTGCCGCAGAAACCATTTCCAGCATGGCGTCCGTTTGTTCAGGAAGGGCAACCGCCGCCGGTGGCATACGTTCACCGGTCACGGAAGCCGATTCTTCCGGAGCAGACGCAATGGTTGACGCCACGGTGGTCTGAATGGATTCGGACGTTACAGGCATTGCCATCGCCATGAGCGCAAGGGCTTGACTCCAATCAATACCAGTGGCGGCATGGAAGGGGCCTTCTTCCGATCCGGGATCTTCCGGGGTCGAAGAACCTTCCGAAAGCGCCTCCGTAAAGATTTGGGCGAAGCCCATGTCCCCGGGGGGATTGCTCGTAGAACTTCCTTCGGACAATGGCAGGTTGGCCGCATCCACTTCAGGTTGGATTTGTTGCATCATTTCGATATACATGCATAATTCACCTCCTTTCAAACAGAGATTTAAAAAGACCGGTAAAACAAAAAACATAACAGGCTCTTTGTGATGAAGAAGTAAAGAGAAACCCGTTTTTTACCGATGGAAAGAGAAAGAGAACTGCGTCAGATGGTGGGTTCTTGAAGGATGCGCAGGATGCGCGTGGCGGCCTCGGTTTTCATCGCCTCCACAATTTTGCCTCGTTCTTTGGGTTTAACGAGATTCAGGATGGCGGCCGCATCTTCCGGCGGAAGGTTCTCCAGTTGTTCTGCGGCTTTGTCCGGCTTCATCGCGGATACCGTTGTGGCAATCGTTTCTAAACGGGTTTGGCGTTCTTTCTTTGCATCATCCAGCCCGCCCAGAATCTGTTTCTGAAGATCTTCCAGCTTCTTCTGCATTTGCACAAGCTCTTGTTCCCGCTGAACCACTTGCGCATCGCGCTGCTGAAGTTGCGCTTCCCGCTCCTTTAGATCATTTTCCTTTTTCTTTAATTGCTGGGCCAGCGCGCTGAGCGGATCCCCGGCTTCCGCTACGGCTGTTTTTTGCACCGATTCCTGCGTTTCGCCGGCTTTTTTCAGCCCTTCGCTGGAGAGCATGCCCGTAGCCCAAAGCGCGGCGCCAAACGCCCCCGCGAAGGAAAGCACCCCTATCATCGCCAATACAACGAATTTCATGGCTTCTTCTGCTCCTTCTTCCGCGCCTTAGCAACGCTTTGCGGTGAAAGGCCCAGGGCGGCGTAATTAGTGGCCGCTTCATCCAGCGACCGCTGCTCATTTTTCTGGAGATAGGCCTGAAAGGCTGCGCTGTGACGTTCCTTCAGCTTCTCCATGATGCGCTTGCGCTTGGTGGCCTCTTCCAATTCCAGCCGCTTGTGATCGGCAGTCTTTTCCAATTGCCGGATTTCTGCATCCTTTGACACGGCCAGCCGCGCAAGATGACGCTCATACTGATAATACCGGCGCACATCGCTGGCATCGAATTCATGCAGGCTCAATTCCCCCGCCTGATCCAGCGTGCGCCGTTGTTCCTCTATAATCGCGCTCCGCTGATCCTGCGCGCGCCGTACCTTGCGGCGCGCTTCCGCCAGCGCCATGGCCTTCAAATCCTCCTGACGCTTGCGTATCCGCAATAACGTGCTGTACTGAAATGTCCGTTGCAGCGCCATACTGTGTTCACCGGCTTTCCAGCATTACTATAGCCCTCTCGCGTCTTCTCCGCAATAGGCCGTCCATTATCCGCGCAATGCCCCGGTCATTTGGGCTTCCAGCGCTTCAAACGGCGATTTCTCATACAAGTCTTGACGAAGAAACTCCCGTATCTTCGGCATCAAACGCAAGGCCATGTCAATTTCAGGATTGCTCCCCGCTACATACGCCCCGATATTCACCAGATCCTCCGCGTCCCGGTATGTGGCCAGAATCTGGCGGACCCGCGTGGCCAGCTTGCGATGATTCTCCGAGGTAATTTCAAGCATCGAACGGCTTACACTTTCCAGCACATCCACCGCCGGATAATGGCCCCGCGTCGCCAAAGGCCGGGACAATGCAATGTGCCCGTCCGTAATGCTGCGAACCGCGTCCCCGATGGGATCATTCAAATCGTCGCCCTCCACCAGCACCGCATAAAAACCCGTTATGCTGCCGCACTGCGCCGTGCCCGCCCGCTCCAGCAATTTAGGCAACAGGGCATATACCGACGGCGGATATCCCTTGGTGGTCGGTGGTTCGCCTATCGCCAACCCCACCTCCCGCTGCGCCATGGCGAATCGCGTAATCGAATCCATCATCAACATCACGTCCAACCCTTGCCCCCGGAACCATTCCGCTATGGCCGTGGCGGTATAAGCGCCACTCAAGCGAAGCAACGCCGGTTCATCCGAGGTCACCACCACCACCACCGACCGCTTCAATCCTTCCGGGCCAAGATCCAGTTCGATAAAGTCCCGTACTTCCCTGCCTCGCTCCCCCACCAGGGCAATCACATTCACATCCGCATTCGTGTTTCGTGCAATCATCCCTATCAGCTTGCTTTTCCCTACACCACTCCCCGACATGATGCCCACACGCTGCCCCTTGCCACACGTGATACATGCGTCTATCGCACGGATGCCCGTCGCGATGGGCTCCGTGATGCGCTGGCGTTCCATCGGGGGCGGCGCCGCCGACAACAAGGGCATTTCTGTGGTCCACTCCGCAGGCGGACCGCCATCTATGGGCTGACCCAAACCGCCTATGGCACGTCCCAGCAGTGCAGGACCCACCCGCACCATCCGCGGTCTGTGCGTGGGAATCAATACACTGCCCGGACCAATCCCCCGCATGTCGCCCAATGGCATCAAAAGAATCCGATCGTCCCTAAACCCCACCACCTCCACTGGAATCCTGGTAGAAACATCGCGCGGCCGCACATAACACAGATCGCCAATCTTCATGGGTGGCCCCGTCGCCTGCAACGTCAACCCCACAACATCCACGATCTTTCCATAGGCGAAGAGCGGGTCCTCCCCCTGTACCCGCTGGCAATACGGCATTAGATCTATCGAACTCATGCATTCCCCGCCAGGGATTCCAACACCGTGGAAAGCAAAGTGTCCAGACGGGCGTCCGCCTGCATTAACCGCGACTCAATCACACAACCCCCCGGATTAACCGTGTCGTCCGCCTCGATGGTAAGTTCTTCCACGCCCTCAAAATCTTCCAACAGCGTAATCTTGTGAAGCCGCAACGCCTCCAGATCCCGGGGATGCACCCGCGCTGTGATTATCTGCCGATCCGCTATTTTGCCCAATGCCCGCCGCGCCGTCGCATGAATTAATTCTGCATCGATCCTGACTTCCCGCTGAAGCACCCGCCGGGCAATGAGCGAAGCCAGTTCCACCACCTGAGGCTCCAAGGAATCCAAAAACGATTGCCGCGCCTCGTGTATCGCCGCCGCCGCCGCCGCCAACGTCTCCGCCGCCTGCCCAATTGACTCGGCAAACTGCTCTTGTGCCTGAAGGAGCCCCCGCTGATAGGCTTCTTGATAGGCCTCCTGGATTTTCTTCTCCGCTTCCGCCCGCGCCTCCGCCAATAGGGCATCGCGAAGCGCCTGCGGGTCAAGTTCTTCCGCACTCTCCCCGCCTGGCTTCAATCCCAGACGGACCGGTTCCCGCGCCGGAAACTCCTCCAGCCCCGGCGCATCCACGCGTGCGCGTCCGCCCGGTTTGATCACCTTTGCTGTCTTCATCATACCAGGATCTCGTCTGCCTCGCCGCCGCCGCGTCCGGATACAATCAATTCACCCGTTTCTTCAAGCCGCCGGACCACCGCCACGATTTTTTGCTGAGCCTCTTCCACATTCTTCAAACGTGTCGGCCCCATGAATTCTATTTCCTCGCGGATCATCTCACGGGCGCGCTCCGACATATTCTTGAAGATCTTTTCCTGTACCTCTTCATTGGAGGATTTCAATGCCAGCGCAAGATCCTTGGTCTCTATCTCGCGCAACGTCTTCTGAATGCCTGCGTCATCCACATACACAATGTCTTCAAACGTGAACATCAGCCGCGCTATCTCATCCGCCAACTCCGGATCCTTTTCCTGAAGGTCCGCCATAATCGTCTTTTCCGCGTTGCGATCCACTCGGTTCAATATTTCCGCCACATCTTTCACCCCCCCCGCAAACGTGAAACCCTGACTAAACACCGCCGCCATTTTGCGCTCCAGCACACGCTCCACCTCCCGCACGATTTCCGGCGCGGTCCGATCCATCGTCGCAATCCGCATAATCACCTCCGATTGCACATTTTGCGGAAGCGCTGAAAGGACAATGGCCGCAATGGGAGGATCAAGATGCGCCAAAATCAGGGAAATCGTTTGCGGGTGTTCATCCTGGATAAAACTCGATATCTGCGCCGGGTCCGCTTTCTTCAGAAATTGGAATGGAACCTCCTGAAGGCTGCTTTGAAGACGGTTCAAGATTTCAAAAGCCCGTTCCGAACCAAATGATTTTTCAAGCAAATCCTTCGCAAAATCGATCCCGCCCTGCGTCACAAACTGCTTGGCCACCGCCATCTGATGAAATTCGTCAAAGACCTTCGCCTTGGTGTCCGGGTCTACACTGCCCAGCGAAGATATATCCAGCGTGATTTGATCCACCTCGTCTTCGCGCAAATTGCCCATTACACGGCTCGCAGCTTCCGGACCCATGCAGGCCAGCAACACCGCCACTTTCTGACGTCCGCTAAGCGCTTCTTTCTCTTTTTTGGGCTTATTCATGGCCTTCGGCTATCCAGGTGCGGAGCAAAGCCGCCACCACTTCCGGTTCGCGTTCCGATAACCGGCCCACCTCCGTCGCCACGTCCTGGCGGCGGAGATCTTCACGCGTAGCTTCCGGAAGCGCTGAGGCTTCTTCCTCTTCGGCCACTTCCGGAATCGCGATGGCCCGGCTCAACAGTCTGCGGATAAATAAAAACCCTATCACCAGCGCCACCACTTCCATGCCTACCCAGATCCAGTGCATCGCCTGATCCCAGCGGCGCTCGCCTTGGGCTGCTTCCACCGCGCCGGTTACCGCGGCTAACTCATCTATCTTAAACGGGTGATCAAGAATGGTAACTTCCGTGGGAATCTCGCCCTCCCCCACCGTCGCCTTCGCCAAATCCATGAACGTCTGCTTGCGCTCTTCCGTCAAACCCGTATACTGCCGCGTCGTGTTGCCCTGATCATCCTTGCTTTCCTTGTAATCGCCTTCTATCACCATCGCCACCACAAATTTTACCACATTCCCCGGATCTGTTTTGGTTTTCGTCACCGTCCGCGACGGCTCATAATTCGTGATTTCTTCCGTAGTCTCTTCATTTGTCGTCGTACCCCCCGGCTTGACCGTACCCTCCGGAGGATTCGCAAACGCGCCCGGCGCGCCTTCCGGAAGCTTTTCCGTGCTCGTATTGGTGGTCGATGTGCTGTAGGTGCTCAGTTCCGTGCCTTCGCTGATCTTCTCGTCCGTGCTCTCTTTTTGATCAAAATCCATCTTCGCACTCACACTCACCGTTCCCCGAACCCCCATCTCCCGGAGTTTCGTCATCAGCTTCGTCTCTCGCTGCTTTTCCCAATCCGCCACCAGTTCCAGCTTGGAACTGGCCAGCGACGCAAACTCCGACTGCGGCGGCATGTACAACACATCGCCCTTCGTCGTGGTCACCGTGATATTGCCCGGATGCAGATTAGGACCGCCCGCATGATCCACGATACTTACAATCGCTTTCACTTCTTCTTTGGTAAGCGGACGTTTGATCGCCAGCGTGACCGCGGCTTCGGACGGCTTCTGTTCTGAAACGAATAACTCCTCCTTGGCCTCCCGGATAAGAACATAGGAATATTCCACAAAATCGAATGCATTGAGTATCCGCTGGAGTTCTCCTTGAACCGCCCGCATGAACTTCACATCCTGAAGCCACTGGTTCGTCATCAGTTCGGTCTCTTTGAATAACTCAAATCCCGGCGGCACGGTCCGCCCCACTGGCAACTCCTTCTCCGCAAGAAGCAACTGGGCGCTGCTGCGCTCGGTGATTGGCACCAATATGTCTTTGTTGCCATTGGCCAATTGATATGAAATCGACTCTGCGGTCAATGCATCAACAATTTTCGGAAGTTGCGACGGCTCCACATTCGTGGAAAGCGTGACATATTGGGGTTTTGCCCCCATAATCACTACCAAGGCAATGACCGCCACCACGGCCAGCGCCGCCAGCGCCAGATTTATCCGCGCGCTCAGCGATAACTCTTTCCACGCTTGCCGGATGCCATTTAGCAGTTGGCGAAGAAACTCCACGGCTCACACCTTATGTTCCGGTCCGGTGCCTTATGCACGGACCACCACGTCTGCGCTACATCCCTCTTGCGCCACAGGTGGAACCTGAAAAGCCCAACGTCCCGCATCGTTGCGGCTTTCCCAACCTCATCCCGGCTGACTTGCAGCTTTTCACCACGAAACCATCCTATAGGCTTCGCGGTGGAGATTCAACTCTAACCTCCGCGCGTACCCGGCTGACGTCTTCCGTCCGCCGGGACTCGCTGTCCCGAAGCTCGCTCCGCGATCCTGTGCAGCCCATGAACAGGACCCCTGCTCCGGTTCAGCGTTCCTTATCTTCGGTTAAACTATCCTTCCGTCTATATTTGCATGCGCATGATCTCTTCATACGCCAGCATCACTTTATTCCGGACCGTCATCATTGTCTGAAACGCCACATCCGCCTTCTCCACCGCCAGCATCGCTTCCGATACATCCTTAATCTCGCCCGACACCAATTCCTTGATCGTCGTATCCGCCTCCTGCTGCAACCGCTCCACCTCCGTCAACGTCTCGGTCAACACATCCTTGAACGATTTGTTTTCCCCCTCCAGAGGACGCACCGCCGCCGGGCGCATCTGCTTTGCGCCCACCTCCGTCGTCCTTAACCCAATCCCTGGCACTTGTAGCGGATCAACCATGGTACTCACTCACTTACCGTTGTAAAATTTCCAATGCCCGCTGCTTCATCCGGCTGCCCGACACTATCACCGCCACATTCGCCTCATACGCGCGCTGGGCCGATATCAAATCCACCATCTCCACCGACATGTTAATGTTCGGATAGCTTACATACCCATCCTTGTTCGCATCCGGGTGACTCGGATCAAACACCGTCCGCAACGGACTCATATCCTTGATTATACTTTTAACGCGTACTCCCGCTTGCCCGGATTTCATTCCGGACTTCAGCGGCTCCGCGCGAAACACTACCATCTGCCGCCGGAATGCACCCCCTTCCGGGGTGCGGGTCGTCTCCACGTTCGCGAGGTTATTCGCGATCACGTTCATCCGCGCACGTTGTGCACGTAGACCGCTTACCGCGATCTCCCTGGCTGATATGGCCTCTAGCATGTAAACTCTCCTTAACGCGCCAAGCTATTTAACATGCTCTTGACCATCTCAAACCGTTTACTCAGCAACGCCGCGTAAGTCGTGTAGTTGCCAGTATTTTCCGACAGCTTGGCCATCTGCTCGTCTAAGTCCACTTTATTGTAGTCATTTTTCGACAAAAATGCAAGACGTTCGAATTCTGGACGATTTTCGGAAAAATCGAGATGGCGGGGTCGGTCCGTGCGGAGGGCGAAACCGCCCCGTCCCTCGATGGCTGCACGTAATGTTTTCTGAAAATCCAGATTTACGGAATTGTAATTCGGAGTATCCACATTGGCGATGTTCTGCGACAACACCCGGTGGTTCAGTTCGGCGGTTTTCATCGCCTGAACCAGTAAATTATCTGTATTTACTCCGGCAAAAGGAGTCATTAACCTGCTCCCAGACAGTTTCGTCTTGTTTTTAGACTTCTATAGGAGAGCAATCCCTATGCCACCTCTTCACAAACACATAACCCATTAAAAATAAATAGGTTAGAAAAAGAGCGCTTAAATTTGTACGGGGCTTCTGGGGAAAGTGATGCCACCTTCCTGGACTTTTCTGCCGATTGCCGGACGGGTAGTAAGAAGCGGCTCAATAGGGCTATAATGCCCCGCATGATACGGAACATATGGATAATCCTGTGCTGGGCAAACATCATGATCGGAGGGTCGTTGCCAGCCTTCGTCAGCCAAGAACACGTGCTTTTACCCGCCGAAATACCCAAAACGCTATTGTGCGCACCGGTAAATGTCACCTTTGCCGCCAATCACCTCCAATACTGGCATGACAAGGGTATTGACGGTTTTATTCTATATGGACTCTGGGACAGGCTTGACCGGGAACTCAGTTGTGTTCAGGAAAACGGTTCAGAAGAGCACCCCCTCCTCCGGGAAGTCCGTTTGGCAAGCAAGGGCCTTTGCGAATCGGGCATTAACCGGAATTTTCTCTATGTGGCGCTTGAACCGGAGGACAAGTGGTTCGTCCCCTGGGGGCAATTGCATCCTGCGGAAGCACGGTTTCGCGCTGCCGGGGAATTTTGTCAAAAGGCGGGATTGCGGGGCATTGTCTTTGACCTGTGCCCGAAAAGTCTTGTTTATGACTACCGGTGGGATGGGTATGACCTGAAGGTGTTGCCGCCCGAGGAATTGCAGAAAGGCGCGCGGGAGTTTGGCCGTAAGACACTTCGCGCCTTTATCGGCGCCTGCCCTAATGCGGAGATCCTGTTTCTGTTGGAGGATCTCCGCAATGCCGGTCCTTTATGTCTTTATCTCCTGGAAGGCCTGATTGAGTCGGTAGGCATGGCTGATACGATTCCACTGCGCTTGCTTTTACCAGAGGAATCTTCCATGGCCAAGCCGGAGCAGATTTCCTCCTTTGCCTCCGCCACACAACATTTCCTTCTGAATCATCTGACCGCCGAGAATCAACAACGCTGGAACCGGCAGGGAGGAGTGGCGTTGGGGCTGAAGCCTCTTGGATTCCAGGACGGCAAGCCGGTTGCCTATCATGCCCTTGACGAGTTCCGAGTCCAGTTGGCGGCGGCTAAAACAGTGTCCACCGGATATATTTGGCTTGATGGCCGAGAGGGAGGCTGGTGGAGCATGGAGCCTCAGGAAACACAAAGATATGGTCCTTTGCTCCAAGGGGGGGAAGCGTCTATTCTAGCCGCTCCTCCGCTCCCGGAGAAGTTTAAAAACTACACTGGCAGAACTCCGCTCGATGGCCTCACCCGGGTGGGGCGGTTTAAGGGCGTGGATATTTTTGGAGGGAGTGATGGGGCCGCCGCCGTCTATTGGAACGGTCTTCGGGAAACCATCACTCTCGAGGATCGTGCAATGCCAGCGCCCGTGGTGCTCTTGCGTTCCGGAGAACAACGCACAATTCCGGTAGAGAACAATAAGGCCGTCCTGGATCCACTGAAAGAGCCCTTTCTTCTCAAAACCCTGCCGTTCCGGGAATGGGGGGTGCCTGCGGGCATGTGGATGGAAGCGGAATCCGACCTTACGCCGAAACAACCGCGTGCACGATTGCGCTTCGGGTATGTGAATCGATCCGAACTCTCCATCCAGGGATTGTTGGAAGCATGGCCCCCTCCGAACTTCAGCATTGGCACGGCTTCATTCGCCCTGGACTTGCCCCCTGGGGGGAATACATCGTTTCAACGCACTTTGCAGGGGATCTTCACCCTCGGCATGAGTCTGGATTTCCGTATGACGCTCACCATTCCAGGGGGAAGCCTCATCGAAAACACCTATTCCCTTGATGTCTCTCCCCCATTGGACTGGAAAGTGCCTGCTGATACTGCACCCACGGGCAATCCCGCCGTTACGGATTTTGAAGGAGACCGCATTCTTGATTTCGTTTTTGCCAGTGCACGGGGGGATATCCACTGTGTGGACGCGCTGGGCTCTCAAAAATGGGAACAGCGTTTCAGCACAGGATTCCTGACGGATCCTGTTGCCGGACGCGCCCTGGATGGAACGCGCGGTGTCGCGGTGGGGGATCGAAACGGCAACATCCATGTGTTTAACGGACAGGGAGCCATGATAAGTTCGCTCGCGCTGAGCGCGCCTTGTTCACCCCAAGCGCTGATCTTTTCGGATTTAATGGATCAGCCATACGATGTCCTGGTGGCGGGGCTGAACGATGGCAAGGTGGTGTTTTTGCCCGGAGGCAGTATGACAGGATGGGAATATTCCACCGGCGGCGCAATAAAGTCATTGGGGTGCGCCCCCAAAGAGGAAGATCTTTTTTATCCCACGGTCCGGGGCAATATCTATGTAGCGTTGGGAAAACCCCAAAATGCATTGCTATGTCTGGATATGATGGGGAAACTCCGATGGCACAAAGAGATACAAGCGCCGCCGGGCAGCCCGCCGTATGTGGTTCACCCTCCAGGAGTATATTCATATCAGGTGATGCTGGGCGCTGCGGATGGGAAAATCCACATGTGGGATGCGTTCAGTGGTATTTCACAAGGAGAGATTAACACAAAATCCGATTTGCCCATTACCGGTCTTTTGTTGGCGGAAGTGGATCCTGCGGAAGAAAATATGGAATTGCTCGCGGTGGATAGAACGGGGGTGTATTGCTTCTCCGCCAGTCAAAAACTATTGTGGCATGCATCCGCACCCCGTGCGCGGGGGCTGGCAATACACCTCCTGGAAGGAGAATCGTGCATAGTGACGGGCACGAACACCGGCATGCTGTATGGATTCGGTATGGGCGGGCGCATGCGCTGGCGCGATACGCGTGCGGCGGGTGCACTGCTGGGTTCACCCATCGTAAAAGATACGGATGCGGATCGCCGGGTCGAATGTGTGTATGTAGCCGAGGACCATTTTGTACGGTCACTGGAACTCGGTCCCATCAACGCGCCTGCCGCGCCGAAGGAAGCATCCACTCTCAAGTGAAGCCGGCTGCCTCTATGCACGATTACTCAATTACTAATACATTATGAATTGCCAAGCCGCTGATCTGTGCGGTGAGCACGCCATCGTTCCACGTCCAATCGAGCCCCGCCTCATCGGGGGCCATATGGCAGCGTTTGGGTTTTTGGGCAAGGGGGATCGTGACGGTGAAGGGGCCTGAATCGGGAACATGCTCCACCATGTGGCGGTCTGGGGCGAGGTAACCGGCGGCGGAACGGTTCACGAATTGAATGAGTTGTTTTCCATCACGCCGGCGCGCTGACATTTCGACCCACCATGGTCCTTTGATATGCATCAGGTTTTTAGCGTTCAATGCCGCCAGCGCATCGCCAAGGAAACGGCGCATGCGCGGGTAATGGGCGCTGTGATAGGCGGCAAAGACCGGTCCATGAATCGCCACGACGGCACCGTCGCCGAATGTGTTCACCGTGGCGGCGGGCATGTCGCGCTGATTCAATTCTGGCTCTTGCTGATATAACAACGGAGCCAGAGTCTTGGCTTTTTTCAATTTGACCGGCTGAAACGCGTCTGAAATGGTGACAGCGCCGTTATCCGCGGGGAGCCAGCCGCCCTGTGCCGCGTCTGCTTTGGGTTCCACACCCGCCAGTTTGTTATATTGCTGCGCCACATGAGCGCCGCTCAACAGGAGATGTCCGCCGTGTTTCACATAGTTTTTCAAAGCCTCTTTTACGGTATCCGGCACATGCTCCGCCTCCGGCACAATCACCGCCGGATACTGGGCCATGCGCTTCATCAGCATTTCCTCGTTCAGGATATCCGCGCTATAACCGTTTTCAAGCACGGCATGCAGGGCCCCTTCCATGGCCTTGTTGGCGGGGCCGAAATTAAAGAGCGGATCGTTGTAGGTATAGTATGAGGTCTCGCTGTGGAGAATGGCCACCTGTGGAATGGTTTGCGTCTTGAAGCAAACCTCTTTGCGTTTTCGGCAGAAATCCGCCACTTCCCCCAACAAATCCTGATGCCATTCGGTCAAATGGCCGGAGCGTTGCGGCACATCATAGATAAATACAGAACCGCCCTGCGCAAGCACTTCGGAAAGTTCTTGGCACAAATGCGGAACCGGTTTCATTGTATGGCCCTGATTGCCTGTATTCAGGAAACTCCAGGCCATTAAATCCCAAGGCTTGCCGCGGCTGGCTAAAAAACGGCCCTCGGCACAGGCGCGGGCCGCGCCGAACGAGGGATCAAAATCGCCACTGAGGTAATCTACGGGCGCGGCGATGGGTTCGGGCTGACGCACGCTGTACATCCAATTGCTGCACACCAGGCATGTTGGTTTCGCGGCATGCACCGCATTGGCCACATTGGTCACATGTTGCGTGAACAGATCCCTCTGAAAAGCGAGCCATTCCGGCCAATGCGCATCCTTCGCTTTCAGGGGGATTTCCGCAATACCGGTTTTTTCCGTAAAAGCTTTTTTGCAGGAATCACTCCAACAGGGATGACTGGCCCAGTTTTCGCCATCGATCCACATGCCGTCAATGTCGTAGTCGCGGACGACTTCGAGCAATTGCGGAATCATTAACTCTTTTTCATAGGCACAGGTCCGGCAGGTGTTGTTGGGGTCCGGTTTGCCTTCCACCGTGATGCGTGCCCATTCCGGATGGGTTTCAATGGCCCGGGTGTCCCATACGCCGGAATAATGAATGGAGAGCGGGACGCCCATATCTTTCGTGACCTGCCGCCAGATTTTCAGGGCATCATTCATGATGCCCGGCGACGGGGAGCCCACTTTCGTCGGATATCCCGTGTAACCGGGATGCCCCTTACAGTCATATTGCACAAAATCCGGCTTCACCTTTTCCAGCATTGCACGGATGTGTTCATACGTGGTCTCGCGGCCCAATTCCGTGTCCTTTGCATTGGGATGCAGATCATAATGAAGCCCGAAAAAAGCATTCTCATGCCAGTTTTCCGCACTCATCGCCGCACTCCCCAAGGTTAAGGCCATCGCCGTTACACACCACACTATTGCCTTTTTCATCCTGTTCATTACGTCTCCTTCCAAATAAATAGCCGCTAGACTCTCAGCGCCTCACGCCTCACGCCTTCTTCAGGGCCGCTTCAAAGGGGCCATACGTGCCTTGACCGAAGAGCACGAAACGGACCCGGTCAATGCCAGGGTGGGTTTCGAGGAATTCTTTTACAGTCTGCATGGCAATCGCCGCGGCGTCGGGGATGGGATATCCATACACACCGCAACTGATCGCGGGAAAAGAAATGGTCTTCACACCATTCGCCAGGGCCACTTCGAGACTCCGCCGGTAACAACTGGCGAGCTTCTCCGGTTCGCCGTGTGCGCCATCGCGATACACGGGGCCTACGGTATGGATCACATACTGCGCGGGCATTTTCCCCGCTGTGGTGATCTTTGCATCGCCGGTTTTGCACCCGCCTAGCTTCCGGCATTCCTCGAGGATCGCCGGACCGCCTGCGCGATGAATCGCACCATCCACGCCGCCGCCGCCCAACAACGTTTCATTGGCTGCATTCACGATGGCGTCGACCGTTTCCCGCGTGATATCGCCTTGGGCCACTTCAATAATCGAAGTTCCGACAGCAATCTGCATGGCTGCATCCTCCGCTGTTTTGTTGCGCCTTTCCCACCATGGTACTCAGCCCTGTTTCCCAAGGCAAGCTCTGAGGCGGGAGGAGGCATACGTATACAAAACGGATCTCTTCAGTTACTCGTCTGACCTGTCCGCATGTGCCGCCCCCTATCACCCCGAGAAATTCCCTGGGTGTGCCATGGGAACAAAGAGGAGAACGGCCTTTCATCCCTTGGCGCTGTTTTGCTAGGATGCTGCCCATGTTTCGCCGCATAAAACTATTGGTTGTCATTCTTGCAATTACTGCTATCGCCGTGGCGGGCTATACCGCCTATATAAAGGCCACCGGCAGTGAGGCGGGGGATTGGTTTAGCCGTCTTGGGGATGTTGGAAAACAGGCAAAAGCGTGGGTTCTGTCAGAAGAAAAGAAATTGCCGGCGTTGCCGGGCGCTGCGCAACCGTTGCTTCCGTCGGCGGAGCCGCGCAACGCGCCGGTGGGAACGGGGCCAATCCTTGTAGAACACACGGACGCGCCAAAGGATGAATCTGGCTTGCCGTTGCCGGACGTGGCCGGATTCTTCCGCAGCGACAAGCCTATCCAGGTGTTTTTCGCGCCTGCCGCGCCGCTGACGCCTTGGGGCATAGATGATAAACTGGTTGCGCTGCTGGCACATGCTACACAGAGCATTGACGCCGCGTTTTATGAGTTTCAATTGCAAAAGGCTGCGGACACACTGATTCTCCAGCATCAGAAAGGGGTGGCGGTACGGCTGGTCTCCGATTCCAATTATGAAGATCGAGAGGCGATTCAATCCTGCATCCGCGCGGGCATTCCGGTGGTTTTCGACAACCGGGAGGCGTTCATGCATAACAAATTCTGCGTGGTGGATGGGCGGTGCGTGTGGACCGGGTCCGCGAATCTGACGGAAAATGATCTTTACCGGAACAATAACAATGCGTTGATGATTGACTCGCCTGAGTTGGCGCAGGATTATGCGGCGGAGTTTTCAGAGATGTTTGTCAAGAAAAAGTTTGGGGGGCGGTCGCCTGAAAACACGCCATATCCCATCGTGAATGTGGCCGGCATTGCCATAGAATGTTATTTCTCGCCGGAGGATCATCCGCAGAAGGCAATTATCCGTGAAATCCGTGAGAGCCGGACTCGGATTGATTTTCTCGCCTTTTCGTTTACGAGCAAGCCGATTGCGGAGGCCATGGCGGACCAGATCAAAAATGGCGTGCGGGTCCGGGGCGTGGTGGAGGCGCGCAACGCGTCTTCTGAAAGCTGCATGGACGAGTACCTTCGCACGCACGGCGCGGAGGTCCATCCGGATGCCAATGACTATAACATGCACGACAAAGTGATGATTCTGGACGGGGAAACGGTGATCACCGGCAGCTACAATTTCAGCAAGAGCGCGGAAAAGAAAAATGACGAGAACGTGCTCATTATCCACGATGCGGGGATTGCGGAAACCTATACCCGTGAATTTGAGTCGTTATTTAAGTAATCAGGCAAGGATTTATCCATGAATTTCAGACGAGTTACCTGTTTTTTGTTATTGGCGGCCATACCCGCGTTTTTGTGTGCCGCGGAAACGCGAACGCTGCTCATTCTGCATACGAATGATCTGCACGATCATATCCGTGCGGGATACGATGGCATAGGGGGGATGGCGTACATTTCGGGATATATCAAGCAGGTGGCGGAGGCACGCAAGGACGTTTTGATATTGGACGCGGGGGACGTGATGGACAAAGGCGATATGGTGTCTTTCAGATCCAAAAGCCGGCTGATGTATGAGGCGCTGGGGCAAATCGGGTATTCGGCGGTCACCATCGGCAATCATGATGCGGATTATGGGCCGAAATATTTACGGCAATGCCAGACGCTGGTGCCCGGTACCGCATTGCTGTGCCTGAATTGGCGGGATGAAGAGGGGAATGCGTATTTCCCGGCGTCAAAAGTGTTTGACGTTCAGGGAATCAAAGTTGCCGTAATAGGCCTGACGCGTCCAAAGCAGGGCGAGTTCTTTGGCGAGCAAGAGACGGGGGCGGCATTGGAGCGGGAAGCGGAACGGTTGAAGCCGGAAACACATCTCCAAATTGCGTTGTGCCACGTGGGGTCCCTTTCCGCGAAGAAGCTGTCGGTGCTGGCGCCGGAAGTGGATGTGTTTGTTACGGGGCACACCCATGAGTTGTTGAAGCAGCCCATTGTGCAGAAGTCAACCGGCGTGGTGATTGTGCAGGCGGGGAGCTATGCAAAATATGTGGGACGATTGGAACTCGCGGTGGATCTGGATGCGAAGAAAATCGTGGGAGTAAAAGGGGAAACGGTGGAAATGCGGCACGGAACGGTGCCATGCGATGATACGATGGCCGCCTGGATTCAGCAAAAAGAACAGGAGTTGTGCCCGGAGGCTTCACAAATAGTGGGCCGGTGTGAGAAGCCTGTACATTCGGGGGCTTCGGCCAAGCTGTCGGCGGAAGCGCTGTTGAAAAAATCCGGGGCGGATGCGGCCTTTTGCCATACCGGTCAAATTATCCGCAGCAGTCTTCCTGCGGGCGCCATCGATGTAAATGCATTGTTTTTGACGGGCGGCCAGCGGGGAAATATCGTCGTGAACGCGGAGCTCACGGGCATGCAAATCGAACACTACCTGCAAGGATTGATGAAGCGGGGCAAAGGTATGACGCAATGGGCGGGATTTGAGGCGGAGGTCAAACGAGGCGAGAGAGGATGGGAAGTCAAGTCCTCGCTTGAGGCCTCAAAAACCTATCGAATCGTGATGCCTGAGTTGGAATGGAACACGCGCTTTAAAAAGGCGATGGAAGGCACTGGGGAATTGCCAAAACCCGCACGCTGTGACTTCACATTTATTGACGCACTCACCGCTTTGGCCAACTCCATCACGCAGCAGGGGCTTACGCTGGACGGGTATCTGACGAAGATCGGCGGATCGTATGGCGGCAGCGTAGACACGGACGATGAGGATGACAGGTAAACGCGGTCATTTCACGAATATGTCGTCGATGGCAATCTCGCGGATCGGGCCGAGTTTTTTAAGGGTTTCCAGATTGATTTTGCTTTTTTGACCGACGATGGAGATTAATTTGGGTTTTCCAGCGATTTGTTTGGCTTGAAAGTCCAGGATGCTTTGGAGACCACTGGATTGGAGCGTTTGGAATCGCTGAATACGGGGGTCGGGCGCGAGATCGTGGCGTTTCCAATTTTGTACGACACCCAGGAGTTCGCGAAAACCGATTTTTCCCGTGCGGTACTGATTGATCACGGATTCCCGCGCGGCGGCGAAGCGTTCTTCGGACGCAGGCATGTTGTCCATAAGATCAACAAAGGCTTGCGTAGCTTCCGCCGCCTTGTCGTTTTGTGTTTGAATCACGCCCAGCATGAGGTTCTGGTCTTTTGTGCGGTAACCGGGCATATACGCGGCGCCGGCCATGTATGCGAGGCCGCGGGACTCGCGCAGTTCCTGAAATACGATGCCGGCCATGCCGCCGCCAAAGTATTCATTGTAAAGCTGTACGGCGGGCGTGAGGGATTCATCAAAGTCGACGCCTCCGAATTCGAGGCGCACGATGGCTTGGTTGGCTTCCTTATCGAAAAGATAGATTTCCGAGGTAGAGGGTTGGCGCGCTTTCAAATACTGATAGGGCGGAGGATCCTGCAACGGGGCATCCACCGGATGATGTTTTTCCAGCGCGGCCATCACGGTTTCGATAGGCAAGGAACCTGTATAGCTGATGGTGTGTTTGTAACTCAGAAGGTTGGTTATCACTTTCATTAGCGGTTCGGAGGTCAATGCGCTGATCTCCGCATCCGGGAGCATGCGCAGGAAAAACGAATCCTGTCCATAGCGGTTGAATTGAATCATGGCGCTGGCAATGCTCTGCGCTTGCTTTTTAGCATCGGCGCGTTGTGCGAGAATAATCTTCTTCAATTCTTCGAGCGTGGCGGCGTCCGCCTTGGGTTTCGTGAGTACTTCCATCAGAAGTGCGAGCGACGCGTCGAAATTGGCGTCCAGACCGCTCAGGGTGATGGTGGTTTCATTGTCGCCCGCGCCGAGGCCGAAGTCAGTGCCAAGTTTGTACCATTCCTTTTTCAATTGTTCCGCTGAAAAACGCTCCGTCCCGGATTTGTCGAGCAATTGAACGGCGGCGCCAATGGTATTGTCCTGATGCGACCCGAAATCCACGGAAAGCGAAAAGGTGAAGATATCGTTGATGGGATTTTCCTTGTAGTATACGTCCACGCCGTTTTTGTTGTGGCTGACTTTAAAATCTTTCGCGGAATCCACGAATACGGGTTCAATGGGAGTGACGGGCATTGCCAAAATGCGTGCGCCAAAAGCGGATTCCCGGGTGGGATCGATTTCCACGGGGGTGATCGGCGGTTTCTCGACATGGGTCACTTCGTGCTGTTTGTCGCGGCGGTAGCCGGCCACGTAGTTGCCTTTGAAATATTTATTGGCCACCCGCACGATGTCCTTTTTGGTGAGCTTTTCCACGCGGGAAATCTTGTTCAACGCGTGCTCCCAGGATTCATAGCTTAACCAAGCCTGGGTCATCATGCTTGCGCGTGCCTCATCCGACTCCAAAACGGCCTTTTTGTTTTTCTTATATTCATTTAGGATGGCGGTGAGAATCCAATCCTCGAACTCGCCCTTTTTCACCAGTTCGATCTGGTCCAGAAGAAGACGTTCCGCCTCTTCCAGGCTCTGGCCTTTCTTGGGAACGGCGAAAAGGAATTCCGCGCCATAATCATTAAACTCCATGGGCTGCGCGCCGGCCTGACGAACCTTTTGTGCCTGTACGAGGTTAAGATCGATCAGGCCCGCAGTGGAATTGGAGAGAATCATGTCAAGCAATCCAAGCGCTTCCACGTCTTTGTGATTTGATTTCACGGTGCGGAACGCCAAAAGCACGAACTCCTCCCCCTCGTAATTCACCTCGGTAAATTCCCGGCCTTTCAGAGGCTTTTCTTTCCAATGTCCCTGCTTGGGCGCTTTCTTGGCGGGCAGAATGGAAAAATGCTCGTCGATAATCCCAATGGTTTCATCGGTGTTTACGTCTCCGGAGATCATGATTGCCATGTTGCCGGGGACGTACCATTTGTCGAAGAAATGCTGAATATTGCGGATGGAGGGCTGCTTGAGATGCTCCGTGTTGCCCAGCGTCGGCCATTGGCCGTAGGGATGCTTTTTGAACAGGAGTTTTCCCACGGCTTCAAAGATGATCCGCTGCTTGTTGTCTAACGAGGTGTTTTTTTCCTCATAGACCGCTTCCAGTTCCGTGGGGAAAAGGCGAAACACCGGATGTTGGAAACGATCCGACTCCATCACGGCCCACTGCCGCAAGCGGTTCGAGGGCAGATTCACCTGATAGACAGTTTCCTCGACCCAGGTGTGCGCATTCAGATTCGTTGCGCCCATTTCGCCATATATCCGGTCCAATTCATTCGGGATGGCAAACTGCGCGGCCGCGTGCGCTTCGGTGTCGATTTGCTGATAGATTTCCTTGCGTTTTTCAGGATCCTGCTCCTTAAAATGCTGTTCGTAAAGGTCCTGGATGCGGTCCAGATGGGGCTTTTCCTGCGCATAATCAAGTGTGCCCAGATTGGGTGTTCCTTTGAACATCAGGTGCTCGAAATAATGCGCGAGGCCGGTGGTTTCCGGCGGATCATCCTTGCTGCCGGCCCGCACCGCGATCTCGGCGTAAAACCGCGGGGTCTGATGGTTCTCCGTGATGTGCACCTCCAGGCCGTTGTCCAGACGGAAAATTTGCACCGCCATCGGATCGTCCGGATCGATCTTATTGATGCGCTCATAGGCCGCTTGCGCGGGTAAGGACAGCAAGATTGCTCCTGCCATGGCCAGGAGTGATATTCCCAAAAATCGAGCCTGTTTCATTGTATTGCTCCGTAGTTGCCGGGTTCTGTTTATTGGAACATTGTGCGGGGATGGATTATTCAATTCAACTCATGATAAGTCCGTCTGCTCAAAACCTGTACAGGCTTTCCGGAAGAATAGCGCAATTTCAGGTTTTTTTATTTCGCCGCGAGCAACGGATAACACCATGTCTGCAAAGGAATCTTCATTAATTCCCGGTTTTACACCGTTCAAAAAAAGAAAAACAAGGGCGGCAGCACCACCGGTCCTTTTATTTCCGTCGAGAAAAGGATGATTCATCACAAGATGAAACAAATATGCAGAGGCCATCTCAAACAGATCATGGTAAAGGAACTTTCCTGAAAACATTGCACACGGTTGTGCGATTGCTGATTGCAGGAGGAGAGTATCCCGAATTACCATGGTTCCCCCGTAACGCCGTATTTGATCGCTGTGGATTTCCAAAATATCCTCAATGGATAGAAAAATTGGATTCATTTATTCCGCCAGCCGCTGCAATGCATTGCCATAGTGGTCATTCACCCACGCAAGCGCTTCCTTGACCTTTTTGTTTGCCTTCCGGCTGCGGTGGGGTTTGACGATAAGGATATCTCCGTCGGTGGATATTTCCAAGGGGGTGTTCGCATCCAGTTTGAGCAGATCCAGAATCGGCCGTTCGATCACGAGCGCCAGGCTGTTTCCATGCTTGGTAAGTTTTTTCATGTTGTTTTTCTCCGTTATCACATTGTATAACCCTTTTCCAATTTCGTCAAGCGCTTGGGGCGATTATCCTAGTTCAAATCAACCGAATCTGTATTACTTGGCGTTTTTACGTGGCTAGGTATTAGTATAAGGGTGGAAGGTATGGCCGGTTGGGAAAGCGCATGCGAGTAGTGTTTTTGACATTGTATCCGGACGCGGCTGCCAGCCCTCGGTACAGGGTGGGGCAGTTTCTGCCGCATTTGCGGAGCCAGGGCGTGGAGTGCACAGTAGCGGCGCCGATGGCGGAGGCGGCATGGAGGCGGCTGACGGGCCCGGAACGGCAGGGCCGGGCCTTTTGGTATCACCTTCATGAGACTCCGCGCCGGATAGAACAGATCTTGTCGGCGGGGCGGTATGATGCGGTTTTTGTGCAGAAGGCATTGATGAGCGCATATCTCCGGGGGCTGCCGGGATTACTAAAGCGCCGCGCCCGGAGGATTGTGTATGACCTTGATGACGCGGTACATCTTGCGCCGCCGCATCCGTTGCGGGGGATGTGGAAACTGCTGGAAGACCGTGCGCAGATTGCTGCGTTGATGAAAATATCGGATCGAATTCTTGCGGGAAATGCATGGCTCGCGGACGAAGCACGGAAATTTAACGGCCATGTGGACGTATTCCCGACGGTGGTGGACACGGACCGGTTTATACCGCCACCGAACGCTCCGGAGGCGTTTTCCGTGGGCTGGATAGGTTCGCCAAGCACGACGCCCACGCTGTTTCCGCTCCGGGAAGTCTTGACGCATCTATCCGGCGCCCGGGTGGTATTGGTGGGGGCGGATGCGCGGAAGCTATCGTGGGATCATGTCATTGTGGAGCCATGGAATTTCGATACGGAAGTGGCGGAGGCGCAGCAGTTCTCGGTGGGGCTGATGCCACAGACCAGGGATGAATGGACGCGGGGCAAGTGTGCGCTGAAAGCGCTGGTGTACATGGCATGCGGGATTCCCTGCATCGCTACGCCGTACGGGGCGGCGCTGGAGATCATCGAGCATGAGCGGAACGGCCTGTTTGCGGAACAGCCGGAGGAGTGGCGCGCGTCGATAGATCGATTACGGGAGCCGGCGTACCGGAAACAATTGGGCGAGGCGGCACGCGCGACGGTGGAGGAGCGGTATTCGTTGCGCGTGGCGGCCCCACGTCTGCTGGAAATCTTAAGGAGCGTTGTATAGCCATGCAGCCGCGGATTACGTATATCATTCCAAGCATGCGCGTGGGCGGGACGGAACGCCAATTGCTGTATCTAATGGCGGGATTGGCGGATGAATACGAAGTGAATCTGATTTGCACGAACGCGGGCGGGGCCTGGATTGGGGAGGCGCGTAGAACTGCCGCGCGCGTGAACATTTTGGAGGGTCATAGCGGCTGGGATTTCAGGCTTCAGAGAAAAATCGGAGCACTCCTGCGCAGTCATCCCCCCCAGATTATGCACTCGTTCCTTTTCGGGTTTGATCTGTTCGCCAATAAAGCAGCACGCAAGATTAGCGTGCCGGTGATTCTCTCGAGCCGGCGTGAGCTCGCACATTGGCAGAAGCGCCGGCATCTCTTTATGCAACGCCGTGCGAACCGGTACGTGCAGGCGGTTGTGGCGAACTGTGAGGCGGTGGCGGCGGATGTCCGGCAGCGGGAACAGGCGGATGAATCGCTAGTGCGGGTAATACTGAATGGCCTGCCTGTAAATGAATTTCAATGCAATGACTCGAATAGCGCACTGCGGGAACGGTTTGGCCTGCCTAAAGAAAAACATATCATCGGCATGGTGGCCAATTTCAGTCCGGTGAAGGATCACCGATTGTTTATGGAAATGGCGTTCCATTTGCTCGAACACCGAAACGACGTGCATTTTGTTCTGGTGGGTTCCGGCCCCCTGGTGGACGACATGGGGCGGCTGGTTCGGCGGCGCGGGTATGCGGAACACTTCAACCGGTTTGCCACCATCAACGAAATTACGGAACTGCACGCCGTCATGGATGTCGCCTTGCTGTGTTCGCAACGGGAAGGCTTTCCGAACGCCATCATGGAATCCATGGCCATGGGGAAGCCGGTGGTGGCGGCGGCGGTGGGCGGGGTCAAAGAACTGGTGCATGATGGAGAGACAGGACGCCTGGTATATACGCGCGATCCAAAGGATTTTGCGAATGCGGTGGAAGCATGCCTGGAACATCCGGAGGAGGCGCGGCGCATGGGCGCGGCGGCGGCGAAATGGGTACGGGAAAATCTGTCCGTGGAGCAGATGGTGGATCGGCACCGCGCCCTGTATCATGAATTATTGACACAACACATGAAAGGGAAACGCTGAGCCGTGTGTGGAATTTGCGGCATAGTGTATGACGATCCGGGCCACGAAGTAGACCTATATCGGCTGGATCGCATGAGTACGGCCCTCGCACACCGAGGACCGGATGATTCCGGCGCATGGCATCAGCCAGGCGCAGGATTAGCCCATCGGCGCCTCAGTATTCTGGATACCACCCATGCCGGACATCAGCCCATGGTCAGCACGGACGGCAACCTCGTAATCGTGTTCAACGGGGAGATATACAATTTTCAGGAATTGCAGGAAATATTGGAGGCGCGTGGATCTTCTTTTCACACAAAATGCGATACGGAAGTGTTGCTGGAAGCGCACCGCGTGTGGGGTGACAATGCGGTGCAACAATTGAATGGCATGTTTGCCTACGCTTGCTTTGACAAGGAACGCCGCCGGCTGGTACTGGTGCGGGATCGGCTGGGCATCAAGCCGCTGTTCTATACCCAACAAAACGGTGCGGTGGCCTTTGCCTCGGAACTCGACGCACTGGTACAGGGCGGGTTTGCCGGGCAGGGACTGAATCCGGCCGCGATCGACGCCTATTTCACCTATCTCTACATTCCCGGCCCGGACACCATCTACAAAAACGTGTTTAAACTGATGCCGGGCGAAAGGCTTGTGGTGGAAGAGGGCCGCATCACGCATGAGCAGTATTGGCGGTTGGAATTTAAAGAAGATCCGGCCTGGACACTCCCCAGCGCGGCGGAAGCCTTTCTCTCACTGCTGGATGATGCGGTGTGCATGCAGCGGATCAGCGATGTGCCCTTGGGCGCATTTCTGAGCGGCGGCATGGATTCCAGCGCGGTGGTGGCCGCATTGAGCCGCTGTTCGGATAAACCGGTCAAAACCTTCACGATTGGATTTGATGACGCGCATCGCGATGAAACGCGTTTCGCCAGAATCGCCGCGCAGCATTTCGGCGCCGACCACACGGAGGAAATCCTGCATCCGGACATGATAGACACCGTTGCGCGCTTCGTACGGCATTTCGGCGAACCCTTCGCGGATTCTTCGGCGCTGCCCATGTGGCTGGTATCCCAAGTGGCGCGGGGCTCAGTAACCGTGGCGCTTTCCGGCGATGGCGGCGATGAATTGTTCGGGGGATATACCTGGATGCATCGTAACCTGCAGGTGGCGACGTTTCGGAAAATTCCCGGCCCGGTGCGGCAACTGGCGGCTGTAATGTTGCATACATGGCCGGAATCGCCCGCCGTGCATCAACTGCGCCGATTTGCCCAGGATACGTTTCTGTCTCCGGACGAAAGTTTCCGCCGCAGGCTTACCTGTTTCGGACCGGAACTGCGCCAAGCGTTGTACACCTCGGATTTTGCGCAGGCAGTCTTTAACCACCAGATAGATCGCTATGCGGAACATTGCACGCGGGCACAGACGCTCCCGGATAACAACCGGATGCTTTACCTGGACACAATGATGTATCTGCCGGATGATATTTTGACCAAGGTGGACCGGATGAGCATGGCGCACGGATTGGAGGCGCGTGTGCCGTTGCTGGATCACCGGTTGGTCGAATTTGCCGCCACGGTGCCATTCCCATTGAAATATGCGCAGGGTGTTTCAAAACGCCTGATGAAATACGCCTTGCGCGATACGCTTCCGCCTGCATTACTGGCGCAACGCAAACAAGGCTTCGCCATTCCCATCCATCGATGGTTCCGGAAGGAATTGCGGGACCATTTCCGGGAACTTGTGCTTGAAAGCGGAAGCCGGTGTGCGCAATACCTGATGGTAGACCCTATTCAACGTCTCTTTGACCGGCATGTGGCAGGCGTGGAAAACTACGGGCATCACCTTTGGGCTGTTCTCCTGTTCGAGCACTGGCTGCGGCAAGTGGAAACCAAATCGGCGCTTGGCGTATAAAGGAGGTGGCGGAGAGACGTTATGTTTGATGCAGACCTGCGGGACAAATATGAACGCGCCCGGTATATGTTCGAGAAGCGCCACTATGCCCAGGCGGATGCCCTCCTGGAAGAGATCGGTCACGCCTATCCGAATCACCCGGATATTTTGTATGGCCGCGCCCGCTGCCTGGGAGAGCTTGGCCGCATTCAGGAAGCGCGCATTCTCGCGAACAAACTTCAAACCATGCACCGCGATCACCGCGCCGTCGAACTCACTGCCTGGCTGAAAAAAATCAAGTAAGCAATTCCTTTTAGTGTGCAGTTTACCCAGCCTCGGTGACTATGGTACAACTACAAAAGCGAGTTCATGTTCTTTTAGCGAGAGGAAAACACTATGCGGCGCATCAGCATTGTTATTCTGGCACTAATCGTGAGTTCGACCGGTTGCACCACGGTGAAATCGGTCTTGGGCAAACCGTTTATGGTGTCGCAGTGGGGCAGGACCCAGGCGCAGATTGTGGTGGCGGAAGACGCCTCCCCGTCCACGCGCTATGCGGCGGAGGAATTGCAGCGGTTTTTAAAGGAAATGTCCGGAGCGGAACTGCCCATCGTGACGGATTCCGAACCGGTCAAGAAGCATGAAATCATTTTAGGTAAGAACGCCCATTTGTACCCTGCGAACGTATCGATAGACTTCGATGCTTTAGGGAAAGAAGGGTACGTTATCCGGACCACGAACCGGCATCTGATCATCGCAGGGGGCGAGCCGCGCGGCACGCTTTATGGCGTATATGGCCTGCTTGAGGATCATCTGGGCTGCCGCTGGTACACGCCCGCGATCAGTCATATTCCGAAAAAGATCGGTATCTTTAAAATTCGTGCGCTCTATGAAAAAGTGATCCCGGAGCTCGAATACCGCGAACCATTTACAAAAGACTGTTTCGACGGGGATTGGTGCGCCCGGAACCGGATGAACGGCAATGCGGCGTCACTCACGGAAAAGCACGGGGGCAAGGTGACCTATTTCGGATTTGTTCACACGTTTAATTCATTGGTCCCGCCGGAGAAGTATTTTGCGGAGCATCCCGAATATTTCTCGATGGTGAAGGGCAAGCGTATCCAGGACCACACGCAACTCTGCTGTACCAACGAGGATGTGGTGAAGATTGTGATCGATGAAGTCAAAAAGCGGATGCGCGAGCATCCCGAAGCGACGGTATTTTCCGTGTCGCAAAACGATTGGGGGAACTATTGCCAATGCGCCAAGTGCGCCGCGCTCGCCAAAAAAGAAGATTCCCAAATCGCGCCGGTGCTCTCGCTGGTAAACCGCGTGGCGGATGCGGTGAAGGATGAATTTCCCGGCAAGGTGATCGATACGCTGGCCTATCAATGGACGCGTAAGCCGCCCAAGACGATGCGGCCTTCGCCGAACGTCATTATCCGGTTGTGCAGCATTGAATGCTGTTTTGCGCATTCGTTTGAAAAATGCAATCACCCGGACAATAAAAAGTTCGTGAAGGATGTCAAAGGCTGGGCCACCATGTGCGATCGCCTATGGGTGTGGGACTATGTCACGTCGTTCTCGCATTATTTAGTGCCGTTCCCCAACCTCCGGGTGCGCGATGACAATATCCACTTTCTTGCGAAGCATAATGTACGCGGCATATTCGAGCAGGATGTATATACAACGGTGAACGGCGAGTTGTCGCCGCTAAGCGGATATCTCAATGCAAAGCTGTTGTGGGACCCGCATTACGACAAAGACAAGGCGATCAAGGAATTTTGCAAAGGGGTGTATGGCAAAGCGGCCAAACCCATTCTGAAGTATATCGATCTCATTCATGACGAAGTGGAAAATAAAAACATCCACATGGATATCTGGATCGGCCCGGAACACCGACACCTCAACGATGCGCTGCTGGCGGAGGCGGACGCTTTGTGGGATAAGGCGGAAGCGGTGGTTGCGAATGATCCGGAAACGCTGGAGCGCGTCCGCGTGGCGCGGTTGAGCGTGGACTATGCCATCCTGGAGCGCACCCGCGCACGGGCGTCCAAAGCGTATACCATGGACCACGAACATTTTAAAGTGATCCTGGATCCAGCGTTTCTGGCGCGCGCGAAACGGTTCTTTGAGGTGGCGGAGCGCAACGGCGTTACCATGTACCGCGAGAGCAACGGAGCACTGGCGAATCTTAAAAAGGAATACGGCGATATGCAGCCGGAACAGGTCTATGAACCCAAGGCGGCGGTTTCCCCAGGCGCCACGCAGCCAGGCCTGCGCTGCCGCTACTTCGAGGGTGGCAAGTGGCCTGCACTGCCTGATTTCTCCACGCTCAAGCCGGTCTCCGAAAAAACGGTGCATCGGATTGGCCTTGACGTGATTCCCACGCCCGCCGAGGCGTTTGGGCTTGAATTCACCGGTTACCTGGAGGTCCCCCGGGACGGCGTTTATTCCTTCAGCCTGCAGGCCAACGATGGCGCGAACCTGTACATTGACGGGGCGGAACTCGTCAACAACGACGGCCAGCACAAAACCGTGACGATCTCCGGCATCACCGGGCTTCGCGCAGGGAAACACGCCTTTAAGGTGATCTACTTTCAGGCGGGCGGCAACAAGGCCCTGGATGTGCAATACGCAGGTCCGGGCATCGAAGCGCAATCCCTGCCGCCCAGCGCGCTTTCGCACACGCCATAATCACCAAAGAGAAAATTCTTCTCGTTCCAACGTTGAACTTTGGAACGCGCCTATCGGGAGGGCGAAGTTCCCGCTGAGCCGTAAAACAAAATATGAGTTGAGTCACTTTGGCATTGACCAGCTATACGCCCGTTTCGCTTTCGGAAACGGCAAAATATCCGCCCAAGCCGGACGCGGCGCATTCTTGAAGAGGTAATCCGCAAAATCGAGTAAGACCGCCCAGTCTTCCGGGATCATGTCGTGCCCGCCTTCCCGGCAGAACATCGCGATCTTCTCCTTCGCACCCAAAAACTCAAACACAGGCGCAGCCGCCATGTTCGTCTGTTGCGTGCCATATGGATTGGACCATATATCTCCCCGTGCATCCAGGGACAGCAAGGCGCGCGGCGCCACCAACGCTTTCAGAAAATGCTGGTCAAAAGGCAGGCGGTCTTCCTTGCCCGCAAACCCGGCCAATCGTGGATGAAACCAATAATGAAACCGTGTGGGGTCAGTGATGAGCGCCAGCGTCTCCACATCCTTGGGCTGAATGCGGAACGATCCCGATCCGCCCGCACCGGAACCATGCGGCGCCGTCAGGGCGATGCGTTCGTCCAGCGCCCCCGCCAGTAGCGCGGCCTTGCCCGTTCGCGAATGCCCCGTCACCACCATATGATCGGTGTCGATGCTGTCGAGCGTGCACAAATAATCCGTCAGCCGCATGCTGGCCCATGCCCACGCCGCGAGCGTGGCCCAATCATACCCGGGATAAAACGGATATACCCCGTCCGAACGATCCGCGTTGTCGTTGTCTACGTCATGATATATAAACCCCGCAAAGGCATACCCGCGTTCAATGACCTGCGCCGCCGTGGGGATTACATGTTCCTGCCACACCGGATCGATGGCGATGATCACCGGGAATTTCGGACCGCCCGTGGCGGGCGCCAGCAACCCGCAATGCATCCGAAACCGAGGTTCCGGCCCCATCGAAAGCACAAAGGTCGTCGCCGTGGCCTTGCCCTCCAGAGTAAGCTTCGTCTCGACGGATTCCGCACGCAAATTATCCGGAGCCGGGGGCATGTGGCCATATTCATAGCCTAACAGCAGATCGGCTATTTCCTTCCTGCGGCTTGGCCATTGCTCCTTGCCGCTCACCCGCTCCCCAGTATTCATCACAAACGGATCCGGCAACTCCCTCACCACCGGAAATTCCTCCGGCGCGCGAATCCCGGCTTCCTTTTCGGCCTCCGCAGCACCCATACTGACCATTACACTAATTATCCAAGGTATCATTTTAAGCATTCCGATCCGTTCAAGATTTACCCATCAAGACACTGTCTATTGTACAAAACGCAGGCAAAGCAATGTACTTAATGCAGTTGATTCTCCGTGGGAGTGATGTTTTTTGAATTGACACGTGTCACGTGACGCGTTACAATCTATATATGAATATTTCTAACAAGATAAAGAGAAAAACACGCCCTACGCATCCGGGCGAAATGCTCCGGGAGGATTTTTTACCGGATTACGGTCTTACGGCAACCAGTCTGGCAGAAGCGCTAGGCGTCTCGCGGCAGACCATCAATGAACTTCTTCGTGAACGCCGTGCCCTGAGTCCGGAAATGGCCATTCGCCTGTCGCGTTTATTTGGAAACACGCCCGAGTTCTGGCTCAACGCCCAACGAGCCGTTGAGCTTTGGGAAGCCCGGAAAAATCTAAAGACCGCTCTCCCACGAATCCGACCGTTACGTATGAAAAAGGCAATGTAGTTCCTCTATAAGAGGATTATAGTTGAACACATCAAAAACCTGTTCTTGGCGGTATATCTGCTGAAACATCTCCGAGGGAATGCCATCGTGGAAGCCGATTTTCAAAATGACACTTATAGCGAGGAAGATGCGGCGAATATGTTGATTTCTGAGAAGGTGTTCACCGCAGCGTTTTTTAGAGAGGAAGTTGCGTTGAAAGTAATCGTACGCGCTTATTCTTGGCACGATAACGTTCAACGGCCATACGTTTTTCAAGGGCACCAAGGCACCGCATGACACGCTTAGCAAATTCGAACCGTGGATTACCGCGTGTTAATATGCATAAATCCTTGAGGACGCGGGCAGTCAATGATTTCTCAGTACACGACTGGTTTGGACATTGTGAGAGAACACGGATAATTGTGTCCTGGATTTCGGATGATGTTACATCTTCGGAACGCCGGTCAGATAAGTCATGAATATCTTGCGAATCCAAAGGCAAGGATGGTTCATTATTGAGATCTTCATCGTCGATGTCTGTGTCGTCACAATCCGACTCATCAGATTTTTCTTCTTCGTCTGGCTCTGTGTATCGACAAGAATTTCTACCGTATGGAAAGATACCCCTCTCCTCCAACACCCGCCACAGGCCAGTCAGTGCTTGCTCCTTGTTTGAATAGAAGGCAGATTCTCTCACGCGGAAGAATTCCCAACCGCAACGCTCTAATTGCCGTTGGCGTTGCATGTCCACTTCGTAACAGTCCACGCCATGCCAATGATCACCATCACATTCGACCGCCAGCCGCGTTTGACCTCCTTCAACCACAAGATCTATTCGTTTTCCTGCAACGTCATACTGTGGAACGACAAAGAAACCGTGTCGTAACAATTCAAGAGCAACGTCAACTTCAAACCAGCTTTCAAATGGGGCAGGAGCCATTAAAACACTCCGTTTATCATGCGCTGCCCGTCGCTCCAATTCATCACGATCAAGTTCTGGAGGCAGTTGTGGTTTTGTATTCTCAAAAAAGTCTAACAATCGCCGCCGAAGACACGAGGTGCTAAGATCGTCACAGGTAACGGAATGAAAAAGAATCATCATGTCACGGGCGCGGCTTGCGGCGACATTGAAGCGCCGTTCGTCCGCTGGCTTTGTGAAAGGTCCGATTCTTTCGTTTGTAGCCGCGACAAGTGACAAGAACATGATATCTCGCTCATCGCCCTGGAAACTGTAAGGATTCCCGCAAATCAGGCGGCGGCGTTCCATCTCTTCGGCCCCCAGACATTCAAGCAGTTGATTCTCAATTAATGCTGCTTGCGCTTCACCTTGGAGCACCACCACGCCCATTGTCTTGCCACTATAGCGGCTGTCTCTGCACATCTCCGCAATCCTCAAGACGATGGCTTCGGCTTCTGGGCGGTTGATGGTTCGATTGTTTGAACCTTCACGATATCCGCCGCCCACAAAAACATGCTCAAGCGGAGGTAGCCGTTTCGGGCCATACTGCCTCAAGGGAATCAATGGCGTATCCGAATAACAAAGGCCGATGCTGAAACGGATGATCTCCGGCATACAGCGGAAGTGTTCACGTAATGTGATCCGCTTGGTTCCATACCGTAGTTTCCCATGATGAAACAAGCTGCTTTCTATATCGAATGATGACTTAAACTGAAAATCGTAAAGAAATTCTTCCATCAGGCGATGAACCGCATCACGAGGTAAACCCACAGCATCTGGGCTGATCTGCTTGTCGTCACCAACGATCAATATCTTCTTTGCTAGATAAAACAAGGGAAGCGCTTCAACACCGCATTGAGAAGCTTCATCAACGATGATAACATCGAAAACACCAGGCGCGGGATACACCGTGTCCCAAACGCGATGAAGTGGCATTACCCATGCTGGAACCGCCTCACGGCATCCATTAAGGTTCTTCTGTGCCTCTCGCCGATGGTACGGTGCATGTTTCCCCATGAACTTGCCGCCTTTATCCATATGCCACTTCCATTGCTGCATATGACGACGGTGATCATCATTCATGCGCGAGAAACAGAACGACCAAGCATGAAGCGCGGCAAGTTTGGCGATAATACTATTAATTTCATCCTCGATTTGTTTGGCTCGCTTGGCGAGTGCCGGAACATCTTCCTGCCGAATGTAATCCTCGATCCAGTATTGTGCTTGCGCCCAATGCCAGGCATCACAAATGTGTTGTATCCTTTCTTCCCAATACGGCTCATTACAAGATTGTTCTAAGGATTTCGTAAAATGTGGTAGTAAACGGCGTAGTTTAGAAATATATTCGTCAACCATCTGAAGATGCTGACGCTGTCTCTCTAGATCCTGAACCGTACTCACACAGCGCGAGAACCTATCTATGTCGCGGCTATGAATTGCGCTTAGCAAATCGTTCATCACCGGATGCCCGTTGCCCTTGGCGATCATGCGTGAAATAGGAGCTACAATGTTTTGGATTTCTTCGACAGCACGCCACTTACGGATACGAGCTAATGCAAGAAGACACGAGGGGACAACTCTTTCAATTTGTGATTCGTTGGCCCATACGGGCTCGCCCATGCCTGGGAATTGGTTTATTGCTTCTCGGCATTTAGCAACTATTTTTTCGAGCGCCAAGGCGTTATCGAGCGCATCGCGCAACGACTTTAGAGCAGTCAATTGGAGAGCATACGGCCCTTCAGTCTTTTCACTTCGCCCTTTCCAGAAATCCCATGCCTTTTCGCATTCAATACGAGCATGCAACGCATCGGCAAGGTTTGAGAACTGCGTGGCAGTGGAACATGAGCATCCAGCGATCCGCACAGTCTTTATTACATAAAGACTTTCCTTCACCGGTTTGGGCCGAAATATCCCCCAACCTAGTCGCCCGCCATTCTCCATGTGTTCTTTAAGTTTGCGGGCATCATTATATAATAACCTGATATCGGTAGTTTGCGGAAATTCGATTGAGATTTCGTCGGCGACTGCAACGAGTCCTTCAATTGACGCTATAACGTCCTGCGTAACGTGTAGAAGTTCACGCCATAGGGCGGGGTTGCCGCCCAGAATATCGCGCAAGGCATCGTTCATCCATGAATGTGGTGTCGCAAGAAGTCTCCTGCGAGTGTCCCGAAAAGTTGAAAAAGCGTTACGGATCGCCTCGATGGCCGAAGGATTATTTCTTGTTAATAGTTGGGCGATATGTTGATCGGCATCGCCTGTCGCGTTTTGTTCTTCCGCAATCGCGCTTGCCTCATTCCTTATTAAACTTGTAAAGCATTCGGAGGATGGCAACACATCGGGCCATACAAGGCGCAATTCCCGGCGCTTCTCTGGCGTGAATTGGCGCAAAGCCACGAGAAGGCTTTGCAAATCATTTGTAGCTATCTGACAGGTTTTATCCAAAGGAACAGAATCTATAAACCATTCGTAGTCGCATCGATCGCGGTTCACGTTTTCAGCTATTCTTGCTGCCGTCCCTCGATATGACCCATCTGCGATGCTCTGCGTATGCGTTTCGGACTCCCGGATATCGCGCAGCTGCCGATTGACTTTGGTCTTTTCCTCGCGGAGTTTCTGAAGGCGATCTTCAAGTTCCCGGCGCTCACATTTTGCGCGATCTTCGTTCCATTCCTCATTCTTTCGGATAATGCCGCCAACGCTGGATTCGAGAGAACGGCGTTCCTCAAGTCCGCTGCCAAGTAGATTGATGCAGAGAGGCCGCAACTCATCAGGCACCAGCCCTTCAAGAACCTGAAGTGCGCGCGGCGTTTTCGCCGTAATGAGCGTTCTCTGTCCCGTGGCAAGCAGATGGCAAATCAGATTGGCGATGGTATGAGATTTCCCGGTGCCTGGCGGCCCTTGCACAAGCACACCGTTTGCCGTTCGAATCTTATCAACAATGCGGCGTTGCTCATCGTTCGTTGGTTTGGGGAAGAAGACCTCACCATCGAATACAACGTTAGCCTCTTCTGGCGTGTCGCTTTGTTCGTGGCTATCCGTTGGGCGAATCTCGGCAAGATCCGCGAATTCGCCGGGGATGGTTTCGCCGTCTTCGATTTGCTCCTTGATCCGTTTCAAGGTTTCGGTAAGACCTTTGGCGGAACGCTTGCGCAGGATCAAAGCGGGAGCATATTCCACAATGGGCTTTGCCGAGGCGCGGATGCTTTTCGCTTCCAGCGAGTCGTCATAATCGCCTTGTGAGTTGATTGAATGCACCAAGGCCTAAAGGACGCCTTCGATACAGCCTTTTTCCCACGGATCATCTTCGGCTGCGTCCAGTGACGCCTTCGCGGTTTCCTCCGCACGCGCCGGTTGCTCCTCAATGTCCAGCATGTCGAATTCTGGCCGCAATTTGGCGCCTTCGGTGTGGGGACGGACAGTGAATTTGCCCAACCGCGCTTCAAACTCCAAGATGGCGTCGGCGACGATCAAATGACGCCGAACTCGCTGACCCGTAGGCGTCTGCCATGTCAGCAGTCCTAGACCAAGCACAAGTTCATATTCTTCGCCAAGCCGGAGTTGCTCCTGATGGATGGCAAAAAGCGCGGAATAGACTTTATGAACCTTCTCCCATGAATTATGGTCTTCCGTCCAAGGCAACCATTTGCTTTCAACATATCGATCCCATGCTTGTTGAACTTCAGGATGATCTTCAAGGAGTTCGGTGTGCGGGATGACTTCTGGCTGATCTGAACCCTCGCGCCAATTGGGATTCGGGACTTGCCGCATGATTTCAGAAAAGAGTTCGGGCCATTCGGTTTTGTTTCGGAGAGTTGTGAGATTCACCCAATCTTTGCATTGAGTGGGTTCAGCGGGTAGTTCCGGTTCCCGCCTATTCTGTATTTCTAGCCATTCATCCGGCTCATGTTCTTCATCCCGGCCCCAGGCTTGCGTAAAACACCCTCGCTCATGCGGAATACTTGAATACCAAAGCACTTTCTCATATTCGTCAATTTCGCGAATCAGCTTTGTTCGTAAAGATGCCAGCCTCAGTAGATATTCAACAAGGCGAACGGCCTTATCGTTTTGGTTACATTCTTGAGAAGAGACCATTACCGGATACCCCTAGAGCGTGGCCATCATGGTGTCACTGGGTTGGTTTTTACCACCTTTGTGGTCGATGATGGTAGTTCGGTATTGGCAGCCTTCGTCAATCATCATCACTTCTGGCTCTCTGCGAACCATAAAGTCCCTCCTTAATTCTGACATTGGGAATAATTCTGCTAGTTTTAGATTATTATTGTCAACAGAACGAATGGGAAATTTAAGTAATTAGGTTGGCATAGAACCTTGGTGCAGTAAGTCAGTATTCTTACTGTACTGAACGATATTGTGGCATTTAAGAATTGACATCTATTGATGTCCCTTCCCCAAAAGGGACGCATACATAGTGCTGCGTTTCATATTCCTCTTTGATCTGACCTCTGTCTAAATATTAAAAACAATAAAACTAACTATTATCGATTACCTTCCTCGTTTCGCAGACCCTCGTTTCGCAGACCCTCGTTTCGCATTCCGAATTCCGCGTTCCGCATTTGATCCCATTTCTTACCTACAGCCTAATCCACCGTAGGCGGACTAAATCCCTACAGTCTAAATAGACCCCTCGTTTCGCATTTGCAGTTTGCCGTTTCCCCCCCCTGCTCTGAAAATACGGGGGGCTCGTTTCCCAAACTAACCGCTGGCCACTTGCCGATAACCGCTAGCCAGCCAGTGGACCCCTCGTTTCCCGTTTGCCGTTTGCCGTTCCCCCCCTCGTTTCCCGTATTTGCCTATACGCATGGGAAGGAGTACAAAGCGGGAGCAAGCTCCCGCACTCCAAAATTCTCATATTTCGCATGCCACGTTCCGCATTCGGCTCCCCCCACTGCCACCATTCCATCCACAGCCTCATCGTTCCGCTCCTTGCGTTGGTTCTTGACCCTTTCTGGCGCATAATGTATCATTATAATGATGTATATAATGTGGCATAATGTTACACAGAAAATGGAAGGACGGAACCATGGACCAGCAAAAACGCATTGAGCGCAGGATTGCGAAGATCAAGCAGGCCCTGGCGGACTTGGGCGATATGCGGCCGGGCTCGCTGTCGGCACAAACCAGGAGTTGGGGCGGGCAATACGGCCAGTTAAGCTATACCCACCTCGGAAAAGGCCACACCGAATACGTCCCTCAGGATCGCGTTGCCGCCGTTAAAGCCCAATTGGAAAACTACCGCACCTTTAAAAACCTCACCCAAGAATGGGTGACTCTCGCCATAGAATTGTGTAAGCTAAAATCCGAACAGACCGAAGGCGAATAGTCCGAGAATACGGTACTCTCAAGTAAATCAGGCTGATTTTTTTATTCGAAGTCAAGGTCGTAGCTATAGACCCCCTGGCGGAGGCGGCTGCGGACCTTGAGACCGCAATTCTGGAATACGGACTGCATGGACTTGTTGACGTCCAGCACTTCCGCGGTAAATCCCGCGATACCGTTGCGCAACGCCAGGCGCGTGAGGTGCTTGAGCAGGAATCCGCCGATGTGGCGGTTCTGAAAATCGTCGCGCACTACGAAGGCGACTTCCGCGCGGTTGGTTCGGGGATCAAGATAGTAACCGCCCATCGCGACAATGTCTTCGCCGTCGGATTCGGGGATGGTGGCGACGATGGAGACTTCGGTGCGGTGGTCGATATAGACGAATTCCTGCATTTGCTTCCGGGGCACCCATTTCATGCGGCTCATGAAGCGCGTGTACAGCGATTCCTGCGAAAGCGAGTAGAACAATTCGCGTACCCGCGGTTCGTCGGTGGGATGGACGGCGCGCACACTCAACAGGGTGCCGTCATCGAGCAGGAAGGTGGTGCGGATGTCTTTCGGCCCCACCACAATCTTGTTACTGAAGTCAGCGAGGTCGGCGCGCACATATTTGGCCTCAATGGCTTGGCGCAGGAGGCGTTCACGGAATTTCGGATGCGCAATGCTCATCAGGGCCAAGGCGCGTTCCTGCACGCTTTTTCCGTGCAGATACGCAACGCCGTATTCCGTGACCACGTAATGCACGTCGCCGCGCGTGGTAACCACGCCCGCGCCCGGGCTCAGGTGGCAAACAATGCGTGAGACCGTGCCGCCGCGCGCGGTGGAGGGCATGGCAATAATGGCCTTGCCGCCCTGGGATCGGGCCGCGCCACGGTTGAAATCGAGCTGGCCGCCGATGCCGGAATAAAAGCGCTGCCCAAGCGAATCCGCGCAAACCTGTCCGGTCAAATCGACTTCGAGGGCCACGTTGATGGCTACCATTTTGTTTTGTTGCGCGATCACAAAGGGATCATTCACATATTCAGTGGGATTGAAAGAAAAGACCGGGTTGTTGTCAATGTAGTCGTACAGGCGTCTGGTGCCGAAACAGAAACTGGCGACAATTTTGTTGCGATCCAATGTTTTTCGTTCGCCGGTGATAACACCATGTTCGATCATGTCAATAATCGCATCGGTGAACATCTCGGTGTGAATGCCCAGGTCTTTTTTCCCCTTTAAAAACTCCAGCACGGCCTGTGGGATCTCACCGATGCCCAATTCAATGGTGGCGCCATCTTCCACCAGCGCGGCGACATACTCGCCAATCTCGCGCGTGGTGGGGCTGGGTTCCGGCGGCGGCACTTCAATCACCGGCATGTCCACGGGCACCAGGTAATCCATGTCATAAATATGGATCATGCTGTCGCCCAGCGTCCGCGGCATCTGGGGGTTCACTTGCGCGATGACGACCCGCGCGTTCTCCGTGGCGCTTTTCACAATGTCCACGGACACGCCAAAGCTGCACAAGCCGCGTTCATCGGGCGGCGTCACCTGGATAAGCGCTACATCGAGGGGCAAGCGGCCCGAGCTGAAAAGCCGCGGGATGTCCGATAAAAAGATCGGCGTGTAATCGCCCATCCCTTCCTGAATAATGTCGCGGACATTATTCGCGATGAAGAAACTGTTCACGGAAAAATGCGACACGAGTTCTTTCTCTGCGTACGGGGCCTGTCCGATGGTGAGCAGGTGCACGATTTCCGTGTCGCGCAATTGGTTTGAACGTGCGACAAGCGCATGCACCAGCGCTTCCGGCTGCGCACAGCCCGTGCCGACAAACACGCGCTGGCCGGGCTGCACTACGGCAAGCGCCTCTTCGGCCGTGGCAATCATTTCATCGTATTTTTGCTGCCAGTCAGGATCGTAACTGATGGTTTTCTCAGGCATGGTGTTCTTCCACTCCAGCAAGGGTCATGCGCGCATCGGCCACAATCGGCGGCGTTCCAATTTCGCCGACGATAAAGGGGTTGATGTCCATTTCGATAATGTTCGGAAAATCCGTTACCAACTGGCTGATGCGCTGCAAGGCGCCCGCAATTCCTTCCAAATCAACCGGCCCCTGCCCACGCGCGCCCTTTAGCAGCGCGTAAGAGCGGGTATTCATCAACATATGCATCGCTTCTTCCTTGGTGATGGGGGCCAGGTAGAAGCTGACATCTTTCATGACTTCCACGAAAATGCCGCCAAGGCCGAACATGAGCATGGGACCGAACTGGGGATCGCGATGCATGCCCAGGATAACTTCACGGCCGGGTTTGCCCATCATCTCCACATACACCCCCTGCAAACGGGCCTCGGGCAGCCGCCGCCCGATGCGCAGCATCATCAGGTCAAACGCGTCGCGGACCTGCTGGGCGCTGGCCAAATTGAGCTTGACACCGCCCACGTCGGATTTATGAATAACGTCCGGCGACACAATTTTCATGGCGACGGGATACCCGACCCGATCGGCGACGGTAATGGCCTCCTCCGCGCTCCGGGCAAATTCGCCCGGCAATACCAGAAAGTCGTAGGCAGCGAGGATTTCTTTTGCGTTGACCTCGCCCACTTCCTTCAGGCCCATGCGGGTTTGGCGCGCAATGATGCGTTCCACGCGGCGGCGGTTCACCGGGAACCGCGTGACGATGCGCGGGGGGCGGCGGCGCCAGGCGGCATAATCGCACATCGCTTTCAACGCCTCCACCGCGCGTTCTGGCGCAGGATAGTCCGGCAGATTCGCCTGTACAAACTCCTCGCGGGCCGGCATTACATCCTGGCCGCCCATGAAGGCCGCCAGTACAGGCTTATCGCCACGCAGTGATGAGATGATGGCGTGGGCAGTTTCCGCCGGACGCGACATGGCTTGGGGAGTCAAAATAACAACGACCCCGTCCACGGTTTCATCATCCAGGGCTGCATTTAGCGCCATGGCATATCGATCGGGATCCGCATCACCAAGTACGTCAATGGGGTTGTGAACACTCGCTGCTGGCGGCAGTTTTTGGCGCAAGGCCATCGAAATAGACGATTCGAGGGGTTTCACCTGCATGCCCGTGTTTTCTACGGCGTCCGCCGCCATAATGCCCGGACCGCCCGCGTTCGTAATAATGGCCACTCGGTCGCCTTTAGGCAGGGGCTGCATGGCGAGGGCGGTGGCATAATCAAAAAGCGCTTCAAAATGGTCCGCTCGAACCACCCCCGCACGCTTGAAGGCCGCGCCATACGCAATATCCGCGCCCGCAAGGCTGCCGGTATGCGATGAGGCCGCCTTTCCACCTGCTTGGGTCGTCCCCGCCTTTAGAATCACTACGGGCTTCACCGTGCTCACGGACTCCGCAATCTTGATGAATTCATCCCCCATCGTAATGCTTTCGAGATAACACGCAATGACTTTGGTCTGTTCATCATCGCGCAACGATAGCAACAGGTCGGTTTCGCAGATGTCTGCCTTGTTTCCGATACTGATCAGTTTCGCCAATCCCACGCCCCGGCCCGCCGACCAGTCCAGGATAGCCGTACACAGCGCACCCGATTGCGAGATCACGGATATGATGCCAGGTTTCGGCATTTGCGCCGCGAACGAGGCGTTCATGTTGTTCTCCGTATTGATCAAGCCCAGGCAATTCGGCCCCAGCAGACGCACGCCCTTTTCCTCGCACATCGCCGCAATTTCATGCTCCAGCGCCGCACCTTCCGCCCCAACCTCCTTGAATCCCGCCGTGATAACCGTGATAGCCTTGGCCCCCGCACGAATGGATTCTTCGATCGCCCCCTTCACCAACTTCGTGGGCACCACTACAATGCTGAGATCCACCTGTCCTTCCACCGCCTTCAAATCTTTATGGCAGCGAAGACCAAGCACTTCATCCCCCGATGGATTCACCGGCACGATTTTGCCTTGGAATCCGGACTTTAATAGGTTGGAAAGAATAGCGTGGCCGACCTTTCCGGGAGTCCGGGAGGCCCCGATTACCGCTATGGTTTTAGGGTACAACAATGCTTGAAGCATGAACGGTATTCCTAGTTCCGGGCATCGAGGATATGCCCACTGCGCTTGTGCGGTCGATCCCGCTTCCGATACGCCTCTTCTCAGGCAAACAGCGCTTACTTATACCACGTTTCACCCTCCTTTTTCCAGAAAGAGTCCCGATCTTCCCGCATGAAACCCGGTAAAAGCCCTCCTTGGCCGGCTAAAATACGTTCTCTGGCAGAACCCTTGACCGCCTAAAAAGCAGATCCATCCTCTAAAAGTTGGGGCAAACCCTTTAAAGAAAGCTCCCCGCAGCACAGTCCTTAGGAGGCAGTAAAGCATTTCCAGCTTTTAACCCAAACGGAATTGACTTCCCCTCATTCCATGCCCGATACTTCATCCCTGATGAATCCATGGGAAAAGCCTCCTTGTATGCAGGCGATTCATATGGAGAAGCCGGTGCGTCAAACAGAGAGATTATGGATACGGCGTTAGACGAAAAAACGTTAATCAAGAAGGCCCGGAAAGGGGACCGGGCGGCCTTTAGCGCGCTGGTGGCGGAACACCAACAGCGGGCGTATGCCGTGGCCTATAGCTTTGTGCGGAACCGCGAAGATGCCTTGGATATGGCGCAGGACGCCTTTGTTAAAGCATATCAGGCAATCGGCCGCTTCGATATCAAGAAACCATTTGTGCCTTGGTTATACCGTATTATCAAGAACACCTGCCTGAACCATATTGAGCGGAAAAAACGGCATGGCGAGACATCGCTGGAAGAAATAACCGGCACAGGATATGAAATTGAGGATAATGGTCAGTCACCCCGTGGTTCAAGTGAATTGCTTGAACAACAGGGCCTTTTACAGCACGTGCTTCACCAGTTAAGCGCAGAACATCGGGAAATTCTCCGGCTGCGGCATCTATTGGAGTTCTCTTACGATGAAATCGCGGACGAATTGAAGATCCCCAAAGGAACCGTGATGTCCCGGCTGCATGAAGCGCGGAAAAATCTGCGCCGGGCCTTGGATAAGAGCAAGGTGGCGATCCATGAATAAAAAGCCGGCCATGGCTGTAAATAATAATATGAAAAGCGTGAATAAATGGCGCCGTTTTAAACATAAGTCTTTCGGACGATTGGGTTTAGCGTGGATGGAAATGATCCTCCCCATCCGCCTCAAAAAATCCAATGCCACTATCCATGGATAAGGTGATGTTATGAAGGAGGCTTGCGAATCGTATCACGTGCTGATGTCGGGCAGCTTGGACGGTGAATTAAGCGCGGATGAACTGCAGCGCCTGAATGAGCATGTTCAGAACTGCCCTGCATGTCAGCGGGAGTATGAGATGTTGAAACGTCTGGTAGCCGGCACGGCAAAAGCCTTTATACCGGAAAAACCACCGCCTGAGGCATGGGACGATTTCCTCGACAATGTCTATAACCGTCTGGAACGCAAGACGGGGTGGGCGGTGTTGATAGTGGGGATGGTGGCTCTTTTTATATATGGAACCATCTTGTATATTGTGGACCCCTGGTTGTCTACAATAACAAAAATTCTGATTGCCGTGCCCGCGCTTGGGCTGGCCCTTTTATTTCTGTCTGTTTTGCGGCAACGGTTGCGCGCGGCGAAAACAGACCGCTACAGCAAGGAGGTTCATCGGTGATTGTCACCACTACGCCGGAAATTGCCGGCACGCGGATTCTCAAAACCCTGGGATTAGTGCGGGGGTGCAGCGTGCGATGCACGGATTTGGGATCAGATATCATCGCCACAATGAAGAATCTTGTGGGCGGCGAGATTGACGAGTACACCAAAATGCTCGCCGAAGCCCGGGAACAGGCCCTGGACCGCATGATGGAAGCTGCAATAGAATTGGGAGCCAATGCCGTCGTGGGGTTCCACTACATGACCTCCCACATTACCTCGGGCGCCGCCGAAATCCTTGCCTATGGCACGGCCGTAATTCTCGAAGAACCTCATACGGACCTGGACCTATGACACTACGGAAGGAATCGCAGGAATGAACCGCTGGGAGAGAGACGGCGTGCGGTTTTCCTGTTCACTCGATGCCACGACAAAAATAATCACCTTTGTTGCGTTGGGTTTCGTGGCGATAATGGATATTGTCTTAATAAGCTGCGGCATTGCTGTGCTGGATAAAACGGCGGCCGCCTTATGGGGCGGGTTGGTCACCAGTATCTTGACCTCGGCCCTCTTGCTGATATTGCCGCTTTGGGCGCCACGCGGATATGTCATCACGAAAGACATGATGCTGGTGCGCCGAATAGCGCCGCCATCTTCAAGGGGTTGCGCCGCCGCCATCCGCCTTCTTCTTCCGCTCCAGCGCTTTCCGCGCCAGATCATAATTAGTCCGTGCGGCCTTGTTGTCCGGTTCCAGACGGAGCGCTTCTTCAAATTCTCTGGCAGCCGCCTCTGCATTGTCTTGTCTTAACAATCCCACGCCATAATTAATGTGGGCATTTACATTCTCCGGAAGCAACCGCACGCCTTCCGCCAAGTGAGGCATTGCCTCGTCCAGGCGTTTAAGCTGAAGAAGTGCGACGCCAAGATTGGTTTGAGCAAGACCATGAGAAGGATCCACGCGCACCGCCTTCCTCAAGATGCCCGCGGCCAATGCATAGTCGCCCCGCCGGATTAACACACTCCCCAGATTATAATTGGATTCCGCGCTCCGGGGATACACTTCATACGCGAGATTGTACAACCTGAACGCCTCGTCCAGATTGCCCCGATCCATATTAATTTCCCCTATCTTCTCATAGGCCACATAGTTGTTCTTGGTGACTTTCATGGCCCGGCTGAACAGAATCTCCGTATTCCGGTAATAGCCAACCTCACACCAGGCCTGTATCGACAATACAACAACAATCGCGCCGGCCAATGCACGAACCTTCCCTCGATGCCGCCGCATAAACGCCTCTGGAATACTCCATGCCAGAATAAGAGACAAGCCAATGCCCGGTACATACATGTACCGATCCGCCATCCCGGCGGATCCCACCTGAACCAACCCTATCACGGGCACAAGCGTTCCCAGAAACCATAACCATCCCGTGGCCAAAAACCGTGCGCGGTAAAAGATTAGACACACCAGACTGAAGCCGCTGAGAACAACCAAAGCCGCCACTACCCACAAAGCAGGATACCCCTCATCCGGGAACGGATAAAAAACACTAAGGCGGACCGGGCAGAAAAAATGCACCAAATACCGAAGGTAGGCCACAACCGTCACTTCCGCGCGAAGGGAGAGATCAATCTTCTCCATGCTGGCCATGGCATTCGCCGCATGCTGAGTTAACACGGTCAACAACGATCCCGCCAAAGCAAGAAAAAACAAGGGCGCTTTCTCAGACAACAATCCGCCCATTTGACGAAACGCCGCCCGTGAAAACAAGGATACGCCGCCCAGCCTCCGCAATGGCCACCAATCCAGTAACAGCAATGTGCAGGGTAAAGTTACCGCCATGCTTTTGCTCATCAGGGCCAGCGCCATGAACAGAAACACCCACGCATACCGTCTCGTGATGCGCTGCCGGACATATCCCGCATAGGCCCATAGCGTCAGAAACCAAAATAACCCGCAGAGAATGTCTTTGCGCTCGGATATCCAGGCCACGGATTCCGCCCGCAACGGATGAATCGCAAATAGCAGCGCCACAAACAAACTGCGGCCCGCATGTCCCGTTAATGCACACAACGCCGCATAGAGCGCCATCGCCGCCAGAATATGATAAAACACATTGCTGAGATGATATCCCCCCGCCCAGGACCCGAAAAGCTCCGCGTCCACAAGATAACTGAGAATGGTGACGGGGATCCACATGGCGGGTAGTTCTTTTGTAAAGGCGCCCCACACGCTGTCAAGATTAATGCCGCTCAGGATGCGCTGATTTTCATACACCATCCGCCCATCATCAAACTTGATAAAATCAAAACCGGCCGTTTGTGCAAACACCGCGGCCACCGCCAACAGAATAATCAAAAGATGCATGATGGTGCGCAGCCCGCGCCCATTACTGCCTTCCCCCGGCGCTGAACCGGAAGTTTCACCTAAACGGGAAAGACGGCCCACGTCCAGATTCAAGCCCTTGAACATCCAGCCTCAACTCCTGATCGCGTATATGAAACAATGAAAACGGCACCCCCTATTTTGCCTCTCCCGCAAGGTTCTAGACAAGATCCGCCCGGTGAAAGAAATAAAAAAAAGGCGAGCATGTCACGCGACATTCCCGCCTCACGTCGTTCTCAATTGTACTTGGCTACCGAGCGATATTATTCGCTGAATCCTGGCGGTAGCAAGTGACCATACGACATCGTCACTACCGGATCCGTTGCCGGATTGTCCGCGATCGTGTCATACGGATTGTGCTTGGTGTAGTCAAGCGCTGTCAGGAATGCGGCATACGTCCCTTGGATGTCTGTCGCACCACCATCCCAGGAAACCTGGATACCACCATTCTTTTTCATGTCAACCAGTGGTGCATTGTCAGCCCACGGATTCAGAATGGGATCTCCATTCGCATCAAGCAGTACCTCTGTCGAGTTGGTGCTCCTCGGACGATTCGGCACCAATACGGCCTGATTACCTTCCTGTCCGCCAAAGGCAGTCGGATATTCACCCGTGCGCGGGTCAATCGTACCGCCGTCCGGGTCAATCGCCACTGGACGGAACGCCAACGATGACTGCGGAGCAATCGTGAACGTGTTGTACGGCGCCCACGGACCCAGGGCCACACCACCCTGATTGAAATACAGAATAGTGCATGTCAGTGTGTGAGCGACATTGCTCTTCAGCGTTACAAGGGCCGTGTATCCTTGATTGATACCCGGAATCTCGTTCTTCTCTGGAGCATTGTCGGCAAACCACGGAACGCCCAACGAACTGCCGAATGCAATCGCGGCTCCTACCACCATAAGAATCGTAGCGATAGTCAGTTTCTTCATTTCTTCTTTCACCTCCCTTCGTTATGAAATCTGTAAAACCTTTCGGCTTAACCCTGAAACGGTCAGGGAATACAGCATTTCGGGACCTATTCAACTCCACGGTTACTTCTAACCGCCTAACTAGTTTGTATCACAAACAAGTCTGAAAGTCAAGTTTTTTATTTTCTTTAACTCTGTCGTTATTAGGAATGATTCTTAATAAGCACCGGAAATATTACCTCTCCGCCCATGCCCGTTCCACGCCTATTTGGTCGTAATACGTCCTAATTAGGTCCCATTCCTCTTTTATAAACAGCGTCCTTTTGCAACCTGCGAAGCGGTCTGCTATGATTCCCTCCGGCATGGCCATGCGGAGCTGCTGTCCCATTAGTCAATCCCATTTTCCCGCATGTCCAGGTATGTCAATAATAATCTTTTGGAGAATGATGTAGCATGCTTCGCGCCGGTAACAAACTGGACCAGGACAATGGGGTGCGGATATATAATCCCGCCGGGACGTCTTTTTCCGCCGGATTATTCCTTCTTTCCATCGCTACGCTCTTGCTTGAAGTGATGCAAGTGCGCATTCTCGCCATCACCCTTTGGCCCAGCCTGGTGTATACCGCCGTAACCCTGGCCATGCTCGGTTTCGGCATTGGCGGGGCGCTGCTGGCCATTTTCCCCGTAAAACCGGCATCCTGGACAGGCCCTGTCTTAGCTTTTTTTTGCCTCTGCTTTGCCCTGTCCACCATCGCCGGATTATGGTTCATTGGCAACCACCCCATTTCCAGCTTCCACGTCTTTGAACATCCGCGCCAACTGGTCCTGTTGCTTATCTTCTTTTCTTTGCTGGCGCTGCCCTTTCTGTTTGCCTCAATGGCCATTGGCGCAACATTTCTCGCAGCCCCCGGCCGGCTGGGGTGGTTCTATGCCCTCAATCTGATAGGGTCGGGGATGGGGTGCGTGCTCTTCGCGTTTGTCATCAAGCCCCTGGGGGGAGAAGGCGTGGCCGTTCTTTCGGCGATCATAGCATCCGCCGCCGCCGCCGCCTTCTCTGCACGCCCTTTCCGGCCCTCGTCTTTTCTTTTGGGACTCATAGCCGCGGTGGTGTTGGCCGCCGCACTTCCCCATAGCAACCGCATCATCCACATCGCGATGGATCCGGAAAAAGTGCTGGCCTACCGGACCAACCCCAAGTTCTTCCCGCAGGCACGCATCATCTATAGCCAGTGGAACGCCCTGGGCCGCACCGATGTTACCGAATGCCCCACCTACACATCGGATACGGCGGGGGTAGGAATCCGGCCGTATCGGATGGTATTCACCGACGGCAGCGGCTCGGCCCGCATTTATAAAGGGCCAACACCTCAAGAATGGGAAGTGCTGAAGAACACCGAGGCCTTCCTCTATTCCTTGCATGGCCGTGCCTATCTCATCAAAAAAAATCCCAAGGTGCTGGTGATCGGCGTGGGTGGCGGGCGGGATATCGAACTCGGCCTGCTCAACGGCGCCAAAAGCATAACGGGAGTCGAAATAAACCCCGACATCGTGAATGTCGTGACCAACCGGTTTAGCGGCTATCTCAACCAGATGTGCAACGCGCCCAATGTCCGAATACTCGCCGGTGAAGGCCGCAGTTTCGTCCATAATTCCCGCGAAAAATATGATCTTATCCAATTGACCGCGGTAGACACCGAGGCGGCCGCGCTCGCACGCGGCGCCTTCCTCCTGGCGGAAAACTACCTGTTTACGATTGAAGCCTTTGATGACTACTTTGAACATGTCGAAGACGACGGCGTGATCGCCCTTTCAAGACGTTCGCTGGACCCGCCCCGCGAAATCATGCGCCTTGTCACGGTTGCCTGTGAATCAATGTTCCGAAGGGGCATCAAGGAACCCTGGAATCATATCATTGTTACGGAAAATCCGCCCCCTCAAGACCAAGGATGGCCCGCGATTCTCTGCAAAAAAAGCCCCTTTACCCCGGAGGAGGTGCAAGCCTACCGGGACCTTGGCCAACGCATCAAGATGCCTGTGCACTACCTGCCCGGCTTTGATGAAAAAAACCTTCTCTATTCTGACGGATCCACCAACCACTACGTTGATTTTTTCCAACATCTGAAAGCGGGAACCGTGGAACAGTTCCATCAGGAATACCCCTATGATGTCACCCCCATAACGGATGATAAACCCTATTTCTATAAATTCTTTAAACTGGGCAGTGAAAACGCGCTTTCCATAAAACCTCAGGAAGTGGAAGGGCCGGAACGCAACATTGGCCTGCTGAGCATTCTTCTTCTCGCAGTGCTGGCCATCGCCTGGCAGACGATACTCGTTTTCCTCCCGCTCGGGTTCATGCACCGCCAAGGGTTGCGCGTGACGGGCGCGTGGCGCGCGGTCTGCTACTTCATGTTCATCGGGTTTGGTTTCATGATGATCGAGCTTTCCTTCATGCAGAAATTCGTGCTCTTCCTGGGAAGCCCCATTTACTCTGTTTCCGTCACCCTCACCGCCTTCCTGGTATTCGCGGGCTTGGGCAGCTATGTGCTTTCCAAAGGCTGGCTGCCGCCAGAGCGGGCCATGAAGATAAGCATCACCGCCATCATCGCGCTAAGCCTCCTCAGTTTGTTCTTTCTCGGCCCCGTGCTCCGGCTGATGCTGGGACTCCCATTCCCTGTCCGCATTGCAGCCACCGTGCTGCTCCTCGCCCCCATGGCTTTTTTTATGGGCATGCCGCTGGTGTCGGGATTATCCATCGTGCGCCGGATCCATCCCCAGGTAATTCCCTGGGCATGGGGGGTGAACGGCGCAGCCTCCGTACTCGGTTCGGTTCTCGTGGTAGTCACGGCCATGGGGATCGGGTTCAACCTCAATATCCTCGCGGCTACCGGCGTCTATTTCCTCGCCATGATCGCCCTGCTGCGTTTTCCGGACGCTCCTTCAGGATTGCCGGAATAACAGATCCCAACACAGCTCCTGCCTCTTGCGCCGGATGCGGTGGAACTCGCCCTTACTTTCATGGGTCTGCTACAATTGGAGCAGGATCTGCTTTTTAAAAAAGACGGCACCAGAAGTGAGTAATCGAGCCATGGGACAAGAACGCTGCATCGCATGTGAAGGGGAACTCGCGCTTTTTGGGGATCGGGACGGCTATGCCTATCATCGCTGTGAACGGTGCGCCAGTCTTCAACTTGTGCCGTTGCCCACCGAACAATTCCTGGAACAAGCATATGCAGAAAAGTATGCGTCCTCTGGACACATTCCCAGCAATGCGGCCTATTCCCGCAAGGTTTATTTCAATCACTACCAGGCTGTAATAGCCGCCATAAAAACCCATTGCCGCCAGGGTCTCGTTTTAGAGGCAGGACCAGGATGGGGAGGCGTCGGCGAGGAACTGCTGGCCAGCGGCTATACCTATCAGGCCGTCGAACCCTCCAATGACATGGCGGACTATTGCCGCCGGCAGGGTCTGGAAGTAATTGGCCCCAGTCTGTTCACAGTGAAAGGCCGTTCCTACGATGTGATTGTGCTTTCAAGCGTATTCGAACATCTGGTCAATCATCACGACTGGCTGGAACACGCCAGAGAACTCCTGAAACCGGGAGGTCTGGTGGTGAGCACGCAACCAACGGCCCCTTTTGCGGAATTAATGGGACAGTGTTTCCGCCTGGGGAATATGACAAAACCCTTGCCCCAGTTGCATCAGGTATTTTGCCCCCCGTGGCACGTCGCTCTTTTTTCGTTGGAAGGCATGCGAAAACTGGCCGCAAGTCATGGATTCCAATGCCTGGAAATCCGCCCAATGCCTCAGGCGCGGGAAGCAGGCGTGAACGGCTGGATGCAACGTATTCTCGAACGAGTAAACCGCCTGGGCTGGGCGGTGGCCGGGGAACATTGGCCCCTCGTCATTGGACATATTTTCGTGTTGCGCAAAGAATAAACCGGACACGCGTATGGGCCGTTTTCTACTCATAGGCTTGGATGGCGCGGAACCCTCGCTGACAGAGCAATGGATGGGCGAAGGACACCTGCCGAACTTAAGCCGGCTGAGCGAAAGAGGAACCTATCTGCCGCTCGCCAGTACCTGCCCCCCCATCACCTTTCCCGCATGGAACTCATGCGTGACGGGGGTTAATCCAGGCAGGCACGGCGTATTCGATTTTACGGAATTGATACGAGGGACCTACCAGATCCGTTTTCTTAACAGCACCTTCCGTAAAACGCCCGCGATATGGAATCTGGCGTCAGAAGCAGGTAAACGGGTGGGCATTTTAGGCGTCCCGGGAACCTATCCCCCGGAAACAGTCAACGGATTCATGGTTTCCGGATTTGATTCCCCGGTGGCGACGCGCCCGGAACGCTCGTGCGTATTCCCCCCCACGCTCTATCCCGACGTGAGGGAGTGGCGCTATGCGGATTTCCAGGAACACCATCTGGGGGCGGGGTGGCACGAAAATGCACTGCGCTCCATGCTTAACACCATTGAAATAAAAGAAAAGATCACCTGCAACCTGCTTTCTCGCGAACCTTGGGACTTTTTCATGGTAGTCTTCGGGGAATCAGACACCGTAGCGCATCATTTCTGGCTTTTTCATGATCCGGCCTCGCCCAGACATTGCCCAGGGCCCGCTATGGCCATACGTGACATTTACATGCGCCTGGATGCCGCCGTAGGACGGATCATCGAGGCCGCGGGTCCGGAAATGACCGTGGGCGTGGTTTCCGACCATGGATTTGGGGGCGCGGGGGATCAGGTACTGCATCTAAACGCATGGCTGGCGGAACACGGGTATTTGGCCTTTCACAGGCCCAAAAATAATCTGTTAAAGCAACTCGCGTTAACTACCATTCCGACAGGAGTGCGCGGAGCCCTCTTTCGCCATTTTCAGGGAATGGCCGCCCGCCTGGAGAGCCGATCCCGGTTTTCGGCCATCGATTGGACCCGCACCACGGCATGGTCGGAAGAATTGAATTATTTTCCGTCCATCCATGTGAATCTGGGAGGGCGCGAACCCCAGGGCCAAGTCAAACCGGAAGAATATGCCGCCTTTGTACAGAGACTCTGCGGAGAATTGGAGTCCTGGGAGCCTGTCGAACACGCTTGGCCCCGGGAAACCCTATATCATGGCCCTTATGTGGATCACGCACCCGATGTGATTCTTGAACTGGCGCTAAAAAATAGCTATTCCTATACGTGCCGGAAAAGCGTGCCGGGAAACATGCCTATCCAACCTTTGTTGCCGGAGGAGCGATTCGGCGGCAAGGAACACGGCACCGCCGGGACACATCGCGGCGCGGGTGTGGTATTCTTATCAGAGAAATCAGAGGCGCACGCGGCGCGGATCGAGGATATCGCTCCGACGGTATTGCAAACGCTGGGTATGGAAGTGCCGCCGATGGACGGGCATTCGCTCCTGGGCCGGGAACTCCCGGGAGATTCCATCGATCACAAAATGGACTCGGAACAAGCATACTCGGCGGAGGAGGAAGCAATACTCGCCGCGCGATTGCGTGCGTTAGGATACATCGAATGACCTTACGAATTGCCATGGTAGGCGCCTGCCCCTATCCGGTGCCGCAAGGCTCGCAAGTGTTCATGCGCGAGAATGCGCTGGCCTTGCGCCGCCTGGGGCACGACGTCCATCTGGTGGTCTACGGCTACGGATTGGGCGAAGAACAAGACGGGCTTAAAGTTCACCGGTGCCGCAGGATTCCGGGGGATACGCGCACCGCGGCGGGGCCATCCTGGGTAAAACCGATCCTGGACATTGCGCTTTGGAGCGCCTTGCGCCGGGTAATCCAATCCGAACAGATTGACGTGGTGTGGGCCAACAACTACGAAGGCCTGCTGGTGGCGCTCGCCGCGGGAAAACGGCCCATCATCTATCACGCGCACAACGCCATGTCCGATGAATTACCCTATTATTTCCGGCACAAGAAACTACCGGAGAAATTCGGACGCTGGCTTGACCGCACCTTCCCGCGCCGGGCGGATTGCATCATTACGCCGCACCGGCGGCTCGCGGGACATCTCATCGTGCGCGGCTGCGATCATACGCGGGTGAAAATCGTCCCGCCGATGGTGGATGCCGCTTTGTTTGAACCGTGCAGCGTAACCAAGGACATGCCGCCTGTGCTCTACGCGGGCAATCTCGACTCCTACCAGAATCTTGGACTGCTGTTCGGAGCCATGATGCGTATCCGGAAGACACATGCCAATGCGAAACTGCTTATCGCCACGGCGGATCGCGCGGAATTTCCGGAAGCGGAACTCATCCACACGCCAGGGTTTGATTCCCTGCAGAAGGTGCTGGCGCGCGATGCCGTATTCGCCGTGCCGCGCGTGTCATGGTCGGGATATCCCATCAAGCTGTTGAATGCCATGGCGGCGGGTCAGGCCATCGTGGCATGCCAGAGCGCCGCCTATCCGCTGACCCACGGCATCAACGGGTTGATTGTCCCGGATAATGATATAGATGCATTTTCCGAAGCGATGATGCAGTTGCTCCTTGATCACAAGCTTCGCGCGGAATTGGGCCGCCATGCGCGGGAAACGGTATTGAACGAATACCAGCCGGGCCGCGTATCGGAACAATTGGACCAGATTGTCCGGGAACTGGCAGGCCGGGAGGGAGGTTCTCCGGGGTGAACCAACGGAATGAGCGCATCCGCGTGACGATGTTGGGATCGTTCCCGCCGCAAATTCAAGGCATTCCGGATTATTGTGGCCCGTTGGCCGCCGCGATTTCTCATTACGCCGAGGTGACCGCGCTCGGTTTTAAAAAAATGTATCCCAATTTCTTGTTTCCGGGCGAAAAACGCGCCATGGACCCCAAGGGCCGCACCAACACCGGTCCGCACCTCACGGTCCGCCATCGTCTAACCTGGCACAACCCCTTCGGCTGGATTATGCAGGCGATTCGAACGCGCGCGGATATTCTTCACGTGCAATGGTGGAGCCTGCCGCTGTTTCCCATCGCGCTTACCCTGATCCTGATCTCAAAATTGCTGCACCGGAAGATTGTGGTGTCCGTGCATAACGTATTACCCCACGAGGCCAGTGCCGGATTCATTCGCGCGACCCGCTGGATCATTCGCTGGGCGGATCACCTGATCGTTCACAGCGATCAGAATCTAAAGCAACTCCTCGACGTGTATGGAGTGGATTCGGCGCATGTCTCCAAAATTCCACAAGGGGCTGCATTTTCAGAGGCGCGCGCGATGCCGCGTGACGCCGCACGTCAGCAGCTTGGCCTCCCGCAGGACGCCATCCTTCTCCTCAATTTTGGCACTATCCGCCCGTACAAAGGAATCGACATTCTGCTTCACGCCTTCGCGCAGATATCCGCGCGTTATCCCAAGGCGCATCTGGTCATCGCCGGAAAGCCGTGGATGGATTGGACTCCCTACCAACAACAAATTGAGGAGGCCCATCTGGCGGATCGCGTGCATCTCTTCCTCGAGTTCATTCCGGAAGCGCGAATCCCCGTGCTGCTCTCCGCCGTGGATTTGGTCGTGGCGCCCTATGTCCAGTTCGACGCGCAAAGCGGCGTGGGCACCCTCGCCCTGCCCTATCGTAAGCCCATCCTGGTGTCCGATACCGGCGGTCTGCCGGAATGGGTCGCGAATGACCCGCGCTGGGTCGTCCCTAAAGGCGATGATAAAGCTCTGGCGAAACACCTCGCCGAATTTCTAGATAATCCCGCAGAAGCCACCACCGCCTTTCAGCCCGTCGCGGAAAAGGTATTATCCGAGTGCAACTGGGACCGCATCGCCCAACGCCATCTCGATCTGTACACAGCAGTAACCGTTAAAAAATAGAACCTCTGAAAACTTCCCGCCTTGTCATTTGCGAGTTCCCCACCCGCCGGAAGACAGAGTGAATGAGGAAGAAAAACCCGAACGCATCCACGCGGTTATCGCTATCGTATTCCCCATTATTTCTGCTTCCTCTTCTCCCAGTCCTCCCAGACCTCCCAGTCTTCCCAGATCTCCAACCGGTTTACTTCCCCTGCTGCCTTGTGTATCTAAGGAGGAGCTTCGCTTCACAATGACAAGCATGATTCAAGGTTGGTGGGATCTCCGGGTTAGAATGCATCTTCCTCATAACCAATCACTTCTTTCGGCAGGATATCATTGATATCCTTGGCCTCCCCTTCTGGAATCTCGATGCCCACGGAAGCGATCACCAAGTGGTAACCCTCTTCTTCACACTCCTTAACCAATTCCAACAAGGCACGCTCATCCCCTCCATCCGGAATCGGATCGCCCTCATCCACCATGGACTGCAAATGAAAGGCCAGCACTTCTGCCGCGCGGCAGTGTGCTTCTTCCAGCGTCTTGGCCACGGTAACACAGCAGGGGAAGTCGGGAAAGACCACGTCGATTTGGTCCGTGCCAACACCCGCCATCACCGCATGATAATATCGGAACATGCCACGCATCTCTTCTTGAATCCCGGTCTGCTTGATGAATACAGAGTACCGGAATCCACTGGTAATCGAAATGAATCTGCTGCGTATCACTGTTATGAAAGGATATAGTATACGAAAAATACTGTACAATGTGCCCATTGGTTGGAAAAGCAAAACTTGAATGCTTGGGAGGGCGAGGCTCCCGCCGAGCCGTTAAATAAGATCGGGAGTTTTGTTTTAAAGTAAAATTTCTCGATGGTTTGTCTTATGGCTCGGCAGGAGCCTCGCCCTCCCGGAGAAGGTGCCTTATGAGCGAAGATGAACTGGAACTCGGGGCCGTGGAAGCGGCGGAACGCGATTGGATAGACGCGCTGGACGACTATATTGAGCAGTATGGCGCCACGGCCGCGGAGTCGATGTTGCGGCGGATGCATGATCATGCGTACGTGCGGGGCGTGCGGAAACCTTTCCCGGTAAAGACGCCCTATGTCAACACGATCCCGCCGGAGCAGCAGCCGCCCTATCCTGGGGATCGCGAACTTGAGCGTATCTGTAAATCGTTCATCCGCTGGAACGCCATGGCGATGGTAGTGCGGGCGAACCGTGAGAGCGACGGTATCGGCGGTCACATTTCCACCTATGCCTCCGCCGCCACCTTGTATGAGGTGGGATTCAACCATTTTTTCCGGGCGCGCTCAGAGGAATACGGCGGCGACCAACTCTATATTCAGGGCCATGCCGCGCCCGGCATCTATGCCCGCGCCTTTCTCGAAGGCCGTTTGAGCGAACAGCAACTCCAGAATTTCCGGCGCGAACTGCGCGAAGGCGGCGGGCTCTCTTCATACCCCCATCCCTGGCTCATGCCCAATTTCTGGCAGTTCCCCACCGTTTCCATGGGCCTCGGACCGATTATGGCCATTTACCAGGCCCGGTTTAACCACTATCTGGAAAATCGCGGGTTGAAACCGCGCAATGGCGGTCACGTCTGGGCCTTTCTGGGCGATGGCGAATGTGATGAACCGGAAACGCTCGGCGCCATCGGCATGGCCTCGCGTGAAAAATTGGACAACCTGATCTTCGTGGTGAACTGCAATCTACAGCGCCTGGACGGCCCCGTGCGCGGCAACGGGCGCATTATCCAGGAACTGGAAGCCATTTTCCGGGGCGCGGGATGGAATGTCATCAAAGTGCTGTGGGGCAGCGATTGGGATCCGCTGTTCGCGCGCGACACGGAAAATATTCTCATGCATGTGCTCGGCGAATGCGTGGACGGGGAATATCAAAAATTCACCGTATCCTCCGGCGCGTACATCCGGCGGCGTCTTATGGAACACGATCCGCGCGTGGGCGATATCCTGAAGGATGTAACCGACGACCAGCTCAGAAAAATTAAACGGGGCGGCCATGATCCCGTCAAGGTGTACGCCGCCTATGCCGCCGCCGTGAATACCGGCGACGCGCCCACCGTGATTCTTGCCAAGACCATCAAAGGCTACGGATTGGGCGAAAGCGGAGAAGGGAAAAATGTCACCCATCAGCAAAAAAAGTTGAACGAAGACGAACTGCGCGAATTCCGAGGACGCTTTGGCATCCCCATCTCCGATGATGATGTGGCCTATGCGCCATTTTACAATCCTGGAGAGGACCATCCGGCGATCCGCTACATTAAAGAACGCCGCGCCGCGCTGGGGGGATTTCTCCCGAACCGCGCCGTGCTGGCTGCGCCGCTGACGGTGCCCCCGGAATCGCTCTTTGCGGAATTCCACGCGGGCAATACCCGGCCCGTTTCCACCACCATGGCGCTGGTGGGCATTCTCCGGAAATTGCTCGCGGACAAGGAAATCGGGAAACTCGTCGTGCCCATTGTGCCCGACGAAGCGCGCACCTTCGGCATGGAAGGCCTCTTCCGCCAGATCGGCATCTATTCCTCGCAGGGACAACTATACGAGCCGGTGGACTCGGATGCTCTCCTCTATTACAAGGAGGATCTCGGCGGACAGATCCTTGAGGAAGGGATTACCGAGGCGGGCTCGATGGCGTCGTTTATTGCGGCGGGCACGGCCTATGCCTCGCATGGCATCAACACCATTCCGTTCTTTATTTACTACTCCATGTTTGGCATGCAGCGGATCGGCGATCTCGTGTGGGCGGCGGGCGACATGCGCTGCAAGGGGTTCCTTGTCGGCGGCACGGCCGGCCGGACCACGCTCGCGGGCGAGGGGCTCCAGCATCAGGACGGACACAGCCACGTGCTCGCCGGCGCGATGCCCACGCTCCGCTGCTATGATCCCGCATTTGCCTATGAACTCGCGGTCATCATCCGCGATGGCATCTACCGGATGTATGAACGTCAAGAGGATCTGTTTTATTACCTCACGGTGGGCAACGAGAATTATATCCAGCCGCCCATGCCCAACGTGGAAAACATCCGGGAAGCTATTTTGAAAGGACTGTATAAATTTCGCGCCTCGGCGCGAGAGGACCTCCCGCACCACGCGCACCTGCTGGGCAGCGGTTCCATTATGAATGAAGCGATCAAGGCGCAGGGCATGCTGGAACACTATGGCGTCGCGGCGGACGTCTGGAGCGTCACCAGCTACAAGGAACTCCGGCGCGAAGCCCTCGAAATCGAACGCTGGAACATGTTGCATCCGGAAGCCGCACCGAAGACGCCCTATGTCACCGCGTGCTTTAAACACGAAACGGGTACGGTGGTGGCGGCTTCGGACTACATGAAATTGCTGCCGGACAGTATCGGGAAATGGGTGCCGGGCGGCATCACGGCCTTGGGCACGGACGGTTTCGGGCGCAGTGAATCCCGCGAAGCCTTGCGCGACTTTTTCGAAGTGGACGCCCGTTTCATCACGCTGGCCACGCTCAGCGCTTTGGCCCGTAAAAATTTGATCGATCCCGGCATTGTTCAAAAGGCGATGTCTGATCTGGAAATTTCTCCCGAAAAAATTAACCCTATGTTGGCATAAACACGCGTGAGTACTCCCGGCGAAATAAGCGCACCAAAAGAAAAAATCACTCCCTTGTTGTTACTAATGGTGGTTGGGACATTCATTTTATTGATGGTCTTCGCAGGACCCATGGCTACCCATCGGGTGTTCGTTGAGGACGACCTCGCCGCCTACCATCTGCCATTCCGCGCGTTTTATCAGGAATGCCTGAAGTACGGCGACAGCTTCCTTTGGAATCCATATATCTTTAACGGCTATTACTTGCACGGTGACGGACAGGTGGGCATGCTGCATCCCTGGCATTGGCTGATCTACTGCGTTCTGCCGCTGGACACCGCGTTCATGCTCGATCTCCTGTCCAGCTATCCATTCGCGTTGCTCGGCATGTATTTTTTTCTGCGGCAGCGTTCCCTGACCCGCGAAGCCGCGCTCCTGGGCGGCATGCTCTTCGCCTTTATCGGCTTCAACATGAACCACTACGTCCACATGGCCTTTGTGGCGGTGCTGGCGCATATTCCCTGGAGCCTGTTCGCACTGGACCGCGCCGCAAAAAGCCCGAAGCCATGGCGGTGGTGGGCGCTGGTGATCGCGCTGGGGACATCGCAGATTTTTCTGGGATTCCCGCAAGGCGCCTATTACGCCTGGCTCGTCGAAGGCTTTTATGTTCTGTTTCTCGTCTTCACGCTTAAATCATGGCGAATCCTGCCCTGGTTTGCCATGGCGAAGGTTTCTTCCCTGTTGATCGGATTCGCCCAATTATTCCCCACGTGGGAAGTCATCGCGCAATCGTTTCGGGCCACGCCCTCCATGGACATGCAATTATCCGTTTCATTGCATCCATTAAACTTTCTCAGTCTCTTGAATCCCTACTTGTTCCAATGGCGCTATTTCGGGCCAATCCAGGGCGATGAACCGTGGGATGCCCCATACATGGGCGCTGTGGCCACCATCCTGCTTTTATTTGCTCTGATCCGCTTCCGGCAATTGCGCACCACCAAAGGCCTCGCGGCGTTTGCGCTGATACTCATTGCCTTCGGCGTGCTATCATCCTTGGGTAAATACGGATTTCTCTATCCGCTCTATGCGGAACTGCCGCTCGTGAGTAAATTCCGCGCGCATGCCCGGCATCTCTGCATTGCGCACACCGGCCTCGCCATCCTCGCCGCCATCGCCTTCTCCCACTTGCAGCAACTCAACACATCCGATCCAAAACGCCGCTGGCCAAATCTCTTACTGTTTCTGATTCCCATCACCAGCCTCATCATGACACTCACCGTGATCACACTTCGGAGCCAGCCCAATTCTTCCTGGTACGCCTCCATAAACCATTTCACCATGTCCACTGGTCCCTTGCTCATCGGTGCCACATTTGTTTGCCTTGTCTCTTTTTTGGTCTATCTCGCCACTACAACCAATACCCAAAACAACTCGTTTCCAAGTTGCACTTGGGAACGCAATTGTCTTCAAAGCTGTGCTTTGATTCTCCTCGTCCTCCTCACCTTCGCCGACATCGGCCTCTACAGCCTCCGGCACAAGCCCCAAAAAACTGTGGACGCCTTCAAAAACGAAATCACGTATCCGCCCACACCGCCGGGGGCGCGCATTGATTCCGACATCCATCCCATGTTCATGAACCGCTTCGGCATGAAGGGTTATCGCGGGGTCTACGGCTACACTTCGTTCATGCCCGAACGCCGCCTCGATTTCACACAGGAATTGCCCCTGCGCCTTGCCGGAGTCGAGTGGCGCCAAACCCGGCATATCGCCTCACCGGAACTCGCCGCCGCCAAAGAACGCGGCGAAGAATGGGTGCCGCTTCAGAATTCCTTACCACGCGTTCGCCTGCTGACCCAGACGAAACAAAGTTCAAATCCCGCCGAGGATATCAACTCTATCGACACGGCCCAAACCGCACTGGTAGACCGGCCCGTGGACCTGCCACCCGGCACCCCTGGGCAGATCACGATAATCACCGACCGTCCCGGACGCATCGTGGTTCACACCAAGACCGACACCCGGCAACTTCTCACCATATCGGAGAATTTTGCGCTTGGCTGGACCGTGGACATGGACGGAAAGCGCGCGGAATTATTGCGAATAAACGGCGACTTTATCGGAACCCTTCTCGAACCCGGTGATCACGAAGTGCACTTCATTTTCGCCCCGCACAGTTTTACACTCGGCTTGTGGATTTCCCTCGCGGGTGTCTTGTTGGTTCCTATGGTGTTGTGGGTGTTGCGCCGTTACTCTCCTGGGGTTCCTCTTTAAACGATATCGACAGCCAGAGTGCAATCACGAGGGTTATCGCCGCGGGCACCAGCCAAAACCGGGACCACGCAATCCATTCGGGATTGACAGTGAAGAACTGCGCGACGTACCCCGCCGAAAGTGACCCGGCCAGCGTGCCCACGCCGGCAATGATGATGGTGAGGACCTGCTGTGCGCCCGCGCGCGTGCCGCTCGTGCTGTGTTGTTCCACATAGAGATACGCCGCCGTAAAGAAGAAGGCATAACAAAATCCATGCAATCCGATGCCCGCGAGGATCAACACGGTCGAGCCGCCCACGGCGAACATCACGAGCCGGATGCCCTGCGCCAGCACGCCAATCACCATGGTGCGCTTGAGTCCCAGCCGTGCGAGAAACAATCCCAGAAATCCCAGCACCACCACCTCTGATGCCTGCGCCAGGCTCATGGCGGGCATGATGAATTTGTCCGCAAAACCAACTTGATGCAAATAGGGGCTCATGCCGAAATAATAGAACTGATGGCAGATGCTGTTCAGGAAGGTGAGCATGCACAACAGCAGCATGCCGGGCCGGAGGAAGATGCGGAGCACTTCGCTATATGGCGCATGAACTCGCGGAGCGCCCGTGCCCGAAGCTGGCGACAATGTCAGGGCATATGCGGCGAGCACCAATGAGAGCGCGGCGGACAACGGCAACGCATGCGTCAGGCGTTCGCCCGGCACCGTGCCGCCCCGCACCCAGAAATATCCGAAGGCCCAGCCCACCACCACCCAGGACGCCGTGCCCCACATGCGGATACCGCCGAAATCCCGGCGTGCGTCCGGCGTATGGTGCAGCGTTACCGCATTCGTCAATCCGAAAGTGGGCGTGAAACAGAATCCATAGAAGAAATACGCACACATCATCGCCGGGAAACTTCTGAGATGCCACATGGAAAACATAACGATGGCGGAAAATAAATGACACACCGACAGCAGCCGTTCCGCGCTGATGTACCGGTCGGCGATACGCGACGCCGCCAGCGGGGCCACGATGGCCGCGGCCGGCAGCATGGCCATCACCACCCCCGCCTGCCACGACGCAAAATGGAGATGCGTTTTCAGATATAGACTGAGTATGGGAAATATAGTCCCATTCACGGAATATTCCAAAAACATCATCCATGATAAACGAGCTTTCAGCGTGCGATTCACCTGGGATTCCTTACAGAGAGTCTTAAAGGACGCGGGACATGAAAAGCATAGCATCTTAGGAGGGAGACGGGCAATCATCCCATAGACTTCATCCCATAGACTTCAACCCTTAGACTTCACGTTTCACGCCTCTTTTGAGCATCCCTTAAAACAATTCCTTTTTTGAAACTCTCCATGGCTAACCAACATGGCTTCCCGGACGCCCCCTTATGCTATACTGGCGTTTCCTGAGATGCGAAAGGGATCAGCCATGCCATATTTCAAAGAATTGAACAAGACTATCGAACAAATTGGATATTGGGCGGATCTGCGCCATGAGCAGGAAGCGGATATCGCCTCCATTCTTCATCGCCTGAACAAGGAACTCCGCCGGGCGAAGGAAAAATTGATGGATACCCGGCCCCGAAAAAAAATCCGCGAACGGGAACCGAATACTCTTGATGCGATTCGCGCGCTTCGGCCCGAAGGCCCCCGGAAAATGTGGACAAAGCTGAAGCAGCAGGATCTGGCGAAACGCCTCCGCGGCGCCTGGCTGGGCCGCGCTGCGGGATGCACCCTGGGCGCGCCCGTAGAAAGCTGGTCCGTCGAGGCCATGGAAGGTCTGGCGAAAAGGTACGGCGCAGCGTTTCCCCCCGAAGATTTCTGGCCGGGGCATCCCAGTGAACATCTCGATGATCTCCGGTACGGTATATCGCGCACCCGCGATTTTTTGCGCGGGCGTATCCGCGCAATCCCAGTGGATGACGACTTGGCCTACACGCTCCTTGGCCTGTTGATTTTAGAAGAGTTCGGGCCGGATTTTTCAACGGAAAACGTGGCCACGGCCTGGCTGAAATTTTTGCCGGGCGCGTGCAGCGCGGAAGAGGTTGCGCTGGAAAATCTGCGCAAGGGTATTCCCGCGCAAAAGGCCGGGGTTCGCAATAATCCCTATCAAGAATGGATCGGGGCCGACATACGGAGTGATCCCTGGGCCTATGCCGCACCGGGATGGCCCGAAAAAGCGGCGGAATTCGCCTATCGCGACGCGTATCTTTCGCACCGCTATAACGGGATCTACGGTGCGATGTTCTTCGCCGCCGCCATTTCCGCCGCCTTCGCACTGGACTGTCCCATCGAGGCCCTGGAAATCGGCTTGACCGAAATCCCGGCGGAATGCCGCCTGGCCAAGGATATCCGCTGGACCTTGGACACCACCCCGGAACTGAAAGACTGGCGGCAGGCCCGCGCGGCCGTGGATGCGCGCTTCGAGGGCATGCATCCCGTCCACGCCAACAACAATGCCTGTTTGACTGTCTTTGGACTATATCTGGGCAAACGCGATTTCACCAAAACCATCGGGACCACCGTTGCCATGGGCCTTGACAACGACTGCACTGCTGCCACCGCCGGTTCCCTGCTCGGCGCAATAATCGGCGCTGGAAATATTCCGGAACACTGGTGGAAGCCTTTCCGCAACACCGCACGCAGCTATCTAATCGGAAAAGACATCTTCACCAACAGCGACATCGTGAAACGATTTCTGGAGGCCGCCAAACGCACCTGGTCCGCCTAAATGCGTTGACAATTAATAAATACAGGCGTCCAACAGCGAAAGCACCTCATCCAGCACCGCCGCAGACGCCGAGCCGATGCGTTGGGCGCTGCGGGAACGGAAATCGATCGATTTGACCTGCTCCACCATGACAAATCCCGTTATGTGCGGATCGCTCCCCACAGGGACATGAAAGGGAAAACCGCGGTGCGTATTGGTCAGTGGACAGACGATGGCAAGCCCCGTATGCCGGTTGAACACCGTATTGCTAATCACCAAAGCAGGCCGCCGGCCTTTCTGCTCATGTCCGGACTGTGGATCGAATGTGACGGAAATATAATCGCCCTTTCGAGGTATGTACACCGCCATTTACCACGTCTCCTTGCCGGCGGGCTTTCCCCAATCCACCTCCGCCGCCCTGTATTTCTTTGGAATGCGCGCCACAAGCTTCTGCAAGTCATGCCGTCCCCGTACCCGCCGCACCGGAGCAATAACGAGCACTCCTTCCTTCAAGGAAATTTCCACCTCGTCTCCAACGGCGATTTCCGCGTCGTCCAGCAATTGCCGGGCAATCCGCAACCCCTGGCTATTGCCCCATTTCTGAATCTTGGTTACCATCGTCTAATCTCCATGGTATATACGAAGTATAGCCTATCCGGCCGCACGTGTCAACGAAACCCATCCGCCAGTTGCCCAATCCCACGGGCAGATGGTATACTTTCATCCCAATGTATATTCCCTGCTGACCTTTGTCTAATGCCTGAACCGGGTAGTAAACCCCATGCCGAAGAAAGCATATATCAAAACGTTTGGCTGTCAAATGAACGAACATGACAGCTTCCGGATGATGGATGTGCTCCGCAATGAAGGCTATGACCTTACGGAGGACATAAACGAGGCCGATGTGATCCTGGTAAACACCTGTTCGGTGCGGCAGAATCCGGAAAACAAGGTGTACAGTTTCCTGGGGGCGATCCGGTCTCTCAAGAAGAAGCGCCCCGATCTGATCATCGGCGTGGCGGGGTGTGTGGCGCAACAGGAAGGGCGGCGCATTCTCGAACGGGAGAAATCCGTCGATATGGTGTTCGGCCCGGACAACTATTTCCGCCTGCCGGAGATGATCGCCGCCGTCCAGCGTGGAGATCGGGTGTGCGAAACAAAATGGCTGCCGAGAACGCGCAAAATCCAAAACTTTATCCCGGAGGAATGGGTCGAGCGCGGGCACGTGGACGGTGTGAAGGCTTATATTGCCATCATGAAAGGCTGCAACAACTGCTGCACGTTCTGCGTAGTGCCGCATACGCGCGGGCGGGAAGTTTCTCGGGAGCCGGAGAATATTCTACGGGAAGCCCGAAGCCTCGTGCAGCATGGTGCAAAAGAAATCTGGCTGCTGGGCCAGAATGTCAATTCGTATTACGCCTCCGAAAACTACCATTTCATTCATTTGTTGGATGATCTCTCGCGAATCGACGGCCTCCTGCGCATCCGCTTCACCTCGCCACACCCCAAAGACTGGAATGCGCCGCTCTCGGACCTGATGGCGTCGCGGAAAAACATCTGTAAGTATCTGCATCTTCCCTATCAGGCCGGATCGGATCGCATTTTGAAACTGATGCGCAGGAACCACCGCCTGGATGAATATCTTGAAAAAGTGACCTATTTGCGGAACGTTGCGCCTGCTGTGGAAATTTCCACGGACTTAATTGTGGGATTTCCCACGGAGACCGAAGAAGATTTCGCGCATACCCTTTTCGCCTTGGAGCAAGTTCGCTTCAGCCAGGTGTACCCGTTTAAATATTCCCAGCGTCCTGGAACCCCCGCCGCCGATATGCCCGACGACGTGCCCCGCGCCGTAAAAGAAGAACGCCTGGCGCGGGTGATTGAAGTGCAGGAGCGCATCAACGCTGAAGAACAACAAAAGCTCATCGGCTCCCTGCAAGAAGTGCTGATTGACGCGGCGCATCCCCGGAAGAAAAATATGATGAACGGCCGCACGGATGGCTACCGCAGCATTTGCGTGCATGGCAATTCCCATGAGATTGGGGATTTTGTGCAGGTGCGCGTTACCGGATATTCTGGCCATTGGCTTGAGGGTGACGTTGTGTGATGCATGTTTGGGGAGGGTACATGACGCGGAATGTTCCGCAATGCCTCCCTGTCATTATATTTTCAGAACGAGCAGAGAGAGTGATGATTGAATGACTTTCCCTAATGGCGATATTAAGGAACAGCCCTCAACCCCCGCAAGAGGCCCTTTCCTTCGAGGTGCTATCCCCATATTTATAAGCCTCTTCATTGCCGCGGCATTGTGCCATTTTGGAGGCCGGTTTGGCTATCACCGGGGTTGGTACAGTTTTGCCGTGTCCGACGCCCTGACCTTGGCGGCGTTGATGCTGTTTGAAGGCGCAATCATCTTCGTCATCCAAAAGGTCTATCACCTGTCGCTTGTCACATTCTCCATGATTGTGGGGCTTGGACTGGTGGCATCGGGGCAGGTATTCAATATTTTGCTTGGCACGCCCCTTTGGGGCGGACCGCCTGTTGTGCAGGGCGCGCTCTATGTTTCCGTGAAAGAATCCTTGTTCATTACGGGCATATGCATGGTATTCGGATCATTCCTGCTCTCCCTCATAGATGCCCATCGCACCAAACAGGCCCTGCAGCAGGCGTATGAGGAAGTAGAAGCAAAAGTGGCGGAACGCACGGAAAGTCTTCGGAAAAGCCACGCACAATTGGAACATGAGATGGCGGAGCGCAATGCGGCGGAGCAGGCCCTCCGCCAGTCTCAGAAAATGGAAGCCATCGGGGTGTTGGCGGGAGGCATCGCGCATGATTTTAACAACATCCTGATGATTATGTCCGGAAGAACGGATATGGCCATTGAACAAACCCCTTCTGACAGCCCGGTTCAAGAACACCTGCAAATCATCCGGCGGTCCGCGCAGCGCGCCCGCGATCTGGTGAAGCAAATTCTCGCGTTCAGCCGTTCCAAGCAAGAAGAACTTAGCGCCATTCCATTGCACATTCCGGTATGCGAAGCCCTGAAAATGTTACGGGCCATGTTGCCCAGCACCATCACCATGGAAGAGGATATTGATACCGGGACGGGCAGCGCCTTGGCGGACCCGGCCCAAATTCAGCAAATGGTCATGAACTTATGCACCAATGCATTTCATGCCATGCAAAATTGCCAAGGGATGTTGCGTGTCTCCTTGAAGTTGGTCACCCTGAATGCGGGAGAACTCCATCCGGATACTAAAAGCGGCGAATATCACCGGTTGTCAGTCAGCGACACAGGGTGTGGCATTCCTGTGGATATTCTGGACCGAATCTTCGAGCCTTTTTTTACCACTAAACCCGTCGGGGAAGGGACAGGCCTCGGGCTTTCCATGGTGCATGGATTCGCCGCGAAGCGCGGTGGGTTCGTTATGGTGGACAGTACCGTGGGCCGGGGCAGTACGTTCAGTGTCTATCTTCCCAAGGTTGACGGCGAGAACATGGAAGTTGCCGGGCAGGACCCCGCCCAGATTCACGGTCAAGGCCGGATCCTGCTGGTGGATGATGAACCCGACTTGGTGGATATGCTTCAGATGGTTCTGGAATCCCGGGGCTATTCCGTGATGGGCTATACCAGCAGCCAGGAAGGGTTGGAGGCGTTTCTTCAACACCCCGGCGCATGGGACCTCGTGTTGTTGGACCATACCATGCCTAGATTTACAGGTTTTGAACTTGCCCAAAAAATGATGGAAATCCGCCCGGACCTGCCCATTTTATTGTGCACGGGGTTTAGTGAATCCATCTCTGCAGAAGCAGCGAAGAAAGCAGGGATTCGGGAGGTTTTAATGAAACCAGTAAGTACGGTTGACATTCAAGAAACCGTTGCCCGCTATTTGATCCCAAGGGTATCATCATGAACGGTTGAAGGATCTCCTCTTATTTCTTACAATCATGGAGTTCTGTTCTTTCTCCGGATGAGGAGGCGGAGGCGGGTGCGAAGAAAAGACATTGGAAAGGCAGTATGGTTAAAGCGTTCTTATTTGATCTGGACGGCACATTGCTGGATTCGGAAATCCTTTGGGTGGAGTCGCTGGAAATGTATATGAGCGGAAAAAACTCCCCCATCACCCATGAAGAAGCCTTGGAAATCGTGTATGGCGTTTCCTGGGAAAATATTTTCTTCGAAGTGGCCCGGCGCTATCCGGGAATTGCCGCGCACCTGGATGATATGTATTCAGGATTGCAGCGCTGTTTCATTCAACTCCGGGACAGCCGCGACGTCCGCATTCCGGGTTCAATAGAATGTCTGAAGCGGTTGTCACAGGACTATCCCGTGGCAATTGTCTCAGGATCTTTTGTGCAAGATATTGCCCACGGCGTAGAGATTATGGGCATCGGCGCGCATATTCGTTTCTATCTGGGGGGCGAACATTACTCGCCGGGCAAACCCGATCCTGCCTGTTATCTGCTGGCGGCGAAGAAGCTCGGCCTTCCACCTTCCGAGTGTCTTGCATTCGAAGATTCCACAATGGGGATTCAGGCTGCCAAAGAAGCGGGAATGCACTGTGTGGCCCTGGCCAGAAAAGGCCGCCCCGCGCAGGAAATATCCCGGGCAGACCTGGTCCTGGAAGACTTGGCATTATTTTCGCCGCATGACTATGAACGGACGCTTGCGGCCGCAGTGAAAGGAATACCGCATGGCCACTAAAGAGTTTCCCCTGGCGCCTGAAACGGCGCCTCTGGTTAAAACGCCCTACCGCTGTATTCAGACGGCTATCCCCGTCCCTGAATCGCTGCCGTTGTTGGAGCGTTTGCGGGACATGGAGCCGCGCAGCATGGGCGGGCAGCCGCCGATTCTGTGGCATCATGGAGAGGGCGCCTGCATCAGTGATCCCTATGGCAATACCTGGATCGATTTTTCCAGCGGGGTGCTCGTCACCGCATCGGGGCATGGGCGCCCGGAAATTGTCGAAGCGATCTGCGGCATGGCGCATCAAGGGCTGTATCACGCCTATTGCTTCCCCTCGGAAATCCGGGCGCGCCTGGTGGAGGAAATAGAACAATGGCTGCCTGCGCCTCTGCGGCGCGTTTTTCTGCTCACCACGGGTTCCGAAGCCACGGAATGCTGTATCAAGCTGGCGCGCACCTATGGCCTGCAAGCAGGCGGTCCAAAGAAAAACATCCTTGTGACCTTTGATAATGCATTTCATGGGCGGACCATGGGCGCACAACTGGCGGGAGGCGCCGCCGGACTCAAGGGCTGGCTCGGAGAGCCTGATCCACACTTTGTACAAGTGCCTTTCCCGGAAGGATTCCGCCAGAAAGATGTGCGCTTCGAGGTATTTGAGGCATCGCTGCAAGCACAGGGCGTGGATCCTGACCGCGTCTGCGGCGTAATGAGCGAAACCTTCCAGGGCTGCAACGCTGCGTTGATGCCGGCGGAGTATGCGCAGCAGCTTCGCGCCTGGTGCGGCCTGCACAAGGCCGTGCTGATTTTCGATGAGGTGCAGGCCGCATTTGGCCGCTCTGGAAGAGCCTTTGGATTTCAGCATCTGGGCGTGGTTCCGGATCTGGCGGCATGCGGCAAGGGGATTTCGGGCGGCATGCCCCTCTCGGCGGTATTGGGCACGGAATCGTTGATGAACATGTATGGCCCCGGTGAAATGACCAGCACCCATTCCGCAAATCCGGTGTGTGCCGCTGCGGCCCTGGCCAACCTGAACGTCATCCGCAAGAAGGGATTGATCGAAAACGCGGCGCGGCTGGATCCTGTCTTGCGCCAAGGGGCCGAAGCCATTGCCCATGCCGCGAAAGGCCGCGTGGGCGCGTGGAACGCCGTAGGCCTGGTGGCCGCTATTCAATTTACCCGGCCGGGAAGCACCACGCCGGATCCTGATACCGCCTGGAACGTGGCGCACCGCGCCTATCAGCGGGGCGTGATGCTGTTTGCGCCAGTGGGTGTGGGCGGTTGCGCCATCAAGCTATGTCCTCCATTGGTGATTAATGAAGAAGCGTTGCGCGAGGGGCTGGAGGTTCTTTGTGAAATCACCGCGGAATTGGCTTAAAAAAATTTACACAAGAAATAGGATGGCAAGACCATTCCCTGATATAATCAGGAAGAATAATTCGCAAGGCAGAATGCCGTGGGGGGTGTGCTGCGCGGATATGCAGATAGATGGGTGCGCCATGCGCGGTAAAAGAGGGTGTTGTTGAAGATGAAGGTACGGACGAAGCTTCTAGGACTCCAGTTAGTTGTAACCGCCATGTTTCTGGTTAGTTTGCTGGCGATCCGGCAATGGCAAGTCAGTGGCATGGCCATGGTCCGGGAGAGTCGCGAACAAGAACTGCAGCAATTGTTCAACAGCCTGATTCATCTGGAAGGCCGATCCCTGTTCATGTATTGCAATAACTACACCTCTTGGGATGAAATGGTGGATTTCGTCTCAACAGGCGATCCGGTATGGGCGAAAAACAATCTGGCCAACCGCCTGACCTTGTACAATGCGGATGCCCTGTGGGTGTTGCGGCCAGATTATTCTCTCCTGTTTTTTCACAGTCAATTGCCGGAATCCTCTATTGAAAAGAGTCTTTGGCCGAATGACCTGGGGCCCCGGCTCTTTATGGGCAACCGCTTCATCCATTTTTTCGTCAAAGCGCCTGCGGGCATTCTGGAACTCCGGGGAGCCACCATTCACGCCACGGGCGATCCCGATCGCAAATCCGATCCAAAGGGGTACTTCATCGCGGCGAGATTGTGGGATCCCAGTTTTCTGCGGACGCTTTCGGATCTGATGCGGGGCAATGTAACCATTACGGAACCCGCCAATCAACAAACCGTCACCAGTTCCTTCTTAACGCCGGAAGGCACATTCATTTTTCACCATTCGTTGGAAGATTGGAACGGCGCCCCCATTGCAGTGCTGACAGCCGAAGTCCAGGCGCCCTTGTTCCGGCAAGCCATCCAGATCGCCAAACTCGAATTCGGGTTGGGCATCGTATTCTGCGTGGCCTTTTTCGCCCTGATGCACGTGGGATTAGTGTATTGGGTCTCACGCCCCTTGCATGCTATTTCCAACGCACTCGACACCAACAACCTGTCGTGGCTGAACCCCTTGAATTCCAGCAGTTCGGAATTCGGGTATGTAGCACGGCTGATCACGGAGTTTTCTCAACAAAAAGAAACGCTGGTGAATGAAATAGCCGAACGCGAACGGGCGGAGCGCGCCCGATCCCGGGCGGAAGAAGACATGCGGACGCTGCTCAATGCCACTACCGACTGGGTTTTCCTCACCGATACACAGGGCGTTTTTCTATCGTTGAGCGGGCGGTTAATCAAGCAATTGGGCATGTCAGAACAGGAACTACTTGGGAAAAATATGCTGGACTTGGTGCTGCCCAAGCGCCTCGACAGGCGCAAAGAGCAAATTGCCGAAGTGATCCGCACCGGCCAGCCGATTTTCGAAGAAACCGTTTTTGGCGATTTCTTCTTTGAGATCAGTTGCCATCCGGTGCTGGATTCCAACGGCGCGGTAGTCCGGCTGGCCATATTCATGCGGGACATCACGGAGCGGAAAAAACAGGAAGAAGCCCTCCGGAAGAGCGAGGAACGCTTTCGCAAGTATTTCGAACTTCCCCTTATCGGCGTAGCCATTACCACGCCGGACCTGCACTGGATCGCCGTAAACAACAAGTTCTGCGCCATCATGGGATATCCCCGCGAAGAACTGGAAGCATTGACCTTGTGCGATCTCCTCCCCAAGGAAGATGTGCCGCAGCAAATGGCCCGCTACGAACAATTGCGGTCCGGGGAAACGGAAGGCGGCATGGAGGAGACACGCTATATCCGAAAAGACGGCGCGATTGTACATGCGGAGGTCTCTTCGCTCTGCGTGCACAAAGAAGATGGGAGCCCGGACTATTTTGTGTCGCTGATAGAGGATGTCACCCAGCGCAAACGCGCGGAAGCCCAGCAAAAACAACTGGAAGAGCAATTGCGGCAGGCGCAGCGGCTGGAATCGATCGGGCGGCTGGCCGGCGGCATCGCACACGATTTCAACAACCTGCTTTCCCCCATCATGGGATATACCGATCTCGCCTTGTTGCGGCTGAAAAAGGATGATCCGCTGTATGCGGATCTCCAGCAAATCCGGCATGCCTCGGAACGCATGCGGGACCTGATCCGGCGCTTTCTAACGTTCGCGCGGAAACAAGTGCTCGAAATGAACATCATCAATTTGAACGGCGTAGTGTCGGAATTTGAAAAAATGCTCCGGCGGTTGATTGAAGAAGACATTCAGGTGGTGACCCATCTCGACCCCGCGCTGGGGAACGTACAGGCGGATTCTTCGCAAATTCAACAGATCATCATCAACCTGGCCGTCAATGCGCGCGATGCCATGCCAAACGGCGGCGTAATGACAATAGAAACCATGAATGTGTATTTGGAAGAAAACTATGCCCAGCGGCACGGCGGAATCCCCGGCGGCCCCTATGTGATGCTGGCCGTGAGCGATTCCGGCCATGGAATGACCGAAGAAGTCAGAGAACACATATTCGAGCCGTTCTTCACCACCAAGGAAATCGGCAAAGGAACCGGCTTGGGCCTGGCCACCGTCTACGGCATTGTGAAGCAGCACGAAGGCGGCATATGGTTCCACAGCGAGCCAGGCCAAGGCACGACGTTCCGGGTTTACTTGCCCCGGGTGGACTCCGATGTAAGCCAAGCACCGTCTTCGGCGGGCTCGGAGACCTCCATCAAAGGGAATGAAACGGTGCTGGTGGTGGAAGACGATCCTCAGGCGTGCGAAATCGTATGCGATGTATTGAAAACGTACGGCTACACCGTCCTGTCGGCCAATCATGGCGCGGAGGCCCTGGAAACGGCAAAACAATATAAAAACCCCATTCATTTGCTCCTTACCGACGTGGTCATGCCCGGAATGAACGGAAAAGAATTATATCAACACCTGCAAACGATCCATCGTGAGGCGAAAGTGCTGTTCATGTCCGGCTACACCGGGGATGTAACCATGCATCACGGCGTACAGGAGGGGGAAGTGGAATTCTTGCAAAAGCCTTTCGCCATGCACGAACTCACGTCAAAAGTCCGCGCGGCCTTGGGGCATCGGGGCAACTAACGATTTAACAATCCGAAGGCTTTTTCAGTGGTATCGCAGGCCGTCAGGCGCTCAAAGAAGTCCACATTGCGCAGGCTCAGCATTACCTGAGCCAGGGTTTTCAAGTAATCCTTGTCCGCGCCCGCCGGCGTCGCAAACAACACCACAACTTGCACGGGTTGCTGATCCGCCGCCCCAAAATCAATTCCTTTGGAAGCGATGCCCACCCCAACCGTGGACTCCGCCACTTCGGGGATCCGGACATGCGGGATGGCTATGCCGCCGCCGATGCCGGTGCTCAACCGCGCTTCCCGCTCGAAGATGGCGGTCCGGAAGACCTCCTTGTCGGTGATGGCCGGATTGGACGCCACGGCATTGATGAGCGCGCCCAGCGCATCCTGCTTGGTCATGCCATCCTGGATAATGCAGATCTGTGATTCGGGAATCGGAACGCCAAATGCACTCATAACCACCTCAATGCTACGGCCCTAGGGCCGGTCAAAGAAACTACTGTTATATCAGGAAAACTCCAGCCGGGGCAAGGCGGCGCGCATGCGGTCCAACGCCTCATCCAGCCGTTTATCCTCAACCGTGAGCGAAAACCGTACAAACCCCTCGCCATGCTGGCCATACGCGGACCCGGGCGCGATGACGACGGCGCACTTCTCAAACAGGAATTCGCAAAATTCAGGGGACGTATACCCTTTGGGCACGGGCGCCCAGAGGTAAAACGTGCCTTTGGGCGGCTCATAGGTCCAGCCGAGCTCCCGCAACGTGCGGATGACCTTTTCGCGGCGGCCCGCATAGATGGCCAGCATCTTTTCAATGAAGGCGTCGCATTGGTCAAGCGCAGCAATGCCCGCGTACTGAATCGCATTGAATACCCCGGAATCCGTGTTGGCCTTCGAAGTGGCGATGGCTTTGACGATGTCCGGATTGCCACAGGCCATGCCGATCCGCCAGCCCGTCATGTTGTACGGCTTTGACAGCGAGTTCAATTCGACACCCACGTCTTTGGCGCCCGATATGTTCAGGAAACTCAATCGATCCACCCCGAACACGACCTCGCTGTACGGATTATCATAACAGACCGCAATATCGTTGCTCTTGGCGAATTCCACCAGTTCTTGAAGAAACGGACGCGTGGCCACGGCCCCCGTCGGATTGTTCGGATAATTCAAATAAAACGCCGTGGCTTTCTTGGCAATATCGGAGGGAATATCCGCGAATTTGGGCAAGAAGGCGTTTTCCGCTTTCATGGGCACGGGATACGGCGTGGCGCCAACAAACCAAATACTGGGCTTATAGCCGGGATACCCGGGATCCGTCACCAGCACCAGATCCCCCGGATTAATCACGCCCAGCGCAAAATGGTGGCATCCTTCCTTCGATCCAATCAGGGCGACAATCTCTTTCTTGGGATCCAGATCAACGTCATACCGGCGCTTATACCAGCGGGTCACCGCCTTGCGGAAAGCCAGCATGCCCCATTCCTCATCGGTGGGATACCGGTGATTTTCAGGGTCCTGGGCCGTGCGGCACAACTCGTCAATCACCGCCTGCGGCGTGGGATCCACCGGATCCCCGATAGCCAGGCTGATGACATCCACGCCCTGCGCCTTCGCGGCATTGATCTTGTTCCGCAAGGTCATGAACAAGTACGGGGGAATTTTGGTCAGACGTTCCGCGGTCTGCATGATGACAACTTCCTTCAACCTCTCCCAGAAATATGAGAACACAAAAGAATATCAATAAAAAAGGGATCTTACACGGCTGATCCGGAAGTTTCAAGAAAGCGAGGGGCCAATCAGCCTAAAACACGTGTTAGCAGGCCTGCTTTTTTCGCGGCGGTAATCTGGCGTTCATCCGCGGAAACAAACAGCATGGCCCCCCATTGCAGGGCGCAGGCAATGTGGAGGGCGTCCATGGCGCGTACGGGGCTTTCCTCCAGAATTCGAATGGTGTCGGTGATAACCGGGGAGGTGAGATGGATGATCGTGGCATCCTTAAGTTCCTCCGAAAGACGCCGTTTCGCGGTCTTATACTGATGGGGCGTCAACACGTTTTCTCTCCGGCGCCGGTTCAGCGCGGAAATAATTTCAGGAGCGCCTATGACACTGATGCCGAGTTCGGTAGCCTCCTGACAGATTGCCTCCACCACGTCGCTGCCCGCTTCCTCGACATATCGCTTTGCCAGCGCGGAAGAGTCAAAATAGGTCTTCATCGAAACGTTCCCCAAGGATGGCCTCTGACAACCCCGCACCGCGCGTGGTTAAGCGCAAGGCGGCTTGTTTCCAGGCAGGAGTATGAGACGATTTAACCGGCGATACTTCCGCGATGGGCCGGCCATGGCGAAGCACCACCAGCGTTTCCCCCTGTTCCACTTTCGAGAAAAGTTCTGAAGCGTTTTTCCGAAATTCTGTAAAACTAACGGATTTCATGGCATATCCTCATATTCTGTACATTAGTGTACAGAATATTGTACACTTTGTCAAGAAGCCAGGGAATCGTGAGGCATATCCATCCCATCCATAATGTCCGCGTGCCCTCCGGCGTGTCCTCCGTCTTGTCCCCCAAAGCTTTAGCGAAGGGGGAAGTCACGCGCCGCGCGTGACGAAGAGGAAACCTTGGCGAAGACAGGTCCACCTTGTCCATGCCCTCCTCTCAGTCCTTTTCGTCGTTTAGGTCCTTTTTGTCCTTTTCACCCCCCTCCCGCCATGTTAATCCGCGTTCGCCGAGTCGAAAAACGTGTTGAGGCGCCGGTTTGCACGCTGAATGAAGCCAAGATTCTAGTGGTTGGCGAGCCTGGTGTCGGGAAAACGGCCTTGATCCACTGGCTCACGAAGAAGCGGCTGTTGCCTAATCCGGAATGCACCCACGGCATCAAGATCGCGGAATGGTCCGTGCCTTCCCAATCCAAGGATGACCCTCCCATCCGGGTAAATGTGTGGGATTTCGGCGGCCAGGAGATTATGCAGGCGACGCATCAATTTTTCCTTACCGAGCGGAGCCTGTATCTGCTGGTGCTCGATTCACGCGAGAATGAGGAGCAAAGCAAGCTGCGCTATTGGATGGACAAGATCCGGGCCTTTGGCGGCGATTCTCCGGTGATCGTGGTGCTGAATAAACGGGATGAAGGCGGGTTTGAACCGGATGAAACCCGGCTGCGGAAAGATTACGCGGCGAATCTCCTGGATCCCTTCTTCCGCACCGTATGCAATGACAAGACGAATCGAACGCGGTGTGGGGAAGGCATCGATAAGCTCCGCGCGGCCATCTTTCAGCGAGTCCGGCAGCTTGATAATGTGCGGCAGCCCGTGCCCTCAAGTTATCTGAAAGCAAAGGTTGCGCTAAAAGAAGCGGCGGGAAAGCGCAAGAATCTTGCCCGGAAGGAATATGATAGTCTCTGCAAAAAATATCGTCTCAAACCCGCCGATCGCAGTTCATTGCTGGCGTATCTCAAGCAGCTTGGAACACTGTTCCATTATGAGAGTCCGGGGGGATATGGGCCATTACCCGAAACCTATGTGCTGGATCCGACATGGGTCACGAAAGGGGTATACGCCATTCTGACGGATCTGGAGGTACGGAACCGCTTCGGAGAACTGGAGCCAGCCGACCTCCCCCGCATCTTCCGGGGGAAGAAAAGCTATCCGCGCGATCACCAGCAGTTCATTCTGGCCATGATGGAAGATGAACTCTTTGAGCTTTGCTTTCCGGTGCCGAATCCGCCTCCCGGTAGAACCGGGCTTCGGCTCATTCCCGAATTGCTGCCGCCGCAAGAGCCGGATCATGGCATTGAGCCCGCCATGCCCCGCAAACCGGAAAAACCTCCAAAGCCGGAGCTACAATAACCTTAGAATGCACATATCACTCGAAGAATTTGTATTTTTGCACATAAAGAAACTTTTGGATACAATGATTGAAATGAGGTGTCCGAATGATTTTCACATACTATTCCGGCAGTATGAATAATCGATTCGGAAACATTGGAAAATTAATAACATTGAATGTGCGAAGGGAAATATTATGGCCCGATATGTTGCACTCATTCTAGTTTGTACAGGCATTACAAGTATATCTGGTCTTTTCCTGTTCAACTGTACCCAGGAAGAAAATATTGGCAGTCCAATACCCGTGCCAGATCAGAAGAACAAGGAAAAAGACTGCGACATGATAGAAACCCTGGCTTTTTCGCCAGATTATACCCTAATGCTTACTGGAAACTATGACAACAACGCATATTTGTGGGATTTGGCAAACAGAAAGATTCTGCAGGTTTTTTCAGGGCATAAGGATTCCGTTGTATCAGTTGCATTCTCTTATGATGGTAAAAAAGTGTTGACTGGGGGTGCGGATGGAAAAGCAATATTATGGGATGCATATAGTGGGAAAAAACTTGCAACACTTCATATGGAAGAATACGATGAAAAAGTCACCGCCGTGGCGTTTTCCCCTGATAATAGCCGACTTTTTACAGGATCAGGTGGGCATGTTATATTTTGGAATGCCTCAACCGGGAGTGAAATAGATACTTTTGCAAACGGCAGTTACACACATTTCTGGGAAGTCACCTCTATTATCTGCAGTCCCGATGGAAAAACTCTTCTGGTAGGGGGCAGTAAATCCATAAATGAGATTAAAACATTTGGGGGAGTAATTTCTCGTACCTTTGATGGACATGACCAAGAAATTCTCTGCATGGCAATATCCCAAGACAGGAAGCGAATTCTCACCGGAAGCCTGGATGAAACAGCCATACTCTGGGATGCGGAGACTGGTGATATCCTCCGAAAGTTCTCCGGGATTATGGCGCCGGTCATATCCGTGGCGTTCTCCTCAGATAGATTAAAAGTGGTTACCGGAGACAGGGAGAATAAGATCAAGCTTTGGGATGTTCTCACCGGCGAGGAAGAACGCATGTTTTCCGGGAGATATGGCGGCTACGTAATTTATGTGGCAATTTCACCGGATGATTCAAAAATCCTAAGTTTTACCCAGGACCAGAAAATATTGATCTGGGATGTGGCTACAGGGGCCTCCACACTTTTCTTTGATGGCAGAAAAAAAGAATTCTGTTACGTGGGAGAGGCAAAAACTGACGGCGGCAAGCCTACCGTGTGGGATTTGAGCCAGCGGCTTTTTGATTTTTCTTCAAAAATGTTCCCAAATTTCGATGAAAAACCCCGCCAAAAGAATAACACCGACCATTAGCCTCTTATAGTAAAAACTAGCATCCAGTTTCTGGCGAACCTCGATCGTGCCTAGAAACAACATGTAAGCTTGGCGCATCAGTTTTATTGCAAATAGCCAATAGCTTTGAGTTGTTCTTGCACTTCATTGCTCAGGGGAACCGCCGCGGCGGGTTGTGCGGACGTGTCTTCGATTCCCTGCGCATAGTGGAGCAGCGTCTGCTCCAGCGCACTCAATAGAGATGCCTGCGAAGGGTCGTCCGCAAGGTTTTTGCTCTCCTTGGGATCGTCTTTAAGGTTGTAAAGTTCTATTGGGGCCAGGGGGCGCGAGGCCGCTTCGGTGGCGAGGATAAGTTTGCTTTCACGTGTGCGCACGGCATGCAGGAGATTGCCCTCGAAATCGTTGTGGGCAAAGGCGGATTGTATGGCCTGGTTCGTGGAAGCGCCCGATGCGTCAACGAGCGGACTCCCCGGCATCACGGCGCCTTTGGGAAGACCCGCTGCTTGCAGGAGCGTGGGCGCAATATCGATATGGCGGGCCAGATCAGTGTTGCGCTCGCCCGCATGCGCCTTGCCCGGCAGTTTAATCATAAGCGGGATATGCAGCATTTCGTCATACAGGGTAAACCCGTGCCAGAACCCCTTATGATCCAGGAATTCTTCGCCATGGTCCGCCGTAAACACCAGCAGCGAATTGTCGTAAAGTCCCCGCTGTTTGAGACCCGCGATTAGTTCTCCCAAAAAACGATCGAAATGCTCAATCTCGGAAATGTAGGCGGCGCGCATGGGTTCATCGAGGTCGGGGCTGGGCGTATCGCCCAATATGGACCGTGCATACCCCACCCCGGGTTTGCTCCAGTCCATAAAGGGATCATGCGTGTCCATGTAATGCAGAAAGAGATAGAAAGGCATTCCCTCTGGCACGCGCCCGGCATCCATCCACGCCAAGGCTTCCCGCGTAACGTCTTCGGCAGGCTGATAGAAATCCCGCACGTCCATCTTGCGCAGCGGCGGAATAAAACGGCTGAGTTTGCTCACCAACCGCTGGCGCACCTTCCGCAACACTTCATACATCGACAATTTGGAGGCCGACGTGCTGGCGCCGAAATATAACTGGGGCTTAAGATCGACATAGCCGGAAAAACCCTGCTGAAAGTTGAACACCGACGACGTAAAGGCGTTGTTGGAGTACCCCTGGGTATAATAACCGCCCTGTTGAAGCAATTCGGTGAGCGTTTCCACGGTATCGGGCAACGAGGCGGTCTTATTGATAGCGGTGTGCGCTTCGGGATACAAACCGGAGAAGATAGTGGCGAACGAAGGCTTGGTCCACGGGGCCTGCGCAAAGGCATTCTCAAACAAAATGGATTCCTTGGCCAACGCGTCGAGGACCGGTGTTTTCGCCGTTGCAGAGGCTGTATACAAAGGCAGGAAATCCGCGCGGAGGGCATCCAACGCCACAAGAATGATGTTAGGGCCGGAGGATTT